>DFHF01000011.1 GCA_002371825.1 Ruminococcus flavefaciens | reverse complement strand
ACGCCGTTTCTGAAATCTCCTGCTGAAATCATTAGAAATACCTCCGTATTTTTCAAAATATAGATTATAGCTTATTTTACCATATTTTCATAGATTTTGCAATACCCTTATCGAGATTATTACAAAGTTATGAGATTTTTATTACATTTTGTCAGATTTTCGCATCCATTTTCGTTTATTATGACAAAGTCTTCAATGCGTACTCCGAATTTTCCGGCTATGTATATGCCGGGTTCTACAGTTACTACGGCTCCGGCCGGGAGCTGTATCTTGTAATTCGGTGATGCATTGGGTTTTTCATGTATCTCAAGTCCTACTCCGTGGCCAAGAGAATGTCCGAAATCCTCTCCGTAGCCCTCTGCGGTGATTATTTCCCTTGCCACTGCATCAAGCTCACTTCCGGTTATACCTGCTCTTGCTGCTTCTATACCTGCAAGCTGGGCTCTGAGGACTATATCATAGACCTTTTTCATCTCGTCATCGGGTTCTCCGACGCAAACTGTTCGGGTCATATCGCTGTGATAGCCGTTCCATACCGCACCAAAGTCCATGAGCACGAACTCTCCGTTTTTCACCTTCTTGTCCGACGGTACACCGTGAGGCATGGATGTATTGGCTCCGGAGAGAACTATGGTATCAAATGAAAGATCCTCTGCACCATGCTGGAACATAAGTCTGTTCAGTTCAAGAGCTATCTCACGCTCTGTTACTCCGGGACGTATGAAGGGAAGAAGCTCTTCGAGTGCTGTCTCGGCTATCTCCTGAGCCTTGCGAATACACTCTATCTCCTCTTCATCCTTTATCATTCTCAGATTGTTGATCGCATTGCTCAGTTCATCTGTGTCGATTATATCAAGGGATGAGAAGAAATGTCTGTAGCCGTTGAGCTCTTTCACAGTCATGGTCTCAGATTCTATAGCCATGCTCTTTGCACCATGCTTTTTTATCAGTTCCATCAGCTGCGGGAAGAGTCGCTTCAGCTCTATGACCTCTGCTGCTGTCACTGTTGCTCTTGCCTTCTCGATATACCTAAAATCTATGATAAGATAGGCCTTTTCCGGAAAAGCAAGCACTACACCTGCCGATGATCTCATGCCTGTGAAATATCTTCTGTTTATATCGGAGGTTATCAGTGCACAGTCTGCACCATTAAACTCCTTGAAAAGTTTCTCAAAACGTGCCAATGTAAAAATTGCCTCCTTAAAGCTCTGCAAGTGCCTGTACAGCAAGATAGTAGCTTCCGAATCCGAAACCGCTTATGCTTCCCTTGCAGACCGGCGCTATAACTGAATTTGAACGGAACTCGTCCCTTGCAAATACATTGCTGATATGCACCTCTATGCACGGGATCTTTATTGCTGCGATAGCATCACGGATAGCATAGCTGTAGTGAGTGTACGCTCCTGCATTAATAATTACTCCGTCAAATGCCGTTCTTGCAGCATGGAGCTTATCGATTATTGCTCCCTCATGATTTGACTGGAATATCTCGCATTCCAGTCCCTGTTCCTTTGCTCTGTCGATTATATTGCTGTTAAGCACACTTATGGATGTATTTCCATATACTCCGGGCTCACGCTCTCCGAGAAGATTGAGGTTTGGCCCGTGTATTACAAGGATCTTCTTTATCATAAAACTTCTCCTTTATCTTCAATAAATTTTTCCGGCAGGAATGGCTTTTCCAGCACCCTTTTGAAACGTATGAAGCGCTTGTGCCTGCCTTCAAGCTCCATGGGCTGTACAAATATGGATGTTATACCTGCATTCTTTGCGCCCCATATATCTGTAAACAGCTGATCGCCCACAGCTGCGGTCTCCTTCTTTGTCAGACCCATTCGTTTCATAGCCTCTATATAGCCTTTTTTCAGAGGCTTTCCGCTGTCGCTGACATAATCAAGTCCAAGCGGATCGGCAAACGGCTTGACTCTTTCAGGATGATTATTGGATACGATAATAAGCTTTATCCCGCTTTTCTTCATATTCTCCAGCCATTCTGCTATCCCCTCTGCCGGCACGGGATTATCGTGAGTCGTGAGGGTATTGTCAACATCGAGGATCAGTCCCTTTATCCCCAGCTTTTTCAGAAATTCCGGCTTTATATCCACTGTCTTCCGGAACGAAAGATCCGGGTCGGTTTTTGTTATTTTATGTCTGAAACTCATTTATATTGTCAACTCCCTTCAATAAATGAAAAAGCGAACCCGAAGGATCGCTTTTATCAACATAGATTTTTCGTAAGATCAATACTTGCGCTTACGAGCAGCCTCAGACTTCTTCTTACGCTTTACTGAAGGCTTTTCGTAATGCTCTCTCTTACGTACCTCAGCAATTACGCCATCCTTTGCACATGATCTCTTGAATCTCTTAAGAGCTGTATCTAAGGATTCGTTTTTGCCAACACGAACTTCTGCCACTTATCTTTCCCTCCCTTATTCAGAGGTAGTACGAAGCAACCCCCGTACATTTATACTAATCACTCATATAGAGTGTCAGTCATCTATTACCCTGAAAATCACAGCAGATATAGAAATAATATAATATTATATTAGCACATTTCTTTAAAAATGTCAAGCTTTTTTTCAGCCAGTAAAAAATTCGTTATTTTGCAACAATATTAACAAGTTTATTTGGTACATATATCTG
>DFHF01000018.1 GCA_002371825.1 Ruminococcus flavefaciens | reverse complement strand
TTCAAGAAGGTTTTTTTGCCATTCATTTAGTGTTTCTGACTTCTGCCATTTGTGTCCTGTCTGACTGCTGTCATTGTTCTTTCCGCACGACGTTACCATTTACGCCGCAAGAATTGCTGTTGTTATTAATGATATCAGCTTTTTCATAAAGTTACCTCCCTTTTGATAATATCCTTTAATAAAATTATACTCCTTCCTATAAAAAAGTATAGAGGTAATTTGTCATTTCCTCAGTGACAAATGTCACTGTTTTATTGAAAACGTGAGAAGCCTATAAATGAACGCTCATCTTCCCTTGACTTTTTTCCTGTATCTATTGTATAATAAAATAAGAGAAAGCCTTGTCTGTCCGCTGAAATCTGATAAAAAAGGAGCATTATTATGAGAAAGAACATTAAAACAACTGAGGCTATATTCCCTATGCCTGTACTTCTTATCGCCACATACAATGAGGACGGAACTGTCAACGTGATGAATGCGGCCTGGGGAACTATGGTCGAGAGAGATATCGTGGCTCTTAATCTGACTGAAACTCATCATACTGTTTCAAATATTAAAAAGAGAAAGGGCTTTACTGTAGCTATAGCTGATGCGAAACACGTTGTTGAGGCTGATTATTTCGGTATCGTTTCCGGAAAGAGCGTTTCAGATAAGCTTGCTGCAACAGGACTTTCTGCTGAGAAGTCAGAGCTTGTAGATGCTCCCATACTTACAGATTTCCCTGTTGTTCTGGAGTGCGAATTCATCGAATATCAGGATAGCACATATGGCCTTGGTGTCATAGGCAAGGTAGTGAACGTTACTGCTGATGAGAAGGTAATGAAGGATGATAAGGTGGATATAGATGCTGTGAATGCTATCGCTTTTGATCCTTATACACATGGCTACTATAAAGTGGGCGGCAGAGTCGGTGAGGCCTTCAAAGACGGTGCAAAGCTCAAAAAGTAAATACATTAAGGTTTAAAAAAACTGACCGAAGGGAGTTCCTCCGGTCAGTTTTTTATTGTAAATGAAGAAGTTGTGGTTTTGTCCCGATGCTCCTGTTTATACACAGGAATATGAATGACGGTCATGCTTGCGGCTTCTGCTGGCTTGGGGCGCTGGGGATGACTGCCCATAGTTTCTGCTTTCTCTTGCAAAAATATATATGAAGGCAGCGGTGTTAAGTGCGAGTGCACCGCACCATGCCATTACCTCTGCAATGGCTGTAGCCCGGAAACTGAGGCTTCCTATCAGCAGGGATATTGTGCCGATACGCAGTACCATTTCAAGTATTCCTGATATCATAGGCATGAGAGGGAATCCCATACCCTGAACTGCACTGCGGATAACAAACAGCATATCTACTGCAAACAGCATGGCTCCGCATATGGGAAGGAACTGTGCAGCGTAGGTTATCTGTTCGCTGCCCTGAAGAAGAAGTGAGGCGAGCCAGCGGGGAGCAAAGAACATTACCGAACCCAGCATCAGATAGGAGACTGCTGCGATCATAAGACAGATGCGAAGTCCCTGACGGATACGGTCGAATCGCTTTGCACCGAAATTCTGTCCCACATAGGCTGAGATAGTATAGCCGGCAGTGCAGGCAGGCTGCATGAACATATTGATGTATTTGCTGCAGGCTGAATAAGCGGAGGTGAAGGCAACTCCGAGGCCGTTGACGTAGTACTGTACCACCATGCATCCTATAGCTGTGATCGAATTCATCAGTGCCATGGGGATGCCGTTTTTCATCAGCCTGATATACAGTGACAAGTCATGGACCTTATCCTCAGCAGTGGTTTTCAGGAAATCTATCCCGATTATCTTTTTGATACAAACTGATGCCGAAACTACCTGCGAGAAGATAGTGGCTGCTGCTGCACCGCTGACACCGGTTTTCAGGACGAATATAAATATACTGTCAAGTATGATATTCAGAACAGATGAGATTATGATAGCTTTGAGAGGTGTGCTGCTGTCTCCCAGTGAGCGGAGTATGCCGGCACTCATATTGTATGCGATAGTCGCAAAAAGTCCGCCGAAAATGATATATCCGTAAGTCAGGCTGTCATGGAGTATGACTTCATCCGTTCTGAGCAGCAGCAGAACAGGGCGGAGGAAGATCACACTGAGCAAGGTGAGAACTGCTGTTATAGCGAAGGCAAGACGTATCATTGAGACAAATGTGCGGCGGAGCTTCGGAAAGTCCTTTTCTCCGAAGTGATGTGCAATGAGTACGGAAAAGCCGTTGGAAAGTCCCATTGAGAAGCCAACTATCAGGAAGCACAGAGATGACATATTTCCTACTGCTGCAAGAGCATTGTCACCCAGACCCTTTCCCACTATGGCTGTATCGGAAAATGAGTAAAACTGCTGAAGCATTGCAGTTGCAAGCATGGGAAAATAAAAACGCAGTATGGAGCTGCTTACTCTGCCCTGAGTAAAATCTGTTGTATTTTTCATACTGACCACCCCTTATTTCAGATTCTACTGGTATTATATCCGTAAAGGTCTGCGAGTTATATCAATTCTATTGACTTTTTATCAAAAATATGGCATAGTTATGTTGGAGGTGATCTTTTTATGAATACCAACCGTGAACTTAATTACAGACTTTTCGTTCAGATCGAGGAGGACTTTAAGCGAACTGAGATAAACAGCGAATTCGCCAGATATGACGACATAAAAAACGGTAATGTGGAAAAGGTGAAGGAGGCTGTTGCTGAAATAAAAGAGCACTATTATGAGGGCAAGGGCAGACTTTCCGAGAACCTGCTGAGAAATAATCAGTATCACTTTGTCATAGGCACCGGGATCATAGCAAGAATCTGCATTGACGGCGGCATGAAGCATAATATCGCCTACACCCTCAGTGATATTTATATAAGAAGGTGCGACAGCTGCCGTGATCCGCAGGATATAGTCGAGCTTACAGGTGCGATGATGCTGGATTTTGCAGAGCGTATGCGTGAGATCAGAAACGGCGAGGGTGTGTCGCTCCATATAAGAAGGACTGTAGACTATATCTATCGCAATCTTGGCGGGCACCTTACACTTCAAATGGCGGCTGACCATGAAAAGTTGGATCCAAGTTATCTTTCAAAGCTTTTTGCAAGGGAGATGAAGGTCACGTTCAAAGCCTTTGTATTGAAGGCCAAGATAACCACCGCACAGAATATCCTGATGTTCTCGGACTTCCCTATCTCGGAGATAGCAGTGTCTCTGGGGTTTTCATCACAGAGCGCTTTTTCAGCGGCTTTCAGGAAAATTGCAGGTATGACTCCGCTGCAATACAGGAATTACTACGGTGAGGATCACTCCTTTCATCTCAATATGTCCTCTCAGAAATGAACGGTTTTATATACTTTTAGAATATCTGTATGACGGAAATGACTGCGGTAGGGGAGCACCCTCACCATACTGCGGTCAGTTTTTGGATCGGTTTAAGCTGAGCTGCAATGTCAGAATCAGTTATAAACATAATTTTATTCAAAAACAATTAATTTTATCCACTATTTCTTCGTTTTGTTAGTTGACTTGAATATTGAAAAACAATATACTTAAAACAGAAGTGTACTTTTTAGGAAAAGTACTGCCCGGATGAGACGAGCTCTTCCGGGAGCTGCAATAAGCTGATATACTAAGGGGGTATTAAGTTGAAACAGCGCTTATTGAAAAAAATCGTTTCCGCCTGTTCTGCAGCCGCAATGGTATGCAGTCTTGGTTATGTACCGGCGGAGCAAAAGATCAGAGCTGCGGCAGAAGGAAATGACATCGTTGACTTCTCGCTTGCAGACGTGAAAATGACTGACGAATACTGCACCAACGCTTTCAGCAAGGAAATGGATTATCTGCTTTCTTTTGATACAGAGAAGCTGCTTGCCGGATTCCGTGAGAATGCAGGTCTCAGCACAAACGGTGCAAAACGCTACGGCGGCTGGGAGAATACCAATATCGCCGGCCACTGCGTAGGTCACTATCTTACTGCTATAGCTCAGGCTTATCTTGACCCGGCTATTACTTCAGATCAGAAAAATGCTCTCTATAAGCGTATAACTACGCTGATCGACGGCATGAAGCAGTGTCAGGATCACCCCAGGGGCAAGACAGGCTTCCTTTGGGCAGCTCCTGTTCCTTCCGACGGAAACGTTGAGCGTCAGTTTGACCGTGTTGAGATAGGCAAGGCCAATATATTCGATGACGCATGGGTGCCGTGGTATACAATGCACAAGCTTATAGCCGGCCTGGTGGATGTTTATAAAGCTACAGGCTATGCTCCGGCAAAGAACGTCGCTTCGGCTCTGGGAGACTGGGTCTACAACAGAGTAAGCAAGTGGAGCTCACAGACAAGGAATACTGTCCTTTCTATCGAGTACGGCGGAATGAACGACTGTATGTATGACCTCTATGCTGTTACCGGCAAGGACAGCCATGCTGCTGCTGCTCATGTATTCGATGAGGATGCGCTCTTCCAGAAGGTAGCTAATGGCGGACGTGATGTGCTGAATAACCGCCATGCCAATACAACTATACCTAAGTTCATCGGTGCGCTGAAACGCTATACCGTTCTTGACGGTAAAACTGTCAACGGTCAGAGAGTGGACGCTTCTGCATACCTTAAATATGCGGAGCTTTTCTGGGATATGGTCACTACACACCATACCTATATCACCGGCGGAAACAGCGAGTGGGAGCACTTCGGCAAGGACGATATTCTCGACGGCGAGAGAACAAACTGCAACTGCGAGACCTGTAACTCCTACAATATGCTCAAGCTCTCAAGAGAGCTCTTCAAGATCACTCATGACAGCAAGTATATGGACTTCTATGAGAATACCTACTACAACTCCATTCTCTCCTCACAGAACCCTGAGACCGGTATGACTACCTATTTCCAGCCTATGGCTACAGGATATTTCAAGGTCTACAGCACACGCTGGGATAAGTTCTGGTGCTGTACAGGAAGCGGTATGGAGAGCTTTACCAAGCTTGGTGATACCATATATATGCACGATGATGACTCACTTTATGTAAACTTCTATCAGAGCTCAATTCTTAACTGGGAGGAAAAGGGCGTTACCATAACTCAGGAGAGTACTGTACCTGATGACGTATCTGTAAAGTTCACTGTAAAGGGCAGCGCTCCGCTGGACCTTCGCTTCCGTATCCCTGACTGGATAGACGGAACTATGAATGTGGCAGTGAACGGCTCTAAATACAATTATAAGAATGTTAACGGTTATGCCGATGTTTCTGGCAATTTCTCAGACGGAGATGTTATCGAGCTGACTGTTCCCTCAAAGGTAAGAGCTTATCCGCTTCCGGATTCTCCCGATGTTTACGGCTTCAGATTCGGTCCTCTGGTACTCAGTGCTGAGCTGGGCAAGGATGATATGAAGACCGACAGCACAGGTATGTGGGTAACCATTCCAAAGGAGAAGAAGGTCGCAAGCGAAACTATAAAGCTCAATAAGACCGGTCAGTCTGTAGCCTCTTTCATGGCTGAGATAGACGAGCATCTCGTCCGTGAAAAGGGCACTATGAAATTCACCCTTAAGGACACAAATACATCCCTCACATTCACCCCTCACTACAAACAGTATCAGCAGCGTTACGGAATATACTGGAAGTTCGTTCCCAACGGTACTGTTATCGAGGAGAAGCTTCCCCGTGCCAAGACTTCTGTTACCGACACTGTACAGCCCGGATACGGCCAGTATGAGAGCGATAACCTGCACGGTATGGTCGAGGCCTACTCAGTAGGTGTTACCAACGACAGTACATACCGCTATGTACGCAATGGCGGATGGTTCACATACAGAATGGCTGTGGATGATACTGCTCCTGTACTCAGGCTCCATGTTAAGCTGCGTAAGGCTGACAACGGCAAGAGCCTTCGTGTAAGGGCCGGAGATTCAGTCCTCTGGGCAGGAGAGCTTGATTATTCGGGCAATGATGATGTTTACGACCTGCTGCTGACTATCCCGCAGGATGTCCGTGACCGCTGCATTTATTCGCTTACTGCTGACGGAACTGAGCGCAGTGTAATAGATGTTACATTCTCCTCCGATATCGACGGTGAGGAATCAGCAAAGGTCTGCGATTTCATCTATATGGAGGCTGTTCGTCCTCTCTATGAGTACGACAGCAGCATAGCATACTATGTTGACTGCGGCGACCATAATTCAAGCACTGTTACCGGCCGTGACAAGCTGGGTATGTATAACTGTGTAACAGAACAGCTTTTCGGGGCTGATGAGGTTTCCGGAAAGAAATGGGGCCTTATAGACGATCCTACCGATCAGTATAACGGCTCTTCAAGAAGCAGCGGACTGTATACAGCAAACAGCTGGTGCGATGAGGCTAATACCACTGACGGTGCGGATAAGTCCTCAAGCTTCCGCTATACCAAGAATCAGTATGAAAACAATATCGCTCGTCATCTGGATTACAGCTTCGAGCTGCCTGACGGTACTTATTCTGTAGAGATGTGCTTCTGTGACCCGTGGGGCTGCTCAAAGTCTCCTACAGTATATGCAAACTACGGCAAGGCAGGGGAGAGCGTTGTTGCTAAAAATGCTCCTACAGACAGAACTGTTGTAAAAGGCACCGCCAAGGCAGTTGACGGCGAGCTTACACTGAACTTCCGCTCCGATGATAAGGCAATTAATGTCTGCTGCATCATCATAAGACCTCTGGAGACAGAAAGTGCTTCTGTTACAGGCAAGAAGGGCGATATTAATCTGGACGGAAATATCGGTGTTGCTGATCTGCTCCTTATGAGAAAGCAGATTCTTGGTATGGGAACTCTCAACGGCGAGCAGGCCTATGCAGCTGATGTTGCTTCTGATGCTATGATCGACGGATTTGATATGACAATGCTCAGGGAAATGCTTATCGATCAAGGCGGTTTCTGAGACCGATTGTAAAAGAAAAGCAGAGCCTGCGCAAGCGGGCACTGCTTTTTGGAATGTTTGGATAAATACAGTGAGTGCGCAGGCGTACTTCTGAAATAATGACATTTGCTGTATGAAAAAGGAGGTAAAACAATGATTTCATTCATTAAAAAAACGGTAAGTATTGCTGCGGCAGCTGCCTGTATGCTGACAAGTCTGCATTTCACTTACATCACTGAAGTGAAGGAAGCCGACGCAGCAAGCGGTATGAATGCCTTTGAGATCACCCGTGAAATGAAGATAGGCTGGAATTTAGGCAACAGCCTTGATGCTACCGGCGGTAATGGTTATACAGGTGTCCGTACAGAGGAAAGCTGGGGCAATCCGAAGACAACTAAGGCGATGATAGATACTGTTAAGGCGAAGGGCTTCAATACGGTAAGGATCCCTACAACATGGTATCCTCATCTTGACGGGAACAATAATATCGACAGCGCCTGGATGGCAAGAGTTAAGGAAGTCGTTGACTACTGTATCGACGATGATATGTATGTTATCCTCAATGTTCACCATGAGGACTGGGTAAACGTTTCACGTTTTACTGACCAGACCTATCAGAATGCGGAGGCAAAGATCTCTGCTATATGGAGACAGGTCGCAGAGGAGTTCAAGGACTACGACCAGCATCTGGTATTTGAGGGACTGAATGAACCCCGTCAGACTGATAATCCCTCAGTCAGCCAGTGGGGAAACGGTGAGGGCGATAACGGCTACTCATGGAATTACATAAATAAGCTCAATGCGAAATTCGTTGAAACTGTCCGCAGGCAGGGTTCGGATTCCAACAAGGAGCGTCTCCTTATGCTGCCGGGCTACTGTGCTTCTTCGGATATGAAATCTATAAGAGCAGTCACTTTCCCCTCAAACTGCGGAAATGTTGCATACTCTGTACACGCTTATCTGCCCTATTATTTCACTATGGCAGAGGATTCATACTCCAATCACAATTATCCCGGACAGAGCGGCTGGGGCGAGAATTATACCGACTCCATAAACTCATTCTTCAGCGGACTCAAGCAGCTTGAGGATGAAAAGAATATCCCGGTAGTCATCGGTGAATTCAGTGCTTCCAACTTCAATAATCTCAGTGCCCGAAAGGCCTGGGCAAAGGATTATATCACACAGGCCAAGAAAGCCGGTATCCCATGCATACTCTGGGATAATAATGTCGAGGGCGGAAACGGCGGCGAATCCCACGGATATCTTGACAGAAGAAATAACCGCTGGTATTCAGCCTCAGAAGGTGTTATCGACACTATGATGTCAGTTATCAACGATAATTCCATTCTCTGGGCAGGCAAGGCAGCTCCTGTCACTACAACTACTGCTAAGCCGGTTGTAACTACAACGACCACTAAGCCTAAGGAAACCGAACCATATCCCTATGACGATTATTTCGTTGAAGGCTTCGAGGATGGTAAAGGCAACTGGACAGGCAGAGGAAGCGCTGCTATCAAAATAGATCATAAGAACTACTATTCTGATTTAGGCTCACTGTTTGTTTCGGAAAGAGAAAGAGAGTGGAACGGCTGTCTGATACAGCTTTCATCCGATCTATTCATTCCCGGTGAGACCTACAGCTTCAGTGCGGCAGTTCTTCAGAAGAGCGGTTCTGATGTGACTATTCAGATGTCACTTCAGCAGGCAGAGGGGGATAGTGCTTCCTATAATCATGTTGCTGACTGCAAAGCAAAGAGCGGTGAGTGGACAAAGATAGAGAATGTGGCATTTACTATCCCCGAAAAGGAAGGCGATCTTTTCCTCTATTTCGAGACACCTGAGGACTCCGGTGATCTCTGTGATTTCTATGTGGATCAGGTACAGGCATCAAAGGCTTATATCCCTTCAAAGGTCGTTACCGGTCAGGGAGTTGTGGAAAGTCCGGAAACCGATCCTCGTGACGGCCTCAGCAAGGATGGTATTATCAGGATCATGCCTGTTGGTGATTCGATCACATTCGGCCTCGGAGATACAGGCGGATACAGAAAGTACCTGCACCATTTCCTGAGGGAAAAGGGCTATACTCAGATAGACATGGTAGGCCCTGAGGGAAAGGAGTCAGCTTCATTCAATTACAATGGCCAGGATTTACGTTACGATGATAATAATGCGGGTTACAGCGGATATACTATCGTTCAGAAATATCCTGTCCCCAGCTGGGGCGAGAACGGTCTCCTTGAAAAGCTCAGGAGCAAGAATGCAGTTGCCAGTGCAAAGCCCGATATCGTACTGCTTATAATCGGTACGAATGATATGACTGCTAACCGTAATCTCAGCGAGTGCGAAAAAGACCTCCACTCTCTGATTGACTATATGCTGAGTGAGCTGCCGTCAGATGGTATGATATTCATGGGCTCTATCCCTGAGTTCACTGAATACGGCGGAAATGCTCAGCGCATCGCCGGCTATAACAATACAGTGAAGAAGGTGGCTGACGAGTACGCTTCCTCCGGAAAGAATGTGAGATTTGCTGATGTTCACGGCTGCCTTGACGGTATGAACGATATAGGCAGTGACAAGCTCCACCCCAATTCAGGAGGATATGAGAAGATAGGAAAATTCTGGGCTGGTATAGTTGATGACTATGTTACTTCATCTGCTCCGGCTGTTACGACTACTACTTCTACAGCAGTGACTACTACTACAACTACCACAACAACTGCTTCCACAACGGCTGAGACTACCACAACTCAGAATGTACAGCCTACTGTCTGGGGCGACGCTGACGGTGACAATACCGTAAAGATGAACGATGCAGTTATTATTATGCAGGCGCTTTCTAATCCTGACCGCTATGGCCTTGAGGGTACCGAAAGCACTCATATAAAGCAGCAGGGCTGGGTAAATGCAAATGTCTATGAAAACAGCACAAGCAGTATCACTCCTCAGGATGCTTTACAGATACAGAGATTCCTTCTTGGAATAGTTACAAGTCTGGCTCCGAAAAACTGATCTTACGGAGAGTATATGACATAATAAAAACACCGGCATCGCCATATCTCAGGCAGTGCCGGTGTTTACTTTTTTATTACTGTTCAAAACGGATATGGGGAGCGACCTTCTGCAGCATACCAAGTACATATTCCATGTCCTTATGCTGGACGCTGTAGTTGTGCTGCTTGCCGTTATTGTCCTTCATTATGAGCATATCGAACTGGGTCTGACTGTTTATCCCCTTGGATTCAAGATATCTGTCACCGATCTTATTGGCTGCGACTGAGCCTGCGGTAAGAAGCGGATCGCCTACTGCAATTCTGTGGTACTGACCAAAAGAGCCGGCCTGTACACTGCGGAGATCTTTCAGTTCCATAAAGCTTACAAGCTCAGTTCCGGAAACTATGAAATCCTTGGTCATAAGTGTAGCAAAAGGGGAGTTTCCTCCGAATGCTCTTGCAAGATATATCGGATCCTTCATGCCGTTGTTGATTTTCTGTGCCAGTATCGCAGCGTTTCCGTATCGCTGGAATACAGGGTGTTTTTTTACTCTTACTGCTTTTATGATGAAGTAGACAAGAAGTGCTGCACACAATGCCAGCAGTACCAGAAGTATGACTGTGAGCAGATTGGTCCAGCCCAGCTGTGTGCCGCAGAAAACAGTGCATCCTCCCACGATCACGCCGCCTGTGAGAACTGCTGCGATTGCTCCGGCAGCGCTGCCTGAAAGCTGTTTGTAGATGGTTTCCTCGGTGATAGTTTCCATATGTTTGACCTCCTTAAAAAGAAATTAATCAGATGGATCAGGACTGTTTTTCTTTGACCTGATCTTTTTGACAATGAAAAATATTATGTGGAATACTGCACACAGCACCAGAAATGCACAGTAGGCTGTCCAGCCATAGAAAAGGTATTCTATGCCGTTCAGATCCAGCCAGCTGCTCCTGCTTTTCTGTGGGAAAAAGTAATTACCGGAGCATATGTATAACCAGACCGGGATAAATAACAGCGTATATCCTATGAACCAGGATATGAGATTTTTGATCCCGGGCTTTTTTTTCAGAAAATGTATGATATAGATTATCGTCATTGCTATTGGAATGGTCAGAAATATAAATATCCCGACGTATGAGTTCTGGTCAAGTACAAACTCGTCGAAGCAGTCCGCAAGAGTCAGTATCCCCCAGGCAGCAAAAGCTGCTGCGAGACCGGCTGAAAAAGATTTTATCCGCATTATATTTCCCTTCCTTCATGTATATCCCGGCAATCGGGATATGTTATTTCTGCATGGACGGAAACCTGAAAAATACTGCCCATTTTCTTATACCTCATATGATATCACGACTGGTATGAAAAGTCAACACTTTATGCTAAAAATAGCAAAAAACGGCAATATGATACGAGCTGCCATATGCCGTTTTTTGCCAAGGTAGATATGCTATTTTTTTCTTGTGTTTCTTCTTGCTCCTGAACAGCGTACTTCAAAGCATACTCCGTCACCGGTCTGCTTTGCAGATATCTGCCAGCCGTGCATCTCTATAAGGTCCTTGGCCAGAGAAAGTCCTATCCCCGTATTTCCGTCACGTCCTGTATAGAAGCGTTCAAACAGGTGGGAAAGAGTATCATCAGACAGCGGTTCGCAGTCGTTGGATATGCAGAAGCCTTCACTTCCGCAGGATACTTTTATTTTTGTGCGGGCATATTTTAATGCGTTGGTGAGCAGATTTGATACAGCGTGTTCAAGCTTATCCGGGTCAGCTGAAACTGTTGCCGGGCTGAGATCAAGGTCTACCGACAGTCCACGGTTTATGACAGTTCCCTCAAAAGGCATAAGACAGTCCTGAATGAATCCTGGGAGATCAATTTCCTCTTTACTCAGTACTACTGAGCCGCTTTCTATTTTAGCCATGCAGAGTATCTCCTCTACAAGACGGCTCATTTTTTCAGTCTGGGCTGCAATTGTCCTTCCGGTATGTTTATAATCTGTTATAACCCCCTTTTCAATGCCTTCGGCATAGCCTCTTATTGATGTGAGCGGAGTTTTCAGTTCGTGGGAGGTGTTTTCAAAGAACTGCTTCTGGGCAAGCTGACTCTGTTCCAGCTTCCTGCCTGTGAAATATCCGGCGGTGCTTCCGAGAATTCCTATTATAACTGCGGAAATAAGAAAGACGATATTTATGTGCCTTATCATTTCCAGCTCTCCGGTTATGTCAATATAGGCTATCTCACCCTTGTATACATTAAAATCATAAGCAGATGCATTTAAAGTGAGTTCCGTTTCTTCGCTGTCTGTGATGGAATTGCTGCTTGAAATAGTTATACTTTGTTCCAATTCTGAATCATATCTGGCACTGAGATATTCAGAATCTTCAAACATTAAATAATAGGTGCTGCCGTTTATTTCAGCTTCCATCATAGTGTCGGTTTCTATGTCGCTGCACCAGTCTATTATTGATTGTTCTTTTTTGGAATACTGTGGAAAAATAACCGTTCTGTCGGCCTGGCTTTCAAAGACCATTATCATTTCCGGAGAGTATACAGGCATTTCAGTTTCTCCTGTAAAGCTGGTGACAAATGCGAATTCAAGAGCTTCTTCAGCATTATTTTTTATTCGCCTCTTCATTATTACATTGAATGAGAGCGTTACTATCAGCAGCAGTACAAGCACGACACTGCCTACCAGTACTGCGATCTTCCAGCGGAGTTTATTCATTTTCATCCTCCAGTTTGTAGCCGTAGCCCCATACGGCAGCTATCTTTACTTTGCTTCCGCAGTTTTTCAGTTTCTGCCTTATCCTGCGGACAGTCTCATCGGTAACTCTTGTTTCGATATCATCAGCCTCGATACCCCAGACACGGTCAAGCAGTTCATTGCGGGATACAGCTACTCC
The DNA here is from genome assembly GCA_002371825.1 of Ruminococcus flavefaciens. GTDB lineage: Bacteria > Bacillota > Clostridia > Oscillospirales > Ruminococcaceae > Ruminococcus > Ruminococcus flavefaciens_L. The sequence continues at coordinate 5,936 of DFHF01000018.1, read as the reverse complement.
TGTGTGCTCCATAAGACAGCCGAGCAGTGAAAATTCTGTCATGGAAAGGGAAAGCTCTTTATTTTTGCAGGTGACTGTGTGATCTGATTCAGAGAATGTCAGGTCTCCGAAAAAACGTGTCTGAACTGCTGCCGGCTGTGCCATTTCAATACGGCGCAGCAGAGCTTTGATACGGACTACCAGCAGAGAAGGGGAGAAGGGTTTTATCAGATAGTCATCGCCTCCAAGCATGAATCCACGCATATGGTCTGTCTCACTTTCCTTGGCAGTAAGTATGACTATTGGTACATTGGAAATACTCCTGAGCTGTTTGCAGACAGTCAGACCGTCTGTTCCCGGCATCATTATGTCAAGGATCACAAGGTCGCAGGGCTTTTTACGGAAGGCTTCAAAGAGCTGGTCACCTGTCGGGAAGGTGCGTACCGCAAAGCCGGCATTCTGTAAAAAATCCTGTATAACATCAAGTATATCCTGTTCATCGTCTGCTGCATAGATCAGCTTTTCCATATGTACCTCCAAATGCGGAATACCTGTCCGGAGATCCGGACAGGTCCGCTGTTATATTTTGTTAAATCATACTATGCTGCTTGCTGTACTGCTGGCGAGCATTATATTTTTAGTATCTTCTTCATCAGAACAGCTTGTGCAGATCGAGAATTCAGCATCCGGATAGATCTTCTGGAAAAGTTCTGCAAGGCGGTCTGTGAGCTGATCAACCTCATCCTGATATTCAGCATAGCCTGCTTCAATTTCCTCATCGGAGAGATCATAGTTATCGCCGATAACAAGTGCGTCTATCTCGGAAAGTCTGTCGATTATCTGCTGATATTCGGCAAATTCCTCGGCAGTAAGTGCGTTCTCGATTATCTCGTCATCAAAGTTGTAAACATCGGTAAATTCGTCATTTATGACTGCTCCGGAAAAGTTATAAACATCATGCCAGCCAGCCTTCTCTTCAAGCTCAAAAAGTCTGTCATTGATCCTGTCAAGCTCCTCCTGATGCTCTTCATAGAAAGCGGAATACTCCTCGTCAGAATATTCAGCAGTGTTATCAGGGAAAGCGGTCGTATAGATGTCAGCAAGCTGATCGTAAAGGGAATTGAGCTTCGCTATCTCCTCGTCAGTGAGATCGCCGTAGTCTGTGTCATCGGTATAGTCAGAGTCGAAAAAGATCTCTACCCATGGACCTGCATGGCCGCTGATCTCGTTCAATTTTTCATAGAGTGCTTCAAGTTCCTGGGCACGTTCCTCATACTCAGCGTTGTACTCTTCAAAGTTCATCTCTGTTCCTTCAGGACATATCTCCGAAAGTATCTTTTCGATCTGCCTGTAAAGCTCATCGATCTCTGCCTGTTCCTCATCAGTGAGATCATAGTACTCCGCATCTCCGCTTACGCTGATCTGTCCTTCATTTTCGTTCTGGATATCAATTGTGACAGTGTATTCATAATCTGTGCTGTCCTCTCCTGAAATACAATTTGTTGTGACAGTGAACTGAGGCTCTTCGGCTTCTTCTCCCGTCTCAGCAGATACAACAGAAGTTGTGATGAATGGTGACATCTCGCTGTAAGCTGCTGATGATGTAAGAGCGTTTACAGGGAGTGAGGCTGCAAGGCCTGCGATACATAATGCTTTGATAATTTTTGTTTTCATAGCGAAAACCTCCTGGATTATAGATTAAGACCATGTCTCTTGGTCTGTATTTATAATACCATATCCGCCAGGAGAAGTCCCCGGAATTGTGTAATGAAAATGTCACAAAAGTGTAAGAGGCGGGATCTGGGGAAAAATACTTGTATCATTACATATCAGCTTGTATTAATTATATACGTTACCTAATAGATTGTCAATATGCGGAAGGCTTTGAACGATATTGGGGCGGATTTGTATTCTGTAATTTTGATTATAATATTTCAAATGGGTATACTGTGAAATCTATAGATTCGCTCTGTCAATAAATTCATTGCCTAGATTTGTTGTTATCTCTTTGAGTAAATATTCAGGATATGATTTTTAGATTAAGAACAATTGTGGATTTTTCAATAATCGAATTTATTGTTGTTAGCTTAGTTTTATTTTTACAAAAACTTGACACTTTCTCGATTATGTGCTATAATCAAAAAAGTGCATGTGGTCGAATGAAATAGTGTATCAAATCACTTTAAAAGGTAATTTTATTTGCTGTTTTTGATGGCAAATGTACGTTCTATGCTGCGGATTGATATTGAACACATGTTCAACACTGAAAAGGAACGATGTTTTGCGTTAAGAATCATTGCGTATATAGCGTTTGTATGTAATGGTTAACTACTTTTAAAAGGTGTGATATTTAAAACAATGGATAATAAAAGAAAAATAAAAGTTTGCTTAGTTGGTTCGTCAGGTGGGCACTTGACACACCTTTATATGTTAAAGCCATTTTGGCAAAATAAGGATCGCTTTTGGGCTACTTTTGATAAAGAGGATGCGAGGAGTCTTTTGAAAGGAGAAAAACTCTATCCTGTTTACTATCCATCAAATCGTAGCATTAAGGCTCTTATAATCAACACGTATCGAGCCGTGAAAATACTGAGAAAAGAACGCCCGGATCTTATCATTTCTTCTGGAGCTGCGCCTGCAATTCCATTTTTTTGGATTGGTAAGTTGATGGGCGCTAAAACTATTTATATCGAAGTGTTTGATCGTATTGATAAACCTACAATTACAGGAAAAATCTGTTACCCTGTGACCGACAAGTTTATTGTTGAGTGGGAGGAAATGAAACGGGTATACAGGAAGGCTATAAATCTTGGAAGTATCTTTTGATCCAGGTCTTTCTTATTGTAAAATAGGATGACAGATAAAAAGATTTTCAGAAAGTGAGCGTTGTGGATGATATTTGTAACAGTCGGAACACATGAGCAGCCATTTGACAGGTTAGTTAAATATATGGACGGCTGGGCTGCTGAACATGATGAAAAAGTAATTATTCAGACAGGCTTTTCCACTTATGAACCAGAGCATTGTGAGTGGAGTAAGTTGTATCCTTATTCTAAGATGGTAGAGCTTGTGAATGAGGCAAGGATTGTTATCACTCATGGTGGACCTTCAAGTTTTATTATGCCATTGCAGGTCGGTAAAACCCCGATTGTTGTTCCTCGTAAAAAAGAATATGATGAACATGTAAATGACCATCAGGTGGATTTTAGTAATCAGGTTGCCGAGAGACAGGGAAGCATTATCGTAATCGAGGATGTTAAGAAGATAGCTGATGCCATTAAAAATTATAACCAAATTATTGAAGGCATGAAAAATGGCGTACAGAGTAATAATGAGAAGTTCTGCAAGAACTTTGCAAAGATAGTAGCAGGGTTGGTGAAATGATGACAATAAAAGTTGGAATACTATCAATGCAGCGTATCTGCAATTATGGCTCTTTTTTACAGGCTTATGGATTGAAAAAGATTCTGGAGGAGCTTGGGTGCAAGGTCGTGTTCGCTGACTACTATCCAGGTGAGTGTCTGGTTAAAAATTCTGAGGGAACAGGAATTTCAAGAAAAGCAGCAAAAGTCAAAGATGTATTTGGGGTTAAGGCATCTTTGTCTGAAAAAATAAAATTCATTAATTATAAGAGAAGATATGCAAATAAATATTTGAAATATTTAGGTATAGATGAGGGGCTTCATTATGCTCCGAATGCGGATCTTATGGTTGTAGGAAGCGATGAGGTGTTTAATTGTGTTCAGGATAATCCCAATGTCGGATTTACTCCGGAACTGTTTGGAGTAGGTCATACTGCTTCGACATTAATCTCGTATGCAGCTTCATTTGGTAATACAACGATAGCGAAACTTGAAGAATATAATGTTAAGGACAAAGTAACGGAATGGCTCAGAGATTTTGATGCTATTTCTGTAAGAGACAGCAATAGTGGTTCTATAGTTGAGAAGCTTACCGGTACCTCACCTGAATATCATCTCGATCCTGTACTGATGTATGATTTCACGAGAAAGTGCGAAAAGATACCAAGAAATGTAAGTGAGCATAATTATCTGCTCCTATATGGATATTCCGGACGTTTCTCAGAAGATGAGTGTTCTGCTATAAAGCGTTATGCAGATAAAAAAAATCTGAAAATTCTTTGTATAGGTGGTATTCAACATTGTTGCGATAAGTTCATTGACTGTGATCCGTTCAAAGTAATTGCGTACTTCAGAAATGCAGATGCCATTGTAACAGATACATTCCACGGAACTATTATGTCAGTTATAACTCATCGCCAATTTGTTTCAGTTGTTAGGAGCAGTGGATATGGCAATTCTGAAAAACTGACTGATCTTCTTGAACGACTTAAGCTCACTGACAGGAGGTTGAGTTCATTCAGCGATATTAAAACGCTTCTTGAGAGGCGTATTGATTACAAGGTTACAGACAGTATCATAAATGAAGAAAGAAAAAAAACATACAACTATTTGAAAAGATTTATCTCCATGAGGTGATATAATGCCGGAAACAATAACGCTTTTTTCTGAAAAACAAAACTGCTGCGGCTGCGGAGCGTGTGCTGATGTCTGTCCAAGGAATGCAATCACTATGCAGGAGGACGATTTCGGATTCAGATATCCAGCGATAGACACTGAGAAATGTGTGAGTTGCCGTTTATGTCAAAGAGCATGTTTTTTTCAGAATAAAGAAGTTACAAATGAGCCTGTAAAGACCTTTGCGGCAGCTTTGCAGAATGATAGTATTCTTCGCAGGTCTGCATCAGGTGGAGCTTTTGCTGCTCTTGCTTTGAAATGCATCGAAAGCGGCGGAATAGTAATAGGCGCAGCTTTCGATAAGGAGCTGAAGGTCAAACACATTGCGATAAGCTCTAAGGATAAGCTCCCTTTGCTTCAGGGTTCGAAATATGTACAGAGTGATACATCAGAGATATTTAAAAAGACAAAGCAGCTTCTTCTCAGCGGAAAAAAAGTATTGTTTTCCGGTACACCGTGTCAGGTCGCGGGGTTGTACGGCTATCTTGGAAAAAAATATGATCATCTTGTTACTGTTGATCTTATATGTCATGGTGTTCCGAATCAGAGAATGTTCGGAGATTATATTAGGTCATTAGGCAGGGTGAAAAGATTCTCATTTCGTGATAAGTCTATTGGATGGGGGATAAATGGAAGTGCAATAATAGAAAAAAATGGAACAGATAAAAAGATGATTCTTTGGGGAAATGAATCTCCGTATTTGTACTATTTTTCACATGGTGAGATTTACCGTGATAGTTGCTATAGTTGTAAGTATGCCTGTTCTCATCGCCCGGCTGATATTACTGTAGGTGATTTCTGGGGTATAGAAAAACAGCATCCTGAATATCTCAAAGCAGGCGGCTTTAATACTGACAGAGGGTTGTCTTGTGCAGTTGCTAATACCTTAAAGGGACTTGATGCACTTAATAATTGTAAAGATATCATGGATATCTGCAATTCTGATTTTGCAAAGGCTGCAGCGGGAAATACTCAGCTTCGGAAGCCATCCTCCTTTTCAGGGACACGTATGGAGTTACTGAGCATATATTCAGAGTACGGTTGGAGCGCAGTTGAAGAACACTTCAACAAAAATATTGGTTTCAGAAGATATTCCTCCCGTTTGAAAAGCATGATGCCCAAAAAGCTAAAAACGTTTCTGAAGCGGATAAAATGATGTGATAAAGATAAATGTGAGTATTATAGAATCACAGGATAGGAGAATTATATATGAGATTAGGCTCATTACTGAAAACTATAGACAGCGAGGCTGCCGGACTTCATACTGTTACAGATGAAGAACTTAAGAAAGCTCAAAAGATGCTTCTGGAAATGATGCTTGATGTTGCTGATCTCTGCAAAAAGCATAATATTAACTGGTCACTTTCCGGAGGCAGCGTTATCGGTGCGGTAAGGCATAAGGGGTTTATTCCATGGGAT
>DFHF01000056.1 GCA_002371825.1 Ruminococcus flavefaciens | reverse complement strand
AAAAATGGAGAGGTATCGAAGCGGTCATAACGAGGCGGTCTTGAAAACCGTTTGACTTAACGGTCACGTGGGTTCGAATCCCACCCTCTCCGCCAATTTTTTTATCGATTCAGCTCTCGCTGATCGGTTTGCGGATTTACCCAAGTGGTGAAGGGGCTCCCCTGCTAAGGGAGTAGGTCGGGAAACCGGCGCGAGAGTTCAAATCTCTCAATCCGCGCCATGTAAAGCATCTGTTCAAAACAGATGCTTTTTTTATTTTTCTCTTTTGTTAACAAATTGTTTACAATTTCATCCGCACATTTTGCCCTCCATATCCGTTAATGATGACAGAAGGGAATTTTTCCCATAAATTTAATTAACGGGAGGTATAATCATGAAAACCAAAAAAATACTTGCTGGTATACTATCCGCTGCACTGCTCTGTCAGCCTGCTGCAGCATCGGTCTATTGCGCCGAAAAAACCAGCAGCAAAACTCTTGCAGGTGATGTTAATAACGACGGACGTTTTAATATCGCTGATATTTTATCGCTCAAGAAATGGCTTGTTGGCGACGGAGAACTACTCAACAAGGATAACGCTGATTTTTATGAGGACGGCCAGGTCGATATCTTTGACCTTTGTCTGATGCAGAATGAGCTTATCGAGTCACTTTCTATCCCAAGCCCGCTCTACAAGTCCCGTAATCTGTGCGCTGATTACGAAGCCGCACAAATCGATCCAGTTAAAATTGATGAAGACTTTGTTCTTGGACAGACCAAGTTCTCCCTTGATTTCCTTCAGCATTCATTAAAACAGGACGGAAATACACTTATCTCACCTTATTCTGCAACAAGAGCTCTCGCTATGACTGCAAATGGTGCAAAGGGAAAGACTCTTGAAGAAATGGAAAACGTTCTTTGCGGCGGAGTATCGATCGACAAGCTCAACGAGTATATCTATTCACAGACAAAACAGCTCACTGCACCGTCACCGTATGATAGTTCATCTCTTAACGATGCTAACTCCATATGGGTAAGACCTGATATTAATATCGCTCCGGATTTCATCGGAAAGAATGTATCCTATTTTGATTCGCAGATATTTACAAGTCCTATGGATGAATCTACCGCTAATGATGTAAATCAGTGGGTAAATATCCAGACACATGAGATGATCCCTGAGCTTCTTGACCCTGAGCAATTCAACGACTCAGGCCTCTTAACCATGCTTCTTGTTAACGCACTCGCCTTCGAGGGACAATGGGCCGATGAATTCGGTAATGCTGTCAATGATAAGTTCACCGCTTATAACGGCAATATCCAGAACGCTGAAATGATGAGTTCAAGAGAAAACGTTTTCCTTAAAGATGATAAGGCTAAAGGCTTCGTCAAGTATTACCTCGAAGACTATTACTTTGCAGCTCTTCTGCCTGATGAGGGTATCACAGTAGATGAATATATCTCCGGCCTTGATGCAGAATCACTCCACAGCATACTCTGTAATAAAAATTATAAAAGCGTTGATATTTCGATGCCTAAATTCTCATTCGATGACTCAAGATTGATGAAGGATATGCTCATTGATATGGGTATGCCTACAGCGTTTGACGCTGATTACGCTGACTTCACCGGAATGACAACTGACAATTATCCCATGTCCATCGATCAAGTCCTTCAGAAAACTCACATAGAAGTTGATGAAAAAGGAACTCGTGCAGCTGCTGCAACAGTAGTAATGATGAAGGAAACCGGCTGCATTGAATACGAAGAGCCTGAGGTAGTCCGCCTTGACCGCCCCTTCGTATTCGCTATAGTTGATTCAAGAACAGATATCCCGATCTTTATGGGAACAGTAAAGACCCTTAATAAATAAGCTATTACTAACTTTACATTTATCTATAAGCCATATCTGCACTTAATGGCTTTTATAGGGGACAAATCAGAAAAAAGGAGGCCGCTCAATGCGGTCTCCTTTACTTTTATATGAGTGTAAGCTGGTTTGTATCGCCAAGCTCCTTTGCAGGCTTTCCTGCGGCAGGAACGCTCTTTGAACGGTATTTTTCAAGCTCGGTGACACCCTCTGCCGGAATAAGCTCCGCTGAGGCAAGGAGTGCCTTTTTGCGCAGAGTCATGACCTGAACTCCCTGTGAATCCCTTGTTGTCTTTGGAAGTATCATGCCTGTATTGAAAACAAGCGCATGACCACTGGTACTTCTGAGAAGGATATCTCTGTCCTCTCCGACAAATATCGCTGCAACAAGCGGAGATTTTTCAGAATATGCCTTTGCAAGCTTCTTTCTGTTAGTCTTTGTCTCGTATGCCTTCATCGGCACCTTGGCGGCTTTTCCGTTTTCAAAGAAAAATACGATATATCCGCTGTAGTCTATGGTCGGAACAAGAGTCTTGAGCCCCTCCCCTTCATCAAAGCTGAGCTTTGCCGGGATATAGTCTCCCATTACACTTGCCTTTGTATCGTCAAAAGCACTGGCCTTAGATTTATATGCCTGCGCCTTATCCGAGAAGAATACAAGCTCAGTTTTATTTGTGGCTTCAAAGCTCTGACGGATAAAGTCTCCCTCTTTGAGCTTCTGCTCACCGCTCATTCTCAGGGACTGGGGAGTGATCTTCTTGAAATATCCGCTGTCTGATACAAAAAGATTTACCGGGTAATCCGGAGTATCATCCACTTCAACTTCCTCGTCAACATCAGATAAATAGTAGAACATGGTCTTTCTGGGCTGAGCATAATTCTTTATGACCTGTCTCAGCTCATCAACTATGATCTTTCTTATCTTCTTCTTATCTCTGAGGATATCCTCCATTTCCGCAATGTCCTTGCGGAGCTGATCTACCTCTTCAATCCGGCGGAGAATGTACTGCTTATTGATGTTGCGGAGCTTTATCTCTGCAACATACTCAGCCTGCACCTCATCAATGCCAAAGCCTATCATAAGATTTGGAACTACGTCTGCCTCGTTCTCGGTCTCACGGATTATCTTTATTGCCTTGTCAATGTCAAGGAGTATCTTTGAAAGAGCTTCCAGCAGGTGGAGCTTTTCCTTCTTCTTTTGCAGATCGAAGTAGGTCCTGCGCTGGATACACTCCTCACGGAACGCTGTCCACTCGGTGAGTATCTCCCGGACACCCATTACCTTCGGAGTACCGGCAATAAGTATATTGAAGTTGCAGGGATAACTGTCCTGCAAGGGTGTAAGCTTGTAGAGCTTCTGCATGAGCTTGTCAGGATCAGTGCCTCGTTTCAGATCTATAGCTATCTTCAGTCCGTCAATATCGGTCTCGTCACGGATATAGGATATCTCTCTTATCTTTCCGGCCTTTACAAGCTCGATTATCTTGTCTATTATAGCCTCAACCGTTGTGGTGTATGGTATCTGAGTTATCTCCAGACAGTTTGCCGACTTGTCATAACTGTACTTTGAGCGTACCTTTACGCTTCCTCTGCCTGTCTCATAGACCTTATTAAGCTCTGCTTCATCATAGAGCATAAGACCGCCGCCGGGGAAATCAGGCCCCTTCAAGGTGCTGAGTATATCGTGCTGAGGATCCTTCATAAGAGCAATGGTAGTCTCGCATATCTCTTCAAGATTGAAGGGGCAGACGTTGCTTGCCATTGATACGGCGATACCGGTGTTTGAGTTCACCAGCACTGTCGGGAAAGTTGCCGGGAGCAGTGTGGGCTCCTGCATGGTATTGTCATAGTTTGGTACGAAATCCACTGTGTCACGGTCTATGTCACGGAAAAGCTCATTGCATATCTTCTCCAGCTTTACCTCTGTATATCGGGGTGCGGCAAAGTGCATCTTGCTGGAGTACTGCTTTCCGAAGTTTCCCTTAGAATCGATATACGGGTGCAGAAGAGCCTCGTTTCCACGGGTCATTCGCACCATGGTCTCATATATTGCCTGGTCGCCGTGAGGGTTAAGCTTCATGGTCTCGCCCACTACGTTTGCAGACTTTGATCTCTCCTTGTCAGGGCTGAGCAGTCCTCTTTTATACATCATATAGAGCAGCTTTCGGTGAGAAGGCTTGAATCCGTCTATCTCCGGCAGTGCTCTCGATATGATAACACTCATCGCATAGGGCATATAGTTCTTTTTGAGGGTGTCAGCGATCTTCTCGTCAACTACACTTCCTGAGCCCTCTATATATGCCTCATGCTTGAAAGCAGGCTGTTTTTTGGGTGTTTCTTTCTTTCTCGGCATTTATCCGATCCTCCCTTTGTATTCCGAATACTGCACTGCTATGCGGTTTTCGGGTTCTGTGTCAAAAAGATATAATGCAGTTATGAATATCAGCTCCAGCGGCTTCATAAGGATGTAAACTATATCGGCCCGAAGCTGTGTGGTTATGTGTCTGGATATGGGGTAGCCGTGCTTGTCGTAAAAGCTGCGGACTGACCTGTGAAATCCGGGAAATCTCTCTTTTATCATGTCCTCGAAGGCATTTGCGATAAGGAGCTGTCGGTTAACTACTATCCGCTCTCCCCTTCTTATCCCGTACCTAAGAGGCTTCACGACTTTTCTGTGTCCTCCTGCGGCCACTGTACAGAGATAGTGTCCCTCGTAGTCAACGGGCGGAGGCGGTGTCTGCTGTGAGAATGTCCAGTCAGCGGTTTCAGTAAATGCCTTTATAAAGCCATCTGCACCTTGTCCGAGTATAATATATATGATCTCGAAAACAAGTATCACCGGCAGTATCAGCAGAAAGCTCAGGGCGGTCATGCCAGAGAACTTTGACATTAGGCTGTTCAGCCATTTACCAAATCTGCTGCGGAAAACGGTTTGTCTTTCCCGTACCTTGTGTACCTGTGCAATTATATTCAGCCTTACTCTTCTTGCGGCTATAAGGTACAGGTTCAGTACATAGACCCACAGCATTAAATGTAATGGCTGGAAATTCTTCATGAGCTGAACATTTACAAGTGTGAACAGTATCAGCCCGACTGCTGTAAATGCAGTCAGCAGTGCAGACAGCATAGGCGGTATCTTTTCGATCTTAAATGCCGATAAGCTGACGATGCTTATAATTCCGGCAAAAAGCAATATCAATATCACGTCACGATACTGCTGACTAAGATATTCGTGGTAAAAATTCGGGTAAGCTGGCTCGTACCACGGTATCATCAGTATATCCATACTCAATTCTACAAGCATGTCCCACAGAAATCCGCCCAAAAGTATGGATGTAAGATCTGTGAGGCCGGTCTTGCTCTGCCTTTTCTGTACAAGGTGAACTACGTTCACACAGGTCAGGAACAAAGGCGTTGCTGAACAGGAAGCGAAGTAAGTCAGCTCCTCAAATTGCTCTGAGACAAGCAGATCAAGTGATATGAATAAAATTGCGACAAAAAGTATCGGAAGAAATACCTTGTAGATCCTGCTTGTTTTTCCGCTTTCATCTCCCGAAGCTGAATATGCGAAGAACACAATAATAAGACATACATTAAAAAGCGCAAAAAATATAATCATATCAGCTTATATCCGCAAGCTCCAGATAATCAGCTCCGTACTCGGATATATAGTCCTTTCTGCCCTGAAGGTCATCGCCCAGGAGCATTTCAAAGACCTCCGCAGACTCTGTGATATCTTCTGCTGTCACTTTGATAAGTCGGCGGGTGTCGGGATTCATAGTAGTAAGACTCATCATATCAGGCTCGTTCTCACCGAGACCTTTTGAACGCTGTATGGTGTGCTTCTTATCACCGATAAGATCGAGAATACGCTGCTTTTCCTGCTCTGTATAGGCAAAGTAGGTCTTTTCCTTGGTATTTATCTCAAACAGCGGTGACTCCGCAATGTAGACATATCCCTTTTCGATAAGGGTTGGAGTAAGCCTGTAGAGCATAGTCAGTATCAGTGTGCGTATCTGGAAGCCGTCCACATCCGCATCGGTACATATAACTATCTTGCTCCAGCGGAAGTTGTCAATATTGAAGGTGGAGAGCTCCTTGTTAGCTTTGGTCGTAACTTCAACTCCGCATCCAAGTACCTTTATGAGATCGGTGATTATCTCGCTCTTGAATATCTTGGTGTATTCCGCTTTAAGACAGTTCAGTATCTTTCCTCTTACCGGGATAACAGCCTGGAATTCGGCATTTCTTGCCAGCTTTACAGAACCCAGAGCTGAATCACCCTCCACGATGTATATCTCACGGCGGGTAACATCCTTGGTACGGCAGTCCACGAACTTCTCTACCATATTTGCCAGGTCAATAGTTCCCGTCAGCTTCTTCTTGACGTTAAGACGCACCTTTTCTGCGTTCTCACGGCTTCGCTTATTTATCAGCACCTGCTCGGATATCTTCTGAGCTTCGTCCGGATTCTCTATGAAGTAGACCTCTATCTGATGACGAAGGAACTCCGTCATTGCCTCACGGATGAACTTGTTTGTAATAGCCTTCTTGGTCTGATTCTCATAGGAGGTCTGTGTGGAAAATGAAGATGATACCAGCACCAGACACTCTTCAATATCGCCGTAGGTTATCTTGCCTTCGTTCTTCTGATAACCGTTCACAGACTTGATATATGCGTCTATCTGAGCCGCAAACGCTCTCTTTACGGCATCCTCAGGTGAACCGCCATGCTCAAGAAAGCTTGAGTTATGATAGTACTCTGTAAGCTTCACTCTGTTTGAAAAAGTCAGGGCAACATCCAGCTTGACCTTATATTCCGGCTTGTCATCACGGTCACGGCCCTTCTTCTCCGCTGACCAGTGCTGTATAGAGGTCATGGCATTGTCCCCGACAAGCTCGGTAACGTAATCGGTGATACCATTCTCGTAGATGAACTCCTGCTCGTTGAAGCCGCCTGCTTCATTCTCCGAACGGAACACAAACAGAAGATTAGGATTTACTACCGCCTGACGCTTTAGTATATCGCAGAAATATTCATCGGATACTTCTATATCTGTAAATACTTCCAGGTCGGGACGCCAGCGGGTCTTTGTTCCGGTCTGCTTTTTTTGGCACGGCTCTTTTTTAAGTCCGCCTACATTTTCACCTTTTTCAAAATGGAGCTGATACCTGTAGCCGTCACGGATCACCTCAACATCCATGAACTCAGACGAGAACTGAGTTGCACAAAGTCCCAGGCCATTAAGTCCAAGGGAATATTCATAGGAATCTGCGGTATCATCGTACTTACCGCCGGCATAGAGCTCACAGTACACAAGCTCCCAGTTAAAGCGCTGTTCGTTGTTATTGAAATCAACGGGACAGCCTCTTCCAAAGTCCTCGACCTCAATATCGTTATTTCTGTAATGAGTTATGACAATCTTGTTTCCATAACCTTCACGAGCTTCATCTATAGAGTTGGATATTACTTCAAAAATTGAGTGTTCACAGCCGTCGAGACCGTCTGAGCCGAATATTACTGCCGGACGCTTTCTGACCTTGTCCGGTCCTTTGAGCATGGTGATACTTTCATTGCCGTACTCTTGTTTTTTTGCCATTGAACCTCTGCCTCTCTATTAAAAATTGATACATACATATTAATATTACCACATATTTCACATTTTTTCAAGTATTATTTTACTATATTTTTCTCTGATAATTTTTTGTCATACTACTTTACAAATTTATAATTTTATGGTATATTTATTAGAAGGTGCTAATAGTATCTATTGAATCGGATATTTACATAAGGAGGTCGCAATATGCAATTGGTATTATGCTCGGTCATGGGCTATCTCTTCGGAAACATTAATGCAGCGTATATTATTTCCAAACTCCGTGGCTTCGATATCAGAGACCGTGGTTCAGGCAATGCAGGAGCTTCTAACGTTACTATGGTCATGGGAAAAAAAGCAGGACTTGTTACGGCGCTGTTTGATATCTTCAAAGCCGCATTTGCTTCTATAATTGCGTTCTACCTTTTCCCGACAATAAGGTTTTCCAAGATACTCTGCGGTTCAGCTTGTATCCTCGGACATATATTTCCCATTTTTATGAATTTCCACGGAGGAAAAGGGCTCGCCTGCCTGGCAGGTATGATAATCTCCTTCGACCCTATGCTCTTCCTGCTGCTTCTCATATTTGAAATGGTTCTGGGATTCGGTCTGGATTATATATGCGTTGTCCCGATAACAGGTTCTCTTCTCTTTACCGGTATCTACTCTCTGACTACCGGAGACCCCGGCGGAACGATGATACTTGCAGTCGTATCCATGGTCATACTATACAAGCATATCGAGAATCTACATAGAATACAGGACGGTACTGAAGCTCACATAAGCTTCCTGTGGAAAAAGGACAAAGAGATCGAAAGGATCAAAGAACACGAGCACTGATCATCTTGCTCCCCTGAACGGGGAGCTTTTTTGTTTGTATCTTACAAATATCAGTATCATCATTTGTTTATATTGACAAAAGCTTTTATATGGAATATAATTATAATATATCACTCAGGAGCCTGCTTCAATGGCTCCGATCAAATCTATTCGGAAGAATGGAGCGTTTTTATGCGGTCTAATACATCGGATCTCACTGAAGGTTCGCTTTTAAAGAAAATCATTCTCTATACTATTCCGATAATACTTACAGGTATCCTGCAGCTTCTATTCAATGCAGCTGACCTTGTAGTAGTCGGAAGATACTGCGGAAGAGTATCAGTTGCTGCTGTGGGTGCTACAGGAGCTATTATCAATCTCATTGTAAATCTTTTTATAGGCCTCTCTGTGGGAGCAGGCGTAACTGTCGCTCACGGACTTGGCGCCGGACGATTTGAAGATGTACGCAGGACTGTCCACACTGCTATACCGACTGCTATCGTCAGCGGATTACTGCTCACTGGTGTGGGAGTTTTGGGTTCAAGAACATTTCTCTCTCTCATGGGCACTCCCGATAACGTTATTGGTCTGTCATCCGTATATATGCAGATTTATTTCTGCGGTATAACTGCAAGTATGATTTATAATTTCGGCTCTGCCATACTCAGGGCTGCCGGTGATACAAAGAGCCCGCTGTTTTTCCTTACAGCAGCAGGTATATTGAATGTTCTGCTGAACCTTTTCTTCGTCATCGTACTAAAAATGAACGTCGCCGGAGTTGCTCTTGCTACCACACTATCTCAGTTCTTATCAGCAGGACTTGTCGTCCGTGCTCTTATGAAGCGTGAGGATGCCTGCCGTCTTGAACTCAGAAAAATGCATTTCTATTCTAGTCAGCTCAAAAGAATAATCCAGATAGGCTTTCCGGCCGGTATACAGGGCTCACTCTTCTCGATCTCAAACGTTATTATCCAGTCATCAGTCAACTCCTTCGGAGAAGTGGTAATGTCCGGAAATGCCGCTGCCGGAAATATCGAAGGTTTTGTCTATATGTCAATGAATGCATATAGTCAGACATCTATCAATTTCACCGGCCAGAATCACGGCGCCCGCAAGCCTGACAGGATTCGCAGGATAATGTTTATCTGTCTTATCTCTGTATTCGTTACAGGCTTCAGCCTCGGAACTGCTGCAAGATTTTTCGGAAAAAACCTGCTTTCGATCTACATCCCCGGTGATGATGAGGCAATTGCTGTGGGTATAATCAGAATGACTTACATATGTGTTCCATATTTTCTTTGCGGTCTTATGGACGTTACTACCGGCCTTATCCGTGGAATGGGACACTCTATGCTCCCTATGATAATTAGTATTGCCGGAGTCTGCGGCATGAGGATCCTGTGGATATTCACTGTTTTCCGTATGCCGAAATATCACACTTTACAGTGTCTGTATCTCTCTTACACGATCTCATGGTCGCTTACCTTTGTCGTAGAGCTGATCGTTTTTATAGTTCTGCTGAGAAAATATAAAAAACAACTGAAATAAACCGCTCAGGCTGCCGTATGGCAGCCTTTTCACATCTCTTGATATGTGTGCATATTATATAGCAAGTGAGGTGTTTTTTATGGATAGTGCCGTTTTAATATCAGCAGCTGTTATGTTATTAATTGCCGCAGCAGAGATATCATGTCTTTTCATCTGCTCTAAGTTCAGTCAGAAACGCTACCCGCTCACAGCTGTCATACCCTTAATTGCAGACGATGATGAACTCCCGGACAGACTGGAATACATTTTGTCAGTCACAGAGCGTGGAGCCTCCCCTGTTGAACATATCTTACTTCTCGATATGGGCGCTGATGAGAAGCAGATGAACTATTGCAGGCTGTTCTGCAAAAGCTGCGGCATTGCAGAAATAATTACCTGCGATGAAATGCGAAAAAAATTGTCAGAAATATTTGCATTTCAGACAAAAACATAGTATAATATATAGTGAATGTGTTTTCTGGAGGTGAGGACGTTGGACGATAAGCCGCTTCATATCGAAGGTACAATTGAAAATATACTCTATAAGAACGAGGAGAACGGTTATGCAGTCGTTGATCTCGATGCCGGAGGCGAGCTTATCACAGCTGTCGGTGATCTTGGTGACGTGGAAGAAGGCGAAGGTCTTATCCTCGAAGGACAATATACTGCACATAAGAAGTTCGGAACACAATTCAGAGCAGTATACTGCGAAAGGAAGCTTCCGGATACTGTAGTGAATATAGAAAAATATCTCGCCTCCGGAGCAATTAAAGGTATCGGTCCGGGACTTGCTAAAAAGATTGTTTCTGTTTTCGGAGAAAGCACTCTCGACATCATGGAAAATGATCCTCACCGGCTCAGCGAGGTAAAAGGTATTTCCGCCTCAAAATGTGAAGAGATAGCTGCAGAAGCAAAAAAGATCTTCTCTCTGAGATGCATTATGTCTTTTCTCTCTCAGTACGACATAAAATCACAGTATGCAATGAATACATACAAAAAATTCGGCGGTGACGCTATGGATCTTCTCAAAACGAATCCATATCTGCTCTGCGGAGATGATATTGAGCTTGAATTTGAAAAGGCCGACTCTATCGCATTTGATATGCACTTCGAGCGCAATTCCGATAAACGTATCATAGCCGGTGTGCAGTACATCCTTAAAATGAATGCAAATGCAGGTCACAGCTGTCTTCCCCTTGTTATCCTATGCGACAAGGCTCAAAGCTTTCTCGGAATATCCGAATCAGATTTTTACTCCGCATATAACTATGCTCTGGATGAGCATGAGCTTTTTGAATACTGGAAAATCAGACGAGAATATGTTTATCTTCCCGACTATTTCTATGCTGAGCAATTTATCGCCGATCGTATAAATATACTCAGGAATTTCTCTTCACCTGAGGATTTCGATTATGATACCCTCATAAATATCGAAGAGGAAGAACACAACATAAAGTATGAAACTCTGCAGAGACAGGCAATAACCTCTGCTGTTTCAAGAGGCCTGATGATACTCACAGGCGGTCCCGGAACCGGAAAGACTACCACTCTCAACGCTATAATCTCTATTTTCGAGAAAAAAGGCTCCCGTGTACTGCTGGCTGCTCCTACCGGAAGAGCCGCAAAGAGAATGTCTGATCTTACCGGATATGAGGCAAAAACGATACACCGTCTCCTCGAAGTAGTGTATGACTCTGGCGGAAGAACTACTTTTGCTCACAACGAGAATAATCCGCTTGACTGTGATGTTCTTGTTGTTGATGAAATGTCAATGGTAGATGTTATCCTCTTTGAGAAGCTTCTTCGTGCTGTAAGACTTGGCTGTAAGCTTATTATGGTCGGTGACAGCGATCAGCTCCCATCGGTAGGAGCAGGAAATCTCCTCGCAGACCTTATCGACAGCGGCACTGTAACAGTCATCGCTCTCAAAGAGATATTCCGTCAGGCTCAGCAAAGCTGTATAGTCACAAACGCACATAAAATTGTGTCGGGAGAATACCCCGATCTTTCACGCAAAGACAGTGATTTCTTCTTCTTCAAGCGCAGTGACCCTGTTATGGCAGCATCACTTGTATCAGATCTTGCTCAGAAAAGACTGCCAAAAGCCTATGATCTTGATCCGATAAATGATATACAGATACTTTGCCCCTCAAAAAAGGGAATACTTGGTACTGTTGAACTCAACCGACTGCTGCAGGACAAGCTCAATCCTCCATCTCCGGACAAGCAGGAACATAAAGGCTACCTCTATATCTTCCGTGAGGGCGACAAGGTCATGCAGACACGAAATAATTACGATATAGTCTGGAAAAAAGATGGTGAACAGGGAACTGGTATCTATAACGGCGACATAGGACGCATTATCTCAGTAAATAATATGGACAGATTTGCTGTCATCGATTTTGACGGAAAAATTGCGGTCTATACATTTGATCTGCTGTCTCAGCTCGAGCTTGCATATGGTGTCACCGTTCATAAAAGCCAGGGCTGTGAGTTTGAGATCGTTATTATGCCTCTTATGGGAGGCTTCAACAGACTCGCCTATCGCAGTCTGCTATATACTGCTGTTACAAGAGCAAAAAAAATGCTCATTATCATCGGACAGGAAGAGGATGTCTATAAAATGGTAGACAATAACAGAAGCGCAAGGCGGTATTCCTGCCTGAAAGCCATGCTTTGCGATCCACGCTCCGATATAGATAACAGCGGACCTTCATCTTTCCCGTTTGCTGAGAATGATGATACAGATACAGAAAGAAAGGATTTTTAAAATGGCAAATACAGATATAGGTATCGATCTCGGTACTTCAAATATAGTCATGACTATGGGCAATAAGGGAGTTGTGCTCAGCGAGCCCTCCGTTATCGCCTACAATACCCGTACAGAACGTGTCCTTGCAGTCGGCAAGGAAGCCTATGAGATGATAGGAAGAAATCCGGACTATATTGCTGTTGCAAGGCCCATCAGCTCCGGTGTTATCTCTGATGATGATCTCGCTCACAGCATGATCCGTGAGTTCATTCTCAAGGTTACCGGACATCAGCTGCTGAAGCCTCGCATAATCATATGCATCCCCTCGTTTATCACCGATATTGAGAGCCGTGCAGTAGTCGATGCGGCAAAGAGCGCAGGCTCACGTCAGGTTTATCTCATTCAGGAACCTATCGCCGCAATGATAGGTGCAGGTGTGAATATAACTAAAGCAAAAGGTCATCTCATTGTAGATATCGGCGGCGGTACAACTGATGTTGCTATCGTTTCTATGAACGGTGTTGTGACCTCCCATACAATAAAAACTGCCGGAAATGCCATTGACCGCTCGATAATCAAGTATATGCAGAATAAGTACAAGCTGCTTATAGGAGAAAGAACTGCGGAAAAGGTAAAAATGGAGCTTTGCAATCTCTACGACCCGAGCGATGAACGTACATATATGGTTAAGGGCAGAAGCCTGCTGAAAGGACTTCCTGCACAGGTGCTTCTCAGTGAGACAGAGCTCTTTGAAGCTATCGAGGACGATACCTTCGCTATTATGGAAGCAGTACGAAAAGTCCTTGAAGATGCTCCTCCGGAGCTTGTCGGTGATATCTATGACAACGGCCTCCTCATGACAGGCGGAGGCGCTCTTCTGGGCGGACTTCCTCAGCTTATAAAGCGCACCCTCGGTATCAACTGCAATATCGCCAAGGATTCTATTAACTGCGTCGCTAAGGGCACAGGTATGGCTTTCGGCAGGATGACCACTCTCCTCGACGGCTTTGAGGCCGCTACTGTTTACAAGTACAGGTGATGCTATGAATTATATTTCACGTCAGGTCATTCAGGAGGCTCGTGAGAAACATACTGATATGATCAAAAAGATGTCAAAAGCTATGTTAGGCATATGCTTTTTCTTTGTAATTATCATTACACCGGAATTCATATTTCTGAAAAAGATACTGGGAACTGTCTATATGCCTGTAATGCTTATTCTTGGCATCATTCAGATCTTACTTGTTTTTCTGACACCTTATATCGTAGGATTTTTTGCATTCCGCAAAACGGAGGGCGGACTCAATTCCATACGGCTGAACAGGTTCGCAAAAAAATACAAGAAGCTCTTTTTTCTAAAAAGCACTGAAATAGCTTCCGACAGGTATCTGAGCTATCTTTGCAACGTTATACCTGCGGAAAAAAACAAGTTTAACCGCTTCTCTTTGCTATGCTCAAAAATGTACGCTCATATTGCCAGACTGGAAGTCGAAAATGCCTACCAGACCCTGCAGGAGCTTGAGCGCACCTTCGATCCGAAAGTACACTATCAGCTTGATTTTGTATACGCTAAGCTCTCCTATGCGATGCAGTTCTGTTCATATGACGAGTTCAAAAGGCTCTGCGATGATAATCCCGCTCTATATAAAGACAGTCTTCGCAAATATGAATCGATCCTGGGATATGCTTCATTGAATGTTCATGACCTGCGCCAGACCGGAAGATATATGGAGGCTATCGATCAGCTCGACAACTTTCTCGACTTTATGAAGCTTGATCTGGATCCTGCAAATGTATTGGAACCCAAAAAGCTTAATAGCAAAATATATACATACGCACATCTTCTTCTCGATAAAGCAGCAATGTATTTTGCTGCCGGTGACCGTGATAAATGTCTTGATTTTGTAAATGAATCAGATAAATATACTCAGATGATCACCTGCGAACTTCCGCCCCTTTTCCTTAAAGACCATAAGGATATTATGATGATGCTTTATCCTCGTGAGGAGAAACAGTCTCAGCCTCTTGACTGATTTGAAAAAAAGGGGTATAATATAAAAAGTATTTCTTTAAGGAGTGTTATTATAATGAGTGAATGTACACACGATTGTTCAAGCTGCGGAAGCGACTGCTCCAGCAGACAGGAACCTCAGAGTTTACTTGAAAAACCTAATCAGATGAGCAATATCGGCAAGGTCATCGGAGTTGTCAGCGGTAAGGGCGGTGTCGGAAAGACACTGGTTTCTTCCCTTCTTGCTGTTTCTATGCAGAGACTCGGAAAAAATGTCGGAATCATGGATGCTGATATAACAGGTCCGTCAGTTCCTAAGGCCTTCGGTATCCATACTAAGGCTGATGCCTGTGAATTCGGTATAATACCCGCAAAGTCCAAAATGGGCATTGATGTTATGTCTGTAAATCTTCTCCTCGAAAATGAAAGTGATCCTGTTGTATGGAGAGGCCCCGTTATCGCAGGAGTTGTCAAGCAGTTCTGGACAGATGTTATCTGGAAGGATATTGAATATCTCTTCGTTGATATGCCTCCGGGAACAGGCGATGTTCCGCTTACTGTATTCCAGTCACTCCCTGTTAACGGAATAGTTATCGTAACTTCTCCCCAGGAACTTGTTTCTATGATCGTTGAAAAGGCCGTTAAAATGGCTCAGCTCATGAATATACCGATTCTCGGAATAATAGAGAATATGAGCTACTATGAATGTCCCGACTGCGGCAAGCGCCATAATATATACGGCGAAAGCCACATCGAAGAGATCGCTTCACAGTACAATATCCCCGTACTTGCTAAGCTTCCTATCGATCCTCAGCTTGCAAAAATGTGCGATCAGGGTACTATCGAGCTCTTTGAAGGTGAATGGCTCAACAGTGCGGTTGAAAAGATCGCTGATATGTAAAATTTCATCTCCCCTTAATGGGGAGATTTTTTTCTTGACATACAGCCTGTGTCATGGTAAAATAATTATGGAACTTTTTAAAGGATGTGTATATATGAAAATAATCCTTGCTTCCGGCTCTCCAAGACGCCGTGAGCTTATGAAGTATATTACCGATGATTTCGAGGCAGTATCCCTTGATGCAGATGAAACTCTGCCGGATAATATTGAACCGCTCAATGCTTCGGAGTATCTTGCTCTTGTCAAAGCTCGTGCCGCAGCTGAAATATATCCTGATAATATCGTTATCGGATGCGATACTACTGTGATTTGCGGCAATGATATCCTCGGTAAACCTTCCGATAAAGATGACTGCATCCGCTGTATAACAGAGCTTTCAGGAAAAACTCATCAGGTCGTTACCGGCTGTGCGATAATTTATCACAGCAGCGTAATCTCATTTTCAGAAGTAACTGACGTTGCTTTCCGTGATCTGAGCAATGACGAGATCACTGCATATGCTTCAACAGATGAGCCATATGATAAAGCCGGCGGATACGGTATACAGGGAAAAGCCTCGGAACTTATAGAAAATATCAACGGGGATTTTTTCAATGTTGTTGGCCTTCCGGTCACACGACTGTTCAATGAGCTAAAAAAATTTTATAATATAATCAAGGAGAAATAATATGAATTCAACTGCTTTTCATAACGCTGACATACTCCTCCCTAAGGAGTCCGTTGACACTTACAAATGGTCTGTTATCGCCTGCGACCAGTATACAAGTGAACCTGAATACTGGGATCAGGTATATTCAAATGTAGGCTCTGCCCCCTCTACTCTTAACCTTATTCTGCCTGAGCTCTACCTTGAAGAGGACAATGTTGCTCAGCGTATCGACAACATTCACTCCTCAATGGATAAGTACATCTCTGACGGAATTTTTGACGAGTACAAAAACGCTATGGTTTATGTAGAGAGAGTTCAGGGAAACGGTATACTCAGACAGGGTATCGTCGGAGCTATCGATCTTGAAAAATACGATTTCTCCAAGGGCAGCACCTCTGAGGTCAGAGCAACTGAGGCTACAGTTATTGAGCGTATCCCTCCCCGTATAAAAGTCCGTCAGGGAGCTCCACTTGAACTTCCTCATATAATGATCCTTATAGATGACCCTGACTGTACTGTTATTGAGCCTCTTGCTGCTAAGTCCGGCAGCATGAAAAAGCTCTATGATACTGATCTTATGCAGAACGGAGGCAGCATCAAGGGATTCCTTATGAATGATGAGCAGCAGGAAGAAGTTGATTCTGCTCTCTGTGCATTGGCTGACGAAAGTAAATTCCTGAAAAAATATTCCCTCGATAGATCACCTGTCCTTCTCTATGCTATGGGAGATGGAAATCACTCACTTGCTACAGCTAAGGAGTTCTATGAGCAGCTCAAAAAATCTGAGCCTGACAAGGACTTCTCAAATCACCCTGCAAGATATGCTCTTGCTGAGATCGTTAACCTTCACAGTGACGCTCTTAAATTTGAGGCTATACATCGTCTTGTTTACGATGTTGACTGCGAAAAGCTCCTGAAGGAACTGGCTGATGCTCTTGGTCTTTCCGAAACTGAGGTTTCAGATCAGTACGTTATCTGTAGTTACAAGGGTCAGGATAAAAAAATGTATATCCACAAAAAGAGCTCCAATCTCTCAGTTGGTTCACTCCAGAACTTCCTCGATCAGTTCATAAAGACAAATGGCGGAAAGATAGATTACATCCACGGAAGCGATACCGTAAAAAATCTTGCTGAAAAGCACTCCGGTCTCGGATTCATTCTCCCTGATATGGACAAATCTCAGCTCTTCCCCACTGTTATCAAGGACGGAGCTCTCCCCCGCAAGACCTTCTCAATGGGTCATGCTGAGGATAAGCGTTTCTATATGGAAGCAAGAAAGATAACACTCTGATAAATACTAATATAAATTAAAGGGCCATGCTATCACGCAAGGCCTTTGATGTTTATCTGCTTTTTCTATCGAATCCAACAATGTCTTTTATAACTTCACCGGCTATGATAAGTCCAGCAACTGACGGGACAAATGCATTGGAGCCCGGTATAGCCCTCCTCCCCACAGAGGCTTCATCATTCAGTATGACTCCTTCTGCCGGACTTAGAGGCTCTTCTTTTGAATAGACCACTTTAAGCTTCTTTACTCCCCTTCTTTTCAGCTGATATCTCATGACCTTTGCAAGCGGACATACTGATGTCTTATATATATCAGTCACTTCAAATGCTGTTGGGTCGACCTTATTACCGGCACCCATTGAGCTGATTACCGGTACCCCAGCTTCCTTCGCTTTCATGATGATCTCAAGCTTTCCTGTAACAGTATCAATTGCATCGACTACATAATCATATTCACTGAAATCAAAGTCCCCAGATGTTTCAGGCATGAAAAATGTTCTGTAGATCTTAACATCACAATCCGGGTTTATATCATGGATGCGTTCTTTTGCAACATCTACCTTATATTTACCGACACTGCTCAATGAAGCTATTATCTGACGGTTTATATTTGACAGACTTACTGTGTCATTATCTATAAGGTCAAGCGCTCCAATACCAGACCTTGCAAGCGCCTCAACTGTATGTCCGCCAACTCCGCCTATCCCGAATACTGCAACTCTTGCTCCTCCGAGCTTTTCCATTGCTTCATTTCCGAAAATAAGTGCAGTGCGTGTGAATTGTTCAAGCATAATTATGTCCTTTCTAAACACGAAAAACTTCGGCACATTACGCACCGAAGTTTTTTTATTATATTGAGTTTGGTATCTTTTTAATAACAGCCTCGTAGATAACTACAGAGCTTACAGCTCCCATTATACCCTGAGCGATATTTCCGGCAAGCCCAAGAGAAGCTGTTGCTACAGAACCATACAGAACTGCTTCAAAAGCAAAATATCCGATTATCATTATCAACTCAGCTGCTATTGCTCCTACAATACGTCCTCTGAGGCCATGGGTCTTACCTGAAATGAGGCGATATACTCCATATGATACGCCGGCCATTGCTCCCTTTATCACAAGAGTAGCCGCTGCATATACAGCATATCCTGCAAACAGGTCAGCAAGCGCTGATCCTATTCCGGAGGATGCCGCTCCGTATGCCGGTCCAAGTACCCATGCAGAAACGTTTACCAGACAATCACCAAGGTTCACATATCCCTTAGTAGGTGTAGGTATCCTTATCAGCATTGTTGCAACACAGGTCAGCGCTGCAAATACTGCAGACAATGTTATTCTTCTGAGTTTTTTGCTGTTCATAAATTTTACTCCTTTTTCGGCAGAAGCCGTAAATTACTTTACTGCGTCAAATCCCTTCTGAAGATCAGCAATAATGTCATCAATGTGCTCTGTACCAATGGACAAGCGCACAGTTGTAGGCTTTATTCCGGCAGAAAGAAGCTCTTCTTCACTAAGCTGTGAATGAGTTGTGGAAGCCGGATGTATAACAAGTGACTTAACATCTGCAACATTTGCAAGAAGTGAGAATAACTCAAGGCTCTCAGTGAACTTCTTTGCAGTTTCTGCGTCTCCCTTGATGTCGAATGTAAATATAGAGGCAGCTCCATTGGGGAAATATTTATCATAGAGCTCCTTAGCCCTGCCTGTCTCCAGTGAGGGGTGATTTACCTTCTCTACCTGAGGATGAGATTTAAGGAAATCTACTACCTTCAGTGCATTTTCAGTATGTCTTTCAAGACGGAGAGAAAGTGTCTCAAGTCCCTGTAAAAGCAGGAAAGAGTTGAACGGAGATATTGCAGCACCCTGATCTCTGAGGAGAGTAGTTCTTATCTTTAATATGTAAGCCAGATTGCCGCAGGCCTCTGTGAAAACTACTCCGTGATAAGACGGATTCGGCTTTGAAAGTCCGGGGAACTTATCATTCTGTGCCCAGTCAAATTTACCGGAATCAATGATAACTCCGCCCATTACTGTACCATGTCCGCCGATGAACTTTGTTGCTGAATGTACAACGATATCAGCACCATGCTCAATAGGCCTGAGCAGATAAGGAGTTGCAAATGTGTTATCAACGATAAGAGGTATGCCGTGCTTGTGAGCTATTGCGGAAATTGCCTCTATATCAATAACATCTGAATTCGGATTTCCAAGTGTTTCAGCATAGAATGCCTTTGTTTCAGGTCTGATAGCCTTCTCGAAATTCTCCGGATCACTGGGATCAACAAATGTTGTGCTGATTCCCTGATCTTTCAGTGTGTGAGAAAGGAGATTGAAAGAACCGCCATAGAGATTTGTGGACGATACGATATGATCTCCTGCAAGTGCAATGTTCTGGATGGCATATGTTATTGCCGCAGAACCTGATGCAACAGACAGTGCTCCTGCACCGCCTTCAAGAGCGTTGATCCTCTCCTCAAATACTGAAGAAGTCGGATTCATCAGTCTTGTGTAGATATTTCCGGGTACTGTAAGTCCGAAACGTCCTGCTGCTGTAGCTGAATCCTTGAATACATATGAAGTTGTAGCGTAGATCGGAACTGCTCTTGCATCTGTTCCGGGATCCGGATTCTCCTGTCCTGCGTGTACCTGAAGTGTTTCAAATTTATAGTTACTCATAATAATCACCTTTCATAATCAAATTAATTTCTACCTTTCCTGTAGGTTATATATATTATAACCTGCCATCCTGACTTTGTCAATAGGATAAGTAGAATTCGCTTTCTATAGAAAAATTATGAAAGGTTATAGATTCAGTCTATAACTGATACTTTACCATAAAACAGGGAGACTAAGAGTCTCCCCTGATGATTATTTTGTACCGAACATTCTGTCTCCGGCATCACCGACACCGGGAACGATGTACTT
>DFHF01000025.1 GCA_002371825.1 Ruminococcus flavefaciens | reverse complement strand
AATGCCCGCATCGGCTTCGGTATCAAGGAGGCCTGGGAGGGCGTTCATGTCAGCGGTACTGAGAACGCTGCTTACTACTACTCAACATACCACCTTGCAGAGGATAACAGCCCTGTAAGCACTGACAAGCCGAAGATAATGATCCTCGGCGGCGGTCCTAACAGAATAGGACAGGGTATCGAGTTCGACTACTGCTGCGTTCACGCTGCTCTTGCTCTTAAGAAGCTTGGCTTCGAGTCAATTATCGTAAACTGCAACCCTGAGACAGTTTCTACTGACTATGATACATCAGATAAGCTCTATTTCGAGCCCCTTACACTTGAGGACGTTCTCTCTATCCACGAGAAGGAAAAGCCTGTGGGAGTTATCGCTCAGTTCGGCGGACAGACTCCTCTTAACCTTGCAAACGACCTTAAGAAGTACGGTGTCAACATTCTTGGTACAACTCCTGAGACCATCGACTTGGCTGAGGACCGTGACCACTTCCGTGCTATGATGGACAAGCTTGGCATACCCATGCCTGAGTCCGGAATGGCTGTAAATGTTGACGAAGCTCTTGAAATAGCCAACCGTATCGGCTATCCTGTAATGGTTCGTCCTTCCTACGTTCTCGGCGGACGTGGAATGGAGATAGTTCACGATGACGAAATGATGAAGGTATATATGTCTGCTGCTGTTGGTGTTACACCTGACAGACCTATACTCATCGACCGTTTCCTCAACCACGCTACAGAGTGTGAGGCTGACGCTATTTCCGACGGTACAAACTGCTTTGTTCCTGCTGTTATGGAGCATATCGAGCTTGCAGGTGTTCACTCCGGTGACTCCGCTTGTATCCTCCCTGCAAAGAACCTGACAGAAAAGCAGATCGCTACTATCAAGGATTATACAAAGAAGATCGCTGTTGAGATGAACGTTTGCGGTCTTATGAATATGCAGTACGCTATCGAGGGCGACACAGTTTATGTTCTCGAGGCTAATCCCCGTGCATCAAGAACTGTTCCGCTGGTATCAAAGGTATGCGATATCAACATGGTAAGGATCGCTACAGATATAATCACAGCTTCACTCACCGGCAGACCTTCTCCTGTACCGGAGCTCCATGACCGTGAGATCTGCCACTACGGCGTAAAGGAAGCTGTATTCCCCTTCAATATGTTCCAGGAGGTAGACCCTGTCCTCGGACCTGAGATGCGTTCTACAGGTGAGGTCCTCGGTATCGCTCCTACATTCGGCGAGGCTTACTACAAGGCTCAGGAGGCTACTCAGACAAGACTTCCTATGGAGGGAACTGTTCTCCTCAGCGTTTGTGACAGAGACAAGCCTGAGCTCGTTGAGATAGCTAAGAACTTCAATGAACTCGGATTCCGCATTATAGCTACCGGAAGAAGCTACGAGATGATAAAGGAAGCAGGTATCCCTGCTGAGAAGATCTTCAAGATCTACGAGGGCAGACCTAATATCGCTGACGAGATCGCTAACGGCGAGATCCAGCTCATCATCAATACTCCTGCCGGAAAGACAAGTGCTCACGATGACAGCTATATCCGTAAGGCTGCTATCAAGCACAGGATCCCCTATATCACAACAATGGCTGCTGCCAAGGCAAGTGCAGAGGGAATCAGAGCTATCAAGGAGAACAAGCACTTCGGTGTAAAGTCACTCCAGGCTCACCACAAGGACATCAAGTAAGGCTTAAAAAGATGTTATAACAATTAAAGGGATCGTTTCAGGTCATTTTCCTGAGCGGTCCCTTTTTGCATCCGGAAAAGGTGCAGTCTGTTCCGTATCGGTCAGAGAAATCACATTAATGGTGAAGAAAGACCGGGTATCCCGCCTAAAACAGCGTGAAACTGTACTATTTACGGCATCGGAATGTCATTAAATTACTATTTTTGTCATAAAACTTATATACAAAATCCAGCTTATAATGTATATTATTAATGAAAACTATGAACGGATACCCTGTGGGGTAAATAAAATGTAAAAAACATAGATCGAGAGGGAAATTAAATTATGAAGAAACATTACCTGAAGCGCTGTGCAGCTGCTATCGCTGCCTGCTCAATGATGGCTGCGGCTATCCCTGCAATTTCTGCTACATATGTAAGTGCAGCAGAGAATATCATCAAGAATTCAACATTTGAATCCGGCACAAAGGGCTGGGATACCTACAAGGAGAGCGGCGGTAAGTGCACACTTACTACTGACAGCGGCAGACTTGCTCTTAAAGTAGACAGTGTTGGTACAAAGAACTACGCTGTACAGTTCTCCTATTCAGTAGTTCCGCTCTATAAGAACGGAAAATATCGTCTTTCCTACGACATTTCCTGTACTACTGACCGCTTTGTTGAGAGCATGATCCAGCAGAACGGCGGAAAGTATACTGCATATACATGGAAGGGCGTTGACATCGGCCCGACTCCTAAGACTATAGACTATACCTTCACTATGGAGTACGATACCGATATCATGGCTAAGCTCTGCTTCAACTGCGGAGACCAGGAAGCAGACCCGGATCTCCCGGCACATACTATCTATCTCGATAATGTAAAGCTGGAGCTCCTCAATCCCAATGAAGTAGATATGTCAACTGATACAGCATATCAGCCTGATATAAACATCAACCAGGTAGGATATACTCCTGATGCCAAGAAAACAGCTGTTTTCCGCAATGTAAACGGCGGCAAGTTCTCAGTTGTCAATGCTGACACAAAGCAGGTAGTATACACAAATGACCTTCAGGGTCCGAAGAGTAATTCCTCAGCAGGAGAGACAAACTATATCGGAGACTTCTCAAGTGTTACTGCTGCCGGAAATTACTATATAACCTGTGACGGCGTTGATAATTCATACACATTCACTATCGGAGACAATGTGTATAAGAATCTTGTAGATGATTCCGTAAAGATGCTCTATTTACAGCGCTGCGGAACAAAGGTAAATGATGCTGACTTCGGCCACGATGCCTGCCATACTTCACTTGCAACAGTTTACGGTACAAATCAGCAGATAGATGTAAGCGGCGGCTGGCATGATGCCGGAGACTACGGCCGTTATGTTGTTCCTGCTGCAAAGGCTGTGGCTGACCTGCTTTACGCTTACGGAGCTAACCCCTCGCTCTACAGTGACAGCATCGGTATCCCCGAGAGCGGAAACGGTACTCCTGATATACTGGATGAAGCTCGTTTCGAGCTTGAGTGGATGCTGAAGATGCAGGCTTCAAACGGCGGTGTATACCACAAGGTAAGCTGTGCAACATTCCCCGGATTCATAATGCCTACAGAGGAGACAAATCCGCTTATAGTAACTCCTGTTTCAACTACAGCTACTGCAAACTTCTGTGCTTCAATGGCAATGGCTTATGAATTCTATAAGGACGTTGACAGTTCATTTGCAAACAAGTGCCTCAGTGCTGCTGAGAAGGCATGGGCTTACTTAGAGGCAAATACCAGCTATCAGCTCACAAATCCCGGAGATATCGTTACCGGTGATTACGCTGATTTCAGCAAGGACGACAGAGATGAGCGTTACTGGGCAGCAGCTCAGATGTACAGAGCTACAGGCAACAGCAAGTACAAGTCTGCTGTTGAGAATATGACAGTAAGAAAGGGTCTTGACTGGGCAACTGTTGGTGACTACGGCAATATCGCTATCGTTACCATGAAGGGCATTGACAAGGATTCCAGCTTATATAAAAACGCTAAGGATGCTATAGTCAGCCAGGCTGACATATTCCTCAGCACTTCAAACGGCCAGAGCTACGGTGTTGCTATCACAAAGTATGACTGGGGCAGCAATATGACTATCGCTAACTCCGGTATTATCATGGGACTTGCTTATCAGCTCACAGGCGATAAGAGCTATCTTGCCGGTGCTGACAGCCAGCTCAACTACCTCCTTGGAACAAATCCCCTTGGAACAAGCTTCGTTACAGGCTTCGGTACAGTTTCTCCTGAGCATCCCCACCACCGTCCTTCAGTAGCACAGGGCAAGGCTATGAAGGGTATGCTGGTAGGCGGTGTTGACCAGAGCCTTGAAGATGATGCTGCTTTAGCTTACTGTGCAGATGCTCCGGCAGCTAAGTGCTATGTAGATAATGACGGCAGCTACTCTACAAATGAGATCACAATATACTGGAACTCACCTCTTACATATCTCCTCACTTTGACACAGACAGATTATCAGCAGGATATCACTATCGATCCTCCTACAGGGATCGTATGGGGCGATGCTGACTGTGATGGAAATGTAAAGATGAATGATGCAGTTCTTATAATGCAGGCTATCTCAAACGGCGACATCTATGGTGAAAATGGTTCGAGCGAAACACACATCACTTCTAAGGGAATCATAAACGGTGATGTTTATAACAACGGCGATAAGCTTACTCCCAGGGATGCACTTTCTATTCAGCTGTATCTGCTCCATAGATTAGATAAGCTTCCTGAGTCCTATATGCAGAGCAGTGATCCTGTAGTCACAACAACAACTGCTGTTGTAACTACTACCACAACAACAACTACTACTGCTGCAACTACAACAACAACAAGCACTCCCAGCAACCTTCCCTTCCCCGATAAGGGAACTCCTATGAACAGCAATGCATCACTTGTTGCTGACTTCAGAAAGGGACAGCCTTCATCCTTCATCGCTTCTGACGGCTGGTCAAATCAGTCAGTATTCAACTGCTTCTGGCATAAGGAGAATACATCCTATAAGGACGGAGTTCTCAACCTCACGATCGATAAGAAGAGATCAGATTCAAAGTATCCTGATTCTGCAAAGTATCCATACTCTGCCGCTGAGTACAGAACAACAAAGTTCTACGGCTACGGCTACTATGAGACATCTATGCAGGCTATAAAGAATGACGGTGTTGTATCATCATTCTTCACCTACACAGGCGAATCAGACAACAATCCTTGGGATGAGATCGATATCGAGGTACTTGGTAAGGATACCACAAAGGTACAGTTCAACTACTATACAAACAGCAAGGGCGATCACGAATTCATGTATGATCTTGGATTCGACGCTTCTGAGGCATTCCATACCTACGGCTTTGACTGGCAGCCCGACCATATCACATGGTATGTAGACGGCAAGGCAGTATATACCGCATATGATAATATCCCGAAAACTCCCGGAAAGATCATGATGAACGTATGGCCCGGAATCACTGTTGATGATTGGCTCAAGCCCTTCAACGGAAATACTCCTCTTACAGCCCGCTACCAGTGGGTCACATACAACCAGCAGTAAGCACCACCTCCCAAGTGTGTAAATACATTTCTCCCTCCGGCTTCCAACGGAGGGAGAAAAATCATCCAACTCAGGTGTCCTTTTGAAGGACACCAATTTTTTTGCTTTTTGAAAAGTGGGATTTCTCAGACTTCTTTCCTGAAACATCCTGTATACAGGGCGCTCTGCATAAAAAAAGAGCGCTCATTTTTTATGAGCGCTCTATATGGATCGGAGCTTTTCAGCTTTTATTTTTTCTTTTTCTTCTTGCCGTTTTTATTTTTGTTTCCGTTTCCGGACTTCTTTACGGCATTGTTTACAGCTTTTTCAGTCTTTTCTGCGGTATCTGAGGCTTTTTCCTCTGCTTTCTGAACTGCATTCTCAACAGCTTCTTCTGCATCCTCAGCAGCCTTTTCGGCATTTTCCGCATAGGCCTTGCCCTTTTCAAGGAGCTCCTCGTTCTTGGAGGCTATCTTTTCAGCCTCTTCACGGGCTTTATCAGCTTTTTTCTTTGCTGATTCGGAGAACTCTCCCTCGACAGCGCCCTTTGATTTGATTATCTGTACATTCTTTTTCTTCTTGCCGGTCTTTTCTTCCTCTTCTATCTCAGGAAGTCCCAGCTTCTTTCTTCTCTTGGCTTCAAGTCTCTTCTTTATAACAGGATTGTGCTTTCTGTCATAGAGATAGAGGAGAACGACACAGATGATACCAATGAAGAATGCAACTACACCTATTCTGAATCCGGGCGGAGTATACTTCATAGTAACGGTATGCTCGCCTTCAGGGAGACGGATTCCTATGAGAGCACCAAGTACAACAATTTCGCCTTCGCTGCCGCTTTCGTTTTCGTAGTAGGAATTGCCGAATTCGTCAGTTTTCTGAACTACGAGGTTGTCCACCTTCTTGCCGTCGATCATTACCTCCCAGCCGGGCTCATAAGGAATGGATGTTACCATGACCTGACCCTCTCTTGCAGTTATCTTGCCTTCGAGGCGGCGGTCATTTGACTTATCAGGATCTATCTGCCACTGGTTCTGCTTTACAATGTCGATATCCTGCTGGAAAGTATCACGGTCAAGGTAGTAGAAGTTGAAACCTGCTTCCTTTCTGACCATGATGTACTCATTTGATCCGACATATCTGCCGTTTTCGCCTGTAGCCTGGATCGTAAGTCTTACTTCGATCTCAGTACCTGCATCGAAAGGACCTATTCTGACGATAGGAGATGAATTGGTGTTGAAGTAAGTTCCGTAGCCGGAATGTCCGTAGAAGTTTCCGTTTTCATCCTTTGTATCTGATACCCAGAGGTTGCAAGCCTTTCTTACCTCAGAGCCAAGATGCATATAGATGTCACCTGTCTGGGGAACTGTAAGATGAATGTTTACAACAGCGTCGCCGGCATCTGCAAGAGCTTCGAAGCAGTCGTGCATTGTGCCCTTTCCGTCACCATCGGGGTCGTTGAAGTAGTCGTGGAGAGAAACCTTTGTATTGTCGTAGGATACCTCAGTCTGTATCGGAACGTAGTACTGCTTAGGCTGGAGCGGATTCTTTGACATATCGGTATTGCCTGTCATAGCACTGAGGAAGTTATTGAGGCTGTTGAAGGGATTGTCATTGCCGAGACCTGTAAGTCTGAGGATATCATCATCAGACATAAATCCGATAGAGAGCGCATTGGGGTTCTCATAGATATCTACATTTGCAGTAACGTCATCGTCTTTTGTGTAGGTAGTTGAGAAGCGCTTGATATAGGAGTCATCCAGCATTTTTGTGTTGCCGTGTCTGCTCGGGTCATCGAGAACGTACTTGATACCGAGGATAGAGTCTGCAACAGGGTTGCTTCCCTCATACTTTGATTCAAAGCTCTGAGTGAAGAATCCCATAGCCTCGATGAATGAGATAGCCTTTGCGTTCATTACTGAGCTTGAGTGGGAGATACCCTTGAGTCCGAGAGCAAGGTTATCATTTACGATACGGCTGTAGGTCTTTTCAGAGCGGTAGAAGCCGTTGTCGTATTCTTCAAGCTCGTCCACAACGTCCTTACCGCTGAGGATCTCGGTGTAGGTGCTCTTATCGGAGTTACCTACCTCCTTGAAGATCTTTCTGAAGGAGTCGTAGCAGTTATATCCGCCCTCGAAGATGACTACTGCTGCAACAACGCAGGTCAGCAGGGTCTTAGCGGATTTTTTCTTCATGCGGCTGTATGCGTAAAGGTATATAACATATGCAGCAGCGAGAGTCATACCGATAGCGACAGTACCGAGCCATACCTCGTCCCACTTATCGGAGCCGTGCTCCATAGTATCCTTATAGGGCCATACAGCAACGTACTTATACTTGGTCTGGTTATAGTTATACTTGGGCATATTTGCCACGAACATAGCAGTGAGCAGGGCGATGATACCGAAGCTTCCGCCTGCCTCTGCCGGGGTCAGCTTGTAGCCGTCCAGATTTGAGAACAGGTCTGCTGCCATTGCTATGACGATGAATGAAACCAGGAATGAGTATCTGTAGGGGAGCCAGTTAGGATCCTGACCGCCGTGCCACATCATATTGATGGGCTTTACATACATACTCATGAACATGATGAAGAGAAGAAGGGCATTTCCGATCTTTCTGTTCAGCTTTATCTTCTTGTTCATGAAGTAGAGCGGGAGCATCACGAATGACATAACTCCGGAGTAGATCTCAGGACGTCCATAGAGGCGTGTACCCTCGTCAACGTTTACAGAGTAATACTGATTGGGGAGCATACAAGGAACGAGCTCAAGGGGCTTGAAGAGGTTCTTGTAGCTGTAATCAGGATCGGAGAAGTCGAACTTACCGAGTGCAAGAGCATTGTATACGGGAAGTATCATAAACAGGCTGCAAAGAAGAACAACAATGGTCGAAATTCCCATTACAGCGAATGTGTATGCATACTCAGTGATGTTCTTGAACTTTCTGTTTGTTCCGAAGAACAGATAATAGAAGAAGTATATGGCCACGAATATTGCGATCATGAAGCCGATATAGAAGTTCGCAACGAACATAATGGCCAGCGGTATGATATAGTTTATCTTTCTTCCGTCATCGATGAGGTATTCCACACCGAGGATGATAAGTGGGAGGAAGATAGGTCCGTCGATCCACATGGGGTCGATAAGCTGGATAACAACGTAGCTCATCATAGCATACATAGTCGAGAACATTACTGACGGTATGGGAGCAACGTGTTTTGAACGCTGAGCGTAGATGCAGAAAGTCAATCCGCAGGAGCCGACCTTGCACATCTGCATTATCATCATGCTTTCCACTATCATCTTTCTTGGCAGGAGCATGATTATCAGCGTAAACGGACTGGCCAGGTAGTAGCCGATAATACCCATGAAGCCGCCGGAGAGGTTTCTGCTCCAGCTGTAGAAAACGCTTCCGTCGCCCCAGAAGGCGTCACGAAGTGCTTCAAAGTAATAGATATACTGTCCGCTGAGGTCGAGAGTGAGAACTGAACGCTCGCCGAAGGGGTAAACTCCGAATGCGATATAGGAGATGAGCGTCAGAACGAAGGGAATGATGAATGCCGGAATGCAGAACCAAAGATTTGATTTAGGTCTTGCGGCCTCGGCTATCACTTCTGTGGCAGTACGGGCAGGCTTGCCGTTGTACTGATTCGGTCTGCGGGTCTTGGACCCGTTTTTGGCTCCGGAGCCGCCTGATCTCGGCTTTGAGGCAGTACCGGAAGCTTTTGAATTAGCCAATGTTGTTCCTCCTTTTTTACACGGGGAGATCATATTTAAAGGCTATTGAAGCCATAATCCCCAATTATAATACTATCTTTCATTATACTACATATTTATCTGATTTGCAAGTGTTATAAAGAGATTTTTCAAGTTTGGGGCAGAAGGAAAGTTATTGCATATAAACCGTCTTCCCGGCTTTGATCCAAGGTAAAAAAAATACCGCACAGATGTGCGGTATCGATGTATTTTTTTATACAGCAGCCTTATCCTCAACAGCTTTTGTTTCGGAGGCCTTATCCGGAACGCTGACCTTTTCGATATCAGCGCCGAGAGCTCTGAGCTTGCCTTCCATGCAGTCATAGCCTCTTTCGATATGGTATATATCCTCTATCTCGGTAACGCCCTGAGCAGCAAGACCGGCAATGATAAGAGCAGCACCTGCTCTGAGGTCGCAGGCCTTTACGGGAGCTCCCATGAGCTTTCCTGTGCCCTCGATGAGAGCGACCTTGCCGTTGACAGTGATATCAGCGCCCATTCTTCTGAGCTCGTCCACATAGCGGAATCTCTGCTCCCAGATATTCTCGGTAATGATACTTGTACCCTGAGCGAGAGTGAGGAGAGTAGCTATCTGAGACTGCATATCAGTCGGGAAACCGGGATGAGGAGCGGTCTTGATATTGGTCTTTACGAGAGGGCCGTCCACCCATACTCTGATGCTGTCGTCATACTGTTCGATATTTACGCCAATTTTCTCAAGCTTCTTGGTAATGGACTCAAGGTGCTTGGGGATAACGTTCTTGAT
>DFHF01000006.1:4175-7250 GCA_002371825.1 Ruminococcus flavefaciens | reverse complement strand
TGAGCCGTTTTTGACGGCATCGGTTACAGATCGGAAAACTACACAACCGAGAGCAACTACAGCCGCTGTGAGCGATTTGTGTGGTGTGTGAAGCGGTCAAACAGTACAATTCTCCTGTGCGGAATAAAAGTTACGATTACAGAACAATTATGCCGCGAAAAAGCCAGCGGAGGCTCTCCGCCAGATACATAGAAAGCAGATCACGCCTGCTGTCTATGGAATAATAATGTCAGGAGGAAAAGATATGAATAACTACTTTATGAGCGGTAAGCTGATGCATAAGGCTTCCGACCACAACACCAAACGCTGTGAGGTTGAGAAATGGGTATTTCTGCCTCACTCAGACTTTGAAAGGCTGAAAGCAAACCCATATCAGGAGCATGAAGCGATAACTGCTGCCAGAGACCTTATGTATGAGGATGAGAAAGCCTATCATTGTATTATGCTGATTGACGAACACGGCGATGACGGTCTGCTCATTGAAGCTGAAGGATTTGACTATCCCCGTCTTTCTATGTTCGTTCCCGATGCAGCTCTTATCTATGAGCGTTATAAGACATCAGAGGCTGAACTAAAGCTGCATGATATGATTAGGGATACTGTCGAAAAGATTGTTGAACTTGCTCATACAGGCAAGACGGACTTCACATCGGTTGATATGATTGACATGGATGAGGTCGAGAGCCTTGTCAAAAATGCTATCGTACAGCAGCTCTCTCAGCGAGATGACATCATAATGGCGAAGAATACAGACATCGGAGTTGACTTTCAACCGGATATCCATGTTGAGGCAAAGGAACTCACAGAGCTGAAATTCTACTGTCCCCTTAAAGTTCAGCGAGAGATTCAGCTTTCATATGATGAGGATGAGGACGATGAATGCTTTGATGAAACTGAGGAGCTCTCAGACTTTGAGGTCCTTGAGTACCAAAGTGAGATCAGTGATGCGATCGAGGCTTATCAGTGTGATGATGAAGAAAACCGTGGTATAATGGCTTACCTTGGAGATCGAAAGCGTTTCGTCGATAAAGTTTACTCCATATTCCCATCCGTTGAAAAGGTCGGTGAGAGGCTCATGGGCGTTTTCACTTGCCAGATATGTGGTGAACTTGACAGCTATGAGTATGATGAACTGCTTCATGAGCTTTCGGGACAGGCTTCAGACGGATGGGGCGAAGGATTCGAGCAGCATGAGATCCATACTTCCGAAGGAGACATCTATGTCAGTTTCTATGATACCTGTGGTGCATGGGAACTTGTTCCCAAGGAAGAATACATTAACGAAAAAACAGAAGATATGGAGATGAGTATGTGAATAAAGTAGAGATAACTATACCTCCGCAGATTTCGGAAGCTATCGAGAAAGCTGCGGAGAAAGAAGGAATAACCGCAGATGAGCTGACAGAAAGAGCTATGAAGAAGCTCTTGGAGAGGAGCGATGAGAATGTCAGAAACTGAGAAAAAGGGCATAACAGTAAAGATCGACGCTGACCTTCATGCACAGGTCAAACAGTACATTGAAGAAAACGGTATAACAATGGCGGAGTTTGTATCAAAAGCACTTGATGACGAGCTCCATCCCAAGACAACTATCAAGGAGGAAAAATATATGGGAAATATGCGTACAATGGCTTTTCAGGTCCCGGAGGACCTCTTTAATCAGATCAAAGACTACCTTGAGAGACACAACATGACACAGAAGCAGTTCGTCCTCGGTCTTATTCAGGATGAGCTTGACCGTGATTACGAGGAACAGCAGGCAATGGCTGAAAAGCAGCACTCCGAAAACGAGCCTGACGAAGATGAGGAAGAAGAACTCGATGAGGACGAGGACGAAGACTTGTCCGAGGATGACAATAAGGCTCTCGACGAGGATGAAGAAGAATCCGAAGATATTGAAGAATCTGAGGAAGATGAGATGTCTATGGAAATGTGAGGTGGTTGCATGAAAGGATTCCCTTCAAGAGAACAGGTTGAACGACTGAGACAGCAGTATCCTAAAGGAACAAAGATATGCTGTGACTATATGTCTGATGATCCAAGACCTATCCCTCCCGGTACTATCGGAGAAGTTATAGGAGTGGATGACGCCGGACAGGTCATGACGAGATGGAGCAACGGCAGTTCTCTTTCTATAATCCCAGGCGTTGACAGCTTTCATGTAGTTCAGCAGGCTGAGGACGAAGAACCTGAGATAGAAGAATCTCAGGGAATGTCGATTGACTTATGACCGCAGGTATGGTATAATAGAGCTCGCAGTAAAAACAGAAAGAGGAAGATCAAATGGAAAAAGAACAGAATACTGTTGAGCTTACAAGGGCGATGTATAAGGAAATCAAGGCCATGAACCGAGACCAGATGCAGCAGGTGCTGACTAACATCTATGACCAAGGTGCCCAGAGCGTCGAGCATGGTGCTATCGAGTTCGAGAGCCTTCGTGAAGAGATCGGCAAAATCAACGGTATCGGCGAAAAACGTCTCGATGAAATAATGGCAGTAATAGAGAGCTTCATCTCTCCTGCCGAATAACAACTGAATACTATTATAAATATAATTAAAGGCCATCGGTGGTGAGTCCGTAACAGGACAACTACCAGTGGCCTTTTTTCGTTACATACAGCTGTCTGCAAAAATGCAGGCGGCTGTAATTTTTTGATGAAAGGTGTGAGTCTATTGAACTACGAAAGCTACCAGAGAAAAGAAATCGAAAGAAAGAGGAAGGTGAAGAAGAATTGTGATACGATATTTAGATATGTTCGCAGGTATCGGCGGTTTCCGCTCAGGCCTTGAACGAGTCGGCGGCTTTGAGTGTGTCGGTTACTGCGAGATAGACAAATTCGCAAAACAGGCGTATGAAGCGCTTTACGACACATCAAAGGAGGTTTACTACGATGACGCAAGAAAAATCATCCCCGAAGACTTGCCGGATATCGACCTTATTTGCGGAGGATTCCCTTGTCAGAGTTTTTCAATCGCAGGAAAACGGCGAGGATTTGAAGACGCCCGAGGAACCATGTTCTTTGAAATTGCTCGGATTGCTGCCGTTAAAAGACCTCGCTATCTGCTGCTTGAAAA
>DFHF01000006.1:0-4082 GCA_002371825.1 Ruminococcus flavefaciens | reverse complement strand
GTACCCGGACTGTTATCGCATGACGAAGGCAGGACATTTGCGGCCATCCTCACTGCGCTGGATGACCTGGGGTACGATGTCGCATGGCAGGTGCTTAACAGCGCGAATTTCGGAGTCGCCCAAGCCAGAAAAAGAGTGTTCATTGTCGGATTTCTTAGAGCCGAGTGTGCCGGAAGAATACTGTCTTTCACAGACGCAAATCCAAAAACTCTTATCCAGCGCATACCCGGAAAAGAAGGATGCAGAGTCTACTCCCCCGAAGGACTGAGTATAACGCTGACAGGAACTGCAGGCGGTTTCGGAGGTAAGTCTGGGCTGTATGAGATACTTGGTCTTCCGATAAAATCCCTTACAAAGTCAGGATATCAGATAGCTGTCCCCGGAGATAGTATCGACCTTGCATATGCGGACATGAACAGCCGCAGAGGACGTGTCGGACATGACATAGCCCATACGGTAACTCCGTCAGCAACACAGGGCTTCTATTCGGTAAAATGTATCGATATGAATCCCGAGCCTCAGATCACCGATCTTGCAAGGTGTATAACCGCAAGGCAGGATAACGGTATCGGACATCATAAAGGTGAAAAATCAGCGGCTCTCTTCATGGACAAGCCGATACCTGTGCTCACTCCTGCCAAAGAGAAGGTACGGCAGCAAGGCAGACGCTTCAAGAGTCCTGACGAACCGATGTTTACTATTACAGTAACAGACCGGAACGGTGTCATGTATAACGGACTGATACGAAAGCTGATGCCCCTTGAATGTTGGCGATTGCAGGGATTTACCGATGAGCAGTTCAATAAGGTCAAAGCGACAGGAATGTCAAACGCACAGCTATACAAGCAAGCTGGAAACGCTGTGACAGTCAACGTCATAGAAGCTCTGGCGAGATTCATAAAGGAAATTGATATGGAGGAATATGAGAATGAATGAAATGATGGTTTTTAACAATCCCGAGTTCGGCTCGGTAAGAACAGTCTGCATTGACGGCGAGCCTTGGCTTGTTGGAAAGGATGTAGCTGTAATACTTGGTTACAGTAATGACAGAGATGCACTTCAAGCACACGTAGATGCCGAAGATAAGCGAATAATTCAAAAGTCGGATTTTCCGACTTTTAAAATTTCCAACAGAGGAATGACTGTTATCAACGAATCAGGCCTATATAGCCTTGTCCTTTCAAGCAAACTCCCCACAGCCAAGAAGTTCAAGCGCTGGGTAACGGCGGAGGTGCTTCCCACCATCCGTAAGACCGGCGGCTATGTTGCAAATGAGGATGTGTTCGTTGAAACATATCTTCCCTTTGCAGATGAACCTATAAAGCAGCTCTTCAGGATACAGTGCAGAGTAATCAATCAGCTCAATGATCGAATCCGTAAGGACGAGCCGAAGGTGAAGTTCGCAGATCATGTTGGTGACAGCACTAATGTAATCGATGTAAATCGTATGGCAAAGCTCTGTGCTGATCACGGTATCCGCATCGGACGCAACAGGCTGTTCGCATGGATGAGGTCTCGTGGAATCCTTATGGGCGGCAATATCCCCTACCAGGAATACATTGAAAACGGATACTTCCGAGTAAAGGAGTCTGTATACGAGACTAACGGTCAGACAAGGACGTATCAGCAGACATTTGTAACAGGCAAGGGACAGCAGTACATCCTTTCAAGGCTGATGAGAGAGTATGGAGGTGTTATAAATGCCTAATCATGTTACAAGTGTAATCACCCTGTCAGGTGATGAAAGCCGTATAAAAGCTATGCTTGAGCAGATCAAGAACGATGAGGTTGGCATAGGATCGGTGGATTTTAATAAGATACTGCCTATGCCTGAATCCTTGCATATGACAAGCGGATCCATCGAGGACAGTGCAATTGCGGTATACATTTCCGCTATAAATCCCATAAACGAAGAATTTGAAGGTGTCAAGAAGAAAGATGCCGCCGAATTCCGTGAAATGCTCAAGAAGCTGCCTGTCTTATCGCAGAAGATAGATATTCTCATGCCTGAGAACGAAGCAATAAACTTAGCTGAGGACAGGTACCGTGAGAGCGTTAAGTATCTTGTAGATAAAGGCGAGAAATACGTCTCCAACCTCATACAGTACGGAGCCTCAACGTGGTACGATTGGGCTGTCGGTAATTGGGGAACAAAATGGAATGCCTACGGCTACGATAACGGAGTCGAAATGGAAGACGGTAAGCTGAAATTCCTTACTGCATGGGCAGCTCCTCACCCCATACTCCAAAAGCTGTCAGAAATGTACCCGGATATAAAGTTCGAGCATGAATGGGCTGACGAGGATATCGGCAATAACTGCGGACGGTATGTCTACTTTGACGGTGAGCGTATTGAGGAATACTTTCCCGAGAGCCAAAGAGACTGCCTTGAATTTGCGGCAAGAGTAATGGATGCTAGCCTTGAGGAAGACTATTCGCTATATCTCAATGCCACTGAGACTGAATATATCAACATCGAATATGATGATGAGTATGAGCTCATCGAGGTTGCCGGACATACGGCTCTCTTTACAAATGACCGCATAACCGATGCAAATATCCCGAAAGGAATGTACTGCTATCATCTGCGTCATAACGATGACGGAGAATTCTTCGCTATAGAGAAAAATGTAGCTGTGAATCATGCAGGTTCTATCGTTACGAAGGAACCCATTGATCTCAAAAATAAGGGATATATCGTGCTTGACGAGGACAGCAGCCCGAACTTCCTTGGCGAAAATATGTCCTTGTATATGTTCAGGGAGTATGATCCCGGGCAGACTGAGGAACTGAGCATGGGAATGCAGGAGGTGTGATATGGACGGAAAGAGAAAAGTAACGCAGGAAGAACTTGATAACGCCTGCATACTGCATAATAAGTATATCGAAGGTGAGGATGGCGGTAAACAGGCTGTTTTTGAGAACTGTTCCTTTGAGAGGTTATCATTCAATAATAAGCAGTTCAACGGTGCGGTATTCAGGAACTGTGATTTTAAACTCTGTGACCTCTCAGATACGGGAATGTGCTTTGCTGAAATTCATAATGTCAGGTTCAATAGCTGTAACTGCCATATGCTTACCGCAGAAGAAGCAGCATTCAGAGATGTTACATTCGATAAATGCGACCTGAGATCCGCTGTTTTCACCCATAGCTCACTGAGAAATATTTCTTTCGATAAGTGTGATACTGAGAAGATGAGTATGCAGAACTGCTATGAGCTTCCAGAAGCTGAGATAATCAGAATATCAGCCGAGGACCTGTGTAAGATGAGTGACAAGGAAGGACTTATCCTTCGGGGCTGCGGCGGAGATCTTCAGGAATGGGCTGACGGTATAAATTCTGCCCTTATTGATACTGAGATACTCAGACATACGGCATTTGAGAAAATGTACGTTTTCGAGAACGAGGGTCACACAAATATCATGTTCCCCTTTGATGACGTCGAGTTGGATATTGGCAAACTTGCTATGTGGCGTTTGCAGACTCATGAGCAGTTCGGCGGCACATGGCTCTCGGACTATGTCCCCAACAGGCTCGGCGGTTTTATCGAGGAACAGCCTGCACAGGAGCAGAAAAAGCCCGATTGTCCGCTCATAGGTCAGGACTCGAATATCTATAATCTCATGGGAATAGCATCGAAAACTCTCAAAAGAAACGGCATGGCTGAACAAGCAAAGGAAATGTGCGACCGCATCACATCATCGGGCGACTATAACAAGGCTCTCTGTATAATCGGAGAATATGTCAATATTACGTCAGTTGACGATGACGATATGGAAGAAAGCGAGGACGAAGAAATGGGGGTAACTATGAACTGACCTCCGGAAAGGAGTATAATGGGAGGCATTTTGACCACAGGGTGCGAACCTCCGATACCGTGGATCGGAGGTAAAACGATACTCCTTCCCGTAATAAAGCGGATAATCCCCGAAGGACAGAATAAATTCGTGGACGTATTCGGCGGCGGAGGCTCGGTATCGCTTTCGGGCAAGTACGCACCCATTCAGATATACAATGACTATAACCAGCACCTGACGAATTTCTATACCATTATCAAGACTCGGTGCCGAGATCTTGTAAA
>DFHF01000068.1:15676-34232 GCA_002371825.1 Ruminococcus flavefaciens | reverse complement strand
CCCACATTTTCGGCTGCTCCGACAGCCGTTCTTCTCCCGTAAGGGATAGCCCCGCAGGGCGGAGTAGTTCTTGTGGCGGTCTGATGCTGCCGCAAGTACTACGGAGTTACAAGCGGCGCTCTGCA
This sequence comes from Ruminococcus flavefaciens, assembly GCA_002371825.1. Lineage (GTDB taxonomy): Bacteria > Bacillota > Clostridia > Oscillospirales > Ruminococcaceae > Ruminococcus > Ruminococcus flavefaciens_L. Next base: position 34,107 of record DFHF01000068.1, on the reverse strand, counting down.
CCGTTGTAACCGCTGCTCCGCAGCTTTTTCCCTGCGACCATACCTTGTGTCGTTCAGGAAAAATTGCCCGTCAGGGCTGGCGATAGCCCTTCCGCCTCAGCGGTCATGAAAGGAGTTGATGCCTATGATTTTCAGATTGGATTTCGTAGAAAGAGAGAAGTAAATCCAATGAATAAGAGAGGTCAATAAAATGAAAGAGAAACGTATTTCATTCGGTCAGGGAAAGGGTTCTCTGACTCACAACAATAGAGAGTTCATGGCGGACAATGTTGATCCGCTCCGCACTCCGCAGAACATCACCTTCGTGCGTCAGCCGATAGGCGAAGCATATGATCAGCTTTTTGCTGAATCCACCGAACGTTACAATGCCAAACAGAAGCGTAATGACCGCAAGGTTCACGGCAGCTACTACGAACACCTTTTTGGTGTGAAGCCCTGCAACACTGTCCGCACTGCCGCCGACAAACGCAAGAGCTTTTATGAGGACGTTGTGCAGATCGGCAAGATAGAAGATTCGGGTTACGGCACAGAGGACTTTCAGCTTGTGGCTGACTGCCTGAAAGAGTACATGGAAGGTTTCCAGAATCGCAACCCCAACTTTTACGTTTTTAACGCTGTCCTTCACATGGACGAAGCGACTCCTCACCTTCACATCGACTACATTCCTGTCGGTCACTACAAGCGAGGACAGGACGTTCAGAACGGTATCGCACAGGCTCTGAAAGAAATGGGGTACGGCGAGGGAAAAATGGCTATCGCCCGTTGGCGAGCTGCCGAGGTCGAGGTGCTGAACAAAATCTGCCTTGAACATGGTATCCAGCCCCTTGCTCCCGAAAAGACAAGAGGGACGTTGGAGATACCTGAGTATAAGGAACAGCGCCGCCAGAATGATGAGCTTGCAGAGCAGAATGCTCAAATGGAAGCCGAGCTTTCTGAAAAACGCTCGGAGAGTGAAAAGCTCGATCAGCAGATAGAAGAAAAGTCGGCTCAGGTCAAGGCAATACTCAACTACATTCCCGACTATGAAAAGGAGTTTCAGATCGAGGACGAGTGTGAGCAGCTTTGCAGAGAACTAACAAGTCTGCTTGACGGTAAGCTGTCTATCATGAAGCATTCTGATGAGATCATCTCCAAGGCACAGCGCCTGAGCAAGATCATGAAGAAGCTCAGTGACAGCACCCACAAGTCCGGCGATACGGTTTACGCTCTCCGTGAGCGACTTGACAGGAGCCTGAAAGAAACGGAAGATGTGCGTCAGCGTCTCAAACAGGCTTCGGGAGAATGCTCGGAACTGCGCCGTGATGTTTCTTCTCTGCAAGCTGAGGTCGATGACCTGACAGAGTTCGTGAGCCTGCTGAAACGCTTGGAGCCGCAGAAATACGCTGAGGTCAAGCATGCACAGGATCATATCCATAATCAGCGTGAACAGGAAGTACAGCAACAGTCCGCCACCAGAAAGAAAAAGTCGTGGGGACTTGAATAACAGGAGGAATTATTATGAAAATCAGAAGTAAAGACAAGGTTCAGGTAAACGGCAAGAACAAGCCCGTATGGGTGCTTGACACCGATGCCCTGACCGTAACTCACAACACCCCCGATGCCGAGCCGAGCGTGACAGCGTTCAGCTCCGACCACATCAAGTATCACCTGCACTATTCAGCGGAGTACCGTCCCGCAAGGCTGAAAAAGCTTGTCAACGACGGTACGATTCTCAGCTACCTGGCAGAGCTTGACCGTTCTGTAGCGGAAGCCATTGAACGCCAGGTAGGAATGATGCTCGAAAATGATATTGAGTATCTCAGAGCAGTGGCGGTTGGTGATCTTGCCAAAGCGAAAGGTTTGGAGAACATGGATCGCCTGTGTGCGAGAGAGCCGATATATGCGGCTATGGTGTATGTGTGATAAATAAGACAACTCCTGCTTCTTCGTTTGAATAAGCAGGAGTTTTTCATTAATTCTCAATAAACCACTTTACGTTGTCAGGATATTCAAAATCTTGTAACATACTTAAACAGTGTTTATAGATTGACATATCTATTTCTTGTTTAATCATGGTATTGTAGTCCGAATTGTTTACCATTATATACTGTTTTGAATAAGCCGTTGTTAATTTGGTAAAGAAGTTATATACATCAAGGAAAACTGTTTTATCTGAAAATAGCTTATCAAGTTTTTCGTTTATTTCGTCAAAGGTTTTATCCTTAAATGAAATACCAATGAAACTGAGTACATAATACGGAATGGGGTGCCTTTTATCATTATTCTTCTTTTGATTTTCAGCTTTTAAATACATAAAAAATAGTCTAATCATATTATCTATAGTTAGATATTCTTCAATATTAAGAGAAAAATCTTTGTATACTGGGCTATTAGGTTTTAACACATTACTTCCTTTTTTGTATGCCTCAAATCCATCACGAATAAATGCAAGCAGAACTTTTAACAATTTTTCAAGCTGAATTTCAGATGATGCAAAGCTTTTATACTCAACATCAAAGAATTCAAACAATTCTTTACTTTTCGTTTTTACTACAGCACTTTTTGCAGGATTATCATATTCGGTTTTGAATTTATTCTTATCACTTGGTTTAACAAGTAAAAGTAGACCTCTGCTCTTAAACTCACTCTGAATATTAAGAAAATAGTTGTGTTTTGAAGCAAATGCTTTATCACTAATAGCATTCTGACTGTTTGTATATCTTACGATATTGACATCAAGATTCGGATGCTTAGCTTTAGTATCACTATCAAATACAAAGACTTTTACAAGAACAAATGCTTTTGAATACTCGGTTGCTAATTTATCTTCAGGGCAATGCGACAAAACTTCTGCGATTGAATTAACAGTTTGACATCCATTAACAATCTGAGGATTATCAAGTTTAAATCCGTATATATTTTTTCCGTCTTTTCCAACCTCGGTACCTTTTAATGTTTCACACTTTTCGCAAATTATAGTTATACCATTATTGTAATAGAAAAAATTAGCTCTATCGACCGGATCTTTTAATGTTTTGATAATACCATTATTTATGCCTTGTGTACCAAGATATTCACGAATGTTCTCCTCAAACAATTCATAATTCTTCTTAACAGCATCTTTATATATTGAATACAAGTCAACAACATTGACAAGAACATATCTTAAGTCAATCATCCACTCCAAATTATAATCATCTGGGCGAACATCAAGTGACGTAGCAGCTCTTCGTGTTGGTAGTTTTGCTGAAAAATGCTTTTTTTCAGTAAATCTATCACCATAGTAAATTCGTCTTATATCACTTAACGTAGAATACTTTGCATATATACTTGCTTCAATGCGTGGATCATCATTTTTATCAAAACTAAATTCATCGATTAAAGTATCTATATCCTCACTTGTGTATTCGTTGGTAACATAGAAATGCAACCAGATCTTATAATCGCTATCAGAAATGGCTCTATCAAAGATTTTTTGTAACTCAGGAGATTTTTTATATTCACCTTTCAGAAGTATTCTTAAAGGAGAGTACAAAAAATCAGAGACATTGTCTCGTGGAACAGGGGTGTTTTCAGAATCATACTTATTCTGTATTAAAAACAATTCTTTAGTATCTTCGTAATGTACCCAACAATCAATTCCCTTATCTTTAATATCAGTAACATTATTCGGGATCATTTCTTCATCCAAACTATAAAGACGACTAAGCACCCAATAATTAAATGCATACTCATCTGTTTGGATTTTATCATCTATATAAGAAAACTGTTTTTGAATTAAAGCAATATCATCTGCAATCTGCTTTTTGAAGTTGTTTTCCATGAAAATCACTCCTAAATGAATGAAATAATCTTAAAGCTGTAAAGCTATATAATTATTTTACCATATTATCGGCGTTTAGTCAATAGGAAAATTGCCTATTGACAACTCCCCCAATCTGCGCTATAATACCAAATAAGGAGCAAGCCACCGGGCACATATTCTCCTATAAGTCGCTGGTTTTTGTTATCATGGCGCTAAAAAAATGATAACTCGGCATCAGTGGGCAGTATAGTACAGAGCAAAATGTATAACTGAGATACCACAGCACAAATTACCTAAACAAATTTGTTTAGTGTTAGGCGAAATCTGGGGAGTGGGAATAATTCCCGAAGCGCTGCCAGCGGCAGATACAGCAAGGGAATTATTGCGCAGCGGTCGGAATATGCAAGCGAAAGCGCCGCAGATTCCGGGCACCGCAAGAGGGTACCGCTAAAAACCAAGGCCTCACAAGCAGTATAAAACATTATTCCTGCTGTTATCATAATAAAAGCGGCAACATTTCTCTATCATCGGCAACAGTAATAAAATTTCTGTTTAAAAAAATAAGAGCTATCTGATTCGTATTTGAATCGGATAGCTCTTTTGTATTTATAGCTTTGTGAACCTCTTTCATTGCCTTGAGTTCAGCTTCATTCCGCTCCGCCTCCGCCCTCGGATACCTGTACCTCCAATGGTCGTAATCCTCACGGCTTACTTTAACTGTATTGCAGCACAAAAAAATAATGCTGTCAATCCCCACTATAAACCAAAAACCCATGCATACGCATGGGTCTCTGGTACATTATATGTCCTGCCGGATAAGTCCGGCAAGTAATCAGGCTTAAAGAGAGAGGGAGATCAAGCCTGAAAAACAGCTCTTACAAAGTTGTAAAGGTGAGCATGGATAGAATTATCACCGTGATAACCGTTCTTGACATAATGCCAGATATGGGGAACGTTATTCTTAGTGAAGCTTTCGTCATATCCGCTGGGGATATTATAGACTGTCTGGTCATTGCCGCCTGCTGTTATCATCAGGAGGTGAGGAGCCACTTCCTCGCTGTCCCACTTAAAAGCACCTGTAACTCCGGGAGCTGGGCAGATAGCACCAACGTATCCGAAGAGATCAGGGCGCTTCATTCCAATGAGAAGAGACTCTCTGCCGCCCATTGAGAAGCCTGTGATAGCAGTATTTTCTCTGCCTGTCTTAACGCTGTATGTCTTCTCGATATGGGGCATAAGATCCTTTATAAGGTCATTGATGAAGTTATCGTAAGCTGCATTGTTAGCATCATCCATAGCTGAACAGCTATCCTGAGTTGCGCTGGAATAGATGTACGGGAAAACAACGATCATATCTTTAGCTGCTCCCTCGGCAATAGCATTTCCGATTATTTGGCGTGTAGCCATAGGGTTATTTCCCTTGATTATCATTCTGTCCTGGTTCTCCCAATAACCGTGCATAACATAGAGTACAGGGTACTTCTTGTTTGTGTCATAGTTTGCGGGAAGAAGAATGTTATAGGGCTTGTTGCGGTTACAGGTAGTTGAATAGTATGTACCGCTCTTTATTGTACCATACTGTACTCCTGACTTTTCATTGTGGGAGTCACTGGGCTCGTTCTCAACCATCTGAGACTGGATCTTCTTTGTGAATTCTGACATTGATAAAGTATTGGTATTTTCTTCATCATTGTCAGAATCGGTAATAGTTGTATCCTTGCTGAAGTTCTTGATGTTTCCGAGAAGGAACTGCTGGAGCATAACTGCATCAGCGATATCAGCCTTGCCGTTCTGGTTAACGTCTGCTGCAAGAGCAGCTGTGCCGTCGAAACCGTCAATCAGTCCGCTTCTGAGGAGAGCCAGATCAAATCCATTGATAATGCCGTCATTGTCAACATCTCCGAGAGTGAACTTTACCTCTGCAGGGCCTTCGATCTTTGTTCCCTTTACGGCAACGATAGCCTCATCGATATAAATATTATCAGTACCGGACTCTGTCTCAACATAGAGTATGAGATCTGTTGCTCCGGCAGGTATCTTATAATTTGTGTTGGCAAGCTGAACAAAACTGCCCTTTACAGCATTTGCCTGTGCGATATGTCCGTACTGTGTAGTTCCTTCGGAATCCTTGTACTGGAGTGAGAGCATCAGATTCTGCTGTGATTCTTCGCTGTCGAGGAATGAAGCACAAACGCTGAAGCTGTACTCCTCTCCTGCCTTGAATGTGAGAGAATCGAGAGTCTTCTGAGCGCCATTCCATGCACTTGCTCTTTCCTGGATGAGGAGAGCTTCCTTATCCTTATAGGGATTTCTGCCGCTGAGAGTTACTGATGAAGAACCTCTTCCCACCCAATCGCAGGTATCGCCTTCAAATGTATCATGGTAGTAATAACCGTTAGAATCGGGCTTTATGGGTTCACGGACTATAGGCTGATCGGGATCATCGGGAACGTCCTTGCCATCGCTTTCAAGAGTGATAACGAATGTTGATACACTGTTTGAAGGGAGCTGTGCCCAGAATGTTGATGTATCATGGTCGAGATCCTGTGTAAGAGCCAGATTCTCGCTGCCTGTAGTTCTGTATCTGTCGATATCAGTAATAGTTCTGCCGCTTACTGAGAACTGCTGTGAATAGTCTGAACCGCCGTTGTTTACAGCAACTACTTCGATCTGAGTATCGCTGTGCTTGTAAGCTGATACATAAACACCCTTTTCAGGCTGCTCAGTAACGTCTATACGAACATCGCCGGGTCGGATGAACTTTGAATACTGGGCCATCATATATCCACGCTTACTGGGCTTTCCGTCCTCTGTGATGAGGCCGTAGCTTCTGCGGATATACCACCATACATAAGCGCTCATATTTCCTACAACAAGACCATCGTGGATATTCTGAGCTACCTTGATAGCATCCGGCCAGTTGTTTGCTGAATCTGCCTTTGAATCCGGAACGTAAACCTCTGTCATCCATATCTCCTTGCCGGAGTTCTCAACAGTAGGATAATCCATTGAATCACGGGATGTACCGTAGAAATGGGTTCCGAAGAGATCGCAGTTAGCGAAAGCCTTAGAATTCTGTATTATCTTCTTATAGTAGTTCTTGCCGTATCCCCAGCTTTCAGGACCATACTGGAAGCTCTCAGGAGACATAAGCTTTGCATTTGTGCCTGCCTTAACAGCCTGACCATAATTTGCGATAAAGTTAGTTGTACGATCAGGTGACCATGCTGTCCAGTCCTCAGCGTAGTCAGGCTCATTCTGTACTGATATGGAGTAGAGGTTGATGCCCTGTCCTTCGCAGTACTTTACAAAGTTGTTGAGGTGAGTTGCATACTGTGCCTCAGCATTGTCATTGAGTACATATTTACCGCCGTTTGCGCCGCCTGAACCATTGTGGCGCATACTTGCAGGCGGATTCCAAGGTGTTGCGAATACTGTAGCACCCAGTGCCTGTGCTCTCTTGGCAGTCGGGATAGCATTCTTCCACGCATTGCTGTCGTCGCTTACGAAGATACGGAGAATAGTGAGACCAAGCTGATTAGCACCATTTCCGAATGCAGTATTTACTTCGCTCTCCTTCATATCACCTCCGCCGTTGTAGCTCTGCCACTCCGGATGATTCATTCCGCCGAATCCACGGATACGCTGATAGGATTTGTTTGTGTTGACCGTACAGAGGCTTGCGGCATTTGCTTCAAACTGAGGAGTGAGATCCTGCTCAGGAGCAACGTATACTGCTGTTGCAAGCATACTTCCGGCCACAAGACCTGCCAGTACAGATCTGATTTTACGTGTAATTGTCATTTTAATTCCCCCTGTTAAAAAAATTGATATTGGTTCACGTAATTGGTCATATTCATTATAATTTAATAAATTCTTTTTGTAAACCCACAATTTCTATTAAAGGTGGACAAAATGCAGAAATAGTGAATAAAATAACAGACCGGAGCATGAAAAATCTGTTTAACGTGAAATAACGCTGCCAGGCCAAAAAGTCTGGCCCGGCATTTGCGTTCCGTTAAAGGAGACTCCCCTTCCGGTCTGTTTTATTACCAGATATAAACTCTGTCTTCGGGAGCGAGATACATACCGTCTCCCTCTTCTACTCCATAGCATTCCATGAATTTGTCGCTCTGCTGTACTGATACATTAACTCTTATGTTGCTAAGAGGATGTTCATCATAGGAATTTGTCATTCCTGCTATCTCTGCAAGAGCTGTATCTGCCATTGCATCTGCGAGTGCTCTGAAATATACATCGTAGTCAAAACCGCTGTGTTTCTCTGCGATGAAAAGTGCTGCCTTTACGGAAGTGATATCCGCAGCCATTTCTCCGTTGACTATCTCTCCGTTCACAGGAGACTGTCCCTCAAATGGGATTATCTTTCCGACATAGTCCTTGAGCTTCTGGGTACGCTCTTCATAGGCCTTATAATCCTCAGGTGTCCACCAGTCCTTGTACTCGCCGTTCTTATCGTACTTTGAGCCGTTGGAGTCAAATGCATGGGTCATCTCATGACCTATGACCCAGCCGAGAGTACCGAGATCATGCTCATAGCCCTGATCCAGTGCATAGGTTCCCTGGATTATTCCGCTGAGTATGTTTATAGAATTATCAGCAGGATCATAAAACGCATTGACCTGCCTTGTTGAGATCTTATAGAACTTATCTTCCTCAACAGGCTTATTGAGCTTGCTGATACTGCGGGCTGTGGAATATTTGCTTATTGTAAGCAGGATATCGCTGAGCTGATCCCCTTCCTTGATATCCAGGTCGGAATAATCCTCACGATAATCTGAATAGAGCGAATTTATCTTCATAGCATCCAGCTTTTCTATGGCCTTGTTCCTGGTATCGTCAGAAAGCCAGTCCTCACTCTGGAGCATTTCACGGTAATAGTCCCTGAACTCATTTACAATATCTGTTATCTCCTGACGCATTTCAGGAGTACAGTACTTATCTATATATACATGGTCCATACAGGGGCTTACAAGTGAATCTATCAATCCCAGACCTATCTCCTCATCGGTCTGATAGCCTGATGAACCATAGAAGCTGTTCACTATATCAGTATTTTTTTCATAGCATTCACGGTCAAGAGCGTTCTGAAGTCCGGCAACATAATGTACAAGAAGATAATTTCTGATACCCTCCACATTCTCCTCTGTATATACTTCACTGAGTTTAGCCAGCCACTCAGGAGAAGGCACCACATATGTATCAGACTTCGGTACCTCAAGAGCGTCCAGAATATCAGTCAGCGGGAAATTCTTCTGAAGTGTCTTAAGCTCATCATAGGTATATGTGTTATAAGCCTTTTCTATATAATCCGGAGCCGCAGACTCCTCATTCGAGGGAAGTCCCTCGGCAAGAATAGTTTCAAATTCGTAGCACTTGTCAAGAGCAGCATTTGCTTCTTCATCAGTCATGCCGAATCTGCTGCAAAGATAGCTGCACTGCTGATGAGCCATCATCATTATGAACTGTGTCTGCTGAGAAGGTTCAGCATACTCCGCCGGGTCCTGAAGAAGCATACTTGAATTTGCGATATATGCTACATAGGTACCCTTTTCATCAAAAAATCCTTCGCTGACGGAAAAAGAAAATAAATTAGGCAGAAACGGATCATTGTCGCTTATTACCTTGTATACATCATCGAGAGTCTTTATGTCAAGTATCTTCCTGAAAGCTGCCTCATATGGTGCTGTGCCGGCTTTGTTTCTTGCCTCCCAGTCCACAGCAGCATTGTATACTGCACGGCATATCTCTATATCATGCCCTGTTATCGAATCATCTTTAAGTAAAGCTATATGCTTTTCATTCATTATGTCCAGCATTTCATCAGATCTTCCGGCAGTCATATGACCTTCCTTTAGGGAAAGTGTACTGAGGTAGTCATAGTTAGCAGCCGTAAAGAAGTCGTCTTTGAGATCCGGCTTCTCAGCATCGGGATATGCTTCTATTACCGGTGCCAGCCATTTGCTGCCGACTTCTCCCTGTCCCATGTACTTCTCCCCGGAATTTCCTTCTGTACTCTCCTCTGAGGTTTCATCTGTTCTCTCCTCTGATGATGTCTCAGAAGTTTCTTCTGTTTTGCTCTCCGAAGAACTATCCCTGCTTCCGCAGGCTGCAAGCTGTGAAGCTGTAAGTCCTGCCGCAAGGATCAATGCCAAAACTTTTTCTTTTTTCATTTGACCATACCTTTCCTGAATATTATCCCCTGAAAATTACTCCATACATCTTAAGGCCGCTCTGCTTTACATGCTTTCGCAGAAACGGCCTCATACACCTATAATCAAACCGCACAAGGACATCCGTTCCCTTACCAGATGCCTCTTGCACGATAATATCAGGAATCCCCAATGATCCCTGTAAATATGATACATCATTTTATATTAAGAAATCCTTAAGAAAATGACTTTTTTCAGATATAAGCCGAAAGCACAGCAGCAGCAAGTATAGATATCTCGCACAGCTGCATGAACCACCCGCAAACATCACCTGAAAATCCGCCAAAGGATTTATATGCTGACCTCCGGCAGTATATTACAGTCAGCGCAGCACATATCAAAGCAGCCAGTCCTGCAATAAGATCGGCTGCCGCCATTCCAGCTGCAGATGCTATTATAAAGAACAGCAGCATTGACAGGGTAGCTCTCCGGTGAGACGGCCTCACAAAGCTCTGAAGCGTTCCCTCTTTCCTTGCAGCACGGCACAGTACTGCACACATTCCGCTCAGTCCCCTTGAAAGTACATATCCGCAGGAGATCACCGCAGCAGTTCTCAGAGCATATGCATGAGCAAAAAGTATAGTCTGTATTATAAGATACAGGCCGAGATGTATCACTGCAAAGGACCCTATATGCGGATCAGCCATTATCTCCAGCTTCTTTTCCCTGTCGCCGTATGAGGCTTTCGCATCCGTTACATCACAGAAGCCGTCCAGATGTATACCTCCTGTCACTAATACGGGGATAAGTACGGCACCGGCTGCAAATATCCAAGGTCCGGCAGATATATTCCCGCAGAGCAGCCTCCACAGGAAAACCAGCCCTCCTATAACAGCTCCCACAAGGGGAAAGAAGCCCAGTGAATATCGCCTGTTCTCCTCTTTCCATTCCACCTGCGGAACAGGTATCCTTGAATACATCAGAAAAGCCGATAAAAGTGACCTCAGCATCTCTTATCTCCTTTCAGATAAACTGGTATGCCGTACACACATTCCACCACACGTTCTGCAAATGCGGCAAGCCCGGCATTTATCCTTCCCATTTCCTCAATGTACGCAGCAGTCCCGTCTCCATAGCTAAACCCGTCCGCTCCCACCTGATTTGTAACTATCACCAGTTCAGAAGCGTTCTCAGAAAGCCGTCTTACACCCTGGACTATTCTTTCTGCCGGATGTCCGATATCCGGTCCGCTGAACATCTCATTTGCACATAGATTGCCCACACATTCAAGCAGCACCGCACAGTTCTTCGGTATATCCGCTCCTCCTATATCCGTGAAGCGTTCCATCGTCTCAAAGCCCTTTCCCCTTCGCATGAGCCGGTGACGTTTGATCGCCTCCTGAGCATCACTGCCGAAAGGCTCCATAGTTGCAATATAGATCTTACGGCCGGCAAAGCCGTCCAGCAGCTTCTCAGCATAGCTGGATTTTCCGCACTTTGAACCGCCTGTAATAAGTGTAGTCATTTTTGTTCCGTGTACCTTTCTATGTTGGTGTCGTCAAATCTGTGAGAATTTCTATAAAGAGCGATCGCTCCGTCCAGAAGCGGTATGAGCAGGGCACCTCCCGTACCCTCACCCAGCCGCAGACCCGCATCTATAACAGGTCTCAGGCCGATATAGCGCAGCAGGCCCTCTCCGGCAGGCTCTCCCGAGCAATGAGATGCCAGCATATATTCTCCTGAAAGCGGTGCTATACCGTAAGCTATAGCTGCTGCAGCCGCTGATATCACTCCGTCAGCAATAACAGGTATATGATAATATGCTCCGCCGAGGAATAAACCTGTCATCCCGGCTATCTCTGCTCCTCCCACGGCACTCAGGACTCCTACAGGGTCATCTGCGGAAGGATGATTTACTTCTATAGCACGTTCAACTGCGGCTATCTTGCGTTCAAGCCCTTCCGAGGAAAGTCCCGCTCCCCTGCCTGTTACTTCCCTTGGAGGAAGTCCCAGCAGCACTGAGGCTATCGCACTGGATGCAGTAGTATTACCTATCCCCATTTCTCCGGTAATGATAATATCCACTCCCTGTGACTTAAGCTCACCGGCAATATCGATACCTGTTTTTATAGCAGCAGCAGTTTCCTCCCTGGTCATTGCCGGACCATATACCATATTTCTTGTTCCGTGGACAGCCTTTCTCCTGACCAGCCCGGCAGCATCTGCGTCAGAAGACATTCCCACATCCACAGCCATTACATCTATCCCGTATGCTGAGGCTACTGCGTTTATATTTGATCTTCCCGAAGCTATAGCCGCCGCACACTCAGCAGTAACATCGCTCCCGCACTGAGTTACACCCTCTGCGACAACTCCGTGATCCCCGCACATGACCACCGCACATCTGCGTGATATATCGACATCGGGACTTCCCTGAACTGCGGCAATACGGCATATCATTTCCTCAAGCACTCCAAAGCTTCCCAGGGGCTTGGCAATGCTGTCCCAGCGTTCTGAGGCGGCCTGCCATACATCCATATCTATCGGAATTATCTTTTCTGCCCTTTCCATTTTGCCTCCTGACGGTATTAATATTCACTGTATCATCACGGCGGATACCACCGCTTTTATACACCAGAATAAGCTTTTTTCTGCGCTCCCGGAGCATAGTTCAGGGCAATAAGCGCCTTACAGCAGTTATCCGGTACACATTAATTATAGAGCCTTAACAAAAAATTGTCAAGGCAGGTATTGTATTGCCGGAAAAATAATGCTATAATTCATTTATCAGGAAAAATATTTCAGAAAAAAATTATCTGACCCCGTTTTCGGATATCTTCCTGCGTATACTATATAATATGGGGGTGGTACTATGGGACCAGATGCGAACCAGATCGTCTCCAAAGTCTATAAGGCCAAAAACGACAGCCGTGCCGCTGACGAACTTATAGCTGAATATATGCCTTTTATACGGTCTGAAACCGCAAAATTCCTTAATCGTCCGCCGAACAGCAGCGATGATGAACTCAGCATCGCAATGTTCGCTTTTTACGAATCAATAAAGAATTATTCAAGACTGCGAGGATCATTCCTGAAATTTGCCTCGCTTCAGATAAAGAACCGCCTCATCGATAATTTCCGCAAGGAAAAACGCAGCAAGGGACTTATCTCCCTTGACCAGCCGGATGAGGACGAAAAAAATGAGCTTATCGACACTATCTCCGATGAACACGATGAGTATGCAGAATCAGAACTCCGGGAAGCTACTCAGCAGGAGATAGCTGAACTTTCAGCTCAGATGACAGATTTCGGCGTGTCTATGACTGATGTCGCCGATAACTCTCCCCGTCAGAGGAGAACTCTTGAAATATGCAATAAAGCTGTACGCTATGCCAGAAATAATCCGGAGATACTGGCAGATTTTCTCAGGACCAAAAAGGTTCCCATTTCCCGTCTTGCAGAAGGGGCTGATGTAGAGAGAAAATCACTCGAAAGGCACAGACGTTATCTTGTGGCCGTTCTGCTTATATGCACTAACGGCTACGAGATAATGCGTGGACACATTATGCAAGTACTTAAAGGTGGTGAAGAATGATGAAATATCTGGTAATGGAATGCCATGAGGGATATGCCGTGCTGATGGATGAAAATGCCGGTTTCGTAAATGCTGCGAACCTCAATTATTCCGTGGGACAGACTGTTACTGATCCCGTGATATTATCAGACAGTACCGCCGGCAAGCGCAGAAAAGCCATCGTTCTTACAAGATATATCGCTGCCGCAGCCTGCATGTTCCTTCTCTTAGGGGGAAGCTATACCTACTACGCTCATAATTATAAGACCTACTCAACTGTTGTTATATCTTCCGAGGCAAATATAAGAATGTCCCTTAACAAAAAGGGCAAGGTCATCAAGCTCGAAAGCATCGATAAAAACGGTGAGGAGATACTCAAGGGCTACGACGGCAAGGGCAAGGATAAAGTAACTGTCGCCAATGAACTCCTTGAAATAGGCATTTCCAAGGGATTGCTCTCAAATGGAGATACCGTTGAATTCTTCGTCTCAGACGGAGATCAGGATGACTTCGATGAACTCAGATCAGAGATAGAGAACGAAAGACCGGAGCTCAATGTCTCCGTTCAGGATATGGATAAATACGTCAGCTCAAAGCCTGCTGTAACTACAGCTCCTAAGGCCGAAAGCAGCATCGCTGTTCCGGAACCTGCTGAACCGGTCCCGCCGGCACCTGCTAAACCAAATGCTGATGTTCCTCCGGCTGTACCTGAAAAGCCTCATGAGGATAAACCGGCTCACGCTGAGCCTCCGGAAAAACCACAGTCTCCGGAAAAGGCAGATACGATCCCGGCTGCTCCCGAGCCTAAGGCTCCCTCAGCAGCTGTTGTGCCCCCGGCACCGCCCGAAACTCCGGCTTCACCGGAATCACCGGATCCCAAAGCTCCGCCGGCATCTGATGCTGATGTAAACAAACCGACACCTGACGAGGCTATGCCTCATTCACATAACATCGTGCGGGACGAGGACGATAAAATAATTAACCACCCCCTCCCCGCCCCGCACCCTCCGCTGATCGCTGTTCACGATCCGCTTCCGGAGATAATACCGGAAACAGATACTGCTCCAGCCCCGGAGGAGCCTCTGCATATCCCCGACCCGCTGACGGACGCTGACAGTCAGCCCATTAAGTAAAATTAACGTATTACCGAGCCTGAATTCACAGGCCCGGTAATTTTTTTGCCATTGTATATGGAGTTTTCCCATTCTTAGTAAAACAGTGACATTTGTCACTGAGAAAATTACAAATAACCTCTATACTATTTCATAAGAAAGAGTATAATTATATTAAAGGATATTATCAAAAAGGAGGACACTTTATGAAAAAACTGATAGCATTAATAACAACAGCAATTCTTGCAGTATCAATGGTAACGTCGTGTGGAAAAAGCAACAGCAGCAGACAAATCGGACACCAATGGCAAAACTCAGAAACGCTGAACGAATGGCAAAAGAGCTTGCTTGAAGCACAAGGGCTTCCAACTGATATTGAAAAGCTTACATCATCGCAGAAACGCTCTATCCAGCATATTTACGAGATGATAACATACCTCAATGAAAAGTATGACGAGGAGTTTGTTTATGCGGGGTATGTTGAGCCAGGACTTATGGACGAGGAAACTCTTTATGCGCGCTCATTGTCGGACAAGAAGAAAAGAACAGTCACTGTAAAAATCGATTCAGATGGTGATTTTACAGACGACTATATGGGCAGTTCTGTAGCTGATTACTGCGAAAATCTGATAGGAGATTATATTAGGTCATATTTTGATTCGGCTGAAATTGGATACCTTATGTTCGTAAACACCAATAGGATAAATAGTATGAAGGATGTTGAAAACGGGGATTTTAATTGGGATATTGGAGTACAGAATATTTTCTTCTTATCAAATGATGAAGTAACTTTAGACGAAATAGAAGCTTTTTCTCATGATTATGCCAACTGGCTTTTTGAACATAAAATAATATCTAATAATCAATTTAATATCGTTAGGAATACTGATATAAAAATCATATCATACTCAAACTACGATACCTATTATCATGAAGACTATTTTGTTAGTCGATTAAATTTGGTTATAGATACTCAAAAGGTTATAATAAGTGGATCAACTGTTGATCATCCAAAGTATTATGATATTGAGGAATATATTGATAAAGGAGCAAAACAATGAATATAAATGATATAACAGATGAAGAGCTTTGTATGCTTGAACAATTGACATATTTAAGCGAAAAAGTTGCTAAACATATTTTTATTAAAAAGCAGTCTACGGGCTGTTTTTTTCAGTTTAAGGCTATATAACCAGATAATTTCCGCTCTAAAAAATTTTTTCAGAAAATTTTTTCTCCGACCCCACTTTTTCAGGATGTCCTCCGTAAACTATAAACAGAAAGCAAAAAACGGCTTTTATCTCCCAAGGGAGAAAATTTATTGAAAAGGAGTCTTTATCATGAAAAACAAAAGACAGATCATCTCTGCTATCGCCGCTGCATCAGTTCTTTCCATCACAACCGGCGTAAGCGCATTCGCAAGCAATCAGGCCGCTAAGAACGAGAAGAAGGCCGAGGAAACTGTTACTGAGGAAGTTACTGCTGCTGTTGAAGAAGAGACCGCTGCTCCAGAGACCGAAGAAGCTGCAACTGAAGAGGCTGCTGCTGAGGAAGCTGCTGAAGAGGCAACTGAAGTAACAGCTGAAGAGGCTGAGAAGCCTGCTGAGGAAGCTGTTAAGCCCTTAAAGCCTACTGGTCCTAAGGAGATCAAGGACAAGATCGCTGAGATCTTCGACTTTGACAACGAGAACTTCAAGGACGATGAGTCCAAGAACGATTGGTTCGATTTCTGCAACAACGATCTCAAGATCAAAGAGCATATGAACAAGCCCGAGCCTCCGGCTCCCCCTGTAAAGCCTGCTGACGACGAGACTAAGCCTGAGCCTCCGGCTCCTCCTGTAAAGCCTGCTGACGACGAGTCCAAGCCTGAGCCCCCCGCTCCTCCTGTAAAGCCTGCTGACGATGAGACTAAGCCTGAGCCTCCGGCTCCTCCTGTAAAGCCTGCTGACGACGAGACTAAGCCTGAGCCCCCCGCTCCTCCTGTAAAGCCTGCTGACGATGAGGCTAAGCCTGAGCCGCCCAAGCCCCACACTCACGAGCACATCGATCCTATAAAGGAAGCTGCTGTTGAGAATACAACTTCAGAAGCTGTTGAGACAGAGGCTGCTGCTGAGTAATCCCTTGCTGATCTATCCCACCCTCATATTATAGAAAACAAGAAAATTACAGGCCCGATATAATATGGAAGCCGCCGGCATATTTGCTGACGGCTTCTGTTTTTTGCATTGATATTTCCTTGATTTCCAATGTGATGTATGGTATAATTACTTAAAAAGATCTACTGGAGGCTTCTCAGAATGATATATACTGTAACTTTTAATCCGGCTATCGACTATGTTGTGCATACAGGTGAGCTTAAACTGGGCTGCGTTAACCGCTCCGACCGTGAGGAGATTTTCTGCGGCGGAAAGGGTATCAATGTTTCTATAGTCCTTGCTCAGCTTGGAGTAACATCTAAAACTCTCGGATTTACTGCCGGATTCACAGGCAGAGCTATTGAAGAGGGCGTATGTCTTATGGGTATTGAGGCTGACTTTGTAAGACTTAAAAAAGGAAATTCCCGTATCAATGTAAAGATAAACACCGGTACCGAAACTGAGCTTAACGGTCAGGGGCCTGACATCGATGATGAATCAATAGAAGCTCTTTTCGGAAAAATAAGCAGACTTAAGGACGGCGATACTCTCATTCTTGCCGGAAGCATCCCAAGAAGCCTGCCCTCAGATATTTACGAAAGGATACTTGCCCTTGTTGCTGACAAGAATATAAGGACTGTTGTTGACGCTACAAATGACCTTCTGCTTAATGTACTGAAATATCATCCCTTCCTGATAAAGCCCAACAATATAGAACTCGGTGAGATGTTCGGCACTGAGCTCAGATCCGATGAGGATATAATCGCTCATGCGGCAAAGCTTCAGGAAATGGGGGCAAGAAACGTACTGGTGTCAATGGCCGGGGACGGCGCACTCCTTCTTGATGAAAACGGAAATGTTCACCGCTCTGGCGTCTGCAAGGGGCAGGTGGTAAATTCTGTAGGCGCAGGAGATTCCATGCTTGCTGGATTTGTAGCCGGCCTCGAAAAGGGTGATCTCAAATATGCCCTTAAACTGGGAACAGCCTGCGGCGGAGCGACAACCTTCTCCAGAGGACTTGCCAGAAAAGAACTTATCGATGAACTTATGCAGCAGCTGATATAATGAAAAAGCCCCATGATCTTTCTGAGATCACGGGGCATTTTTTATACTTTATATCACTTCTTTACGTTGAATGCTGCCATTCCGGGATATACTGCGGAATTGCCAAGCTCTTCCTCGATGCGGAGAAGCTGATTGTACTTTGCAACTCTCTCTGATCTTGAAGGTGCTCCTGTCTTGATCTGGCAGGTGTTGAGTGCTACTGCAAGATCTGCGATAGTTGTATCTGCTGTCTCACCTGATCTGTGTGAGGAAATTGCTGTGTAGCCAGCCTTATGAGCCATCTTGATAGCCTCAAGAGTCTCTGATACTGAACCGATCTGGTTGAGCTTGATAAGGATAGAGTTTCCTGCACCAAGTGAGATTCCCTTGCTGAGTCTCTCTGTATTTGTAACAAAAAGATCGTCGCCGACGAGCTGAACCTTATTGCCGATCTTTGCTGTCATTCTCTGCCAGCCTTCCCAGTCCTCTTCATCGAGACCATCCTCGATAGAGATGATCGGGTACTTGTCTACGAGAGCTTCCCAGTGAGCGATAAGCTCATCAGATGTGAACTCCTTACCGGACTTAGGCTGCTTGTAGAAGCCCTTGCCC
>DFHF01000068.1:0-15613 GCA_002371825.1 Ruminococcus flavefaciens | reverse complement strand
GCCCTTTTCGCTCTTCCACTCGGAAGAAGCTGCATCCATAGCGATCATGAAGTCCTTTCCGGGCTCGAATCCGGCAGCCTTAACAGCTTCAAGTATCTTCTCGATAGCCTCTTCATCGCTTGTGAGCTTGTTAGGAGCAAAACCGCCCTCATCACCAACTGCTGTTACGTCGCCCATATCCTTGATGAGCTTCTTAAGTGTGTGGAATACCTCTGCACACCATCTGAGGCCTTCCTTGAATGTGGGAGCGCCTACAGGCATTATCATGAATTCCTGTGTATCTACAGCGCTGTCTGCATGAGCACCGCCGTTGAGAATGTTCATCATAGGTACGGGGAGCTTTGTTCCCTGGATGCCGCCGAGGAATCTGTAAAGCGGGATATCAAGAGCTGCTGCAGCTGCTCTTGCTGTTGCGATAGATACTGCAAGAATTGCATTTGCGCCCAGCTTTGACTTATCCTTAGTACCGTCAGCTTCTATCATAGCCTTATCTACTGCATAGATGTCAGAAGCGTCCATACCTGTGATAGTATCATTGATGATAGTATTTATATTTTCAACAGCCTTCTGTACACCCTTTCCAAGATAACGGCTCTTGTCGCCGTCACGGAGTTCAAGTGCCTCAAATTCTCCTGTTGAAGCACCGCTGGGAGCTGTACCTCTTGCAACTGTTCCGTCAACAAGATATACCTCAGCCTCAACTGTAGGATTTCCTCTTGAGTCCATTATCTCTCTGCCGATTACCTTTTCAATTTCAAGATAGCTCATATTATACTCCTGTCTGCCGCATTTAACTCAGCGGCTGTTTTTTTATTAGCAGAGATCCTTTGCAGGCTTTGAGACTATCGCCTTATCCGGAAGCTTATCCCATAGTTAAGCCTGCAATGATCTATTCGCACAGTTAGTAATATCTAACCTATAAAATGATACCACTTTGACCGGCATTTGTCAATAAAGTACAGAGGGATGCTCAATCAGTTTGTATAAACAAACAATTTGTTCTCATTATCATCAGATATTTTTTGTTAGTCTTACATAACATATTTTCTCTCCCGCTGTCCCTATATATCCTTCCCGTTAAGTCATGTTTTCATTCGCTTTATTCTGATATATTTGACATATCTTCCAGTCTGTGTTAAAATCTAAATAACAAATAAGTGAAGCGAGGTGAGATGATTTGGCAAGAGGCAGGATAGCTGTGATAATAGCGGAGATTTTTGACCCGCTGGACTATGAGCTTATGGACGGTATACATTCAAGAGCAGCTGCTCTTGGATATGATGTAATAGTTCTCACCGGCATCAGGGACGCAAGAAAGGTTCAGGACCGCTCAGATAAGCTGAATAACATCTACAGCCTTATCAGATACTCTCATTTCGACGGAGTTATCTTCGCTGCCGGCAGCTTCTATGACAGCTTTACTGAGGAAGCTATATTCAATATGCTTGATGATTCCCACATCCCATGTGTCTGCATAGGAAGAAATCACCAGGGCATGAAAAGTATTTTTCCAAAACAGCGTGAGGCTGTAAGACATATCACAGAGCACCTCATAAGTGTCCACGGATGCAGGAGCTTTATTTTCCTCAGCGGACTCAAGGGCGAATACAACTCCGAAGAGAGATATGCCGGATTCCGTGAGGCTCTTGAAAATGCAGGCATAAGCTTCGATGAGGAGACCTGTCTGCGGTTCGGAGAATACTGGAAAGAGCTCTCATTTGCTCTGGGAAAAGATATTGCCGAGGGACGTGTCCCCAGACCAGATGCTGTTGTCTGTGCAAATGATGTTATGGCCGCAAGCCTCAGCGAGGGACTTATCTCCGGCGGTATCCGTGTGCCGGAGGATGTTAAAGTCACCGGATTTGACGGAGAATGGTTCGCTATGCTCCACACCCCTTCCCTGACTACTGTCTCCGGTCAGAGATTCAGCGAGGGCATAATGGCCGTTGATGAACTCTTCATTGATATGACCGGCCACCCCAGCGGACTCCCTTCCTCTGACTGCAAAATAAGCTACGGAACAAGCTGCGGCTGTGAATCAGAGCCACAGTATCCCAGCTCATGCAGCTCTGACGGCGGCTGGATAGAACGAGGACTTATCAATATCCTTGAACGCTATATGGAAAGGGGCAGGTATATCTCAGGAGACCTGGCCGACCATACCAGCAGAGCTTCTTCACTGAAAGAGCTTATAAGTCTTGTTTACGGCATGACCGATATGTTCAGCAGCTGGCTGAGACTTGATATCTGCCTTTGCAGCGACTGGCAGTTCAGCTTTGAGGACACCTCTGTTTTCCGCCGTGAGGGCTTCTCCGATAACATCCAGCTTGTTATGGACAAGATAAGATACTCTCCCGACGGAGAGCCTGTCACCTTCCCGGTGAAAAAACTGCTTCCACAGCTTGAAGAAGAACACCAGCCAAAGCTTATAGTTATGACCTCACTGAGCTGTGAAGAACAGGTATTCGGATATGTGGCCTTCAACTACTACAGTACACGGGATATATGTCTCGATGCCCAGTATATGAACTGGCACAATGCGGTATCAAGCGGATTCAATCAGCTCCAGCAGAGATTGTATCAGAACTATCTGGATCACCAGAACTCTATTATAACAACTATAGACCCTGTCACAGGTCTCTTCAACCAGCGAGGCTTCCTCGAACAGCTGTCTCAGGCTGAAAACAAGGATATAATAGTCTGGTATGTGGGTATAGAGGAAAGCGGAAATCCTCAGATCGATGACAAAGCCTTCCATGTAACTACCACTGCGCTCCGCCTTATTTCACAGAATGATGAGAAGATCGCTGTTATCGGAGATAAGCTGTTTGCCGCAATAATCCCCTGCACAGAGACTCCGCCATCGGAAACGGTATTTCGCCGGCTTATAGCCCTTGAACGTGAAACTGCAAGGATCCAGGGAAATATCCGTGGTGCTATACATCCTGTCCTTATGACAAAATATCTTCATTATAAAGCCTCCGGAAACGATAAGCTGCTTCACAAAGCCGCAGGTATTGCTGAGGAACTGAAAAACCGTCTTCTCTCAGGTGACAGCGATGATCTTCAGATACGGCTTTACCGTCTGAGATCCGATATATATATCCACCCGGAAAAAGATCTCTCCATTGATGATATGGCGGAGAGAATGAATTTCAGCCGAAGCTATTTCCAGCGTATATACAAAGACGAATTCGGAATAAGCTGCAAGGATGACGTTATTGCAGCAAGACTTGAAAAAGCCAGATCCCTGCTCACGGTAACAAAGCTTCCGGTAGGAAATATCGCCGAGCAGTGCGGATACAATGAGGTCAATCACTTCATGCGCCAGTTCCGTGACCGGACCGGCATGACAGCTCTTGAGTACCGCAGAGCATCAGAAGAATAAAAAACAGCCGCACCAGATAGTGCGGCTGTTTTTGGATTTGTCCCTTACAACGAACAATTATATCATAACCGTTTGTGCAGATCGGTTATCAGCAAAATTATGCTTTGAAAACGAATCTGAGGAAGTTATACATATGGGGTGTAACAGTTGCCCCGCCGTGATCGCCGTTAGGTATCACCTGCCATAAGTGCTCGACACCATTTGTCTGAAGAACCTTATGATATGTCTCAGGGTAGTTTTCGGTTATAGCAACAACGCTGTCATTAGCTGCTGCTGACATAAGTATCATTGAAGGCATTACTGAAGGCTTGAACTGACTTGTCTGCTTGAGAGATCCCTCATGAGTCATGAAATTATCTGTTGTCGGGAATATTCCGGGAGCTGAGCAGGCACCGCCTACATAGCCATAGAGTTCGGATCTTGTTATACCTGTATAGAGAGCTTCACGTCCGCCGAGAGAGAAGCCTGTGATAGCTGTATTCTCTCTTCCGGTCTTAACGGAATAATGCTCTTCCATGTAAGGCATGATGCTGTTCTCGATATCCTCACGGATAAGGTCGTACTTACGCATTGTCTCCTGATCGAAGCCAAAGCCGCCGAAGCCGCCTCCGCCCTGTCCTGTAAGCATATTCGGGCAAACGATTATCATCTTCTCGCACTCTTTGTCAGCTAAAAGATTTCCGAGCATTGTCTGAACGCCCATATCAAGCATTGACTGCTCATTGCCGCCTATACCGTGGAGAACATAAAGAACAGGATACTTCTCGCTGCTGCTGTAGCCGGCAGGAAGGATAACGTTCATATTCTTGTTGCACTTTCCGTCCTTGGAGTAATAAGTAACCTTATCTACCTTACCATAGTCAACGCCGCTTCTCTTTGAATTGAAGTTTGAAGGAGCACTAAGCACCATCTTGCCTTCTATCTGCTTCATAAAGAAGTTTCCGGGACCGTCCTTTATCTCGGTAGTTGTGGTATATACAGGTACCGGAGCAGATGTCGTAGTTACAGCTGCCGGAGAAGCGAATTTCTTATTTTCGCCGAGGATGAACTTGGAAAGTGAAACGACATCAGCAACATTGAATGAGCCGTCGCCGTTGAGGTCAACTATGTTCATGTTGAACTTAGCTGTTGTACCTGCGAACTGATCGAGAACGTACTCACGGGCAAGTGCAAGATCAAAGCCATCGATCTTGTTATCGCCGTCAAAGTCGCCTCGTACCTTGGAATCAGGAATAAGTACGGGATCGGGATCAGGATCCGGCACAGGATCATTCTGCTCCTTTCCGTTGATAACACCCTTTCCTGTAACTATAGAGGAAGCCTTGCCCTTTTCAGCAATTGTAACTTCATCTACATAGAAATCAGTCTTGTCATCAGGAGCCTCAAAATAGAGCACAAGGCTTTCAGCTCCTGCCGGGATAGTAAATGATGTATTGGAAAGATCTGTCCACTGACCGCTCTTTACTTCTTTAAGAACGATCTCATCGTAATTCTCTTTACTGTCAAGGCTGTACTGAAGGGTCATCTTCATATCAACAGCTGCACCGCTCTTCTGAAGAACTGCGCCGCTGAAGCTGTATGTCTTGCCGGGAACGAATGTAGATGTATCAAGCATGATCTCTGCACCATTCCATGTTTCTGTACGTCCGCTTACAAAAATCGAATTGCTTCCTGCGTAGTAATTATCTTTATCCTGCTCGATAGAAGCGCCTCCGCGTCCGGACCATGAAGATGTAGACTTATCAAATGAAGAATAGAGAAGAACTCCCTCCGGCAATGGATCCGGATCAGGTTCAGGATCGGGATCTGGCGAAGGCTGACCCAGGAATAGTTGATTTTTCTTTACAGTAGCCTGACCGGAGCTCTCCCAGCCTTCAACGTTAAGAGCTACTTCATACATTCCGCCCATTTTCATGTTGTGCTTTTCCCACTCAGCAAAATGCTTATCTACATTGATCGTACCGCTTGTTCTCTTTTTTCCTCCGTCACGAACGCTCCAATACTGGTTGAAGTGTGTAACACCGGGCTCGATCGATGGGCCGTCATGTGTACCTGAATATATCTCATACGTTGCGCCGTCAAGATTCGTCACGCCGACCTTACGCATACTCGGACCTTCTCCGGGTGGTCTCCAGGTTCCGTATGAGTCTACGATGTAATACTCAACAAGAGGATTTCTTGTCCAGCCGTAAATACAGAGATATGAATTTCCGTTTGGTCTGTAATCAACATCGAATGAAACTGCGATCCCGCCAAGTGAGCTCCATGTAGGTGAGTTGCTGAACTTCCTTCCTGCACGGAACAAACAGTTATGAGAATTATTCCAGCTGCAGGTAAATGTTCCGTTGGAACCGGGAGTCATATTGACGCTGTCATTGTACTCACTCCACATCTCAAAATCGTAGCCATCTTTATTCCAGTTCTGTTTTATCTCTGCTTTGGCTGAAATTGGATTGGCGGCAGGTATGACCGGTATCGCTGATAGGCATACGATACCTGTTAACAGGCTGCTTACGAGCTTCTTTATATTGCTCTTCATATGCATCATTCCTCGCTTTCTGTAATAAAATTGTTTAAAGCTTCGGAATCCCCCCCGAATATATATAGATAGTTTATCATATTCGCCCTAACTGTTCAAGCCTTTTTTTGTGATTCACTGCCAAAACCAATCAATTATTGCGATTCAGCAATATAATTAAAAAAATCAGCATATCTCCGGCAGAACTGCGAAGATATACTGATCACTGGTATTTCATTTAGTTATATAAGTCCAAAATGACTTAATGCATTGGCAATACCGTCCTCCTCTATCGGAGTGGTTATGTAGGAAACATACGGGTATATTCTTTCGGCTCCGCCCATTGCTATGCTGTTTGGTACAGCCTGAAGCATTGGCAGGTCATTCATGCTGTCGCCTATGGCATAGGCCTCGCTTATCGGGATGCCAAGCTTTTTGAGTATGAAATCGATAGCAGTTGCTTTTGAGTATCCCTTGGGGACATTCTCATAAAATCCGCCTCCCCTGTCGATTATGTCAAAATAGGGACTTACCTCCCTGCGGAAAAGCTCAGTATCTGTATCCTCACTGCACCACACCACAAACTTGTCAAATATGAATCCTTCGTCCTCAACTCTGCGTGATACATCTATCCCGGACTCCACAAAGGTCTCCATGAAATATTTCAGGCCGTCGGACACAGGGCATTTATCGTCAAAGAAATATCCGTCCCTGTGCTCGTAAACCGGAGTGATACTGCACTTTCTCATTGCATCAGCTATTCTGCGGCAGAAAGGCTGCTCAAGTGTGCTTGAAAAGATAAGCTCTCCCTGATACTCGATATAAGTACCGCAGCCAAGAAGATAGCCGTCAAATCCAAGCTCCTTCACCTTCTGACTTATATTGAAGGCTGTCCGGCCGCTGTTTATAAAGGTAAGATTACCCCTCCTTCTTGTCTCGGCAACAGCCTCACGGGTGCTCTCAGGAATAAGCGCACGTTCATCCTCAGTTACAAGAGTACCGTCTATATCGAAAAAAATAACTGCCATATTTTCCCTCCGGCTCATCATGATAATACAACACTAAATTATACTACTTTGTTACAGATTTGTCAATATCCTCTTGAAATCCCGCTGAAGAGATGCTATAATAAATGCAAAGGAGTTGATACTATGTTACAGATATACTGCGGAAACGGCAAAGGCAAGACAACTGCCGCTGTCGGAGCTGCTGTGAGAGCTGCCGGAGCCGGTATGAAAACCGCATTCATACAGTTCCTCAAAGACGGAAGCTCCTCCGAGATCAATATGCTGAAAAAAAACGGGATAACTGTGCTGTTCACAGATGCCTGCCGCAAATTCACTTTTCAGATGAATGATGAGGAAAAAGCTGAGGTTACCCGCTGTCATAACGAACTCATAAACGAAGCAAAAAAGCTTCTCTCCGAAGGACTTGATGTACTTATCCTTGACGAATTCAATGCAGCATACAAGCTCGGTCTTATTGACAGGGAAAATGCTGCTGATATGATCTTATCATGCAGGGACAGTGCTGAGATCATTCTCACCGGACGTGAACCTGATAAGATATTTACCGATGCTGCTGATTATATAAGCGAGATAACTCCTGTAAAGCATCCCTACGAAAAAGGTATCTCCGCACGAAAGGGAATAGAATACTGACGCAAAAATGCCGGAAACAGAGCCACTGCTTCCGGCATTTTTTCATCTGCCGATATCTTTTTTATTTCCGTTAAGGGATCCGGCTACTTCCGAGATAAAAGCAATATCCCTGCTGTTCAGCCGGATATTTGCCCTGCACTTTGTACCGTCAGGCTGCTCCACAGTTACCTCAACTACCGTTCCCTCATTTAATCTTCCGGACATTATCTTAAGGAACTGCATAAACTTCGGATGATCCTTCCTGAATATGCCAAACATATTTTTCAGCTTTAACAGTGCAGCGGGATTAATCATTATCCAACATCCTCTCTATTTTATATTCCTTTTCAGCACAAGCTGTGCACATATACCTGTAAATGCACCGGCGATACATCCTGCTGCGATGAGTACAGGATAATATGACATTACAGCCGCAGACCTCATAACAAGAACTGCTACCGCCATTTGTCCTGTATTATGCAGCATTGCTCCGATTATACTGCAAAGCCACAGATATTTCACCGGTATTATTTTCCTCAGCAGCAGCATTCCTGCAAGACAGAGCAATGCTCCGGCAAGGCTGTATATCAGTGCGGAAAGATTCGTGCTGAACACCGCTCCCAGGATAACTCGCGTCAGCACCATGAGGAAAACCTCTTTTCCGCTGAATCTGTATACTGCATATACTGTGATTATATTGGCCAGTCCAAGCTTTACTCCGGGGATAGGAAGTATATCCGGAAAGCGGAGCTCTACGATGAATATTATCAGTGCTGCTGCTGTAAGCATAGACAGCTCAGCAAGTCTTTTTGTCTTCATAGCCGCCTCCTCAGTCGCTGAACCTTATAAGCAGCTTATGAGGCAGACACACTATCGGAACGTGCTCCGAGCGAAGCTCTCCTGTCTTTACACAGGTATGATCCGGACAGTCTGCATCAGTGATACTTATTCTGCCGTCCTTTATCGTGACTTCATTCCAGCCGCTTTCATCCTCCAGACGGAAAGTGCGGTCCTTCTCTGAATTCAGATCCAGCTTTTCGATAACCTTTCCGTCACGGACTATCTCTATGTAATTCGGCTCACCGGAATCCTTATCAGGCTGATCCTTAGGCCTGAAAATAATAACAGAAGCTGCCACGGAAGCTATGAATACCACAGCCACAACAGCAATGATAAGCTTTACGCTTTTAGGCAAGAGAGATCACCTCCGCAGGCATGGAGCTTATATTCTGAAAGCTTCCCTCAAGGCCCTCTGTATAGTATATCTTCTTATCATCAGTCACCAGTATCATATCGAAATCAGGATCATTCCGCCAAACGTCACAGGCCTCAGGATATCCCTTTACGAAGAGTGCAGTAGAAAGTGCATCACTTTCAAGTCCGCTGTCACCTATAATTGTGACCGAAACAACTCCGTTATCAGCAGGATGACCGTCTTTACCGTCCATGATATGCCAGTAGTTTTTCCCGTCCTCACCGGTAAAGAATCTCTCATAATTTCCTGAGGTTATAACAGCCTTCTCTCCTACCTCCACCACACACATATCGGTATCCGGAGCAAAAGGGTCACGGACAGCTACCTTCCACAGAGAGCCGTCCGGCTTTTTGCCGAGAGCCTGTACATTTCCACCCAGACTGACTATTGCCGAATCCACACCGTGCTCACGCATGACTTCAACGATGGTATCACTTGTATAACCCTTTGCAAGGGCGCCAAGGTCTATCTGATAATCCTCCGGCAGAGTGACAGTATTCCCGCTGACTGATATCCTGCTGCTGTCTGTATTTTTCAGCAGACCGTCAAGCTCCTCATCAGAGGGGATGCGGTATTCTCCGGTGGTGAAGCCCCATGCTGAAAGCACAGGATAAAGGCATATATTCAGTGCACCGGATGTCTCCTCAGATATCTCCTCAGCCTTTTTAAGGATAGTTATGGTGTCATCGCTGACCTCAGTTGCTTTTCCGGAAGCATGGTCTATCCTCCAGATGTCACTGTTTTCAGCAGTAACGGAAAGTGTCTCCTCAAGGCTGTAAACTCTCTCTACAGCATCGTCAAGAGCCTCATCAGCATTGTCACCGTAGGCCTTGAGGGTCATAAAAGTATCCATAGCAAAAATATCCCGATTTGAAGAGCTTTCGCTGCCGGAGCCTGAACTGCTGCTTTCTTTTCCGCAGCCGGTCAGAAGTATTGCAGCCGCAGTACCGCAGGCTGCCATTTTTATATAATTTCTGAACATATGATTCTCCCAAGATCTGTATAGACACCGCCGCACAGAGTGTACATTGCAGATACACCAGAAACTGCGGCGGCCGCCTATAGATTATACCATATTTTACGCAATAAAGCAAGAAACACATAGAATGATGACGCATTTTTCCACACTCTGAAGTGAAAACGTTGATCTCTGCTTCATAAAACAGCTTCACCGCAGCAGAATATGCTGCTGCGGTGGTGGATGCTTTTTATCAGTTCAGCGCCTTGCTGAGGGCATCACGGCTTGCTTCGATAATTCCGCCGGAGCTGTATGTTGCTCCTGAGCAGGAGTCTATCCCGTCTGCACTCATGCTGCTCTGTATCTGAGGTATGACGTGCTGCATAGCGTCACTGAAATACTCAGGGTCATCATCGTCTGCATAGGCTGAGAAGCCTGTGATATAGTCGTTCTCGATAGTAATAGATACATGAACATCACCTGCATAGCCGTAAGCAGTTCCCTCATATGTACCATTCTTGTACTTGTATGTGGGCTCCGGCTCTGCCTGAGGTTCCTGCTGCTGAGGCTCCTCCTGTACAGGCTCCGGTTCTTCGGGCTGCTCGTTATTCTCCTCAGGTTCATCCTTTTCCTCAGCTGCATTCTCACTTACAGCTGTAGTGACTGTTGTCACAGTAGTTCCTGTACCTGTAGTAGTTACAGCGGTAGTCGTAGTTTTCTCCTTATCATCAGTCTTCTTGTCATCAGACTTATTTTCGGTGGTACTTTCAGTAGTACTCTCCTCTGCCGGCTTGCCTGACTCTGTAGGAGCTTCAAATGTGAACGTAGCAGGCTTGTCCTTAGTTGCTGTTATCATTTCATTGTTATCACCGGTGTTCCTTGAAACAAATCCGCAGAGCACTACGGGAATGATTATCGCACAGGCACAGACACCGTTCGTCACAAGCTTTGATTCCGGCTTTTTCTTGGCGAGATATACCTTTCTCAGCCTGAACACTGCATAACCGATGAAAACTATGCTGTAGTAGATAACGCTGAGGAAGAATCCCTCACGGCCCTTCTGAGCCTTCGGAATATAAAGCACAAGTATATGGAGATAGAGGAAAGCATAGAATACATAGGCTGTACGCTGTATCTTTTTCCACATCTTAGGGTTCATTTTCTTGCGTATCTTCTTGAATGACATTACAGTCAGAGGGACCATAATGAGCACCATTACTATTCCCAATATGCTGACAATAACAAAGTCACGGAAAGCATCGCCAGTGCCTACTTTATCATTAACGGCGTTGGAGATGTACTGTATGCCAAAAGTAATTACATGAGACAAGCTGAGAATCGCTGCAAATATTGAAAGCTCGCCGCGGACAGGCATGAGCTTTTTTATCGGAGCAGAGCCGTTAGGAAGAGCTCCTGCCCACATTACTACGATCCATAATGCGCCTCCAAGAGCGCCTCTGTAGAACAATCCGAGGATATAGTCTTTTACAAATCCATTTCCAACATCAATATAGCCTTTGGAGTCAAGCTGCATTATTATCGTGACCGCAGCAGTCACTAAAGCGGCGGCAATGTAGAATATCTCAGGCCGCTTTTTAAGTGGTTTATCGAGGAAAAATGCGATCAGCAAGGCAGCTGCCATTGCTATGAGAGATAGCATATCCATCATCCTTTCATCAGTATTTGACCCCTGAAGCAATAATGCTGCAGGGGTCAGATATGTCAATTCAAATTATCTGTCTTGTGTTCAGTCGTTCTTCTTTCTGAATGCGATAGCTGCTGTTCCGGCAAGTGCAAGGATTGCTGCGGGAGCTGCAACTCCTGCTACACCTGTCTTAGGGCTGTCAGTTGCTGCAGCCTTCTTTGTGGTTGAACCAGCTGCCTTCTTTGTAGTAGTAGTTGTTGTAGTTGTTTTGTTGGAAGAAGCTGCGGGAGCCTTTGTTACTTCAGGAGTCTCCTCAACAGGCTTAATTGAGAATACATAAGGAGCAGTATATCCTGTTGCAGTTACAACTACAGCATAATCTCCGCTGCCGTCAAATACATTTCCTTCACGGCCAGCAGCTTCAAAGTTGATAGTGCCTTCCTCGTCAAATACCTTTACTCCGCCTCTTCCTGTTGCAGAGAACTTATTGCCGTTTACTTCAACTGCTGAGATATTCTTGATGAAGTTTGCTGCATCGTCAGCTGAGAAGCCGTCTGCTGCAACAAGCTTTCCATCCTCATATTTTACAGGGATATCAGCTGATGTAAGTGTGTATGATCCTGATACAGCAGCATACTTTCCGGAACCGTCTGTTACTTTAACTGTGTAAGCACCGGGCTTTGCATTGGTATAGCTTATCTCTGTCTCAGTAGCTGTGAAGCCCTCGCCTGCATCTATCTTCTTCTGATAATCAGCAGGGAAACCAGTGAATTCAAGAGATGTCTTGCCTGTACCGGCAGCAGCATCAGCAGCCTTTACCTCGCCCTCAAACTTTACAGGAAGGTACTGCTCGCCAACATTTACTGTTGTAACACCGTCAAGTGTGATGAATGTAACAGATGTAACTGTCTTGCCCATTGAATCTGCGTAATCCTCGTAGCTGAGAGTATTTCCGTGTACCTCAGTTGTCTTTATACCGGCAGACCATGAGATAGCACCGTTTCTCCAGATATTTTCAAGGTGACGAAGTGCATACTTCTCACCGCTCTTTGTGTTTACGATAACACCGTAGAGGTCTCCCTCAGGGAAGCCCTTAACATTAAGCTGATAATCGCCGTATCTTGTATCAGTTGATACAGCTGCAGAGCCGTCAACATTCTGCTCGCCGTTTGTGTCAACGACCTTAGAAACGTTGAGAGAATCGCCTGAAAGTGTTACTTCCTTGTATGCAGCAGGCTTTGAATCAGAAGCTGTAAAGCCGTACTTCTCTGTGAGGGCAGCAGCATCAGAAGCGTTGATCTCAACAGGGAAATTAACACCGAGGATAGTTCCGTTTCCGTCGTTGTAAGTACCTGCAACAAGCTTTCCGGGCTCATTCATGCTCCACTTGCTTGCTGTTGCTGAGGATACTGCATCTACCTCATATGCATTTTCGATCTCTGCTGCATAAAAATCAGCATAGGGGATGTTCATTGTACCATATATTTTGTCATTGCCCTCTGCGCTTGCTGAAAACGGGATAACTGAAAGCGCTGCGGCTGCACAAGCTGTTACACTGATGAGTGACTTGATCTTTTTCATTAGAATTACTCCTTATTATAAATTATTGAGCAGGCTGAAGACCGATGTGCCGGTACAGCCGTTAGAAAAATCTAACATTAATTTAAAAATTAAAGTTAGATAAATCTAACCCTAAGCTCCTTAAAAAGGCCTTTCGGCCTCAGGACTTTTACTCACATTAATAATTTTATCACAAAGTTCCTTGCACTGTCAATCTGACGTCAGAATTTCGGTACTTCTTGGCACACTGTCCTATGTTTCATCAGCAAATTTGTTATTATTTACTAACAATATTATTTTATAATATCCCCTTATATGATCCGCATATAGGCTAAAGTTAACCAGAGCTAACAAACAAATAAAAAACAGCTCCGGAAGGCCTTTTCAGCTATCCGGAGCAAGGATTATTTTTCGTAAATATTACTTCTTAAGGAGTGACTTTCCTGTCATTTCCTCAGGCTGAGGAACTCCCATTATATCCAGCATTGTAGGTGCAAGGTCTGCAAGAACGCCGCCTTCGATAAGCTCGCCCTCAACTCCTACAGCGATAAGCGGTACAGGATTTGTGGTGTGTGCAGTGAAAGGACTGCCGTCAGGCTCCATCATCTTATCAGCGTTTCCGTGGTCAGCAGTAATAAGAGCTGCGCCGCCCTTAGCAAGGATAGCGTCAACCATACGGCCTACACACTCGTCTGTAGCTTCAACAGCCTTTACAGCAGCATCAAAGATACCTGTGTGACCTACCATGTCGCAGTTAGCGTAGTTGAGGATGATAACATCATACTTGTCAGCCTCGATAGCCTCGCAAACAGCGTCGCAAACCTCATAAGCGCTCATCTCAGGCTTAAGGTCAAATGTAGGAACATCAGGTGACTTGATGAGGATACGGTCCTCACCCTCAAACTGCTTCTCCTCGCCGCCGTTGAAGAAGAATGTAACGTGAGCATACTTCTGTGTCTCGGCGATACGGAGCTGTGTCTTGCCAAGCTTAGCAAGGTACTCGCCCATTGTCATGGTGAGCTGCTCCGGAGGATATGCAACTGATACATTAGGCATTGTAGCATCATACTGAGCCATGCAAACGAAGTTTACAGGGAAGAAGCCGTTCTTTCTCTCGAAGCCTGTGAAATCAGGGTCAACGAAGGAACGTGTTATCTGTCTTGCACGGTCAGGACGGAAATTGAAGAAGATAACGCTGTCATCAGCCTTTATCTGAGCGCCGCCCTCGATAACTGTAGGCAGCACGAACTCGTCTGTTACCTCGTTGGCATAGGAGTTCTTTATAGCCTGTACAGGGTCAGACTCCTTGACACCCTCGCCGTAAACGAGAGCTGCATAAGCCTTTTCAACACGGTCCCAGGCATTATCTCTGTCCATAGCATAGAAACGTCCGGAGATAGTAGCTATCTTGCCAAGACCTATCTTGTCCAGCTCTGCAACAGCCTCTGCCATGTAATCAGCAGCAGATGACGGAGGAACATCTCTTCCGTCTAGGAAAGCGTGGATGTATACCTTGTCAAGGCCGTTCTTCTTAGCCATTTCAACGATACCGTAGAGGTGCTCCATATGGCTGTGAACACCGCCGGGAGAGAGAAGTCCCATAAGGTGAAGAGCGCTTCCCTTAGCCTTGCAGTTATTCATTGCGCCGAGGATAGCCTCGTTATTGAAGAATGTACCGTCCTTGATATCCTTTGATATCTTTACCAGCATCTGATAAACGATACGGCCTGCACCAATATTTGTATGTCCTACCTCAGAGTTGCCCATCTGACCATCAGGAAGACCGACATCAAGTCCGCTTGCGCCGATGATAGTGTGGGGGCAGGTCTCCATGTATTTATCCAGATTCGGCTTCTTTGCAGCAGCGATAGCGTTGCCATAGGTATCGGGATTGTAGCCGTATCCGTCCATGATTATAAGTGCTACGGGTTTTTTTGACATATTAATTATCCTTTCAAAAGTCGGGGCGGACTAACATCCGCCCGCATCATCTTATATTGTTTGAACTCAGCCCTCAACAGCAGCCTGAACGATAACGTTGAAGTCCTCAGCCTTCAGTGAAGCACCGCCGATAAGACCTCCGTCGATGTTAGGCTTAGCAAGAAGCTCAGCGCAGTTCTTAGCGTTCATAGAACCGCCGTACTGGATTGTTACAGCGTCAGCAGTAGCCTGATCGAAGAGCTTAGCAAGCTGTGCACGGATGAATCCGCAAACTTCCTCAGCCTGATCGGGAGTAGCTGTAAGACCTGTACCGATAGCCCATACAGGCTCGTAAGCGATAACAACGTTCTTTACCTGCTCAGCTGTAAGTGACCAGAGATCAAGCTTGATCTGACGAGCGATAACTTCCTCAGTGATGTTGCACTCACGCTCCCACTTGAGCTCGCCAACGCAAACGATAGGCTTGAGACCTGCCTCGAGAGCAGCGATAGTTCTCTTGTTTACAGTCTCGTCAGTCTCACCGAAGTACTGTCTTCTCTCGCTGTGACCGATAACAACGTACTCAACGCCGAGCTCTGTGAGCATATCAGCGGAGATCTCGCCTGTGAAAGCGCCTCTCTTCTCGAAGTGAACGTTCTCAGCACCGATCTTTACGTTGCTGCCGGCAGTTGTGTTGATAGCTGTCTCAAGGTTTGTGAAAGGTACGCA
>DFHF01000062.1:2146-62250 GCA_002371825.1 Ruminococcus flavefaciens | reverse complement strand
AAGGTGGTATGTTGAGTAGTAGTAAGCAGCGTTCTCAGTACCGCTGACATGAACGCCCTCCCAGGCCTCCTTGATACCGAAGCCGATGCGGGCATTCCTGATCTCTTCCTCTGTTACTTCAAGGAGAGAGCTGAGGTAGCGGTCGGAGAAACCGTCCAGCTTAGCCTGCTTCAGAACATTTTCTGCGGGAACAGCGCCCTTCATTGCAAGGAGTGACTCCTCCTCGTCAACAAGCTCCTTCATCTGCTCGATGAAGTACTTCTTTATCTTTGTAAGCTCGTGGAGCTCATCTACAGTAGCGCCCTTGCGGAGAGCCTCGTACATAACGAACTGTCTCTCACTTGTGGGGTAGCGGAGCTCAGCCATGAGCTGATCTTTAGTCATTTCATTGAAATTCTTAGCGAATCCAAGGCCGTATCTGTCCTTTTCAAGGCTGCGGATAGCCTTCTGGAAGGCTTCCTTATAGGTCTTGCCTATGCTCATTACCTCGCCGACAGCTCTCATCTGAGTACCGAGCTTGTCCTCAGCGCCCTTGAACTTCTCAAATGCCCAGCGAGCGAACTTGATAACGATGTAGTCGCCGTCGGGATAGTACTTGTCAAGTGTGCCGTACTTACCGCAGGGGATATCCTTAAGAGTAAGTCCGCAGGCCAGCATAGCAGAAACCAGTGCTATCGGGAAGCCTGTTGCCTTTGAAGCAAGTGCGGAAGAACGTGATGTACGGGGGTTGATCTCGATAACAACGATACGTCCTGTCTCAGGGTCACGGGCAAACTGACAGTTACATCCGCCTATTACCTGTATAGAATCTATGATACGGTAGGACATTTCCTGGAGCTCTTTCTGGACATCCTCAGGGATAGTCAGCATAGGAGCTGAGCAGAATGAGTCACCGGTATGAACACCGATAGGATCGATATTCTCGATAAAGCATACTGTTATCTTGTTGTTATCAGCGTCACGAACGACCTCAAGCTCAAGCTCTTCCCAGCCGTAGATACACTCTTCAACAAGGACCTGTCCTACGAGAGAAGCCTGAAGGCCTCTTGCACAGACAACCTTGAGCTCATCTACATTATAAACCATTCCGCCGCCTGCGCCGCCCATGGTGTAGGCAGGACGGAGAACTACAGGATATTTCAGCTGTTCAGCGATCTTTACAGCCTCATCAACGCTGTAAGCGACCTGGCTTCTGGGCATTCCGATACCCAGCTCGCTCATGGCATTCTTGAATTCGATACGATCCTCACCACGCTCGATAGCGTCAACCTGAACGCCGATAACCTTTACGCCGTACTTTTCAAGAACTCCGGCCTTATCAAGCTCAGAGCAGAGGTTGAGTCCGGACTGTCCGCCGAGATTGGGGAGGAGTGCGTCGGGACGTTCTTTTTCGATGATCTGAGTAAGTCTTGCGAGATTCAGAGGCTCGATGTATGTAATATCAGCAACATCGGGATCTGTCATGATAGTAGCGGGGTTAGAATTCACGAGAACTATCTCATATCCCAGGTTACGCAGAGCCTTACAGGCCTGAGTGCCGGAATAGTCGAATTCGCAGGCCTGTCCGATAATGATAGGACCTGAACCGATTATCATGATCTTGTTAATATCCTGTCTTTTTGGCATATTCTTTCTCCCAACCCGTACATCTGATGTACGATTAATATTTGCCAGTTATCTCATGGCACACATTCTTACCTTATATAATAACACAATTCGTCATGAAATGCAAGAGAAAAATATGCTGAAATCGAATTTTTTCATATCCTGCCGAAATAGTTTTCAACAGTGTTATGAAGAGTGTGGAAAACTACCGCCGACAGAGCGAGTGATCCCTGCAAAGAAAGCGGGCGCACATTTCTGTGCGCCCAAATATGTTATGGAGGTATATAGCATTTTATAAAGGGGGAGACTCCCCGCACTGCGGAAGGGTCATGACATCTCAGAGCCGGTATCATCAGCAAAGAATGATATCTGCACACCGTCATCAAGGGAGAAGATGTAGATCTCCGTACCCCTTCCCACAGGGTCATCAGTCCACGCAGTATAGTCGTACTGAACTTCATCCGGGTCGCCGTAAATGTTTATCAGCTGCTTCACCCAGTAGCTGTAGCTGCCCTTGCTGGCATCGAAATAGTTTACTCCAACCAGTCCGAGGCTGGTAAAGCACAGCACTGAATCACATCTTTTACCGAGATAGGGTACATTTTCGTACTCCATGATTATCTCCCAGGGCTGACCGGGCTCCTCTGTTCTGTACTCATATATCTGAGTATATCTTGACATTTTTTTCCTCTCATTATCAGTCCCGCCGTAGAATCTGAGGCCGTTTACCAGGAAGTCCCTGCTCCTGTCAGGCTGAGTCTGAGGCTCTGTGCGTACCGGAGCAGCTGTTGTTACTGTCGTAGTTGTGGCAGAAACGGTCTTTCTTGCTGTGGTATGCACTGTTGTTGCCGCCGGAGCATTTACCACAGCAGCAGTAGTACCTGTAACCGTTTTTTTATCCTCAATATCCGTATTTACAGCCTCAGGCTGATCCGGAACTATCTCCTCCGCAGGAATATCCTCCTCCGGTGTATAAATTTCATCATTATCATCATTATGCTGCACATCTGCCGCCCTGACAGTCACTCTTTCCTCAGGTAAAGCTGTCTCCGGAACATCCTGAACAGCCTCTGCACTCTCCGGCTCATCCTCCTCAAAGCTGATCGGCACCACAGGTGTGCGTATCTCAGGTGTGGGGATGTACGGAGTTCTCTGCTTTTCATAGGACTTATCAGGCGAATCCTCCGAGGCATAGAACGATACCTGAACTCCCTCCTCAAGGTTGAAGAGGTATACCACTGTATCCTTGCCAAGAGGGTCATCGTACCATGAAGCCATTCCCTTTCCGGATTCTGTAGGTGAGCCGTAGCGCTCAGACAGTGTATTGTACCAGCTTCTGTAGCTCTGATTTCTCTTTACATCATGGTAATTCAATCCCACAAGACCGTTATCCGTAAAGCAGAGGGTGAGGTCGCATTGAAGATCAAACAGCGATATATCCGCATAATCCAGCATTTTCTGCCGGATCTCGTCATCATTCTCACGCTCACTGATAAGAGTCTTTGATTCAAGCTCTGTTTTCACCGAATCATAGCCATCGAACCAGCTTAATCCCATAAGAGGGCTGAGG
Source organism: Ruminococcus flavefaciens (assembly GCA_002371825.1). Classification (GTDB taxonomy): domain Bacteria; phylum Bacillota; class Clostridia; order Oscillospirales; family Ruminococcaceae; genus Ruminococcus; species Ruminococcus flavefaciens_L. Next base: position 59,075 of record DFHF01000062.1, on the reverse strand, counting down.
TCACTTGCGGAGGATCTTTTTCCGCAGCCGCCGAGCATTGAAACTGCAATAGCTGCTGCAACAGCGCATGATATAGCTCTTTTCATTTCAATCCTCCATTCTTACTGCTCTTACAGTTACCCTGCTCTGACCGCTGAGGGTACAGGTAAATATTGTAAGATCCCATTCCTCCGCTGAGCCGAACTGCATATCCTCAACATCAGTACCTGAGAGATTCTCAATATTTACAACGGAAAAGCCATGCTGCTTTCCTGTAACATCTGTGAAATAGATCTCATCTCCCACATCCAGCTCATTTATCCTTCCGAAATGGCTGCGGTAATTATGGGCTGCGATTATAAGGTCATCAGTATAGATGCTTCCTCTGTACCGGCAGGGTGATATTTTCAGGTCCGGGTAGCTCCAGCTGCTCATGACCGGCAGCTCTATGTCTATATCCGGTATAGTTATATACCCTATATACGGTGAGCCTTCAATTTCTATAGTCTCCATCTCCGGGACTTCCGGCTCCTCCTGTTCTTCAAATTCAGCAAAGAGGTCATAAACCTCTGCTTCCTTGACAGGGGCAGTAGTCTCAGGGATGAACTCCGGTATTTCATTTTTAAGCTCAGCAAGGACATGAGCTGCCTGTCTGCCGCTCTTTTTGTCCTCTATCACATTATGCAGAACAAGGAACAACGCCGCAAGCAGCAGCGCTGTTCCCAGTACAAAACAGCTTATTCTTACCGTTCTCATTCATCATCTTCCTTTTTGGTAAGCATAACACCTGCTCCCAACAGAAGAACGCCTCCGCAGACAAGCGGTATGACCGGCCACCACAGCTGTCCGGTCTGAGGGAGCTTCTTATCCCCCTGAGTGGTTACTGCTTCAGGCTTTTTTGTGCCCGATGTTCCTGTAACAGCAGTTGTTGTATTCTTTGCGTTATCATTTCCTGCATCGATATCAGCTGTTGTAGAGGTAGTTGTGATATCAGTTATTATCGTTGAAGTTGTAGTGGTTCCCGGCGGATTATCCGGGATATCTATGGTACTGTCATAGGTGTTTACTATGATGAACTGGGTCTGATTATTCATATAGGCTGCAGTATAGCCCTCTGAGATCTCTCTTTCATAGACGAACCAGTCATGATCCTCTCTGTCATCCCAGCTGTAGGTCCAGTTATTGCTGCTGTTCAGCATTATCTCATCATAAAGAACGTTATCCCTGTATATCTCCGCCGTTATGGAAATGCTTTCATCCCATGCCTGATCCTCTTCATTCTGCCAGATCTTGCGGACTGAATACTGTGAACCGCCGGATCTGCTCTTTCTCAGGATTATCTTGGGGTATGCATTGAGGAGCGAAGTATCCTCGCCGCTCATCTCGAAGAAAAGTGCGCCGGGGATATATGTTACGTCATCCTTTTCAAGAATATCACCGCATACCAGATATAATCCGTCCTCAAGTCCGGGGAACGAAAGTTTTCCGTCAGAATCGGTATATCCGTCAGAACGGAAGGGGATACTGTCTGCAATAGTCTTGAGCTTCAGAGTCTCTCCGGCAGCTGCCACTGTCTCTGTATCCCAGTCCAGCATAGACTTGCTCTTGTCTCCGAGAGTTGCTCTGTAGCCGGCAAAATCTCCCTCAAACACATAATCATTGGCAGTACGATGACCCACACGGTATATCTTCCAGTGCATACCGGACACGATATCATCGTCCTTGGCACACCAGAGTGTAAGTGTACCGGTCTCATCTTCGGCAGCGGCGATGAACATGACTCCTGCCATGCAAAACATCATCACCGCAGCTGCACAGACCGCTGCCATAAAACGATCAAGTACCTTTATCATGTTTACGCCTCCTTTCATCCGGAAGTCTGCTTCTGATATATTTATCAATATAAATAGTCTTCTTTCTCATACCTGTTATGCGCCAGTATATCAGCAGGAATACTACCAGGACTGCAAATATCACTGACATTACCGTCATATTATCCACCTGGAGTGCATCTCCTGACACTTTTACCTGCTTATCGAATATATTTTTGATCCTGTGCGCTCTTATAAGCAGTCTATGGCTGTTTACTCCGTAGGGAGTGCAGGTCATAAGCGTTACATAGTCCTTTTCAGGGATTATGGAAAGCTTCTCTGTATCATCCGGAAGTATTACAAAAATATCCTCCACCTCATACATCATTACCTCATTGAGGACGTTGATAGTGAATGTATCACCTATCACCAGCTGATCCAGGTCTGTGAAGAGTTTCGCCGAGGGCAGTCCTCTGTGTCCAGAGATGACCGAATGTGTGTCAGTACCGCCCACCGGCAATGAACTTCCCTGTATGTGGCCGCTGGCTATCTGAAGAACTCCTTCACTTGTGCCGTGATATATCGGCAGCTCAACATTTATATTGGGTATCGATACATAACCCATTATTCCTGTATCAGATATGTTCAGGATATCCTCATAGCCAGGTATGGTATTGAAGTCTTTAAACGGCGCATTCAGCTCAGCAAGCTGTTCATTATAGACCCGGGCCTCCTCAAGGAGCCTGTTTTTTTCGGATTCATCCAGCTTTGCAACATCTTCCTTGTATGCGGATATGGTATGGGAGACCTTTTGCTTGTTCCACCAGTTCGCAAATGTGGGATAAAGCATCACGGAGAGACCCAAAAGGAATATTACGCCGAAAACAGCTGCTATTATAACATCTCTTTTTTTGTTCATGGCTTCTCCTTTTGAGTTTCTCCCTGATGGCCTCCGGATCTCTCCGGAGGCTCAGGATAATGATTATTCAAAGGCGCTATGCCTTTTTGACTGTTTTATTCGCCTAATTCTTTCTTTGTGCGCTTTCTGGATATCAGGTATACTCCTGCCAGTGCAGCTGCTGAACCGCCGCCCAGTACGAACAGTTTTGTACCCATTCCACCGGTTCTTGGGAGAGAAGAGTTCTTAGTATCAACGATCTTGTTTTCAACACCATCACCAACACCTGTCAGTGCAAGATCAACTGTAGATGCTGTCTGCTCCTTGTGAGTAGCACCTATTTCAAATACAATATCACCAACAGCATTATATCCTTCAGGAGGATCAGTCTCTCTGAGAGTATAGCTGCCTGCATCCAGACCAACGATATTGAACTGACCAAGTGATCCTTCATCAGAAGAGGATACCATATCTTCCGCTGTTTCACCAGTCTTTATCGGACGATATGCTTCTAAACCTTCATCATATATCAGTCCGATCTCTGCATTAGCACTGTCAAAAAGCTTGAATGTTGCTCCACCCAGCTCATTTCCGTCAGAATTATTGATCTTATACTTGGTATTATCTAATTCATAAGTAAATACCCAGACATAATCTTCCTCAGTCTTACCGCTGGGCTGAGTTGTTCCTCCTCCTGTAGCATCAGGATTATTTGAGTAGTTCAGGAAGCCGCTGTTATAGTTTGTATCAGCAGTTGTTCCGCCTGTTCTTGACATAGTGTCAATTTTAGCGCCTTCATTCAGGTGTGCTGCATAAACTACTTCAACAACTATCTCATCCTTGCCCCATTCAGTATCATCAGGGAGCAGCGTCTTGATATCATCTATCGAAATTGTGAAGCTTCCGCCGCCAGCAGCTACAATGCTACTTATATCAAGAGTGTAATCAGCTGCTGCCAGTGTCTTTGAATTTTCACCTGATTTTACTGTAACACTGGTAATTCCTTCATAAGTAACACCATTTGACATTGTATCATTAAACTTAATGGCATATGTAGGATATTCCTTTAAATCAGGATCATCAGGTATGGTTGCTTTCAGCTTGAAGTTGAAGCTCTCATTGATAGCATGGTCAGCTGACTCGCCATATCCTTCAGCATCTGCACCAGCTTCTGCGTCAGCAGTTTCATCCTGCACCTGCTTATCAAAAGTAGGCTTTGCATTTTTTATTCCTATTGTTGCTGTTCCTGCGACCTGAACTATCCATGCAGAATTTGAGTCATCCTCATTAGTAAAATTAGTCACATCTTTTACAATGTAGTAACCTTCTGCAAGGCCTGTAAATGCTACATTAGATGTACCGGACTTATCTGCATATTTTCTTTCTCCCCCAGTTAGTGTAAGGCTGGCAGGGAGAGTACCTGCATCTGTGATGCCTGAGATCGCTGTGATCTGAGCATCAGTAACATCGGATCCTGGAGTTACTGCACTTCCGCCATATCCTGTTACATCAGCACCCCATTTGAGCTCTGAAAAAGTACCGTTTGCTGCATCATATTGACCAGTCATTACCTGGTAGATCTCAAATGTATGCGATGATGCATAATCACCGGTGATAGTAATTGAACTTGCATCCTCTTCTGCACTTGTTGACATCATAGTCATAGGCATAGCTGCACAGGCTGTAAGTGCCAAAGATGCTGCCATTGCTAAAAATCTCTTAGTATTTTTCATAATCATTCTCCTTTACAATTAAGTTGCGTTCTGCTGCCGCCGCCCTGACAGCAGCAGAACTGGGTGAATACATCCTTTGATCAAACGCCGTTTACGAAAGCTCTGCGCTTGAAATATAAATATCCGGCAGCTGCAAGAAGCATTATCACACCTCCTGCCATATAGATTTTTGATGTTCCCTGACCGCCGGCCTCAGGGAGTTCGACCTCTTCTGATTCAACAGAAGAATTAGTAAGCTCAAGATTTGTTATTCCGTCATTCAGAGGAGTTCCGCCCTGACTTGTGCTGTAGGAAACCGGTATATAGTTTCCGGTCTTTTCTTCCTTGATGAAGTAACGGTAGGTATTGCCCTTTCCGTCAGTCTTCGGCAGGTTATTAAGCGTACTGCTCCACCAATTGTTGTCTGCTGATATCGTTATGTCAGCTACCTTCTCTGCGGAAGTTGGGATATTGCTTTCGGCTTCTTCGACTTCGACATTTACTGTAAATGTAAGTGTCTGTCCTTCGTCCTCAATAGTTATTATAGTAGTTCCGACTTTCTCACCTGTTCTTACAGTATGAGTATCAGGATCATACCATGCAACATCCGGAACGGATGAACCTCCGCTTGAAGCTCCGACTACGTTAACAACGGGAATACTGCTGTTTACTCCAACTGTAAGATTTGTAGGAGTATTGTCTCCGCCATTGTAGGTCACCAGCATTGGCTTGATATGAAGTGTTACCTCATCGGAAGCTGTTCCCCTCGATGCAACAAGAATAACATCTGCATTATCACATTTTGCTGTGACTTCATTGCCGCTGATCTTTACCTTATCTGCGTCTTCGGGATTTTTTAAGCTCCATGTAACATTTGTGAGTGTCGGGTCTGTTGAGAGCACTGCTGTCATGCCGTTGTGGATAGTCTCCGGTTCAACCTTTGCACTGAACGGCTTGCTCGATACATTAAATGTTATTGAATCACTTGCACCGCCGTGTGTTGCTGTGATAGTGACATCACCGTTTCCGATAAATGTTACTTTGCCGGTAGTGCTGTCTACTGTTGCAACATCTGTATCGCTGCTTTCCCATGATGCCGATGCATTGGCTGAAAGCGTTAATTCCGCATCTTCGGACTGATTGGTATTTATTCCGGATTTGCCGTTGATGGTGAATGGTGAGACAAATATTTCTTTAGTCGCATATGATGATGAATCCTGTGCTTTTACATATATTGTCCCAGTACCTGATGTAGTTAATACTCCACCTGATGTAATTGAAGCATAATTATATGTTGCAGGATTTCCATTAGAATCCACCAATGACCATGTTACAGTTCCTGTAGAATCGGTTGTTGTAAGTGTTACTACATCACCAGCTATAGGATCATTAATAGAATTTATCACCATTGATTGCTCTACTCCTGTATAAGAAGTATTTTTAATTTTATACTCTGATCCATCAGAATAAGTTAAAATTATTTTCTCAATATGATTTTGCAAACTATCAGAACCTGTTGGCTGGATATAGAGACATCCTACTCCAGAAACATTGTACGACCAATGTGCTACTCTACCTTGTTTAACGTATGGCCCCTGTGAAGTAACATCACTACCATAACCCCAATTTTGTAAATTAAATGTTAAAGATTCTACTTGAGAAGCATTTTCAAAATAGACATCTACGGAAACAAGCGTTTTACTTGAATCCAAATTTACAACAAGTGATTGAGTATATTGCTGTATAGCAATCTCAGAATTATAAGTAGCACGTTTAACCTGTTCTACAACTTTTTTTACAGTCACTCTCGGTGCTCTCAAAGGTTCCTGAGCAGCTGAGGAATTATTCTCCGCCAGAGCCTTACGCACCTTTCTGAGCGAGGTCATATTTCTGCCTGAACTGAATCTTCCGTTTGTATTCTGGGTCTCGGGAGCTGTTTCAGACACAGGCTCACCGTTCTCGTCATATGCCTGACGCCAGAGCTCAACATTTACGGACTCAGTTCCGCCGGCATCATTGCCGAGCCACTTCTTGTTGACTTTGAGCTGTCCTGTATCGATAGTATTCTTTACTGTGAAATTCCTTACCTCTGTTTCTTCATTCTCGCCCTCATGAGTTATCTGGACTTCTTCGTAGGTAACTATCCAGCCCTCCGGAACTTCCTCTCTGATCTTATAGGTCTTGCTTGCCGGGAGGTCATTCCATTCAGCAGTCCAGTCATCGCTGGCTGTAACGACCTTAGTACCTGCTGTAACAGGAGTTCCGCCGTTGCCGTTATACTGTTCGAGTATGAATGTTACAGAATCAGGAACAGAAACAGAAGTTCCCTTATCGTCCCAGTTCTTGACAGCTTTTACCTTTATGCGCTCACCTTCAACGAAGTTATCGACTGTAATGATATTCTCGCTGCCGGGAGCCTGTCCTTCATTGCTGTATACAGGGTCATATTCACTTACCTGATAGCCTGTGCCGTCTGTTTCTTCAACGTAGTAGAAGTAATCCTCCTCCAGTCCGCTGAGAGAAACTGTCCAGCGATCGTCCTTGCCTATAGTTATCGTGCCGTCACTGTTCAGGCCTTCAACGTCTGTTCTGCCGGTCACGAGATCGGCATCTGTAAGACCATATTTAGTCCTGATATCTTCAGCTTCCGCATCGACTACCTGCGGCTCACTTGCTGCCTTGCGGTACAGCTTCAATGTTATATCGTCGTAATTCGCATTTGCTATCAGAGGTGTATCTGCCTGTGTCTTATCTCTCCACTGTTTCTTCACTACCAGCACACCAGGCTGTTTATTGGTCACATCCAGGTCACGGACTGCTGCAAATGAACTGTTTCCGTTCAGAGTATATACTGCTCTGTAATTATCCTTTGTACTATCGGACTGTTCCTCCACCACAAAGTACTGAAGCTTGTTCATGTCCTGTCCGCCCCTGAAAGGAAGCGCTTTCCACTCCCACTTCCATGGCTCTGACTCTGTGCCGTCCAGTACTACCGGATTCGGTACGGTATTTACAACTGAAACACCGTTATAGGTCTTGCCCTTGGATATGAAACTCTCGATAAATGCCTGATCTACTGTCTGCTTACCAGCGAACTGATAAAGTGTGAATGTTACAGCGTCATCTGTTCCGTGGGCATCGTTTCCGTCCGCCCAGGTCTTTGTAAGCTCAACATCGACGCTTGTGGGATTCGTATTCTTATTTATAAGGTACATAACGCCAACGTTTCCATTAAATGAATATACATCGCTGACTATGTAATCTTCAGGCTCTGAGACCTCTTCGATCCTGTACCTTATATATTCCATGCCCTCGCCGTTTATGAGATGCTGAGGTATCTCAACTTCCCAATTCGGAGCGGTAAGCTTTTGTCTTTCCTCAGGTAAGATGATCTTCACCTCTGTTCCGTCACTCTTTATGCCGTAGAGGTTGAAATCTATTGAGGATACAGGGGGATCTGTAATGACGTTTCCGTCCTTGTCTTCCCACTGCTTTCTGACAACAAGCTTGCTGGAGTTTACGATCCCTATAACTCCGCTGCTGTTTATAGCGTCGTCTGTATAAGTCGGCTTATAGTCTGCGCCGGCTTCTCCCGGAACATACCATGTATCACCGATCTTATATGCTATCTCCTCAACGAAATAATAATATGGCTGCTGGGTCTCTGCATCGCTGTTAGGAAGATTTTCCCAGATAACATTCTGTGTCCAGTTGTCCTCTTTTTTGAGGATATATGCTTCAACACCGCTGCCGCCTATACCTTCGCTGAAGTCTGCGATATAGTTTTCAAGCCTTTCCTGTGATATGATGAAGCTTCTCTGGTTCACTACAGGTACAGCATCAGATCTGTCCTTATTAGGAGATCTCATCAGCCTTACAGCTACCTGTACATCATTTGCTGCAGAATCAGGATCCTGTGCCCAGGTCTTTTTCGCTCCGATATCTATTTTCCTTACATTAGGAACAGTAAAGCTTGAATCTGTTGTCTCTACTGACTTTACATTGATTTCATTTCCGAGACCTGCTGCTTCCACAAGGGCTGCCTTGGTATCGCTTGATGTATCATATACAAAGTAGTAGGTATTGCCTGCATTGCCTGTCACTCTGTGATCAGGCGGACTCATCTGATACGGCACTTCCTGATATTTGAATCCCTCATGATTATCAGGTGCCTTTACTTCGATTATCTTGTAAAGAGTATCCTTGAATAACTCTAATTCAAAGCTTCCTTCAAGGACCATATTTGCTGAATCATCAGGTATGATTCCTTCTGTTTCGGTAAGTCCCTGTTCATAAGAGATCTCGTGAAGCTTCTCATCGTAGTAGGTGTATCCGTTCAGCAGAGTATGCTTCTTGAAAGGAAATTCATCTGCATAGATCCAATTTCCGGTCTCAGTATCGTATTTTGCCAGCTTGAATTCTGCATTCAGATCATCCAGTGACTTATTTCCAAGATCTATCTTTATGATCCTGAAATTCTCAGCAGCATGAGTCTGTGCGCCGGATTTTGATACGATATACTCTGTTTCCTGTGATTCATCGGATTTATCTCCGCCGGAGGTATGGACTGTAGCCTGATTGTAAAGGGATAAGCTTGAATTTGAAGCTATATCTGTTCCGTCAGGATTCTTGATAACGTAATCGTACATTATCTCATAATGTCCGCCGTCCGGAAGAGTGAATTTTGTGATGTAGTCGATAGTCTCTGTTCTGGATTTCAGAACTGCACTAATAACTTCACAGCTCTGTATTACTGATTTTACATTATCTCCAATTGTAAATCCTAATTGTCCGATATTAGTTCCGCTTGGGATATCCTTCAAGAATTTGATCCTGACCAATATAGCTCCTGAACTATCAAACGTATCACTCAATAGTTCTACTTCAACCAGATCATCATCAGTATTGCCATCATCATCAACGATCTTTTCCATAATAGAACTGTTATATGGATCTATTATAGCAGGCTGATTTGGCTTATTTCCAACAAATCTTATAATTACTTCCAAGCCCTTAGGTACATCTGTATAGACTTGAACATTAAGAGCTTCAGTATATTTCTGTATACTTGAATTATTAAATTTATCAGAGTAATCTAACGGTGCTGATTCATGTATTCCATTCTCATCCTTAGTGACAGAATATGAATACTGATCTGCTTCAACTCTTGAACGTTTTCCATCGAGATCATAGTAGAATACGCTGACATTTTCTATAGAAGGTTCAAGCTGTACATTCCTGCCCACCTGCTCCTCACCGCCGTTAGGCTTATATCTGAGGATACGGAAGATATCGGTAACACTTACCGAATCTCCGGATGACATATATTTGCTGTCCTTATTTACATCAAGGGTATAATGAGCAACTCCGTTCTGCATTATTGCCTTGCCGCTTGAAGTTGTTCCGGATGCTGTTTTATTGAGCTTATCGATGATTCCGGTATCAGTTCCGCCGCTGATATGAAGATCAACCTCTGTCTCGTGCGGTTCAGCATCTTCTCTGATGAAGTTTGATAAAGTAAACCCGCCGGTCTGATCGATTGCATTATCTACAACTGATTTTGGAGTAGCGGTATAATATGTGATATAAGCAACCTTATTACCATTTTGAGGTGTTTTCATATCAAATATTGCTACTGTATCATTAGAATCATATGTTACATTCAAGAACTTACGATATTCATAATAATAAGAATTTTCGCTATGACTTCCATATACAAATGTATTTTTTCCGCCATATGCACCACTGCTCGCATCTCCGTTATTAGCTACGATCTCTATACCATGATCTCTATCATCATCATAGAATACCGAGCCATCAGTAAGCCGATCAATAAATCTGAATGCTGTATTTCCAGTGTTTTCAGTCTGATTAGTCAACATATCAATACGCCATTTGAACAGATAGCATTCTGTTGGTACGCCATTTATATCCACGATAGCCGTATCGACCGTTGACATATCATCTATTGACAGTGTATTATTTTGCAATATCGAATCATTTTCCTTGACTAATGTCTTTCCATTACAACAAGCAGCTTTTTCAATGAAAAAATGCTCTTGATTATCCCACCAGTCAATATCCTTATACGTGATATCAGTATCTATACTTGGTACTGGATTTGCCGCCTTCTTGGTATAGGGAGCGTTCTCAGTATTCGTTATGGTTATCGTAGAATTTGATGATACAAATTCCGGATCAATTGATGACGAATATCCGGTAACTTCCTTCTCCTCTACCTTATATATGACATCTCTTTCTTCTGAACCTACTTTATACTTTGTCGGGAGATTATCCCAGTATGTTGTCTGATCCTCAGTATTCAGAGAAATTGTCTTGACTGCGTCGATAGTGTATCCTTCAAGCTGATCTGCCCTTACCCACGATGCATTGCCGTTATATGAGGCCATGAGTGTTAACTCGATATTCTCAGGCTTTGCAGTTCCTCTCGGAGATACCCATTTCTTGACTGCATCTACTCTTATCTTCTTGGGAGTATTTGTAACAGCCGATTCTCCGCTGCTGTTGATACCGTTTGCATCAGGTCTTGTGTAGAAGTCCTCGCTGCTTTCTACAGCAACTACTGAATTATCAGTCTTTACTGCGCTTACTTCTTCTGCACGGTAATAGATCTTATATCCCTGATCGTTTGTTCTGGGGAGGTCTTTCCATGCATCTTCAAGGTGCCAGCCGTCTTCTGCGGTAACTGACTTCTGCTCTGCACCGGGGACTTCTTCCCATGTACCGTTTTCTCCGACCTTCTGCATCAGCTTCATGCTTATGCTCTTATAGCCGGATACATTAGTACCTTCTTCCCAGTTCTTTCTGATAGATACGTTCATCTTCTTCCATGTATTTGTAACATTGAAGACATTTAACGTATCGCCCTGCATCTCGTCGGTGATATCGATCTCATAGTCATTGTAATACTCGGAATTATCGCTGTAAACAGCAGGTCCGTCGCCATTATCGGTTCTCTTTCCTATATAGATCTCTCTCAGTGCGTAATGATACGGGGCACCGTTTTCGTCCTTGACAAGCATCCATGTCCAGTATACAGCATCTGATTCGCCGGCTGCATTTTTTATTGCATACTTATCAGAGAACTTATATGTATCAGTGTACTTTTCCTCTTCAGAAAGAGTATTGTACTGCTCATCTGTCCAGCGGTAAAGTCTGTATCCGACACGATCGGGACGTGAATCACCATATACACCATTCCATATCTTATTGACACGGATAGTCATCATATTGGACTTGTTTATGACCTTGACATTACGGGCATCGGCACTGCCGGTACTAATAAGATCGGGAGAATTTCTGTTATTCTCATCGGTATAATTATAATATACATCATATCCCGTATCAGGCTTGCCTGTTTCTACACCTACATAATCAGAATCAGTAGTTCTGTAAATGGCATCCATAGAAGTTTCAACAACACGATATCTTATATTGTCTCCTGCTTCAAGGTTATGCCATGTGTAGCTGATATCTTTGCTTCCTGCTCCAGTTGAACCCTCCGGCTTGTAAAGGCCTGTACCGTCATTGACCATTTTTACTGTTTTCGCTGTGGTCCAGGTATTGCCGCCGTCGGTACTCTTTTCAAGCGTAAATGTCAGGTTAGGACGGAATTTATCATTTCCGTTATCATTCTGCCATTCCTTGCTGAATGAGATATTGGTCTTCTTCCATGTATTGACAACATTTACTCTGTGAGACCAGTCAGAAGCCTGAATACTGTTGTTGTTATAGGATACTTCAAATTCCTGCTGTTTTTCTGTTTCCTGGATCTCAACTACTTTATAATAGTAGTTATTTCCCTGTCCGTCATCCTTAGGAAGATCAGGCCACTTGAGTATCTCTGCACTGTTTGCATAATCTGCTTTGCTGAGGACCTTTACTGAATCCGGAACATCCGTCCAGGATGAATCGTTATTCGGATCAGTTGTTCTCATAAGCTTGAATTTTACGCTTTCAGGCTTGTCTTCATCAGAATCTATACGGTTCCAGTTCTTTTCAGCAGAGATCGTCATATTATCATATACATTGGTTATGATATTTCCGTTATACTCTGCCTTATATTTAGCAGGAACATCTTTCTCGTAAACACGGTACTGTATCTCGTTATGATCTTCATCGTATTTCGGAAGTGAATCCCATGATACTGATGAATAAGAGCTGTTTCCGACATTCTTTGAAGATACATCCACCCAATTGCCGTTTACCAGCTTCTGAAGTGTCAGTACAGCCTCCGGACGAGCGCTTTCGAGACCTTCATCGTCTCTCCACTGCTTTATGCCGGTGACTCCGGTTCCCTCCCATGTATTCTTTATGCTGAAAAATGGATTTGAGGAAGCCTTTGCTCCGTCCTCACTGCCTGCTGTGAACTCCTTCTTGTAGAGGTCATCAACTCCCTCAGGGGTAACGACTTCTTCTTCGACCCTATAATATATAGGAGTTCTTGATTGGCTGCTCTCGTTATATTCATAAGCCGGAAGATCAGTGAAGATAACCTGCTGATCGCTGCTTCCGCTCATTTCGATGATATAATCATTATTATCCTTCTGATAGCGGGCCCAGCTTCCGCTGTCGCCGACCTTATAATAAAGTATCATCCGTGATACAGTGTTATTTTTGTTAGGATCCTGTGCATTGTCCCAATTCTTATTTACAGTTACATTTGAGCTTCCTGCAAGATTCGGAACATTTACTTTAGCATCCACAGGTTTATCATCTTCGACCTTATAGGTGTTTGTTATTGTACCGCCCTCTGTTGCTGTACGTCCTGCAACATTTCCTACAGGTACGCTGTAGGTAAGGTCTATCTTTCTTATATCTGTCTGACTGCCGCTTACAGTAAGTGTATCTCCTGAAATGGTCAGCCACTGAGATATATTATCGGTACTGTCATTCTTTATTGTGATATTGCTGTAATCGGCCTTGGACTGTGCTGTTATGCTCTTCCATTCAAAGTCCGGTGAAGAAAATGCTGCATCTTTTATAGTATATCCGTTTACTGTCTCATTGGAATCATTTTCTGTCTCTACAGAAATGGTCCAGTCGATATACTCTGTAACGGTTCCGTCAGGAGCTTCTTCTATACGGTACACTCCTGATTTGCTGGAAGAATGCTGCGCTTTCTTATTATAATCTACTGTAGTGGTCTTGGATTCACCGCCGACAACTTCTATATCATTTTTCAGGCCGTCTGCATCACCGCTTACCTCTGTACGGTAAACCAGCTTTACATGACTCAGTTCAATGCTGTCCTTGAAGGTCCATTCATTGCCTGATGTGCTTGTGAACAGGTCTGAAAGCGGGATGAATGTATTATTCTCGTCAACTGCACTCAGAAGCTCGATATTGCTCAGTCCGTTTCCGGGAGTATCCTTGATAGTTGTGCCTGCAAGGCTTATACCGTAATTTCTGTCAACATTTGCTGTCCAGTAGATATAGTCCTTATCGGCAGCCTCTCCTGAACGGTCCCCGTTGTATTTATAATCCGGTGTACCGGTTTTTGATACATGAGGAGTTGAATCAGGAATTATCGGTACAGTTGCGTCGTCTTTAATCTCGTCATTCAGTTTTACATTATTTGTAACATCAAACTGTGAAGTATGAGCTTTCAGCTGTTCCGGAGTTACTTTAGTATCATATGTTATGGTAAAGTTTCTCTCGGAATTTATACTCTGGTTGAACTGTATCTCGCCGTTTTCAAGGAAGCATACACCATCGGGGATGCACTTGAAGCTGTCTTCTACCAATTCTCCGAGCATATCGTCGGTGATATGGTAATTCTGTGTCTCATACAGGTCACTCACATTGATAGTCCATGTTATCACAGGACAACCTGATTCGTCATATCTGCTTATAGCACCGGTCTTGCTTAAATCAGGAGTTCTGTCATCGAAATCAACATTTATACCTACATTTCCGAGATTAACAGTCTTATCGCCGTTCTGGCGATGATCTCTTTCGACCCGACCCTGGAATTCAAGCGAACCGTGGATAACGCCGCTGCTGGTCCTGAGGTAGTTGATGTAATCATCATTGAATTCAAGAACTACGAATCCGTAATCATCTTCTCCGGTGTCATATATCGTGAATACACCGCTGGCATATGATCCAAGCTTATTATTCACAACATAATTTCTCCATGCAATTGATCCGTCTGATGAAACTCCCTGACCAGATTCAGTCATTGCGAAGATCTTAAGCTGTTCTCTTGGTACACGAAGATATATGTTATGCTTGTTGGTATCGATCTTATCATGGCTCTCATCGATAATAGTGAAATCTACCTGCATACTGAAATTAACTTCATCCAGCCCATCCTCTACCTGTATGGTATTTGTAGAGCTGTCGAATGTACCCTGATTGCTGTCAAGAGTGATATCGATCTTTGTGATATCATTATTTATCTCGTATGAACCGACTGGTACTACTTCACTTTCATTCGCTGCACGAGCCTGCATCAATGAAGAAAGCGGAAGACCGTAGCTTACAAATATACTGAGGCATAAGAACAGTGCCAGACATCTGTTTATAACAGCCTTACCGCTAAGCACATCTTTCACTTTTCTTTTTACATTCATTCCGGCACTCTCCTTTCTCAGAGTTATTTTGCTTTTTTCATCAAACTCTTCCGAAACTCTTCAGCGGATATACTCTCATAAGAACTTTTCCAAGGACGTTTTCATATGCCACACAGCTTACTGCTGTTGAACGGCTGTCAATGGATACTGCTCTGTGGTCGCCCATTACGAACAATCTGTTCTCAGGGACCTTATAAGGCATCTCTATATCACATTCTCCAAGAGCTTTTCCGCTGATATAGTCTTCTTCCAGCTCCCCGCCGTTAACACTGACTGTACCGTCCTCAGATATCTCTATGATATCTCCAGGAAGTCCTATCACTCGTTTCAGGAGCACCTTATTGTTATAGTGGAAGGCGACTATATCACCTCTCTTGTAATGCGAGGTCCTTATACAGAGCACTACATCATCATTTGCCAGCGTAGGCGACATACTTGAACCTGTGACTCTGAACACCGGCAGAAAAGCCGATGAAATAATAACAGCCAGAGCCGCTATGACTATAAGTGCTCCGACTGTATTTCTCAGATTCTTGTTAAAGGAGCGTTTACGTCTTAGTCTTTTCAGCTCTGCGCCAAGCTGTCCGGAAGTAGGAAGATCGATAATCTTTTTATTATCAGTCATTTTCCTCTTCCTCCAATGGATTTGATACACGGACCGGCTCTGCTCCCTCGCCTGCATTGTCCTGCCCTTGAAGTTTTAACGCTTCGCCGGCCAGTGTATAAAGTCTTTCCTTGAGCCTGTTATTTTCCTCTTCAAGTTCTTCGTTTTCTTTTTTCAGATAATATAGTATTTCGATCAGTTCAGCTCTTTTTAATTTTCTTAGTTCCTTATCTGTCATATATCCTCCTGATATATTGTTTACATATCCTTTCCATATGTAAATTATATCATCTGAAACAGATCATATCAAGGGAAAAAGAACATTATTCATAATTTGTACTTAATTTTTGTTAACTCAAACAACTGCTTTTTATCTTGTTTGTACAATTTAACATAGTGTATTTTTAGTTATTGTAATATCAGAAATAAAAATACAAAATGTAATCAGCAATTTCATCCCAACAATAAATAAAAAGGCGCAATATTTGCGCCTTTTCATCATCAAAAAATATCAGATCACGAATTTACAAAAAAATAAAAACCCCTGCGAGACCGTGAGTTGTCCGCAGGGGATGTTTGCTGTATTTGAATCAAGACAGATTATTCAGCAGAATTGAGCTTCTTAGCGAGCTGAGACTTCTTTCTTGCAGCCTTATTCTTGTGCATAAGACCCTTAGCGCAAGCCTGGTCAACTCTCTTGATAGCTACCTTGATAGCCTCTGCCTTATCAGCAGCGCCTGTAGCTACAGCAGCGTCAGCCTTCTTGAGAATAGTCTTGAGATTGGACTTTCTTGCCTTGTTAGCAGCAGCCTTGGTTTCGTTAACCTTAACTCTCTTCTTTGCAGATTTGATGTTTGGCATTTTGTTACACCTCCTTGAAAATGAGCGGAATGTATATATCTCCGCATTTAACAGATAATAGCAGAGTACACACGGGTCCGTGTACTCCAGATAAGTGCAACGCACACTTATCCTACTGAGACAAATAATATTATAACATTTTCACCAATAAAATGCAATAGGCAAATGTGATATTCTGATAAAAAATTTTTTTTACATTTAAAGCATTATGCACAAGGAGGCGAAGTTTTGAACATTCGTACAGATCTTGCTGTTGAAAGTTTTTCCGCAGATGCGCTGCCGGCAGGTGTACACAGGGATATCAGGGGAAAGGTCTTTGATATTACCGAGATAATCATCGATGATGACAGCTGTCTTGATACTATCGGAAAGGGCAGGGGGACTTACATTACTTTTGAAGGAATGAGCCTGAGCTGCTTTTCCGATGATTATGACGATATGGTGCTTGAATTTTCCAATGAGCTCAGCAGGCTCATACCTGACGGAGATGTACTTGTGGCCGGACTTGGCAACAATGATATCACTCCGGACGCTCTTGGCCCTCAGGTGGTCTCTAAGGTACTTGCTACCCGTCACCTTCGTGAGGAGCTTGCCGATGAGGGAGAGGCCTTCCTGACTTCTCTTAGGCCTGTCAGTGCTCTTGCAGGAGGGGTACTGGGTCAGACGGGGATAGAGACTGCGGAGCTTATAAGAGCGGTCTCAGAGCAGATAAGGCCTTCTGCCATTATTGCCGTTGATGCTCTGGCCTGCTCTGATATAAGCCGTCTGGGCTCTGTTATACAGCTCACCAACTCAGGCATATCCCCGGGCAGCGGAGTCGCAAACGCTCGCAGAGAGCTTTCTGAGCGCTTATTAGGTATTCCTGTTATAGCAGTAGGGGTACCGACTGTAGTGGATATAAGAACTATTGTCAGCAGCCTTACAGGGCAGGAGCTGCAAAATGAGCTTCCTGACATGATGGTCACTCCCCGTGACATTGACAGGCTTACAGAGAGAGCTTCGCAGCTTATAGCCTTTGGTATAAATCTTGCCCTCCAGCCCTCACTGACACTCAATGATATCAAAGGGCTTTTTTAGCAAAAAAATAAGGATCCGACTTGTGCGTCAGATCCTTTTTTCTTTTAAATTTTTAAGACCACTTTTTCTTTCAGGGCTTAGCTGAAATGATTTCTGGTTCCGTCTCCCCAGAAACTCAGGTAACCCTGTGAGAACTGTGAAGGATCACTGAAGTAAAGTCTTACCGCATTCTTTACGCTTTCAGTGACGTATCCTGAATATGTTCCAAGATTTACATAAGCGCCGCTTCCTGAGAACTGATAGGGCTGTGTGAGCACGCCGTATACAGAATTGGGGAAACGAGGGCTGTATACTCTGTTCATTACGACCTCTACTACGCAAGCCTTATCATATTCACTGATCCAGTACGAACCAGCTTCATGTCCGACTACGTTGCAAAGGAGAATGAAGTCTGAATCTGAAATAGGGAGCTCGTTTGCAGTTGTATCTGCGTTTGTCTCCTGAACAGCTTCTGTGGGAGCCTCGGTTACAGGTGCTTCTGTTTCAGCCTCTGTAGGAGCCTCGGTTACAGGCGCTGCTGTAGTTGCCTCTGTAGGAGCTTCTGTGTAAGCTTCTGTCTGAGGCTGTTCGAGGTAGGTGGGTTCTTCGTAATATATATATTCTGTCTCTGTCTGAGCTTCTGTGTAAGCTTCTGTTGTTGTTTCAGCCTCTATATAAGCGGCTGTTGATGTCACTGTTTCAACTGCAGCTGCAGCAACTGTTGTAGTGACATTGTATACTGTCTTTGAAACACTGTCCTCTGCTTTATAGCTAAGGGACCTCTTTGATATGCTTGAATTAGAATTTTTGCTTTTTACTGAAGCGGTTGTGGTCTTAGCAGAAGTTTCAGCAGCAGCTGCCAGTTCTTCGTTTGCGGGTTCTACAATTTCAAAATCATCTCTTGTACTAACCTGAGGTGCTGCATTATATGCAACAGCTCCCCCGCCAATCAAACAAGCAGAAATAAGCCCGAAGACGCCAGCTGCAAATTTGGCTTCTCTCATCAACTCATCCTTTCAATTATTAGCGTTTGAATTTTGCTCCTTTTTCGGGAACGTGTAAATGATACCACATTTAACGGAAAATAGCAATACTTTTCAGATTTTTTCCATTTTGCACCCAAAAATGCAAGCTGATTTTACCGCACTTAGTGATAAACAGCACAAATATTATTACATAAATTTTAAACCTTTATGTACTTAATATTAACATTCAAAAATGTTTAACTTTAAAAAGTTACAAATTAATTACAAAATCAAGGCTTTTTATAACAACTTTAGGTATAAATCTATAGCTGTTGTTCTTTATGTAATAGTTGTCAGGCCTGCCAGAAGAGGCCTCCGGATGGCCTCAACGGGCGGTTTTTTTACCGGTTTCCGCCCAGTAAAAATAATATTCAGGAGCCTTTGAAAAAATGACAATCCGGTAATATTTTTCCCGGACAGGCATATTTTTCAAATCATGAATATTTATGCAGTTTTAGGTGAATATAGCTAATTTTGAATATTTCTGCTCGTTTTATGAATTTTTTTGATGTCACATTTCAGCAAGATATTACGAGTGTATATTTAATGATGTTTTTTCGTATCAGAAAAGGTTTATTGCATCGCTATTATATATTATAATAGTATACAGGGCTGAAAACATTGTTTAAAAATAAGAAAAGGACGGTTCACTGACCGTCCTCTTTTTCATTTTCCTCCGCTTCGGGAAGAACTTCTATTATTACCTTTTCAACATTCTGCTCATTGACCTCTGCGGCTGTTATGCGGAATATTCCGCTTTCAGCAGTCTCTCCTGCCTCCGGGATGTGCTCCATAACATCTGTGACCCAGCCTCCCACAGTTGTATAATCTGTCTTTATCAGATCATCATTCAGGTCGAGCTGTTCAAGAAGGTCGTCTATGCTCATATCGCCTGCAACCTCGTATTTATCGGGAGCAAGCATCATAATATTATTGATTATCTCGTCGTCCTCGTCGTATATCTCACCAACAAGCTCTTCGATTATGTCTTCGAGGGTAACTATTCCCTTTGTGCCGCCATACTGGTCTGTGACTACTGCAAAGTGGACCTTTGAGCGCTGCATCTCCTTCATAGCCTCGCTGATGAGCTTACTGTCAGCTATATGCGGGACTTCCTGTATTATAGTACTGATATCGTTTCCGCCCTCTATCAGCATTTTGAAAAAGGCTTTATTTGTGATAAGTCCCACAATTTCGTCAAGGCTCTTCTCGTAGACGGGAAGTCTTGAATACATCTCGGTGCAGAATATCTCCTTTATTTCGTCGATAGTCGAACCAAGCTCCACACCCACTACCTTTACACGGGGTACAAGAATCTCGTTTACAGTTATCTCGTCAAATTCAAGAGCACTCTTTACAAGCTCGCTCTCCTGCTCTTCGATAACCCCCTGCTCTTCTATCTCATCTATCATGTATTTCAGCTCGTCCTCAGTAACACTCGGAGACTCCTCTCCGCCTCGTGATACCAATGATGAAAGCTTATTGAGAAGGAAAACAAAGGGCTTGAAAACCGTTACAAGCACAGAAAGAGGTCCTGCAAATGAAAGTGCAAGCTTTTCCGCATTCTTTTTTGCGTAGGATTTTGGGATCACCTCGCAGAATACCAGTACAAGCACTGTTATGACCACTGTTGATACAGCAGCTCCGTTGCTTCCGAAAAATTTCAGGAAAACCAGTGTGCTGACTGATGATGTTGCTATATTTACTATATTATTGCCGATAAGTACAGCTGTAAGCACCTCATCGAAGCGGTTTGCCAGCTTAAGTGCCTTTGCTGCTTTTTTATCTCCCTGAGCCTCGTAATTTTTCAGTCTTAGCTTGTTCACGCTGGAATAAGCTGTCTCTGTACTGGAGAAGAGTGCAGAGAATACCATCATACAAATTACGAGGATAATTTTCCATACATCCGAATTGTCCATAAAATTCTTTTCTTCCATCTCCCTTATATATTATAATAGTATAGTGATACTATTCTAACATATATTTCAAAATAATGCAATACCTTGCGGAAAAGTTATCAGCTATCTAAAAACTGGTTCCCATATAGAAGTTTTGCCCCGAAGCATTTCTACTTGCTTCGGGGCATTTTTATTTTATACGGCTGCTAATTCTGTTTTTTTATTAGTGCCTCATGGACCGCCAGAGGCGGCCCCTACAAAAACGGGTTCATCATTTATTTTTTGTCGGGGCGCCCTTAGGTCGTCCAATGTGCCAAATACATATTATTACTATTCTTAATCCTTATTTATGGCAGTAACAATTCACCGCATAACTGTATTGTCAATAAAAATGCCATAGCACTTCTGACATTCATCAGAAATACTATGGCATAAAACTTCCGTATCAGCGTTATATATAAACGCACGGACTTTTTTGATAAGTATTGCAGGACGCCATAATGCGCCGCTGAAATTACTTGATCTCGATTGTAGCGCCAGCCTCTTCGAACTTAGCCTTGAGCTCGTTAGCCTCTGCCTCTGAAACGCCTTCCTTGATAGCCTTAGGAGCAGACTCAACTACTTCCTTAGCTTCCTTAAGGCCGAGACCGAGAACTTCCTTAGCAACCTTGATAACTGCCATCTTAGCATCACCGAAGGAAGCGAGGATTACGTCGAACTCTGTCTTAGCAGCCTCGCCGCCAGCAGCGCCGCCTGCAGCAGGAGCAGCAGCAACCATTGCTGTTACACCGAATTCCTCCTGGATAGCGTCTACGAGCTCAGAAAGCTCGAGAACTGAAAGAGTCTTGATATCTTCAACAAATTTTGTGATCTTCTCTGAAGCCATGATAATAATCTCCTTTATAATTATTTGCCGATATACGGCTGTTTTAAGTTAAGCTGCAATAAAATTACGAGTGAAATCAGGCAGCTTCTTCTGACTTCTGGTCTGCAACAGCCTTGAGAGTTGCAGCGAGCTTCTGCAGGGGACCCTGGAGAGAGCCAACGAGCTGAGCAAGAAGGGTATCCTTTGAAGGGATCTTGGAAAGAGCGATAACTCCTGCCTGATCGTAAACCTCACCCTCAACGTAACCAGCCTTGAGATTGAACTTCTCATCGCCAGCCTTCTCAGCAAACTTACCGAGGATTCTTGCGGGAGCAGTCTGATCGTCATTTGAGAGAGCGATAGCAGTTGTTCCGTTAAGAGCTTCTTCAAAGCCCTCGATACCGCAGTTCTTGAAAGCACGGAGAAGGAGTGTGTTCTTCTCTACGAAGTAGTTGACACCAGCCTCACGAAGCTCCTTTCTGAGCTTTGTATCCTCCTCAACAGTGATACCCTTGTAATCAACGAGTACGCCGGCAACAGAGTTCTTGATGAGGTCTGTGAGCTGTTCAACCTTAGCCTTCTTAGCTTCGAGTACAGCATTGCTTGGCATTGTGTATTCACCTCCGAATAAATTGTCATCGTATCCGAAAGCAACAAAAAATGTCCTTTACCGACAGCTCGGGAAAGGACAATGATAATTCGTTATGAATCAATTGCTATTCCTCGGCGGGACTTACGGATAAACCAGCCAGCTGTCTTTAGAATACGATATATACTGTGAAATTCACAGCTTGATTATTATATCACACTTTTTTCCCTTTGTCAAGGGTTTTTCGCAAATTTTTCTTCAAATTTTTCAGTAATGAATAATCAGAAAATAGAAAGCAGAAAAAATACTACTTCTTTCTACTCACTGATCTCTGCTCATCTGCATATTATAAAGCGGGGGTGTGACTATTGCAAAAAGAACTATTTATCGCAGTTATTCTGTGTTTTGATACATATCTTGCAGCAGCAGCCTATTGCAACAGCGGTATACGCATACCTGCTTTTTCCGCCGGGATAATTGCCTTTTCCGGAGCCGCTGTTCTTGGTATTTCATCCGCAGTTTCCGGCATTATCGGAGGATTTGTCCCATATGCTGCACTTCACTTTGCAGGTACCGCTGTACTGGTGACTATAGGAGTCCTCACCGTGCTGAAAAGCATATTCCGACGGACGGTGAAAAGACTTTCTGAGAGTGGGGAAATGTCGCTGAAAATAGGGAAAAGTCCATTGGTAGTGAAAATTTATCTGGACGATACTGCCGCAGATAAAGACGATTCAAAGGTCCTTTCTGCTGCTGAGGCCTGCTCTCTTGCACTGGCAGGCTCTCTTGACTCTGCGGCTATCGGACTGAGCTGCGGGGACTTAGCTCCGCTGAAAGCCTCTTTCCTGACTTTTTTGTGCGGTGCAGCAGCTATTTTTCTCGGAAATATCTCCGGAAAGCGTATCTCCTCCTTGGGACTTGATCTCTCATGGGTAGGAGGTCTGCTGCTGATTATTTTCGCATTCATCTCATAAAAAAAGCTTAACGGTATGAGCTGATACTTCATTCCGTTAAGCTGAATTATTACATATCGTATACTACTATCTCTGCCGGATCAAACAGTCTTCTCTTTCCGAGACCGGCTGATACCAGCAGATTCATTTTACCTATGGTATATTTTCCTTTTGAATACTTGGGAAGGAATTTCCGTTCCGGGGAGAGTATCCCCTTTCCGAAAAGTCTTACGGCTCCTCCGTGGATATGTCCGCTGAGTGTATTATCTGCTCCCCATTCTGCGTAAGCTTTTGCAAAAAGAGGATTATGTGCAAGCAGGATAACCTCTCCGGAAGGGCATTTTCCCAAAAGCTCCTCTAAATCTCCGGATGTTATCCTGTCAAGGTCACGGTAACCGCCGTCCTTTTTATAGGTAGAATATTTCTCGCAGAGACCGTATACCCTTATGCTTCTTCTGCCCTTATTCAGCGTCATATAGTCGTTTTGCAGCAATATGACATCTGTATGGCTGAGCATCTCCCTGAACTCATTAGCCTTCTTATCCGGCAGGCTCATCTCATGATTTCCGTAGATCATAACTGTCGGAGCTATCCTGCAAAGCTTATCTATAGTTCTCATCGCAATTGTGAAATCAGTCTCATCTCTTGAAACGAGATCTCCCGTAAGAAAAATAATATCAGGCTTTTCACGTTTAACTGCCTTTATAAGACGGAAATTATTCCTGCCGAAACGTCTTTTATGAAAGTCAGATAAATGTACAATATGTATATTACCGCCCATATTTTCACGTCTTACTGTAAGCAGGATAAAGTTCTCAAAAATAGCCCAGAGTGCTCCGGCTGCAAGTACATTCCGTATAATTTTATTTTTTATCATCTTCATCTGTTTTGCTGTCCGTTCTTTTTAGTATTGGTATATCTATGATCGCAAATATCAAAAGGTAGGCCGATGTCATGACTATCCTTCCGGAATAGACTGCTGCAAGCTCCCTGAATGAGCCTGTGTATTCAGCATCAGGATCAAACGGGCTCATTTCCGGATATTTAAGATATAATATCAGCGTCAGCGCTGTACCTATGACGAGGGGGATCAATACTCCCCAGAAAAAGCAGAACCGCCTGGAAAAATTCCCATGACGGCCTGCGTCGAGCTGCACATAATGATACATCATGCAGAGTATGAGCGGTGTTATCAGGTTAAATCCCCAGCTATAGCCGGCCTTTTCATACATGAACCATATGAACCACTGCATAAAAAGACTGCATACTGCTGTAACAAACGCTGTAAACGGTCCGGCTCTGTAGTTCAGACTGCGTGACTTTGAGTCATCACTCATCCTCGCCTTCCTCCGGGTCAGCCTCTATAATAACTTCGTTTTTCTCTTCAAGAGCTGCTTCTTCCTCAGCCTGCTTAGCCTGCTCGTCGGTGAGCTGCTCTACTTTTTCAGTTTCGGCATTATCATCGTGCTCTGCACGGGTAAAGGCAACTACATGAGCACCCTCATTTACCCTCATAACACGGACACCCTTTGCGATACGTCCCATTATACGGATATCGCTTGCAAGTATCCTTATGATTATACCGTCGCTGGATACCATGATTATATCGTCATCTTCATCAACTATCTTGATGTTGCAGACGTGTCCTCTTATTTCATCTACCTTGTAGTTTGTAAGACCATATCCGCCTCTGTTCTGGATACGATAGCTGTCAAGATCAGTCTTCTTGCCGTAGCCGTTCTCGGTAACTGTAAGGAGTGAGGCTCCGGGACGTACTCTTGCTATACCCACTACATAGTCCCCGTCACGGAGCTTGATAGCTCTTACGCCGTGAGCGGAACGTGACATTGATCTGCCCTTGTTTTCTTCGATACGGATAGCCATACCGTTTCTTGTAGCTACAAATATCTGCTCGTTACCGTCTGTCATGCGGACTCCGGCGATCTCATCGCCTTCGTCAAGACCGATAGCGATAAGTCCGTTCTTGCGGACATTCTTGTACAGCGAGAGATTAGATCTCTTTATCTTACCGTTCTTTGTCACCATAGTGATGAACTTCTCTTCACTGAAATCTGTAGTCTTTATCATTGCGGCTATCTTCTCATTCTCTGTAAGCGGAAGGAGATTTATGAGATTGAAGCCTCTTGAAGCCTTGGAGCCGTCCGGCACCTCATAGCATTTCAGCTTGTACATGATACCCTTATTGGATATGAACAGGATATTGTCATGGCTTCCGCAGATGAACATCTCCTCCACGAAATCCTCTTCACGCTGCTTCATACCGGTGATTCCACGGCCGCCTCGGCGCTGGGTCTTATACTCAGCTACAGGCATACGCTTGATATAGCCGTTATTTGTAAGGGTAACCACGCAGTCCTCCTCGGGGATAAGATCCTCGATATCAACCTCGCCGCTGACATTCTCGATATCTGTACGGCGCTTGTCGCTGAACTTCTTGCGGATAGTATTGAGATCATCCATGATTATTGCGTAAACTCTGTTTACATCTGCAAGGATATCCTCATAATCGGAGATCTTTGTAAGAAGTCCGTATAATTCATCTGTGATCTTCTGTCTTTCCAGACCTGTGAGCTGTCCCAGACGCATCTGAACGATAGCCTCAGCCTGTTCCTGTGAAAGACCTGTCTGATCCTCAACGTGGAGACCGCTGAGGTCGTACTGGGCACGGTCAAGAAGTGCGGACATATCCACATCCTTGAAGCGCTCCATCATCTTCTCCTTTGCCTCCTGAACAGTGGCGCTGGAGCGGATTATTGCTATAACTTCATCGATATAGTCTGCTGCAAGCACGAAGCCCTGAAGGATATGTGCTCTTTCAAGAGCCTTTCTCAGGTCAAAGCGTGTTCTTCTCTGGATAACGTCTACCTGGAAATCAAGGTAGTGCTGGAGCATCTGCTTGAGGGTAAGTATCTTAGGCTCGTTATTTACGAGAGCAAGCATGATTATACCAACTGTATCCTGGAGCTGTGTAAGTGCAAAGAGCTTATTGAGAACGATATTCGGGATAGCGTCCTTTTTCAGCTCGATAACTACTCTCATACCGTCCTTATCGGACTCGTCACGGAGGTCATAAAGTCCCTCTATCCTCTTATCACGGGCAAGCTGGCTTATGCTCTTAAGGAGTCTCTCCTTACGAAGCATATAGGGTATCTCGTCAATGATGATGCAGTTTCTGCCCTTTATCTCTTCAAAGTGAGTACGGCTGCGGAGGGTTATCTTTCCCTTTCCGGTAGCATATGCAGCACGAATACCTGCTCTGCCCATGATTATACCGCCGGTCGGGAAATCAGGTCCCTGAATGTGCTCCATGAGCTGTTCAAGGGTGCAGTCCGGGTCCTCGATAAGAAGGGCAAGCGCATCGATAACCTCTCCCAGATTGTGGGGAGGGATATTTGTAGCCATACCAACGGCAATTCCCACTGAACCATTGACAAGAAGGTTCGGGAAACGTGAGGGGAGGACTACAGGCTCCTTCAGACGGTCATCATAGTTGGACATGAAATCTACGGTCTCTTTATTGATATCCGTAAGCATATCCAGTGTAAGCTTAGCCATTTTAGCCTCAGTATAACGGTAAGCAGCAGGGCCGTCGCCGTCAATAGAACCGAAGTTTCCGTGGCCGTCAACAAGAGGATATCTCATAGAGAAATCCTGTGCAAGTCTTACAAGTGCGTCATATACCGAAGCATCGCCGTGAGGATGATAACGTCCGAGTACGGCACCAACTGTATCAGCACATTTACGGTATGCCTTATCCGGAGTAAGTCCGTTTTCATGAAGAGTATAGAGTATTCTTCTGTGAACAGGCTTTAGTCCGTCCCTGACATCCGGAAGCGCTCTCGATACAATTACCGACATGGCATAGTTGAGCATGGAATTTTCCATTTCGTCAACTATTTCGGTATTTATTATCTTTGAATTGTCCTGATATAACAAAATTTTTACCTCCTGTGAGAGATTGTTTCCGCAGCATACGGCAAATATCGCCGATATCTGCTATCCGCCTTTACACATAATTTCTGTGCGGAGCGGTATATATTCAAGCTTCAGCTTTTTTTCCGGTATTTCTTATTATTTCGATCTCAGGCTCTGTAAATCCCTCTTTCGGGATTATATAGAACATCTGCTTTCCCTGCATGAGCAGGAAGAAATCATCATATTCAAGAGGCTGATAATCCTCATTGATATCTATTCTCGTTTTTTCAGGAAGGGGATCAAGTTCCTCCGGTATATCTGTAAGGTCCGGAGCCTCATTCTCCTCAGATTCAGCATTTTCTGAAATGTCAGTGACCTCGCTCTCATACTCAGGCTCTTTTATCGTGGATATCTCTATGAAATCCTCAGCCACACCGATGCTGTATACCGGCTCGCCAAGGTCTCTCACGGTATCTGTGAGCCTTCTGCGGACAAATCTGGGATTATGCCATTCTCTGAAAGCAAATGCCAGACAGACTACTATCAGCAGGTACACCAGACGATTATCCGGAGCCTTTACTGCTGCATATACAAAATCTGCTGCAAGTATAAGGAACAGTGCCATAAAAATATAGCTTTTCTTCATAACGAATTTTTTCTGATATGCCTTGTATGCCTCAGAGAAGAGCTCAGGTTTTACGGTATATTCCTTTTCAAGCTTGTATGTTTCTTCCATTTATCCTCCAAAACAGGATCAGAAATCCAGATCCTGTGCGAATTTTGCGTTTTTCTCTATGAAGTTTCTTCTTGGCTCTACCTTATCGCCCATGAGGATAGTGAATACCTCATCTGCTTTAAGAGCGTCCTCCATGCCTATCTTGACGATAGTTCTGCGCTCAGGGTCCATAGTAGTCTCCCAGAGCTGTTCAGGGTCCATCTCACCAAGACCTTTGTAACGCTGTACCTCAACGTCCTTATACTTTCCGCCCTCGGAGAGCTCCTCGATATAGCGGTCTCTCTCCTCATCGGAGAATGCATAGTATATCTTCTTCTTGCGCTCTACTCTGAAAAGCGGAGGCTGTGCGATATAGACATTTCCGTTTGTTATGAGAGGTCTCATATAGCGGAAGAAGAATGTGAGCAGAAGTGTACGGATATGCATACCGTCAACATCGGCATCGGCCATTATTATAACTTTGCCGTAGCGGAGCTTCTCGATATCGAAGTCCTCGCCGATACCTGTACCAAGAGCTGTTACCACAGGTTCCAGCTTATCGTTGCCGTAAATCTTGTCGATACGGGCCTTTTCAACGTTGAGCATCTTTCCCCAGAGAGCAAGGATAGCCTGATAGCGGCGGTCTCTTCCCTGCTTTGCGGAGCCTCCCGCAGAATCTCCCTCGACGATATATATCTCGGTGTAGCGGTTATCACGCTCAGCGCAGTCTGCAAGCTTTTCCGGCATTGAGGCCTTACCGAAGGCATTCTTGTTTCTCTCAGCATCTCTTGCACGCTTTGCAGCCTCACGGGCTTTGAGTGCAGATACGCTCTTTTCAAAGATAAGCTTTGCAACATCCGGATTCTCTTCAAGGAAGTTCATCAGCTTCTCCATGACGAGCTTCTCTACAAAAGGCTTTACTTCGGGATTTCCGAGACGTCCCTTTGTCTGTCCCTCAAACTCGCACTCAGTGAGCTTGACGGAGATTATTGCTGTAAGACCTTCTCTTACATCGTCGCCGGAGAGCTTCTCCTTATCCTTAAGGAGTCCCATTTTGCGGCCGTACTCGTTGATGACCTTTGTAAGGGCATTCTTGAAGCCTGTCTCATGGGAGCCGCCGTCCTTGGTATGGATATTATTTGCAAATGAGAGTATTATCTCATTGTAGCTGTCGTTGTACTGGAGGGCTATCTCAGCAAAGGAATCACCCTGCATTCCGGAGATATAGATAACATCTCCGCTTATTGACTCAAGACCTCTTGTGGTGTGGATATGGTCAATGAACTGACGGATACCGCCCTCATAGTGGAGTGTCTCGCCAAGGATATTATCCTTGTCACGCTTATCGCTGAAAACTATCTTTATTCCGGCATTGAGGAAGGCCTGTTCACGAAGTCTCTTAAGAAGCACCTCGTATTCATAAACAGTGCTCTCGAATATCTCTCCGTCAGCCTTGAACATTACGCTGGTACCTGTCTCTGTGGTATCGCCTATAATTTTGAGCTCCTCGTCGTAATGTCCACGCTGGAAACGCTGGAACCAGATATGCTCGCCGTCCTTGACTGTGAGCTCCAGCCACTCTGAAAGTGCGTTAACTACAGATGCGCCAACACCGTGAAGTCCGCCGGATACCTTATATCCGCCGCCGCCGAATTTACCGCCTGCATGGAGTATGGTATATACTACTGTAGCCGCAGATATTCCCTCCTTGGGGTGTATACCTACAGGGATTCCTCGGCCGTTGTCTGATACACGGATTATATCCCCTTCAAGTATCTCAACGGTTATCTCTGTACAGTATCCTGCAAGAGCCTCATCAATGGAGTTATCCACTATCTCGTATACAAGGTGGTGAAGTCCTCCGGGACCGGTCGAGCCTATGTACATTCCGGGACGCTTACGCACCGCTTCAAGTCCTTCCAGGACTTGTATGTCGTTTTCGTCGTAGTTATTGTTCTGCTGACTCATGAAGTTACCTCCAAATATTCTGGTTGTATATATTATTAGCCCAATTTACAGGGTTATTTTCGATATAATCATATATCTGCAAAAATTCTTTTTCATTGCGTATGATATGGTCATAATAGGATCTTTGCCAAACAGAATAACCGATCTGTTTTGTAGATATCGTTTTCAGTCCGTTGATTATCAGCGGGACCGATTTTGTAGGGGAGGCCGCCCCCGGCCTCCCTGTCATTTCTTCATAGAAGTCCGAAATAAACAATATCATGTGTATATGGTCAGGCATTATAACGTATTTTATAACATCTGCATTTCTATAGACCTGACCGGTTTTCTTTATATTTTCATTTACTATCTTTCCGATATCTGTTAATTCTGTCAATGGGAGGCCGAGGGCGGCCTCCCCTACAGATATTTCTGAAAGACAGTTTTTTCTTTTCTTCGTACATATGGTTATGAAATAGCTTCCGTTTGAGGAATAATCATAACCTATGAGCCTGATATTTTTTCTCATACATATCTGTCATCGTCTTCCGCCGGAAGAGCTTCTGTGGCTTGCGCTCACTGATGTTGTTTCAGTCTGTTCTGCCGGATGAGGTCTGACATCATCTCTGTAATATGTGAGCTTCCCTTTATATCTGCCATCCGACTTTTTAAATGTCACCTTGAAGTAATGATCGTCCTCAACATGACATTCATACTCGACAGCTCCGCTGTCTTCATATTCCCTGAAGGATGTTATCTTTTCGCCATGAAAACTTTCCATGAATTTCTCATAGTCATCAGTATAGAAATCAAAGCATGATATAGTATCCTGTGCAAGAGCAGGCTTCCAGTAGCGTACAGGCTCTGTATCGTCAAGGCTTATCTTGTATTCTTCCTCTATTTTCCTTATACGTTTTTTGTTGAAATGTCGGTAATCCACCGGAATGAAGATCTTGTATATTATAATGCTGAGAGCAAATAAAACAGCAGCGGCAATGAGCAGCCTCTTCAGCAGCCGTTTTCTCTTTTTCCTCTCCTCAATGACATCTTCATCCTCATAATATTCCACTAAATACCGCCTCCCTCAGCAAGCCTCTTTTTCAGAGTAGATGCAGCAAGCTGTGAAATATATATCCTTTCCCTGCCGTCCTTTACTGCGATTATGAAGCTCTTAGGCATTTCATAGGTGGTATAGATGCAGTTGTGCTCTTTCTCGGCTCTGTCAAGCAGGAGCTTCGTGCACTTTTCAACAGTTGTATTCTCGATGTCGAAAATCCCCACGATATCTCTCACATCAACGGAGTAATTATTCCCCACATGAAGATATATTGCTTTTTTCATCAGTTATCCTGCCTTCGCTTATATACAGCAGCTTTCCCTTTATTTCGGGGAGAAGTGCGGCTTCGTTGGGAGTTGTCAGAAATACCTGCATATCCTTTATCATATCCAGCACGAATCGCTGTCTGTTCTCATCAAGCTCGCCCATTACATCATCCAGAAAGACTACCGGGGCATCCTTTGAGCGCTTCATGAATATCTCCGCCTGTGCAAGCTTCATCACAAGGGCTGCGCTCTTTATCTGCCCCTGTGAGCCGTAGTCTCTGGCGCTTACCCCGTTTATCTTTATGATTATCTCGTCACGGTTGACGCCGGAATGGGTAGAGCCTGTGCGGATGTCATATTCTGAGGTATCCTGCAATTTCCTGTAGTACTGCTCCTCTGCCTGACTGTCCGCAGGAGAATCAAAATCCTCCGGACGGAAAACATTTGAGCGGTACTCCAGTTCAAGCTCCTCATTTCCGCCGGATATAGTCCGGTAGAGCCTGCCACATATCTCGTTTATCTTTGAGACATACTCATTTCTCATATATGAGATTATAGTTCCCTCACGGGCAGCCTGTCTGTCCCATATTTCAAGGACCGAGGCAGGTGAATTGCCCTGGGAGATGTCCTTAAGAAGGGCATTTCTCTGGTTCATTATGGCATTGTGCTTGTTCAGGTGCACTACAAATACGGGATTCAGCTGAGAAGCGGCCATATCAATGAAGCTTCTCCTCTTTTCGGGAGAGCCCTTTATTATCTCCACATCATCCGGGATGAAGGCTATGCACTTGAAAACATCAAACAGAGCTCTCGTCCCCTTCTGTTTTACGCCGTTAAGGTGGATATTCTTAGGCGACGAGGCACTTCTTGTCATTTCAAACTCTATTTTCTGCTCCCTGACGCTGTCACGGAGCTTTATCTTTGAGGACATACGATTGCCGTCAAGGCAGATATAGTCCTTTTCCTTTGAACCACGGAAGCTGCGGCAGCCTGAGAGTATCCACATCGCTTCGAGCAGATTTGTCTTGCCCTGTGCATTAGGGCCTGCGATGATATTATACTTCGGGTCGGGAGCAAAGGATATTCCGGACAGATTCCTGAATCCGTCTATATCCGCATAGGTTATCCTCACTCTACTACCACTTCTTCTCCGTCGAGAGAAACTCTGTCGCCGGGGCGTATTTTCTTTCCTCTCATAGTGCAGACTTCGCCGTTTACCAGCACCTGTCCGTCCTGAATGAGCTGTTTAGCCTCTCCGCCTGAACCTACCATTGACGCAAATTTCAGAAGTGCGTCCAGCTTTATGAATTCAGTGGTTATCTTTATCCTGTTCTCTGCCATATCAACGCTCCCTTGGAACTTTTCGTGTTTTTCTTTCCTTTTTTCTGACTATATTGTCCCTGTCAAGGTAATAGCTGTAGGCAAATTCCTTGTTCAGAGACGCTGCATATCTGAAAAGATAGGGATTTTCAAGGGTATATCTGTAGGCAAATCCTACGCTCCTCTTTATTTTGCGGGCGATTATCTTTTCAGCGATTTTCTTTGAGATATATTTTGAAGCCAGTGCCGACATGATCCCTATGGCTATGAGCAGGACATCTACCCACACCCACGACTTATTGAAATTGAAATCTATGATATCAAGTATCTTCTCAGGTATGTACTTCCACAAAACCAGGAACAATGCCAGAAGAACTCCGGCAAGCAGACATACTGAGGATACTACTCCCGTCATTACTGAAAAGACGGTCGCACCCTTTGCGTGGCCATATATCCTGTAGATCATGTCAGTTCTTGAGCTGTATAGGCATTACAAGGAAGATATAGCTCTCACCTTCGAGAGGGAGTATCTCTATTACCTTCATTGCGCCGTTGAAGCGTATGCGGACCTTATCTCCCTCGGCAGCTCTGAGAGCTTCAAGCAGGAGCTTATTATTGAATCCGATAGTAACTGTTTCCCCGGAAATGTCTGCTGATATAGCATCATTTATCTTACCTATACCGGTCTTGCAGCTTATCTTCATTACTCCGTTGCCTACTTCGCAGCGGATAGGAGATTTATTCTTGTCGTCAATAAGAAGTGAGCAGCGCTCGAGACAGGTAGAAAAATCTCTCTTACTTATGATGACCTCAGTCTTGAAGCCGTTGGGGATGCTGAGCTTATAGTTATGGAAGGCTCCCTCAAGAAGTCTTGAAATAACAACAACATTATCTATCTGGAAAATGATATGTCTGTCATTGGTGCATACTGTACAGAGCTTCTCATCGTCATCCTTTACAAGGGTAGATACCTCGATGAGGGCTTTCTTAGGAACTACAAAGTGATACTTCTCCTTGCAGTCTGTCAGCTCGTTTCTGATAGCAAGGCGGAAACCGTCTATAGCCACCATATTGAAGCTGCCTTCTTCTATATCGAAGAGTTCTCCTGTAAGTACAGGCTTGCTCTCATTTGTAGATGTAGCATAGCTTGTCTGATTTATCATAGAGCGGAGAACAGTCTGCTTTACTGTAAAGCTTCTTTCGGAATCAACAACAGGGAGCTCCGGATATTCGTCAGCTGACATTGCTGAGAAGCTGCACTGTGTGGCATCACAGGATATATTGATAACGAGATTCTCGTCGATATCGAAGGTTATATCTTCTCCGGACATACGTCTTGTAAACTCACTGAAGAGTCTTGTGCCGACTACGAACTCACCTGAGCCTTCTGTTTCTGCCTTGATTGATGTACGGATACCCATTTCAAGGTTATAGGCTGTAAGCTCTACCTGACCCTCTGCTACTCTTACTTTTATTCCTTCGAGAGCAGGAATAGTAGATTTTGGAGATACTGCACGGGATACGTTGCCTATAGCTTCACTGAGTTCTGATTTGCTGCATATGAATTTCATTAATAAATACCTCCGGATATATGAAAATGTATATGAGACCTGTCCTTCACACATGGACAGGTCAACGCCTCCCGCAACAAGATATGGTAAGTCTTTCATAAGATAAGGAAAGAGAGAATAATGTATGATAAGATAAGAATATAATATTGTTGTTGTTGTTGGGGCGGTCTAAAAGTTGAAACAGCGGTTTATTCCCTGTATTCCTGGAAAAAGACGTCCACAGGGAGCTGTTGTGAAATTCTTGAATTTGTTGGAAGCTCTGAAGAGCGTTCTCTGAGGTGTTGAAGAGGTTGAAGTTTGTGGAGTTGAAAGCCGTGAAAAGTGGACAGATCTGTGGAAACCGTTCCCGGCGGGAAAAGTTTTCAAAAATGCTGTTGATTGTTGATAACCGGAATGTGTTAACAGCTTATCTGAATGACATTTTTTTCACGGTCCATCATTCGTGATAAAGAGGAAAAAACTTCCGGGAAGTGATTCAACACCACTTTTAACACTCTGTTGAAAACTATGTGGAATCAAACACTTTCAACAGAGTTTTCAACTTTTTCAACCTTCAATGTTCAGACCTTGCTCTTGTCCTTTATGTCCTTGATAATGTCCTCAACAAGATTTTTGAGGTTGGAATCCTTTTCCATTCCCTCGGATATGCTTGTAACGGAATATACGATAGTTGAGTGGTCTCTTCCGCCGAATTCAGTACCGATAGAGGCAAGAGGCATCTGTGTGATCTCTCTTACTACATATATAGCGACTTTTCGTGCTATGGAGATCTGTGCAGAGCGCTTATTTGAGCGGATATCATCAGCAGATACGCCGTAAACTGTGGATACCTCTGAAATGATCTTCTCTACAGTGATCGGTATAGGCTGTTCATCGGTAAGTACGTCACGGATAACGCTCTGAGCCATAGATATGGTTATCGGGCTTCCGGCAAAGTGATTGAGAGCCTTAAGACGGACTACTGCACCTTCAAGCTGACGGATATTTGATTTCAGGCGGTTTGCCATGAATTCTGCAACTTCACTGGGCATTTTGAGTTCTAAAAGCTCAGACTTTCTGTTGATGATAGCAAGTCTTGTCTCATAGTCAGGAGCAGAGATATCTGCGATAAGTCCGCCCTCAAAGCGGGTACGGAGTCTCTCTTCAAGGGTGAGGAGCTCCTTCGGCGGCTTATCAGATGTGATAACTATCTGCTTGCCCTCCTGGTGGAGCTTATAGAAGGTATGGAAGAATTCCTCCTGCATACGCTCTTTTCCGGCGAAGAACTGAACATCGTCGATAAGAAGAATATCGGCATTGCGGTACTTATCCTGGAAATTGGAGATATGGCTGGTATTAAGAGCATTTACCAGGTCACTTCCGAAGGTCTCGCTGGTAACATATACTATATTGAAATTTGGGTGATTCTTTCTTACCTCGTTGGCAATAGCAGTTATAAGGTGAGTTTTTCCCATTCCTGAAGGTCCGTATATAAAGAGCGGGTTATAATCGGGAACAGACTTTTCTCCGCAGTTCTTTGCGACTGACTTGCTGCAGGCAAGGGCAAACTCATTGGAGCGTCCCTCAATGAAGGTATCGAAGGTATAGTCATAGTTAGCAAATTTATAGGATTTTTCAAGCTCTGCGTGCTTTTTCTCAAGCTCGTCGTCTGTGGGGACCTTTATTTTTTCGGATTCTGTATTTTCCACATTTATAACAAGATCTATATTGAATCCGAGGATCTGCAGGAATGCATCTTTCAGAATATCAACGTATTTTGAAACAACTATATTTTTCTGGAAATCTGTGGGGATGGTGAAAACTGCTTCTGTGGGGGTGAAGCTTACGGGCTTCATCTGATCTATCCATGTCTTAATGCCTATTTCCGGTATCTTGTCGTTTTCAAGGCAGTATTTCTTTACTTTTTCAAAAACTTCCTCAAAAGAATTCATGATTTACCTCCGTACAAAAAATGAAATGAGTGAAAAAACAACACTCTCCTATATTAATATATAGTATATTATAACATACCGGTGTTTAAAATGCAAGCAGTTTTATATATCAAAGGTTGAGAAAAAACACCTTTTCTCAACACACAAATTGACATATTGTTGAAAACTGTGTTGAATCCACTTCCGTCTGGGGAAAATTACCGCTTTTCAGCTATGCCAGACAGACTTTCATCTGTTGAAAATCATCATTTCCGGTCATTGATCCTGTGGTATCAACATTTTTATCATGGATCTCCTCCACATTATTCAACGGGGATAAAAGTTTTAAACAGCAGTTTTCAACACTGTGTTGAGAAAAATAAGACCGCATGGCCGGTTTTGTGATATATCTTGATTTTCCTCGTTAAACAGGCTTTTTCCTGACAAATTAGTGAAAATTATCCGATCACATTTATATTGATATTGTTAAATAGCATGAAATTGAGCCCTTGTCCGAAAAAATTTTCAAAAGCCCTTGACATATCCGCTTTTTTATTATATAATGTTTTAGTGTAATGCAGAAATATGCATATCGGGACTGCTCTTCTTTCGGAGATGTATGTCCTTAACATATCATTTGAGAAGAGAGGAGGATCTTATAA
Source organism: Ruminococcus flavefaciens (assembly GCA_002371825.1). Lineage (GTDB taxonomy): Bacteria > Bacillota > Clostridia > Oscillospirales > Ruminococcaceae > Ruminococcus > Ruminococcus flavefaciens_L. Next base: position 22,842 of record DFHF01000062.1, on the reverse strand, counting down.
TGAAAAGAACATATCAGCCTAAGAAGCTCCACAGAAAGAAGGAGCACGGCTTCATGAAGAGAATGGCTACTAAGAACGGCAGAAAGGTTTTAGCTCGTAGAAGATCTAAGGGCAGAGCAAGATTAACTCACTGACGAGGCTGACCACAAAATTTATAAAATTTTGTGGTCTTTTTTGTTAGTATAGTGTGCTTATGGTATTATTATGCTTTATACTGAAATTCTGAACGATAATAAAGATTTTCTTTTACTTTATAAGAAGGGCAGATACTCCGCTTCAAAATATTCGGTCATCTATGTTAGACCAAACGGCCGCCCCTTCAACCGCCTCGGCATAACCGCAGGCAAGAAGGTGGGAAATGCCGTTTCACGCAACAGAGCTAAAAGACTTATCCGGCTGGCTTACCGCCTCTTCGAGAAGGATATGCCTATCGGCATGGATATTGTCATTGTTGCAAGAAGCAGGATATGTGAGATAAGATCTCAGGAGTACTGCGGGTATATGGAGAAATACGGCATCGCAGAGATCAATAAGATGTTCTGCAGCTTCAGGCCGTCCGGCAATGGAAAATGAGATATATCGCTCTTGGTCTGATAAAATTCTATCAGAAATGTATATCTCCCCTTTTTCCTGCCAAATGTAAGTACTATCCCACCTGCAGCAATTATGCTTTCGGAGCTTTCAAAAGATTCGGCTTCTTCAGAGGTACTCTCCTCGCAGGCTGGAGGATACTCCGCTGCAATCCGTGGTCAATGGGCGGTATAGACCCGGTCCCGGAAAAATTCACTTTCAGATATAAAAAGATAGACTATCTGTCTGTCCATAATAACAGCATGAGCAGTGATGAAGACAATAGAATGTAAGAGGGATGAATATTGAACGCACTTTATGATATCATCGGTATCCCCTTCGGATACCTTATGCAGCTCATCGATTATCTGGTCGGAAACTATGCGCTTTCGATCATTATATTTACTATCGTCACGAAGCTTATCTTCCTGCCGGTAAACTATAAGACCCAGAAGAATGCTGCTCGTATGCAGCTTCTTAACCCGAAGCTTGAAAAGCTCAGAAAGAGCTTCTCAAATAACCCGCAGAGACTCCAGGAGGAGCAGCAGAAGCTCTATATGGAGGAAGGCATCAACCCCATGGGAAGCTGTCTCCCCGCATTTATCCAGATGTTCCTCGTATTCGGAGTTATCGACGTTGTGTACAAGCCTATCACTCACATCCTCCGTATGCCTAAGGATGTAAGAAAACAGGCCGCAGAGATCGCTTCAAATCTGCGTGTACAGGATATGGGAAGCAAGGGAAAATTCAAGTTCAGTGACCTGAGAAGCGAGCTCTATGTCAGAGAAATGCTTGAAAAGCATTATGACGCTTTTACAGGCCTGGGACATAACTTCGCTGAGAAGGTTGACGACTTCTATAATAAGTTCACCTTCCTCGGTGCTAACCTTGCAAAATATCCTTCACTGAGCCCTGATTCATGGAACAAAGAGACTATCGTTCTCGCTATAATCCCCTTCCTTGCAGGACTTGCTCAGCTCATTTCATCTGTATACAGCCAGATCCACCAGAAAAAGGTTAATCCTAATATGCAGAATCCAGGCTGCATGACTGCTATGATGTACCTCATGCCCCTGCTTTCTATCTATTTCGCTTATAAGCTCCCCGCAGGTATCGGTTTCTACTGGATATGGTCTGCACTCTTCTCATTTGTTATAACCTTCGCTCTCAATCAGTACTTCACCCCTGAGCGTACTGAGGCAATTAATGAGAAGGAAAAGGAAAAAGCCCGTATATACGCCGAAAAACACCCCGAAAAGAAGACCTTCATGCAGAGAATGATGGAGCAGCAGGAGCTTGCTAATCAGCAGTCAGGCGCTGCCAAGAAGGCTAACGGCGAAAAAGCTTCACGTTCGGAAATGAATAAGTATAACAGAGATAAGATAAAAGAGGCCAGAAAGCGTATGGCCGAAAAGTACGGCGACATCTACGATGACACCGAAAGTGATGATAATGATTGATTTTTATTAAGGAGGTATAAATATGACTGAAATTTTTAAGGCCGATACTGTCGAGGAGGCCAAGGCTCTCGCCGTTAAAAAGTTCGGTAAAGACAAGCAGATCAGATTTGAAATTGTCGAAGAGGGCAAGAAGGGACTGTTTGGTATAGGCAAGAAGGAAGCTGTAGTAAAGGCTTCTGTAGCTGACGCTCCCGCTCAGGCCGCTGCTGCTTCAAAGCCTGTTACTGAAGTTAAGGCTCCTGTAAAGTCTGCTGCTGCTGTAAAGACTGAGGAGGTCAAGCAGGTAGTTAAGAAGGAAGCTAAGTCCGAAGCAGAAAAGCTGGTTGAAGAGGTAAAGAAGCCTGCTGAAAAGATCGAGAAGAAGGCTGAAGAAGTCAAGGAAGCTGTTAAGGAAGAGGTCAAGGAGGCTGTCAGCACCGAGGCTGAAAATGCTTCTGAGCCCGAAAATGACGAGCAGGAATTCTCCCTCGATAACTTTACACTCATTGAGGATGAGTCTCAGATCAACCCTAAAGTAAAACTTGCAAGAGACTATATCACAAGCATCCTCAGAGCAATCGAAATTGATGCTCAGTTCACTATCTATCAGAACGAATCAGGCGCTGTTATCAATATCGAAAGCGATAACAACGGCACAATAATCGGAAGAAGAGGCGAGACTCTCGATTCTCTTCAGTACCTCTGCTCTATCATCGCTAATAAGGGCGATAAGGATTACTTCAGGATCACTATTGACTGCCTCGGCTACCGCAGCAAGAGAAAGGATACTCTTGAGCAGCTTGCAGCTAAGGTTGCTAAGTCTGTACTCAGAACAGGCCGTTCACAGCCTCTTGAGCCTATGAATCCCTATGAGAGAAGAGTTATCCACTCCGCTATCTCAAATATCGAGGGAGTTTCTTCACGCTCAGTCGGCGAAGAGCCCTATAGAAAGATAATCATTTCATCCAATAACCCCAGAAAGAACGACAGACGCCGTGACGACAGAAGAGGCGGCGGAAGAAGAAATGACAGACGCGGCGGTGAAAGAAGAAACCGTGACAGAGAGGTAAATATGGAGCGCAGATCCGTTGATCTCTCTACAAGCTTCGAGAAGGACTACAAGAGACCTAAGCCTGAGGATACTATGGAGGGCGGCCTCTACGGAAAGATCGAGCTTTGATCTGATGAATAACAAGAACAACGGCAGCTTTTGCCGTTGTTTTTTTAGGAGTGATTTTATGTCAACTATTGCAGCTATTTCCACACCTGAGGCTGCCGGCGGTATAGCCGTTATAAGGATTTCAGGTGAGGAGTCCATCGCTGTTGCAGACAGGGTATTCCGCTCTGTCAACGGCAGAAAGGCTGCTGATATGAAGGGGTATACCTGCGCTTACGGAACCGCATATGACGGCGACGAACGTATAGATGACTGCATACTGACCGTTTTCAGAGCTCCTCACAGCTACACCGGGGAGGATACTGCGGAGATATCATGTCATGGAGGACTGTATGTCACAAGAAGGATACTCCGGGCTCTTCTGAAAAATGGTGCTGAGAATGCAGGGCCGGGAGAGTTTACAAAACGTGCTTTTATGAACGGAAAGCTTGACCTTACACAGGCGGAGGCAGTCATGGATATTATTTCCGCTAAGGGTGAGAGGGAGCTGAGAATGGCAGAAAATCTCCGTGAGGGAGCTGCCTTCCGCATGGCTGATAAATGTTCAAAGAGGCTGATGAACCTTCTTGGAGACCTGGCTGCCTGGGCAGATTATCCTGAAGATGATATCCCCGCCGTGGAGCCTGAGAATCTCTCAGCAGAGCTGAAATCTATCCGCAGCGATCTTGCTTCGCTTATAAAAAATTATGATTGCGGAAGGATCCTCCGTGAGGGAGTGTCAACTGCGATCATCGGCCGCCCGAATGTAGGAAAGTCTACACTGTTCAACTGCCTCAGCGGTTACAGTAGAAGCATCGTTACTGATATTGCCGGCACGACCCGTGATATTATCGAGGAGTCTGTCAATATCGGCGATATTGTTCTGCGGCTTTCAGACACTGCTGGTATCCATGAGACCGATGATAAGATCGAGGGTATCGGAGTTGATATGGCTGAAAAAATGATAGGTTCATCCGAACTTATTATTGCAGTTTTTGACGGAGGCTGTCCTCTCACGAAGGACGATTTATATTTAATTAATAAAATTAATAATAAAAAATGTGTTGCTGTAATAAATAAAAATGATGTCGGACAGGAACTTGATATTCAGCCTATCAAAGAAAAATTTAAACATATAGTATATATTTCTGCTAAGGAAAATCAGGGTGTTGATGACCTGAAAAAAGAGATCGAAGAGCTCTTTGAGATCAACGATAAAACAGTTAATTCTGTTTCAGCAGCAAATGAGAGGCAGAAAAGATGTATTGAAATGTGTCTTGATTGTGTTGATAAGGCAATTGAAGCAATCGATTTTGGAGAGCTTCTTGATGCTGTTAATGTGGTAATTGATGAGGCTGAACAGTATCTTCTTGAACTTACCGGACAGCGTATAACCAACGCTGTTGTGGATGAAGTATTTTCAAGATTTTGTGTAGGAAAATAATGTTTCACGTGAAACAATTAAATGAGGAATTTTTATGTCATATAAAATGGGAGAATTTGATGTCGCAGTTGTTGGCGCAGGTCACGCTGGAGTAGAGGCAGCTCTTGCTTCTGCAAGACTTGGATGCAGGACTGTGATGTTTACAATATCTCTGGATCAGATCGCAAATATGCCCTGTAATCCGTCAATCGGAGGCACTGCAAAGGGACATCTTGTCCGTGAAATAGACGCTTTGGGCGGTGAAATGGGCAAAGCTGCGGACCATTGTTTTATCCAGAGCCGTATGCTGAACAGGGGAAAAGGCCCCGCTGTTCATAGTCTGAGAGTTCAGGCTGACAGAGTAAAGTATCACAATTACATGAAGGAAGTCTGCGAAAAACAAAAAAATCTGTTTGTTAAACAGGGTGAAGTTGCAGAGATAATTGTTGAAGACGATAAGATAACCGGACTCAGAACATCACTTGGTGCTGAGTATTCAGTTAAGGCAGTCATTATCGCAACCGGAACTTACCTTAAAGGTAAGATTCATATTGGCGAAGTTTCATATGAAAGCGGACCGGATTCTGCTCTTCCGAGTAAATATTTATCAAAAAGTCTTATGGAAAATGGAGTTGAACTGCGGCGCTTCAAGACTGGAACACCCTGCCGAGTAAATAAAAGAAGTATCAATTTTGATATTATGGAGCGTCAGGATGGAGACGAGAACATCGTACCTTTTTCATTTGAAACATCCACTGAAGGACTTCAGAATCAGGTCAGCTGCTATGTGACATATACAAATAGTAAAACACATGAAGTGATACTTTCAAACCTTGATAGGTCACCATTATACAGTGGTAGGATAGAGGGAGTAGGACCAAGGTACTGTCCTTCCATCGAGGACAAAATCGTGAGATTTTCTGACAAACCCAGACATCAGCTTTTTGTTGAACCAATGGGACTTAGCACAGAGGAATACTATTTGCAGGGAATGTCGTCATCGCTGCCGGAGGATGTTCAGCTTGCTTTTCTCAGAACTATAGAGGGACTTGAGGACGTAGAGATAATGCGTCCGGCTTATGCAATAGAGTACGACTGCTGCGACCCTGTCCAGTTATTGCCAACACTTGAATTCAAGAAAATCGGCGGACTTTATGGGGCAGGTCAGTTTAATGGCAGCTCAGGATACGAAGAGGCTGGAGCCCAGGGCATTGTTGCAGGTATAAATGCTGCACTCAAAATAAAAGGTCGTGAACCAATGATCCTTGACCGTGCAAGCTCATATATCGGCACTCTTGTCGATGATCTTGTTACAAAGGGATGCTCTGATCCGTATAGAATGATGACTTCTCGAAGTGAGTACAGGTTAATTCTCCGCCAGGATAACGCCGATCAGAGACTTTCTCCAATCGGTTATAAGATAGGATTGATCTCTCGTGAAAGATACGATCATCTTTTAAATAAGGAGAAAGAGGTTAGCTGTGAAATAAACCGACTTAATACTATTAATGTTGGTCCATCTGATGAATTAAATGAATTTTTAATATCTTGCCATACATCTCCTTTGAGCAGCGGTTGTAAAATGAGTGATCTTATAAGACGTCCTCAGATTAATTATAATGATATTGCTTTTATCGATCCAGACAGACCAGATCTTAGTGACGAGGTTAAAGAGCAGGTTGAATTACAAATCAAGTACGAGGGATATATTTCAAAACAGCTTCTTCAAATCGAGCAAATGCGTAAAATGGAGGAGAAAAAATTCCCTGAGGATCTTGATTATCGCAATATATATGGACTCAGACTTGAAGCTATCGAAAAACTAAATAAAGTTAAGCCTGTATCACTTGGGCAGGCTTCCCGTATTTCCGGAGTCTCTCCAGCTGATATATCTCTTCTCGCAGTCTGGCTTCAAAGAGAGAAAGGAGCTTCAGATGCTTCCTGATTTTGAATTTTGTTGCTCTGCTTTTTCTAAATATGGACTTGTTCTTAGTGAAGAAATGTATAAGAAATTTGATACATATGCGGATTATCTTGTGGAGTATAATAAAAACGTTAATCTTACAGCTATAACAGATCCTGAGGAAATTTTATTCAAGCATTTTATAGACAGTGTACTTGTTTTTAAGTATGTAGATATTCCTGAAAGGTCTGATATTATTGATGTCGGAACTGGTGCAGGATTTCCTTCAGTTCCAATGAAAATATATCGTCCTGACATTAATTTCACTTTGCTCGATAGTCTGAATAAAAGAATCGTATTTCTACAGTCTCTTTGTGATAAGCTTGATATTTCTGCTGATTTCATACATGGAAGAGCGGAAGATGTCTCAAAAGATGAGAAATATCGTGAAAAATTTGATTTTGCCTGTGCACGAGCAGTTGCAAATATGTCACTGCTTAGCGAGTTGTGTATCCCGTTTGTAAAGGTTGGAGGTTCTTTTATTTCAATGAAGGGTCCTTCAGAGGATATTTCAATTGGCTTTAACGCTATTAAAATTCTTGGAGGAAATGTTTCACGTGAAACAAAATATTCTGTAGAGGCCGAAGAGCGTAGAATTGTCTTGATTGAAAAAATATCGCAAACTCCGACAAAATATCCCAGAAATAGCAGTCAGATAAAAAAGAAATTGCTATAAAAAAGTAAAATAAAGTTGTTTTTTCCGCCTTTATGTAATATAAAGGCGGATTTTTTGTGTAGATTTTATTTCCGAGCAATGATATAATTATTGTAGTTTAAATGATTGCGAGGTAATAAAATGGCCGGAATACTAAAATTTCAGAAAGAAAAAACTATCGGAAAGGTCTTGAATATTGATATTGACAAGATTTCTCCGAACTCCCAACAGCCAAGAATTTGCTTTGAATCCGATGATCTGATCGCATTGGCTGATTCTATAAAGGCAAATGGCATTTTACAGCCCTTATCTGTTCGCAGAGTTGGTGATACATATGAACTTATTTCAGGTGAACGCCGCCTTCGGGCTGCTCAAATATGCGGGATGGATCAAGTCCCATGCATTATTTTTGATATCAACGACAGAAATTCCGCAATTCTTGCTCTTGTGGAGAATATTCAGAGACAGGATCTTACCTTTTTTGAAGAGGCAACAGCGATTGAAAAGCTTATAACTCTTTATGGAATGACTCAGGAGGAGGCAGCTGCACAGCTTGGAAAGGCTCAGTGTACTGTTGCAAATAAACTGAGATTACTTAGATTATCCGAAGAACAGCGTGATCTGATCGTTAGGTATGGACTCACAGAGCGTCACGCAAGAGCTTTGCTTAAGCTTGGAAGTACAGAGGATAGATCTGTTGTGCTTGATAAAATTATAACAAATAATCTGAATGTTGAGAAAACAGAAAAGCTTATTGAAGACTATATTGGCTGCCAGCGTGACAAAGCAAGCTATAAGAAGCGTTCAAAGGTGTTTCAAAATGTTAAAATGTTCGTAAACACTATTAATCGTGCTGTAGAAACAATGCAGGCAGCAGGGATCTCTGCTGATTCAAAAAAAATTCAGAGTGAAAATTATATAGAATATCGTGTCAGAATACCGATACAGCATAAAGTCTAATGGAATGTTTCACGTGAAACAATAAAAAAGTTTCACGTGAAACATTTTTTATGCCAAATATTTCGCAAATCGTATTTACAAGCGTGTCCAAAAGTGGTATAATAGTTGTATAACAATAAGAAAGGAAGATTTCATGGGCAAAATTATAGCTGTTGCCAACCAGAAAGGCGGAGTAGGAAAATCAACTACCGTTGTTAATCTGTCCGCATATCTTGGTTCAAGAGGCAAAAAAGTGCTTTGTGTAGACTCTGATCCTCAGGGCAATACGACAACAGGATTCGGAATAAAAAAGAAATCCGTTTCTGCTTCTACCTATGATGTTATTACCGGAAAGATCCGCATTCAGGATGCAATTATAGATACAGAATTTGAAAATGTTGCGATCCTGCCTGCAACCGAAGATCTTGCCGGATGTGAAATAGAACTCGCTAATAACGAAAACCGCCTGAACAGGCTCAAAATGCAGATTCTCACCTGTAAAGACGATTATGACTATGTGTTTATAGACTGTCCGCCTGCATTGGGAACTATAACCCTTAACGGACTTGTAGCCTGCAACACTATTATAATTCCTATGCTTGCGGAGTTTTATGCTCTTGAGGGACTTTCTCAGCTTGTAAATACATTTAAAATAGTCAAGAGCAACTATAACCCCGCTCTTGAAATAGAGGGAATTCTCTTCACAATGTTTGACGGAAGACTTAATATCGCAAATGATGTTGTTGAAGAAGTGAAAAAATATTTCCCTGATAAGGTGTTTGAGACAAAGATCCCGAGAAATGTCCGTATTTCAGAGGCTCCATCGTACGGAAAGCCTGTGCTGTATTATGACAGGACTTCAAAGGGAGCGGAGTCATATGAGCTGCTTGGCCATGAGCTCCTGGGTGAACCCCTTGAACTTCCAAAAAAGAAGAGAAGAGGTATTTTTACCTTCAATAAAAAGAAGAAAGAGGAGTGATAAAGCATGGCAAAAGGCGGTTTGAATTCCGGTCTGGGAGGACTAGGCAGTCTTCTCAATGACAATTCAAATGAAGTTCAGATAAAAAATAAGCTCCGGACATCAGAGCTTGAACCTAACAGGGATCAGCCAAGAAAAAATTTCAGCGATGAGGCTATAACAGCTCTCGCAGATTCTATAAGGGAGCATGGAATGCTTCAGCCTATACTTGTAAGGCCTCTCAGCAGCGGCGGCTATCAGATAGTAGCCGGCGAAAGACGCTGGAGAGCTGCCCGTATGCTTGGCCTTGACGAGGTTCCTGTAACAATAAGAGAACTCAGCGATGTTGAGACAATGCAGATAGCAATTATCGAAAATCTGCAGAGAGAAAACCTCAATCCTATTGAAGAGGCTGCCGGATATAATGAGCTTATCGAAAACTACGGCATGACTCAGGATCAGGTTGCAAAAATGGTCGGACGTTCACGTTCAGCTATCGCAAACGCAGTAAGACTTCTGTCACTGCCGGAAAGAGTGCTGAAAATGCTCGAAAAAGGCGATATTTCAGCAGGTCACGGACGTGCGCTGCTGGGATTTGATAATGAAGAACTAATGATCGCAACTGCAATAAAGGCTTCGGAAGGCAGTCTTACCGTAAGACAGGTAGAAAAGGCTGCACAGAGATCATCAGAGCCGGAAAATATAGTTTCTGAGAAGTCTGATAAGCGGATTGATAACTATTTTGTCGAGATGGAGATCTCACTTAACGAAAGACTGGGCAGAAAAGTCAAGGTAGATTATGCAAAGAACAAGGGTGCGCTCATCCTTGAATTTTATGATAAAGAAGATCTTGCGGCGCTTGCAGAAAAGCTCGCAAAAGAAGAATAAAGGAGTAAATTGAAATGATCGACATTAAACTGATAAGAACCAATCCTGAGCTTGTAAAGGAAAACATCAAGAAGAAGTTTCAGGACGAAAAGCTTGAACTTGTTGATAAGGTAGTTACTCTTGATGAGGAGTACAGAAAGACAAAGACAGAGTGTGACAGCCTTCGTAACGTCCGTAAGGTAAGAAGCAAAGAAATCGGCGGATTCATGGCTAAGGGCATGAAGGAAGAGGCTGAGAAGGCAAAGGCAGAGGTAACAGAGCTTGGCGACAAGCTTGCTGAAATGGAAGCTCTCGAAACAAAGCTTGAAGGCGAGATCAAAGAGATAATGATGGTAATTCCTAATATTATCGACGACAGTGTTCCGATAGGCAAGGACGATTCCGAGAACGTTGAGGTCGAGAAATTCGGTGAGCCTGCTGTTCCTGATTTTGAAGTTCCTTATCATGTTGATATCATGGAAAAGGTAAACGGTATCGATATCGACAGCGCAAGAAGCACAAGCGGTAACGGTTTCTATTACCTCAAGGGAGATATCGCACTGCTCCAGAGCTGTATTCTTTCTTACGCAAGAGATTTCATGATAGACAAGGGATTCACATACTATATCCCTCCTTTCATGATAAGAAGTGCTGTTGTTACAGGCGTTATGAGCTTTGACGATATGGCTAATATGATGTATAAGATCGAAGGCGAGGATCTCTACCTTATCGGTACTTCTGAGCACTCTATGATAGGTAAGTTCATTGATACTATCCTTCCTGAGAACGAGCTTCCACAGACTCTTACCAGCTATTCACCATGTTTCCGTAAGGAAGTTGGTTCAAAGGGCATCGAGGAGCGCGGTGTTTACCGTATCCACCAGTTCGAGAAGCAGGAAATGGTAGTTGTATGTAAGCCAGAGGAGTCTATGGACTGGTTCCACAAGCTCTACAGCTATACAGTTGAGTTCTTCCGCACACTTGATATCCCTGTACGTACACTTGAATGTTGCTCTGGCGACCTTGCAGACCTGAAGGTAAAGTCTATCGACGTTGAGGCTTGGTCACCACGTCAGAAGAAGTACTTCGAGGTAGGAAGCTGTTCTAACCTTGGTGATGCACAGGCTCGCCGTCTTGGCATCAGAGTTAAGACAGAGGACGGAAACAAGTACTTCCCACATACCCTTAACAATACAGTTGTTGCTCCTCCGAGAATGCTCATCGCATTCGTTGAGAATAACCTCAACGAGGACGGTTCAATTCGTATTCCTAAGGCACTTCAGTCTTATATGCGCAAGGACATTATAAAGGTTCCTGAAAAGAAGTGATAAACAGATCGCAGCATCTATAAAGATGCTGCGATCTTTTCTTATGTGTAAAAAGAAACAAGCTCCCGAGTGCTAATCAGGAGCTTGTTTATACAGGTATAGAGATTGGAAGAATTCATTTTAGTGTGGTGTCTGAAACTGTTTTTATATTATCAGCCCACGAAGCAGCTTTGCACATACATATTGACAATGTTGCCGCAGCACCGCTTACAATGATTCCTATTATAAGAATTAACATTGACTAACCTCCTTTTCATCTGTAATTTTCACACACATATTCTATTCAAGTATATTATGGAGTACTTTTCTTAAAATAACCTTAAAAAATACTACATTTTTTAAATTTTGACTTCGTTATTACTATATGTTTATTTTATATTGGTATATATATTCTTTTGATCCGGACTATCCCTGCCTATGGAATCGTCTGAATCAGAAGCAGTCCTGCAAAGGCACATGGTAAAAACTCCTATAGTGCCGCCGAACATGGAGCCTAAAATAAATCCAAGCATAGTATCACCTCAGTAATATTATGCCGCAAATATATAAGTGTAATCAAAAAGTCAGCGGGAGCTGTCTTTTTTATCTGAATTTTTCGAGCCGGTATATTTTTTCCTCATCCGGTTCTTCAAATCTGGGCTTATGGTCGTAGCCGAATTTCTTATAGAAATTCACAGCTGTTATAGAGGAGGGGATCTCGACACGCTTAGCTCTCAGGTAGAATTCGTCCTGTTCGAGGGTATTTATAATAGCTCTGCCGATACCTTTTCCCTGACAATCCGGATCAACAAAAATAGTGAAAAGACTGCTCTCGTCAGCTTTTCCCCAGTACGGACCGATACCGCCGCAGCCGATTATCCTGTTATCATTCTCGACAACATAGAAATGCAGCCAGCCGGCACGTTCTATAAGGTTCTCCGAACTGAGTGAGCGGACACATTCCTCCATCATTTCAGGAGTATAATCCTTTACATTGCTGATACGAAGAGTTTTAGCGATCATAGCAGCAGTTTCCTGTGCGTCGGAAATGGTGAATCTTCTTATGTTCATGATAATACCTCCTGAAAAATATTTTCTCAATTATATCATAACATAAAGTATATGTCAAGAAAAAACCGGAGCAATGCTCCGGTTCTTGTCATTATTTATCGAGGAGAGCCAGTATCTCTTCCTTGGGACGATATCCCATAGCACCAGCTGTAATAGCTCCGTCCTTTACTACGACTACGAGGGGGATGCTTTCTACTTTGAAAGCGGCAGCAAGCTCAGGCTGTTCATCAACATTGACTTTGCCTACCTTTATCTTACCGTCGTACTCATCAGCGATCTCTTCAATGATAGGTGAGAGCATCATGCATGGTCCGCACCAGCTTGCCCAGAAGTCAAGCAGTACAGGCATACCCCTGTAATTTCTGACCTCATCATCGAAATTTTCCTTGGTGATCTCGATCTCGTTCATATTAGTCCTCCTTTGATTTATAGTAAAGCATACAGTGGCAGAATCCCTCAAAATCCGGATCAGCGATCTGGTCACGGAACTCCTTGCACATACATTTATTTTCCGGAGTCTTAGCAAGGCGGCAGGGACAGTATCCGTCCTTCATTTTAAGGCCTTCCTTGACTCTTGCAACAACTTCCTTATCAGGGTTGAGGGTAATTTTCATATTGTTCCTCCTTTCGGGGGGGAAATTTTATTTCATAAGTTCATCAGCGAGAGCTTCGATCTGAGCGATGTTCTCAGACTTTACTGCTGACTTTATAGTAACAGTTGTGTCTGTCCATGTGATGTTCTTTGACTTCTCGAACATACCCTTGATGACCTTGGCTGCTGTAGGAGCCCAGCTTCCGTTCTCAATGATACCAATGGTACGGTTCTGGTAGTTTCTCTCAGTGAGGTCGAGTATGAAGTGCTTCATGAATGGGAAAATATCAGCATTGTAGGTAGTTGTAGCAATTACAAGCTTACCGTAGCGGAAAGCGTCCTCAACAGATTCAGCCATATCCTCACGGGCAAGGTCAGCGATAGCAACCTTGGGGCAGCCCTTTTCAAGGAGCTTGTCTCTGAGCATTTCAGCAGCCTTCTTTGTGTTGCCGTAAACGGAAGTATAGGCGATGAATAATCCCTCGCTCTCAACTCCGTAGGATGACCATGTATTGTAGAGGCCGAGATAGTATCCCAGATCCTCCTTGAGGATAGGTCCGTGGAGAGGACAAATTGTCTGGATATCAAGTGCAGCAGCCTTCTTGAGGACAGCCTGTACCTGAACGCCGTACTTGCCAACTATGCCGAAGTAGTAGCGGCGAGCCTCACAAGCCCAGTCTTCATCAACATCAAGTGCGCCGAACTTTCCGAAAGCGTCAGCGGAGAAGAGAACCTTGTCAGTTGAATCGTAGGTGAACATTACCTCGGGCCAGTGTACCATGGGAGCGAAAACGAAATTCAGCTCATGGCTTCCGAGAGAGAGCTTGTCTCCCTCCTTGACTTCCAGCTTATTGCTGCCGAGGTCAAGCCCCTCAAAGAAATTGGACATCATTGTGAATGTCTTGGCATTGCCGACGATCTTTGTATCGGGGTAAGCCTTTATAAAGCTGAGGATGTTTGCGGAGTGGTCAGGCTCCATATGCTGAACGATGAGGTAATCCGGCTTGCGGTCACCGAGGACTTCCTTAAGGTTTCCGAGCCACTGTTCTGTGAAGTTCTGGTCAACTGTATCGAACACAGCGATCTTCTCATCCAGGATCACATAGGAGTTGTAAGCCATTCCGTTAGGAACATCATACTGTCCTTCAAAGAGGTCGATCTGGTGATCGTTGACGCCGATATAGTAAATGTCGTTTGTAATTTTGTTCATTGGTATATACCTCATTTCATAGTATTTGCAATTGATTACAGGATAATTATACCATATATTTCCTTTGCTGAAAAGTGGCATTTGCAACAAATTATAATATTTTTCCTGTGCGTTATGACGTAAAATAAAAAGCGTAAATAAGTAAAGTGCTGAAACAAATGCCTCTCCCCTGACTGACGAAAAATAGGCTCAGGGGGGCGGGGGAGTAGTCAATTTGTACAAGGGGGGAGGCTGTGATCTGTGCAGTTGTTGACATTTACGAGCGTAGGATCAGAAAAAATCAGGGACACCATTTGGCATCCCATGATAGAATTATGACCTTATTAATATTTAAGAGATATCAGCCTTTGCATCTTCCAGGTGGAAGAGCAGCAATTTGTTTCCGGTATTTTCGTTGTATCTGTCTCTGAGCTGTGACAAGGAAGAATATTCCGGCGGAGTTTAAAAATTCTTTGATCTTAGTCATAGTATGACCTCATTTTAGTATATATTGATATTACAACACTAAATTATTAATTATTAAATATAAAAGGGACAATGTACATTGCGTCAAAGGATGTCAAAAGAGTGTTAACGGGCGGATGTGGGTATCCGCCCCTGCAATGGAATCATGAAATTTATCACGCAAGGTAAGGGCCGCCAAAGGCGGCCCTTACTACTTTCTGCTTTCTTATAAATGATAATTCATATCTCCAGCCCGAAGCTGATGGACAGAGCAGTGTTGACCTTGTTCATGGAACGGAGATCCAGCTCGCCCATTTTGTCTTTGAGCCGTTTTTTGTCGATAGTTCTTATCTGTTCGAGAAGGACGATGCTGTCCTTTGCCAGACCGCACTTATCCGCCTGCACCTCTATATGAGTTGGCAGGTGAGTTTTGTCACGCTGACTGGTAATAGCCGCCGCAATAACAGTTGGACTGTGCCGGTTGCCAACGTCGTTCTGGACAATAAGTACAGGTCTTACTCCGCCCTGTTCAGAACCCACAACGGGACTTAGGTCGGCATAATAGATATCTCCTCTTTTAACCGTCATAGTATTTATCTCCCGGATATATAGATTAAGTGTTGCTGTCAGTATTATTGCCCGGCTCAGCGGGATTATACAACCATGCTCTATTATATGCTCCGGGAGATTTTTTTGTTTCAGACCTGAGCGGCAAGGTCAGGGAAGATACCAAGGGAACGTTTCAGAATGCCGTTCATAAGTGCGAGTGCAATTCCGTAATTTGTGAAGGGGACATTCTGATCCTCTGCTGACTTTCTGCGGAAAGTCATTTCACGCTCATTGAGCATACATCCGCCGCAGTGAATAACCAGTGCGGCATCTGAAAGGTCATCTGGGAACTCTCTTCCTGAGGTCAGGCGGATGTTCAGTTCTTTGCCGGTAGTTTTTTTCAGAAGAGCCGGCAGCTTTACACTGCCTATGTCGCCGCACTGTCTGTGGTGAGTGCAGCCCTCAGAGATGAGAACAGTGTCGCCGTCTTTTAGATCCTTTATGGCAGCAGCACCCTTAACGGCAGTTTCGAGGAATCCCTTGTATCTGGCCATGAGAATGGAGAAGGAAGTCAGGGGGATATCCTCCGGGACAATTTTGCTGACCATTCCGAAGGCCTGACTGTCAGTGATGACCATTTTTGGCTTCTGAGAAAGACCGCCGAGTGTATCTGCAAGCTGAAATTCCTTAGTGAAAACAGCCATAGCGTCAGCGTCAAGAACGTCACGGAGAGTCTGTACCTGTGGCAGTATCATTCGTCCCTTTGGAGCGGCTGCATCGATTGGAGTTACCAGCACCACCATATCTCCGGGGAAGAGAAGGTCTCCCACAATGCGCTTTTCGGCCTGGAAGTCCTTGGCGAGGGCGGCTATTTTTTCTTTCAGCTCATAGATATTCTCTCCGCTCTGAGCACAGACTGAGATCTCATTTTCTTTCAGTCCGGACATGGGAGCTATGTCGGATTTATTGTACACCACAATAAATGGAATATCCTTATCCCTGAAAATACAGACCAGCTCATTGTCTGCGGGAGATAGTCCCACTGAGGAGTCAACTACCAGCACAGCAATGTCAGTGCGGTTGAGTATCTGGCGGGTCTTTTTTACACGGAGCTCTCCGAGAGCGCCCACATCGTCAAAGCCGGGAGTGTCGATTATGACTACCGGACCAAGGGGAAGGAGCTCCATTGCCTTAGTTACCGGGTCAGTGGTAGTGCCCTTCACGTCGGAGACTACAGAGAGCTCCTGTCCGGTGACAGCATTTACCACGCTTGACTTGCCGGCATTTCTCATGCCGAAGAATCCTATGTGTACCCTCTCTGAGGAGGGAGTGTCGTTTAAGCTCATATTTATCATTCCTTTTTTACTGTTCAATAGTTATCTTATGATATTTGTAAAGTGGATGCCTACAAAAAATTGTGAAACCACATTTGTAGGGTCCGCCTTTGGCGGTCCGTTATTCGGAACATCACATCAACATTCTTTGTAGGGGCGCACATTGTGCGCCCGCAAACATACACATCGCAGCCCGACACGGGCGAACATTGTTCGCCCCTACAAATGGAAATTCTGTTTTACATCAGTGCTCCCGTAAGCGAAAGAGTGAAATATTGCAGCGTCACGCTCCAAATTCCGATCTATCTATTTAATCATTATAGCACAGACACAGTGTTTTTTCAATACAAAAAGGGAGGCCGCTCTCGGCCTCCCATACAAATATTTATAAATCAATTACCTCAGATGCGGGCAACGCCTGTCTCCTTAGCAGCCTGAGCAACAGCCTTTGCAACAGCCTGAGCGACGGACTTGTCCAGAGCACTTGGGATGATATAATCAGCGCTGAGCTTATCGTCAGTTACGAATGAAGCAATAGCCTTGGCAGCAGCTATCTTCATAGCGTCGTTGATATCACTTGCACGAACATCAAGAGCACCACGGAAGATTCCGGGGAAGGCGAGAACGTTGTTTATCTGGTTGGGGAAGTCACTTCTTCCTGTACCAACAACAGCAGCACCTGCTTCCTTAGCCAGGTCAGGCATGATCTCAGGAGTGGGGTTAGCCATGGGGAAGAGGATGGGCTTGTCAGCCATAGACTTTACCATTTCGGGAGTTACGCAGCCGGGAGCAGATACACCGATGAAAACATCAGCGCCCTTGATAACTTCTTCAAGGCTGCCCTTTCTCATCTGCTTGTTTGTTATCTCAGCCATTTCGTCCTTCATAGGATTCATGCCCTCGGGACGGCCCTTGTAGATAGCACCGTTTCTGTCGCAGAGAACAACATCCTTAAGACCCATGGAGATGAGGAGCTTGATGATAGCGATACCGGCAGCACCTGCACCGGAGGTAACAACTCTTATCTCGTCAAGCTTCTTGCCAACTACCTTGAGAGCGTTGAGCATAGCTGCAAGAGTAACAACAGCAGTACCGTGCTGGTCATCGTGGAATATCGGGATATCACAGCACTCCTTGAGCTGCTTTTCGATCTCGAAGCAGCGGGGAGCGGAGATGTCCTCCAGGTTAACTCCGCCGAAGGAGCCTGCAAGGAGCTTAACTGTATTTACGATATCCTCTACCTTCTTTGAGCGGATACAGAGCGGAACAGCGTCAACGTCGCCGAAAGCCTTGAAGAGAGCACATTTACCCTCCATAACAGGCATACCAGCCTCAGGGCCGATATCTCCGAGACCGAGAACAGCAGTACCGTCAGTAACTACAGCAACCAGGTTTGAGCGGCGGGTGAGTTCATAGCTCTTGTCAACGTCCTTCTGTATTTCAAGACAGGGCTGAGCTACTCCGGGAGTATATGCGAGAGAAAGATCGTCTCTTGTTTCAAGGGGAGCACGGCAGATTACCTCTACCTTACCCTTCCATTCATAGTGTTTTTTCAGTGATTCTTCAGCGTAGTTCATGTGGGAACATCCTTTCTGTGTTTAAAATTAATCCATTTAACTAAAATTGCGGAGGATATTCCTATCCTCCGCTGATAAATTATGTCAGAATTCGATCTGGTCAATAACGTTTCTGAGAGCCTTTGCACTTGCCTGGAGCTTCTCAACCTCAGCTTCTGTGAGCTTAGGAGAAACTTCCTTTACGATACCGTTGCTTCCGATAACAGCAGGAAGGCTGAGGCAAACGTCGCTGATACCGTATCTTCCGTCCATGAGAGTTGATACGCTTATGATGTTATTTGAGTCACGGAGGATAGAGTCGCAGATCTTGTTAACGCTCATTGCGATAGCATAGAATGTAGCGCCCTTTCTCTTGATAACTTCAGCGCCTGCCTTACGGACTTCATCGATGATCTCATCCTCATCGAGGTCAGCGTGATCCTGGTCAGCACAGTACTCATCAACAGGCACACCGGCGATATTCATGATAGACCACGGGATGAAAGAAGAATCACCGTGCTCACCGAAAACATAGGCGTGGATGCTGTTAGGGCTGAGACCAACGTGGTCAGCAATGATGGAACGAAGTCTTGAAGTATCAAGAGCAGTACCTGAACCGATTACCTGGCTGGGCTTGAGGTCAGTACATTTTAAAATAGTATATGTCAGGATGTCAACAGGGTTGCTGACAACAACATAGATAGCATCAGGAGCATATCTTGCGACCTGAGGCATAACTTCCTTGATAATATTTACATTGGCCTGAGCGAGATCGAGTCTTGTCTGGCCGGGTTTTCTTGCGAGGCCAAGAGTAACGACAACGATATCTGAACCGGCAGCATCTTCATAAGTACCGTCTGTGATCTCAACGTTGTGGCCGAAGGAAACACCCTGACGGATATCCATAGCTTCGCCCTTAGCCTTAGCCTTGTTGATATCAACGAGGACAACGTCTGAGCAGGTACCTGCAACAGCGAATGTATATGCAACAGAAGCGCCAACGTTTCCAGCGCCGAGTATGGTTATTTTTGTACCATTCTTATCTCCCATTATATGAGCCTCCAAAACAGAATTTATCTGTAAAAAGCGTGGTCGTTTATATATTTATATAATTTTGCTTTTACACTTTCAATTATAACATAAACACAAAAAATAGCAAGTGAATTAATGCAATTTGCCGAAAAATCGGAATTTCATACAAAACAGCTTTGCAATCAACAAATTTTTTTCACTTTGCGTATAATAGGATAAAGCAATTTTAATATGAAGGTTACCAAGGGCAACAAATAAATATTATCCAGAAAAAATGAATATTATCACATTTTGATGCATTGGAAGGTTCTGGGGTATAATTAAAAATGTCCGGAAAATCAATGGGGTATGCATCAGAAACGGCTTATCATATCGCTGTCGAGTGAATAATATGCTGTAAAACGTGAATATTATTAAAAATAATGAATATTTATTCAATACCCCTTGACATTATCTTATTAGGGTGTATAATAGAAACATAACGTAAATCAATGCCGTATAACTGCACTGCAGCAGGCTTAAGTCTGCGTATGTGCAGGGCTGTAAATAATCAGGAGGTAATAACCATGGCAAACAAGAAGGATATCAAAAAGGTAGTTCTTGCATATTCAGGCGGACTCGATACATCTATCATCATTCCGTGGCTCAAGGAAAACTACAATAACTGCGAAGTTATCGCTGTTTCAGGTGACGTTGGACAGGGCACAGAGCTTGACGGACTTGAGGAGAAGGCTATCAAGACAGGTGCTTCAAAGCTCTATATCGAGGATCTTAAGGAAGAGTTCATCCAGGACTATGTATTCCCTACAGTTCAGGCAGGCGCTATCTATGAGAACAGATATATGCTCGGTACATCCTTCGCTCGTCCTATCATAGCAAAGAGGATCGCTGAGATCGCTATCAAGGAAGGCGCTGACGCTATCTGCCACGGCTGTACAGGTAAGGGCAACGACCAGGTTCGTTTTGAGCTTGCTATCAAGGCTTTTGCTCCTGAGATGCAGATAATCGCTCCTTGGAGAGAATGGGACATCAAGTCAAGAGACCAGGAGATCGATTACGCTGAGGCACACAACATCCCCCTGAAGATAAACAGAGAGACAAATTACTCCAAGGATAAGAACATCTGGCACCTTTCACACGAGGGTCTCGATCTTGAGGATCCTGCAAACGAGCCTCAGTACGAGAAGAAGGGCTTCCTCGAAATGGGTGTATCTCCTATCGATGCTCCTGACAAGCCCACATATGTTACTATCCACTTCGAGAAGGGTGTTCCTACAGCTATCGACGGCAAGGCTATGAACGGTGTAGAGATCGTTTCTACACTCAACAAGCTCGGCGGCGAAAATGGTATCGGTCTTGCTGACCTGGTTGAGAACCGTCTTGTTGGTATGAAGTCAAGAGGCGTTTATGAGACTCCCGGCGGTGCTATCCTTTACCACGCTCACGAGGTTCTTGAGACTATCTGTCTCGACAAGGAGACAGCTCGTGTTAAGCAGTACCTCGGAATCAAGTTTGCTGACATCGTTTACAACGGCCAGTGGTACACACCTCTCCGTGAGGCTATGAGCGCTTTCGTTACAGAGACACAGAAGACTGTTACAGGTGATGTAAAGCTCAAGCTCTACAAGGGC
>DFHF01000062.1:0-2093 GCA_002371825.1 Ruminococcus flavefaciens | reverse complement strand
CTCTACAAGGGCAACATCATCAACGCAGGCGTAACTTCACCTTACACTCTCTATGATGAGGAAGTTGCAACATTCGATGAGGATGAGGTTTACAACCAGGCTGATGCTGCCGGATTCATCAACCTCTTCGGTCTCCCGATAAAGGTTAAGGCTCAGCTGGATAAGAAGAGAAACAATAAGTAATTTGCTGAACAAATTCTTATGCAGGCAGGGGAGCCTTCTCCTGCCTGTTGTGTTTTAAACCATGATAAATGGAAACAGGAGGATAATTATGGAATTCATTAACAGCAAGGATATCGTTGAGCTTTCAAATCCGGGAGTAGTTTCAAGACAGCTCCTTAATCCTGAAAACTCAGGCAGCGAAAGAGTTACGATAACAGAGGTTCATCTTGAAGTCGGTGCAAGCCAGCCAAGACATACACACGATGCTTCAGAGCAGATATGGTATGCCACAAAGGGCACAGGAAAGCTTCTTTTAGCTGATGACCAGACAAAGGAGTTCAAAGCCGGGGATGTTGTCAGATTTGCTGATAAGGACGTTCACGGTCTGCTCAATGACGGAGATACGGAATTTGTCTATGTTTCAGTAACAGCACCTCCGATAAACTTCGGATACGCTTACAAGGATAAGAAATAATATCTATACTGACTTTCTGTAAGGAGGGATGGGTATGGTAAAGACAAGGCTTATGACTATTGACGACTATGATAAGGTCTACGCACTGTGGCTTTCCTGTGCCGGAATGGGACTGAACAATCTTGACGATTCAAGAGAGGGTATAGAGAAGTACCTCGCAAGAAATCCGGAGACCTGTTTCGTTGCAGAGGAATACGGCAATATAGCCGGAGTTATCATTGCCGGCAATGACGGAAGAAGAGGCTACATCTATCATACGGCTGTAAACCCTGACTACAGACGCCGCGGGATAGGCTCCGAGCTTGTTGACAAGGCATTGAATGCGCTGAAGTCGCTCGGTATAAACAAGGTCGCACTGGTGGTATTTTCAAGAAATGAGAACGGCAATGCCTTCTGGGAAAAGGTCGGATTCACTGTAAGAGATGACCTTACATACAGAAACATTTCTCTCGCAGATATAGTAAGAATAGACACATAAAGGAGTAAAACTATGGCAGATATGATGTGGGCAGGAAGATTTTCAAAGCAGGTAGACGCAGGTGTCAATGCTTTCAATTCTTCAATAGCCTTTGACGGACGTATGTACCGTCACGATATACAGGGCAGTATAGCCCACGCAACAATGCTGGGAGACTGCGGTATCATAACCAAGGAGGACAGCCTTGAGATAATCGCCGGACTCAAAGAGATACTGGCTGATATAGACTCTGGCAAGCTGGAGCTTGACCCCAATGCTGAGGATATCCATATGTTCGTTGAGGCAGAGCTCACAAAGCGCCTTGGAGATGTGGGAAAGAGACTTCACACCTCACGTTCAAGAAACGACCAGGTGGCTGTTGACCTGAGACTTTATCTCCGTGACGAGATAGCTCAGATACAGGAGCTTGTTGTGGAGCTCATAAAGACTCTCATCGGCATGGCAAAAGAGCATACCGAGACTATCATGCCGGGATATACTCACCTCCAGAGAGCACAGCCTATCACATTTGCACATCATCTCATGGCATATGTATGGATGCTCCTTCGTGATATAGAAAGATTACAAGACACTGCAAAGCGCATGAACTACTGTCCTCTCGGCAGCGGTGCGCTGGCAGGCACTACATATAAGACAAACAGGAAGCAGACCTCTGACCTGCTGGGATTCACAGCTCCCATGGCAAACAGCCTTGACGGAGTTTCTGACCGTGACTACTGCGTGGAGCTGAACTGTGCATTGTCACTGCTGATGACACATCTCTCACGTTTTTCCGAGGAAATAATCCTCTGGTGTTCATGGGAGTTCAAGTTCGTTGAGCTGGACGATGCCTTTGCAACAGGCTCCTCAATAATGCCCCAGAAGAAGAATCCAGATGTTACCGAGCTTATAAGAGGAAAGACAGGAAGAGTAAACGGCGACCTTATGACCCTTCTCACCATGATGAAGGGACTCCCCCTTGCATATAACAAGGATATG
>DFHF01000009.1:24126-107766 GCA_002371825.1 Ruminococcus flavefaciens | reverse complement strand
AACAGCCTGCTCACCGAAGAGGTCTGTTTCTGTTTCAGTTCTGAATGTGGTCTCAAGTACGCCTGCACGGGCTCCGCCGATAGCAAGACCGTAAGCAAGAGCCATTTCCTTAGCCTTGCCTGTAGCGTCCTGATGAACAGCAACGAGGCAGGGGACACCCTTGCCTGCCTGATATTCACTTCTTACAGTATGTCCGGGACCCTTTGGAGCGATCATTGTAACGTCAACATCAGCAGGAGGAACGATGCAGCCGAAGTGGATATTGAATCCGTGAGCGAACATGAGCATATTTCCTGCTTCCAGGTTGGGCTCGATGTCCTTTTTATAGAGCTCAGCCTGTTTTTCATCATTGATGAGTATCATTATGATATCAGCCTGCTTTGCAGCTTCAGCAGCGGTGAAAACCTCGAATCCCTGGTCAACAGCCTTCTGCCATGATCTTGAGCCCTCGTAGAGTCCGATAATGACTTTGCCCTTGTCTCCGAGAGATTCTTTTGCGTTCAGAGCATGAGCGTGTCCCTGGCTTCCGTATCCGATAATGGCAATGGTCTTTCCATAGAGAAGGGAGAGATCGCAGTCCTGTTCGTAGAATACCTTTGCTGAATTTTCCATTATAAATTACTCCTTTTCAGAATGAATTAATTATATTAGACGTCCTGGCAGACGTTTAAGACGAAGATCACTTTACTGTCTTAAGGCAGTTGTCTCCTCTTTCGATAGCAACAATACCTGTGCGGCACATCTCCATGATGCCGTATGGCTTGAGGAGCTCGATAAATGCGTCGATCTTTGATGTCTCTCCCGTGAGCTCGCAGATAAGAGCAGTGGGTGAATAATCGACTATCTTTGAGCGGAATATCTCAACAGCTGTCATTATATCCTGTCTTGAATCGGCCTTGTTCCTTATCTTTATGAGGAGCAGCTCACGGACGACGGTCTCGGTCCTGCTGAGGACCTCCACCTCTCTTACATCGTGGAGCTTCTGGAGCTGCTGAACTATACGTTCCTTTATATCGTCATCGCCGTGGAAGGCGACTGTAATGCGGGAAAAGCCGCTGGATTCGGTCTCGCCAACAGTGAGGCAGTCGATATTGAAGCCTCTTCTGGTAAACATTCCGGATACTCTTGAAAGGACTCCGGAAACATTGGAAACTATAACTCCGATAACATACTGATCCATTATGTCCACCTCACTTGATTTCTGTTATAATATCGTCTATTGAGCCGCCGGGCGGAAGCATGGGCAGAACGAATTCGTCACAGTCCACAGTGCAGTCGATGACGAAGGGACCGCTGACGGCAAATGCTTCTGCGGCAGCCTTTTCAAGCTCCTCCTTTGAGGAAGCCCTTGCTCCCTTTGCACCAAAGGCCTCGGCCAGCTTTACAAAGTCTGTGCTGCGGTCAAGCACTGTATTGGAGTAGTGCCCGTCAAAGAAAAGAGTCTGCCACTGACGCACCATGCCCAGTGAGTTGTTGTTGAAAATCACCACCACAAGGGGGATATTCCTTGAAACGGCTGTAGCGAGCTCATTGAGGTCCATTCCGAAGCTGCCGTCGCCGGTGAAGAGAACGGCTCTCTTTCCCGATGCTATGGAAGCGCCGATAGCTGCACCCATTCCGAAGCCCATAGTTCCCAGACCGCCGCTGGTGATGAAGGTCCTTGGCTTTTTGAGGGGATATCTCTGAGCGGTCCACATCTGGTGCTGACCTACATCTGTTGCTATGACAGCATCATCCGCATAGGCGCTGATGATATCTACGATGTCATACGGGCGGAGCTGATGCTGTGCAGCTTTGCCGCTGCGGAGAGCGTTTTCTGTGCGCTGCAGTTCCTCCTGCCTGAGCTGAGAGATCCTTTCCTCCCACTGAGGTCTTTTCTTCTCCCCGACAAGCTCTGTAAGCCGTGAGACAGAGTCCTTTATATCGCCTTTTATGGCCAGGTCTGCGGAAATATTCTTATGGAGCTCTGCTCCGTCGATATCTATATGTATGATCCTGAAATTCTTTGAGAAGCGGTTTTTATTGCCTGTAGCCCTGTCGCTGAATCTTGCTCCGAGAGCTATTACCAGGTCTGCTTCATCCTCAGCAACTGAGGAGGCATAGTGTCCGTGCATACCCTGCATACCGAGGAAAAGCGGGTGATCGCAGGGAACAGCAGACAGCCCCATGAGAGAGCATCCCATAGGAGCATCTATCTTCTCTGCGAGGGTGATTAGCTCCTCAGAGGCTTTTCCTGAGATGATTCCGCCGCCGAAGTAGATATAAGGTCTTTCTGCGGCATTTATCATATCTGCGGCCTTCTCCAGCTTATCATCAGGAGCGAATGGGATAGGATAGGGGATAACGGGCTGAGTTTTTGGCTCGAATTCGCATTTTGCCACCTGTACATCCTTTGGTATATCCACGAGAACGGGACCGGGACGGCCTGATTTTGCGATCTTGAAAGCAGTCCGGAGCGTATCTGCAAGTTCATTTATATCCTTGACTATAAAATTGTGTTTGGTAATGGGCATAGTTATGCCGACTATATCAACCTCCTGAAAGCTGTCACGGCCGATCAGTCCGCAGGGGACATTTCCGGTTATAGCGATCAGAGGCACTGAATCGAGATATGCAGTAGCGATACCGGTAACGAGGTTTGTTGCACCGGGGCCTGATGTGGCGATAACAACACCCACTTTTCCGGTGGCTCTTGCATAGCCGTCAGCAGCATGAGCTGCTCCCTGCTCATGGGCGGTGAGCACATGGTCGATACGGTCACGGCAGAGATAAAGCTCATCGAAGAGATTTATGACCTGACCGCCGGGATAACCGAAAACGGTGCTGCAGCCCTGTTCTATTAGAGTTTCAACAACTATTTTAGCTCCTGAAATTAACATAGTATCATTATCCTTTATAAAAGTTTTGAAATATCATATCGTCTCTGACAAATAAAAAACCTCCGGACATTCCGCCGGAGGTAAAGCTTCATTGCTGACAGATATAGAAATACATATATCAAGCAAGAGCGCCATTCGGGCAGAATGAAACGAGACTGCAGTCAGAGACGTTTGTGACTGCGCCTATGATAATGACGATACCGGAATAAATGTGCATCGATCTCATTATACTCGCTCCTTACTGATAATATATATTTATTGTATCACTTTATCGGGATAAAATCAATAAGGAACCCGTTTTTTGTTATATATTGAGAAAAAACACGACTTATCACATTTGGATTTGTGCATGATTTCAGGCGGATATCATATTGTTAACCGCACTTACAAGCGCTTTGATAGATGAGGTTATGATATCGTTATCGATACCTGTGCCCCAGAAGCTCTTTCCGGCGCCGATTATCTCAACATAGGAGACAGCCTTTGAAGCAGAGCCTTCTTCGAGAGCGTGTTCTGTGTAGGTATTTATGCTGAAATCAATTCCTGTATATGATCGTATTGCGTTGCTGACGGCATCAAGACGACCATTTCCGGTATCTGTTGCAGAGGCGTTACGGCCATTATAGGTGAGGCTGACAGTAGCTTCGATGCCGTTGCGCTGGATATAGTGGACTTCATTGATGTTGAGGGGAGAGGTGAGGTCCACATATTTTTCTCTGAAAATGTCGTACACTTCGTCCGGAAGGAGTTCCTTATGCTTGCGGTCTGAAATGCTCTTGACCAGATATCCCACGCTTTCACGCATTTTCTTTGGCAGGTTATAGCCGAAGCGTGTCTCAAGGATATATCCTATGCCGCCCTTGCCGGACTGGCTGTTGATACGGATAACATCTGCGGAGTATTCTCTGCCGATATCCTCCGGATCCAGAGGGAGATAGGGGACGGTCCAGTGCTGATCGTGGCCTTCCTCACGCCATTTCATGCCCTTTGCGATAGCATCCTGGTGCGAGCCGCTGAATGCGGCAAATACCAGCTTTCCGGAGTAGGGCTGGCGCTCATTCACTGACATACCGGTGACACGGGTATAGAGCTCAGTTATCTCAGGGATATTGCTGAGATCCAGTTCAGGGTCAACTCCCTGAGTGTACATATTCATAGCGAGTGTGATTATGTCAACATTTCCCGTGCGTTCGCCGTTGCCGAAGAGAGTTCCCTCAACACGGTCTGCACCGGCGAGGAGTCCCATTTCGGTATCAGCTACAGCACAGCCACGGTCATTGTGGGGGTGGAGAGACACGATCACATTTTCACGATATTTCAGGTTCTCACACATATACTCTACCTGATTTGCATAGATGTGAGGCATTGAGAGCTGAACAGTTACCGGCAGGTTTATTATGACCTTGTCATCCGGTGACGGCTTCCAGACATCGAGTACAGCATTACAGACCTCCAGAGCAAATTCCGGCTCAGTTCCGGTAAAGCTCTCGGGGGAGTACTCAAACCTGAAATTTCCCTCGTATCTTTCACGGTACTGTCTGCAAAGCTCTGCTCCGTATACAGCCAGTTCCTTTATCTCACTCTTTGATTTTCTGAATACCTGCTCACGCTGTGCGGCGGAAGTGGAATTATAGAGATGTACGATAGCGCTTTTACAGCCTTTCAGTGCTTCAAAAGTTTTTTCTATGATATGCTCACGGGCTTGTGTGAGCACCTGTATGGTGACATCGTCGGGAATGAGTTCTTCTTCGATAAGAGTGCGGCAGAAGTCATATTCTGTTTCCGAGGCTGCGGGGAAGCCGATCTCTATCTCCTTGAAGCCGATATCCACCAGCTTTTTAAAGAATTCCAGCTTTTCTCCCAGACTCATAGGTGTAATGAGAGCCTGATTCCCGTCTCTCAGGTCCACACTGCACCATACCGGTGCCTTGTCAACGTAGGATCTTTCTGTCCATTTCATTGATGTCTTTGGAGCTTCAAAGAATTGTCTTGTGTACTTTTCTGTGTTTTTCATGATAATACCTCCATTCTGATCCGTTCTGACATTGCAGGAGGGTAACAAAAAAGTCTCCTCCATGCATTGCATGGAAGAGACGAAGTTACGAATTATACTCCGTGGTACCACTCTTCTTGACGTAATAAAACGCCCGCTCATCTGCGTCGGATCAACGCATATCTCTGTAACGGGAGAGCCCGTTCAAGCCTACTTGAAGCCAGAAGTGCCTCGTTGGGTTGAAAGCTCAGGGAGGAGTTATGGCTCATACAATGATACTGCCTTTCACCGGCCGGCAGCTCTCTGTGATCCTTGCAGGAGTTTTATTTCCCATCATTGCTTTTTCTGATGTAAGTTTATTATATAACCTGAAAATAATTTTGTCAAGAGATTTCTGAATATTTTTTCTTATTCCGGGCAGTATCAGTATGTGCGGATAACTCAGTCATCCAGTATAGACGGCGCAGGAGCGTTCCCCTTATCCTTTCGGGCTTTTTTACGCAGTCTTCGTTCTTCTCCGCAGTCATACGAGAAATACTGTATGGCAGAGATAAGGACAGTCAGCAGGAAAGGTGCGATGACCGGACCCACACGAGTCCTGTACATATCGCTGACAGGGACTCCCTCATATTTTGCAATACCTGTCCAGCCGGCAGATTCAGCGTGTTTTATGAGCTTTATAAGCACTGTCATGCACAGTGCAAATCCTGATGAGGATATCAGTGCGGATAAAAGATTCTGGATGCTGCGCCGTGACATACACAGAAGGGCACCGGCAGTCATAAGTGCTCCGGAGAGTATCAGGCAGGCTCCGTATGAGGTTATCCTGCTGCCGTAGCTTGCACGGTTGCTGATAATACCTGCGCCTGTGAGCATTGTCATAAATACAGGATATATAAGCGTCAGCACTATGAGTATTATTTTCATGACAGTCATATAGGTCTTCTGCTTTGAGCGAAGCGGTCTTTTGATTTTTTTCTTCATTGGAAAATTTCTCCTGTGGGAAACATTACACTTTAGTCAGGGACTTTTTTTCTATAATAACATTCCGCAGACTGCGGATAATATATATCGGAGCAGAATGCTCCTGAAAGGAAAGAAATGCATATAAAACGAAAGTTGATAAAAGCCGCAGCAGCGGTATTATCTGCCGGTATAGCAGGGATCTTCGGAGCGGCAGGATATTATTCCGGAAAGCTGCCTTCATCCATGACGGCTGTTCCGTCTTGTGAGATAAGGATAGCGGAATTTCCGGAGCTGAGCTGCTCTGAGGATATTTCTGATGCCGGCTCTGTATATCCTGAAACGAGAAAGGTGACCTTTTCACTTTTCGGTGCAGTACCGGTAAAGACGGTAAGCATCCGGGAAGCAGAGCCTCCGGTGCTTGCTGTAGGTGGAGAGGCCTTCGGTATAAAGCTGCTTATGGACGGAGTTATGGTCACTGAGCTTGGTGATGTGACAGACAGCTCCGGAGCAGCGGTATGTCCTGCGGAGCAGGCCGGTATAGAAGTGGGCGATATAATAAAGCTTGCAGACGGCCGGCCTGTACTTTCCAACAGCGGACTTCAGGAAGTTATCTCTGAAAGCGGCGGAAGGGATGTCAGGATGACGGTCAGCCGTGACGGCAGGGAATTCACATCTTCCCTAAAGCCAGTCTTTTCGGAGACTTCCAACTGCTGGCGCTGCGGGATGTGGGTCCGTGACAGTGCGGCAGGCATAGGCACAATGACATTCATCAACAGGTCTACCGGTGAATTTGCAGGTCTGGGACATCCTATATGTGACCCTGATACCGGGGAGCTTGTACCGCTTTCCAGTGGGGAGG
Source organism: Ruminococcus flavefaciens (assembly GCA_002371825.1). Lineage (GTDB taxonomy): Bacteria > Bacillota > Clostridia > Oscillospirales > Ruminococcaceae > Ruminococcus > Ruminococcus flavefaciens_L. The sequence goes on along the minus strand of DFHF01000009.1, from coordinate 101,069 downwards.
CTGTACCTGTGACTATAACCAGTGTCCGCAGGGGCGAGAGAGGTATTCCCGGAGAGCTGCAGGGCATTTTCACAAAGGGAAAGAGCTGCGGTACTCTCTGCCGCAACAGCAGTTGCGGTATATTCGGCAGATTATCTCCGGAGATGTTTTCCGGGCTTTCCGGCGGCTGTGAGGAATTTACTATGGGCTACCGTCAGGATGTGGTGACAGGTCCGGCGGAGATATATGCTTCAGTGTCCGATTCAGGGCCGGAGCGCTATTCCGTGGAGATAGAGAAGGTGGACCTGAGCAGTGATTCTGCACGGGATATGGTAGTCCGGATAACAGACAGCCGTCTTCTTGAAAAGACGGGAGGCATAGTGCAGGGAATGAGCGGAAGCCCGATAATCCAGAACGGAAAACTGGTCGGAGCGGTGACTCATGTATTTATAGCAGACCCGACAAGGGGATACGGTATATTTGCCGAGAGAATGGCCGAATACCTTGAAGGATGAATATAACAAAATGGGCGTTACATCTGTAACGCCCCAGTGCTTAAAGTGATATTTATCTGTTTTCCTCGCTGAAACCGCTGTCAACGAGATCAATAAGAGCATCAACAGCAGCCTTTTCATCAGCACCGTCAGCGATGACCTTAACGTTTGTTCCTCCGACAATACCCAGTGAAAGTATGCCGAGGAGGCTCTTTGCGTTAACTCTGCGCTCTTCTTTTTCGATCCAGATGGATGACTTGAATTCATTAGCCTTCTGAATAAAGAAGGTTGCAGGTCTTGCGTGAAGTCCAACCTGATTCTTAACCATTACTTCTCTGACAAACATATACAACTCTCCTATTCTCTGTAGTCTCAGCTTTCTATATCAATAAGCTGAAGAAGTGGGTGCAATTTTTCTTTGCTGATATAATTATACCTTCAAAAATCCGCATAGTCAACGGATTTTTTTTCATATTTTCCGAGAATTCATTAATTTCTACATTTAGATTAAATCGGAGAGTGATTTCCTCACCCTGCTTGTTCATAATTACTACAAAAAATCTTAAAATCCTTTGGTAAAGTTATCTAAGATTCAACGTTAGATTATGTTCATTTTTTCTAAACGGAAAGAGGTTTTGCTATTATACAACCTGTTTATAGTTATTTTATATACATATATATTTCTTTTATATCGGCTATTCGCAATAAATGGTTGACCATTTTTGAACTTAACAATAAATGGTCAACCATTAAAAATTCACTTATTTTTTTCTTCGTATTCACTGAAAAGATCGGGGCGGCGTTCACGGGTCAGGGCAAGGCTCTGTTCATGGCGCCATGTCTCGATATTTTTATGGTGTCCGGAGAGAAGAACAGGCGGCACAGCCTCTCCCTCCCACACTTCAGGGCGGGTATAGTGGGGATATTCCAGCAAACCGCTGTAAATGCTCTCGTCGGTGAAGCAGACCTCATCGGACAGCACTCCCGGACACATTCTTGCAACTGCGTCGGTAAGCACCATAGCCGGAAGCTCTCCGCCGGTAAGGACATAGTCTCCTATTGATATCTCCTCGTCAACTATTTTGTCGAGAACTCTCTGATCCACGCCTTCGTAGTGTCCGCAGATTATAAGGATGTTCTCCATCTGAGAGAGCTCTACAGCTCTCTGCTGAGTGAGGATCTTTCCCTTCGGAGACATATATATAGTATGCGGTACAGCCCCCATATCGTCACATACTGCCTTATAGCAGTCGTATATAGGCTGACACTGCATTACCATACCCATGCCGCCGCCGTAGGGAGTATCGTCAACTCTGCGGTGTTTATCCTGAGTATATTCTCGTATCTGCCGGCAGTGCACGTTGATCTTTCCGGCCTTTCTGGCACGTCCTACGATACTTTCGCCGAGAACGGCCTCGCACATTTCCGGGAACAGGGTTGCTATCTCAATGTTCATGGTGTTTTTCCTTTATGTTTATTTTTTCTCCGGCGCCTCAAAGAAGAAGTTTATGGAGGATACTTTACCCATAATATCAATTACCTCCAGCTTTCCGCCGTCAGTAGCTTCATAAAAATAAATACCGTCTTTTTCGGGCTTTCCCAGCTTTTCTTCCAGCTTTTCAACGTCATCGTTGGCAGTGAATCCGTCAATGGAAACAACTCCTCTGTTGAAATCGTTGGGAGTGAACAGTATGTAGTCGATGTTTCGGTTTTCATTGACCTCTTCCTTACCGCAGTTGTAGCCTAAAGTACACACTATGCCGTCCTTGTTGAAAATATCTATCATAGAACCGTCGTCACCGCTCTGGACGTAGGAATCAAGAGTGAATCCTTCGCCGAAGTCTGCAAAGGTCATAGGTGTCTTGAGCTGAACTCCGTCTATGGATATCTTTCCGGCAAGCTCTGCTGTTGTGAAGCTTGCTGCACCGGAGGAAGCTGTATCTGAAGATGCTGAGGAGCTGCTGCTGTCAGAGCTTCCGCAGCCTGTGAATGTGAATGCCATGCCCAGTGCGAGGGCAGCGCTTATTATCATGTTTGATCTCATAAATATTCCTTCTTTAGTCAAAAAGTCCTTCAAGGGGACGTATAGTCATAACGTCATTTTCGAGGTCAGTGGAGACAATGACATCGGCTATAGCCGGCACCAGATACTCCTTATCCTCGCCCTTGATGACGTATACATCATTTGCACCGGTCTGCATTACGTCGTCAAGACGGCCGTATACCTGACCGGAATCGGCATCTCTTACCTCCATGCCGATGAGGTCCTGGATGAAGTAGGTATCATCATCCAGCTCAAGGTCATCACGGTGCATATAGAGTATCTTGTTGCGGAGCTTTTCAGCAGCCTCCGGAGTGTCGATACCCTCCAGCTTTGCAATGACGGTGTTCTTGAACACACGGGAGCGCTCAATATTTATTTCCCTATGCTCCTTGCCGATAAACAGCCTGTCGAACTCGCAGAGCAGCTCCGGAACATCGGTATAGGGCACGATCTTTACCTCACCTCGTATGCCGTGAGTGGTTACGATCTTTCCTGCTTCAAGATATTGTTTTTTCATAGTTATCTCCTCATTTCAGCCTGATAGAGCTTGCTATCTGTTTTGCGGTAGTATCATCGGTATTTTGTATCCAGAAAGAGATCTCTCTGTAAGGATCGTAATCTGGATATACCTGGCAGGTCCACATTTCCTTGGTATGCTGATTGCCTTTCAGATGATTGACATAGCAGGTAAATCCGTCCCCTTTATATTTCCATGTATCTTCCGCATTCCATGCTTCTTCTTTATCTTTTGCGAATTCTTTGAATATCTTCAGATCTTTTGAGCGAAGATGCAGACACATCTTTGCATTGATCTCATCTTTCTCAAACCATAAAAGAGTGTTGCCTGGATCGGAAGGAAAATCGTGATCTATAGATTTGAAAAAATGGCGGTAATACTTTTTATCATATTTTTCATTATCCCAAGGGTCGTATCCTATACGGTCAAATAAGCCGTTAAGATCGGAAATCATGATACTTTTCTTTCCGTTTTGATATTTTACAATGCCTGACATAGGATTAGAAACGTCTTTCATCCCTGCCGGTGCTGAGAAGACTACAACGGGGCAGGAGTATTCTTCAAAATCCTCCGGGACGCTGACTTTTTCAAATGTCGGGATAGTCCGGTCAATGTTTTCGTAATCATGTTTTACTTTTATATATGTGAATATTCCAGGGATAAAGATGTATATTGCAAGTGATACCAAAAGTATCGGAGCGACTATGAATGCTCCTGCTTTTAAGGATAATCTCATATTTCCTCCGTTGTTGTTCAGTTAAGTGCTTTATAGAAATCGACAAATTCTTCCAGTGTTTCCGGAGCTTCATCGTTTTCAAGGAATGCAGAAGCGCCGTCTTCATCTATGTACCATATATCGCTTGTGCCGAAAATGCTGCTGTCATCCGGGGAGCCTATGCCGATACCAACGACATATCCGTCATAAAAAGCCATTGCCCACTTATGTGAATCGAAGCTGAAATCAGTGGTGAAGCCTTCCTCCTTGGTATATTTGCTGAGTTCATTGCCGATGCTGAGTTCATCCTGCAATCCCTTGATAGTATCATATGCAGACCCCTCCGCATTGAGATTCAGGCTTTTATCTGAGCAGACCATGCTGTAGCGGCTGCTGTTCGTACTATTTACCTGTATTCCGGCGATAGTAGCTGCTCGCTGGAGGTCATCCGCTATAAGAACATATGCGTCCTTGCGGTATCTGTGCTCTTTTCCGGATTTAGTCATATGCTTTTCCCCCTCATTGCTTATGAAATATTCACCGGATTCGTCGGTGAGCATTTCGTTTACATGAATGAGAGTTTCTGCCAGCTCTTCATCGGACAGACCGTATTTATCATAGATATCGGTAGTTTTTTTCAGCTCTTCAATGGTTTCTAACCTGTCGAATTCTATGTTGACTTTTTCGTCTTCAATTTCATATTCGCCTGTATAAGTCAGCGAGTAGTCGGTGCTGCTTATCACCATGGACATTTCTGAGTTGTCCTTGAATTCAATGCTGGTTGAATTGGAAGTAAATCCGTCAGAGTCACATACTGTCCAGTTCCCTTCAACTGAAGGGGTATCACAGGAGCTGCTGCTGGATTTTTTTCCGCAGCCTGTGAGCAGCACTGCGGCTGCTGCAAATATCATAATATTTCTGATCTTCATATGACCTCCATTATGAGCGGATGCTTGTTTGCGATAAAGGTTCCATTTGGCAGTTGGCAGAGAATAGAGAGTAGTGAGAAGAAAGCAGTAGGGCGGCGTTTCGCCGCCCGGTATATTCAGTATGTATCACGCAGCTGCTTTTTAGTCACACTGACGTAAGCGAAAGCAGACTGACCGTCCCGCAGAGAGTAACGAGCTTGCGAGCGGGAGCGTGAAAGGGTGCAGCGTCACGCCAGCTTGTAAAGCACCTGTCACAGGTAAAACTCCCGTAAGCGAAAGCAGACTGACCGTCCCGCAGAGAGTAACGAGCTTGCGAGCGGGAGCGTGAAAGGGTGCAGCGTCACGTCAGCTTGTAAAGCACCTGCAACAAGTAAAACTCCCGTAAGCGAAAGCAGACTGACCGTCCCGCAGAGAGTAACGAGCTTGCGAGTGAGAGCGTGAAAGGGTGCAGCGTCACGTCAGCTTGTAAAGCGCCTGTCACAGGTAAAACTCCCGTAAGCGAAAGCAGACTGACTGTTTCGCAGAGAGTAACGAGCTTGTGAGCGGGAGCGTGAAAGGGTGCAGCGTCACGTCAGCTTGTAAAGCACTTGTCACAGGTAAAACTCCCGTAAGCGAAAGCAGACTGACCGTCCTGCAGAGAGTAACGAGCTTGCGAGCGGGAGCGTGAAAGGGTGCAGCGTCACGCTGCTTAGTTTTTCATTTCAAAGTTTTCGCCGAGGATATCCTTGTTTGCTTCAAGTATAGGATTAATGCACTCGGAAAGGAACTCATCGACCTGCTGAGAGCTTCTTCCGGTGTAGTTCTCAGGCTTGAGAACAGCCTCCAGCTCTTCCTTGGTTACCATGAACATCGGGTCAGCCTCGATAAGCTCGCAGAGGTTATTGTCCTTGCCGTAAACCTTGACCTGCTTGCCGGCTTCCATAGAGTAGTCCATGATACGGTCGTGGAGCTCCTGACGGTTTCCGCCCTTCTTTACAGCGTCCATCATTATGTTCTCGCTGGCCATGAAAGGAAGCTCAGCCATAACTCTTCTTCTTATCATTTCAGGATATACGACCAGACCGTCAGTAACGTTCATCATGATATTGAGGATAGCATCAACACCGAGGAATGCCTCTGCTACGCTGATGCGCTTATTTGCAGAGTCATCGAGAGTTCTCTCGAACCACTGTGTTCCGGCTGTGAATGCAGGGTTGAGGCTGTCGATCATCACATATCTTGCAAGGGATGTTATTCTCTCGCAGCGCATAGGATTACGCTTGTAAGCCATTGCTGAGGAGCCTATCTGCTTCTTTTCACGGGGCTCTTCCATTTCCTTGAAGGACTGGAGGATACGCATATCATTGGAGAATTTGCTGCATGACTGAGCTATGCCGCTGAGTACTGCAAGTACCTGAGAGTCCATCTTTCTGGAGTAAGTCTGTCCGGATACGGGAACAACACTGTCAAAGCCCATTTCCTCAGCTATCATTTTTTCAAGCTGCTTTATCTTGTCTGTATCGCCCTCGAAAAGCTCCATGAATGAAGCCTGAGTGCCGGTGGTACCCTTTGAGCCGAGAAGCTTGAGTGTGGAGATACGGTACTCAAGGTCGTTGAAGTCCATGAGGAGCTCGTTGAGCCAGAGTGTAGCTCTCTTGCCCACTGTTGTGAGCTGTGCAGGCTGGAGGTGTGTGTATGCCAGACAGGGCATATCCTTGTATTCATTTGCAAATCTTGCAAGGTTGCTCATAACGTTGATGAGCTTTCTGCGAACGACTTCAAGAGCGTCACGCATGATGATAACGTCTGTATTATCACCTACATAGCAGGAAGTAGCTCCGAGGTGGATGATACCTGCTGCATCGGGGCAGGCCTGTCCGTAAGTAAAAACGTGAGCCATAACGTCATGACGGGTGATGCGCTCTCTTGCCTCAGCAGCCTCATAGTCTATATCGCTGATGTGCTCTTCGAGCTGCTTTACCTGAGCTTCGGTAACAGGCAGACCCAGTTTCATTTCTGCTCTTGCCAGTGCGACCCAGAGCTTTCTCCAGGTGGTGAATTTTTTATCGGCTGAGAAGATATACTGCATCTCCTCGCTTGCGTAACGGGTACAGAAGGGGCTTTCGTAGCTATTCTTATTACTGCTCATAATAATTTCTCCTTTAAAGCGCAGCAGCGCATAATAATCTATTGTAATTAATGTCTGCTCAACAACTAAAAATTGGCTTTATATAGCTTTTAAAAGCCAATTTTTAGTTGTCAAAGTGCAAGAAAAAATAAATATTTCAATAGTTTTTCTTGCACTTTGTTTTGCCCGGCAGGGCAAAATGAGCTTGACATAAAATAGTGTGATGCGCAAATTCCTAAAATTATAAAGAATTTGCGCTCCCTGAACAGAGTTCAGGGCAATAACCGCCTTACGGCGGTTATTGAGGACACACTAATTATAGCATTTCTATACCGGAATGTCAATCTCAGGCAGAAAGTAGTTGGAAGAAATAGGTGAGCGGTGTGAGAGCACTGTATCTGCCTTGAATATGCATCGTGATGAGCCCTGCACACTGCTTTCTGCGTTCTGATTTCCGGCGGCTAAAATTTTTTTCTTTTAACAACAAAAAACTTCGTCTTTTTGTGGCTTTAAAATCACTTATAAGTAATAGGGTGACATTATCGCATATGTATGATATAATAAAAAAAACCGAAACGGAGGTCTTACCTATGAAACGTATTATGCTTATATTTATTGCTGCACTTATGCTGACCGGATGCTCTTCGAAAAATAATTCCGATACTGAGCCGCCGGTGGAGAATGATGATAAAACTGTTGAGGATACTATCATCGAATACGATGCCTCAGAATTCCGCCGGATAGATATGCCCCTGAAATTTGAGAGCGGCTCAACGACTGTGGGATTTGATTTCCTTGACCTGTATGAGCTGGGGATAGAGGAGAGAAGTCCCGATAGTATCCCCGAGGAAGAGATAGACCGTGCTTTTTCTGTCTTTTCCGATGAGTGGGTAACTGATGCTGTAAATAGAGAAGTGGAAAGTGCCACGAAAGGGGTGATATGGAATGTGAATATAATCGGTGAGAAGCTGTTCTTTTCAGTTGACCATACATTTGGTTTTAATGTTATCGCTTATGATGAGCCAGAACATGATACTGTTGTAGATTATGAGATATACTGCTATGATATGGCCTCAAAGGAACTGGAAATGCTATATTCCTACAAGGGGAAAGAACCGCCCTTCGAGCTTAGTGATTACTTTGCCGGCGAAAACGGGGATATCTACTATCAGAATGATGACAGGCAGAACATTTACAAGATAGATAAGGACACCGGAGAGACCTCCGTGGTTTTTACCTCTGAGAAAGAGATAGCCTATCTCACCGGAGAGCCTGAGACCGGTAAGCCTATGGCTGCTGTGTACGATAAAGACGCTGGGGATCACTGCGGAGCCTATCTTATTGAAGACGGGAGCAGGTTTGTGGATTCTGAGACATTGGAAGGCTACAGGACAGAGCCTACTGACGGCATAGAGGACAGATTGGATCTGGTCACGGACAAGATAAGGCTCCATACCGGATTTTCGTCCTTTAATGTTGTAAGTATTACAGACAGCCGTATAACTCTCAGCTGGGAATCCGGAAAGCTGTTTACATTCGACTTCGACAAAATGGAGCTTTACGTCACAGAGGGAAGAGGCTTGCAGGGCATAGCTGCGGATAAAAAGGGAAATTTCTACTGCAAGGGCGGCCAGGATAACAGCCTGAGGCTGTTCGTACCGGAGCTGGGTACAGCATTCAGGATATATGATGACAGTGTGAGCGGCTATAGTCCGGTGTTATATAAAGGAGTACCACTGTTCGTTGTGAAGAGCAGAGATGATTCAGGTATTGAAAAACTTGCATTTATAAAGGAGGCTGAGTGATATGACAAGATTTGCAGCATTATTTTTAGCAGTCCTTGCTCTCGCAGGCTGCTCGTCAAAGAAGTCCTCGGATACAGAACCGCCGGTTGAGAATGACGACAAGGCTGTTGAAGAGGAGGTAAAGATCTACAGCAAGGATGATTTCAAGCGTGTCGATCTCGCCTTGCAGACTGAGAAGAAGGACATGGGAAAGCACATGGAGGAGATCGATGTTTCTGCCCTTGATTTTGGGGAGAGACTGTCCCCATGCAAGACAGTTGATGATCCCTACAAAAACAAGCTTGAATGGACAGATATCAGCAACTATGATGAGCTTTTTGAAGAGAGCCTGAAAACTCCTGCAAAAGGCAGAGCAATAAGTGCCGCTATGGACGGACGGACAGTCTACATATTTGTAAGTTACGATCCGATGTGCGGCTGGCTCCACTCTCTCAGCATATTCCGCTATGATATGGACACCCATGCCTGCAGCGAGTATTGCCACTTTGAGGAGCCGGAGGAACGTTATCTCAATGAAAGCAGCTACCAGATAGTCGACGGCCGTATATTCCATGTCGGATATATCGACTCCACCTGTATCATGGAGGTTGACCCGGCCACCGGCATGGAGAGCGTATTCTATGACGGGGATGATCCGATCTCGTGGATGATGAGAGGGGAGGATCATACCCTTCATGCTGCCTCTTACAGCGGGGATATTATCAATACGATGGTGATAGACATTACTACCGGAGAGCAGCTGAACTCAGAGCAGCTGAAGACCTGGAACGGGATGCCGGCCGGCGCAGATGGTATGTGGCATACTGAGATAACTCCGGGAACCGAAAAGGATCTGGATATAGTCACCGATAAATTCAGGATAAGTACGGGGCTGAGGATGCTGGACGGTGCTTTTATCAGAGGCAGCAGCATAAGTATACTGGTAACTCTCGGTAATTCAGGATATGATGATCAGCGTCTGTACACCTATGATACGGATAAAATGGAGGTCTATGTGACTGATGTTTCATCTCTTGGAATGCCATATAAAATGGACGATAATCTGCTGTTTGTCTATAACAGCGGTGACATGATAAAAACAAGTTATTTTGTTCCGGAGATAGGTACTGCCTTTGAACAGGATAAGATCCGTGCAAATGTAGGCTATGCCGGATTTAGTTACGGCGGTACGCCGATGCTGAGTGTCTTTGATGATGAAAACAATATTGAAAAGCTCTTGCTGCCTCCGGAGGGAGAGCAATGATGCGAATTAAACGGGGCGGACAAGGGGAGCCCCCTCTGGCGGATCGCAGGTTATATTTACGAGACTGTAATTTCAGGCTCGGTAACCATATTTTCCGCTAAGGGGAACAGCCTAATGTCCGCCCATGCACATATAAAAAAGGACGGCATGAGACTATTCTCATTGCCGTCCTTTTCTTATTCACTTGCGTCAACATCAAGGGTGACGTTGATACTGTATTCCGGGTACTTTTCCTGTATATCCCCGACAATGTGCCTGTATAGGGAGTCACGGTCAGGACAGGCAAAGTCTATGATTATATCAAAGCGTATAGTTTTCTTTTCAATGTCTATGAAAAATCCGTGGAGCTGAAGTATAAACTCATGGGACATTACATTCCTGCGGATATCATCCAGTATCTCTGCGGCTTTATCGTCCCTTGTATTTACAGAATACACACTTATTCCGGCGAGTATGACACCGTGCTTCTCTATTACGGCCTCAGCGATATCCCTTTCAAGAACATCAAGCTCATAGGCGGTCATAGTATCAGGCACTTCGATGTGTACTGAGCCTATCATGGTGTCAGGTCCGTAGTTATGGAGTATAAGGTCATAAGCTCCGCTGACCTGAGGGAAGGAGAGGATAGTGCTTTTGATTCCCTCGGACTGCTCTTTGTCAACACGCTCTCCCAGTATCTCAGAAAAGCTCTCACGGAGCATTTCTATACCTGAGCGTATGATTATTATTGATATTATAGCACCGAGCCATGCTTCAAGGCTGAGTCCCCATATCAGGAATACCGCAGCTGCTGCAATAGTTGAAGCGGATATAACGGAGTCCAGCAGAGCATCCTTGCCTGAGGCTATCAGTGAATCAGAGCGGACCTTTTCGCCTGTTTTTTCAACATATGTTCCCAGCAGAAGCTTGACTATAACTGCGGATATCAGTATCACTATGGATGCGGCAGGATAATCAGGGGTTGTGGGAGAGATTATCTTCTTTACTGCTTCTATAAATGAGGTGATACCTGCATAGAGTACGATAGCAGCTATTATCATGGCTGTCATGTACTCGCCCCGGCCATGACCGTAGGGATGCTCTTTATCCGGTTTTTTGCCGGAGAGCTTAGTGCCGATTATGGTTATAACAGATGAAAGAGCGTCGCTGATATTGTTGACAGCGTCAAGGATTATGGCAATGGAGCCGGTGAGCAGTCCCACAAATGCCTTGAATCCTGATAATAATACATTGGTGACTATTCCTATGATGCTGGTGCGTATAATGATTTTATCTCTGTTCAATCAAAAAGCCTCCTAAATCAGGGGATTTCAGCTCAGAGCTGCCATTCATCGCAGAGAGCATTGATAGCGTCAGTCAGCTTGCGCATATCAGCATTAGCCCTGCCGTCGGATATTTTTATGAGCTGGCTGAGGCGCTCTGCAGCAGCGGAAAGTTCAATATAGTTTGCGTTCATATTTGCTGAATTCTTCTTCTTGGGTATCGGTACAGGCTGAGCGTCAATAGTTATAACTCCCTCGCCGATATCGAATTCGGCACCGCTGTATGGAGCATAGGCTTCTGTGCCAAGCTTTTCACGGAGTATCTGGGCAAAGCTCTCTGCGGAGCTTGCTTCACCGTGATTGACGAAGAATTTCTTTACGCCCTTTACTGCTTCTGCCCAGGCAAGAAGTCCGTTCATATCTGCATGACCGCTTACTCCGGGGAGCTGTTTTATCTCTGCGGCTACATTGACAGTCTCACCGAAGAGCTTTACCTTGCGGGCGCCGTCAATAAGGCTTCTGCCCAGGGTATTTCCGGCCTGATAGCCTACAAAGAGGATGGTGTTCTCCTTTTTCCACAGATTATGCTTGAGATGATGCTTTATACGTCCTGCCTCACACATACCGCTTGCTGATATGATGACCTTGCAGCGTGAATCGCTGTTTATGGCTCTTGAATCGTCGCTGGAAACAGTGCGGATAAGTCCCTCGAAGGCAATAGGATTGATGCCTCTGCGCACAAATGAGAGAGCCTCCTCATCATAGCAGCTCTCACGGTTGCTTATGAAGATGTCAGTTGCTTCATTTGCGAGAGGGCTGTCCACATATACGGGGAAATCATCATGTCCCTTTACGAGTCCCTCTTCTTTTATATGTCTTATGAAATAGAGCATTTCCTGCGTTCTTCCAACAGCAAATGAGGGGATGATGACACTGCCGCCTCTGTCAAATGTCTTCTGGAGCACCTCTGCCAAAGCGGTAACATAGTCAGTCGGCCTCTCATGCAAACGGTTTCCGTAAGTGGATTCGATAACAACATAGTCGGCTGAATCCACATACTGAGGGTCACGGATAAGGGGCTGCTCAGTATTTCCGATGTCGCCGGAGAATACGATTTTTCGTGTTGTTCCGTCCTCAGTGAGTGTCAGGATTATACTTGATGAGCCGAGAAGGTGTCCTGCATCCCTGAAGGAGACATTTATACCCTCGCTTATATCAAACGGAGTTTCATATTTGTGCGGGACGAAAAGAGCGATAGCTCCGAGAGCGTCGTTCATAGTATAGAGGGGCTCATAGTCTTCCTCACCCTTACGTCTTGCCTTTCTGCTTCGCCATTCTGCTTCAAATTCCTGTATGTGGGCGCTGTCACGGAGCATTACGCTGCAAAGGTTTGCAGTGGCCTCCGTAGCGTGTATCTCGCCCTGGAATCCGCCTGCATAAAGCAGAGGGAGCAGTCCTGAGTGATCGATGTGGGCATGAGTCAGCAGCACAAAGTCTATATCTGAGGGAGATACAGGTATCTGCACATTCTCGAATATATCCTCTCCCTGCTGCATACCGAAGTCAACAAGGAATTTCTTTCCGCAGGCCTCCACATAGGTACAGCTTCCTGTTACTTCATGTGTTGCGCCGATAAAAGTCATTTTCATAATATCCGCCTCCGGGAACATTTATATTATATGATAGAAATTGTGTGATTTATCATATCATACAATAATTATATCATATTTTCTCTGAAAAGTCCACAAATAATTATTGAAAAATCATCAAAAATATGATATAATGAATGCAGAAGCATTCATTATATATTTATTTAAATGCCCTTGCAGATACGCAGATCAGAGATCTGCTCCCTGCAATCGGGCGATTATATCATAACGCTTACGCTTTTATGATATAATGAATGCAGAAGCATTCATTATATATTTATTCAAATGCCCTTGCAGATACGCAGATCAGAGATCTGCTCCCTGCATATCGGGCGATTATATCATAACGCTTGCGCTTTTATGATATAACTATTGTATGAGCAGAGGTGCTCTAATTAACTACAGGGAGAACAGTTGATGAACATAGAAGTAGAGAGAATCAATGAAGGGATAAAGAATTCCCCGAAAGAGTATATAGAAAACACGAATATGGATTATTTTTACCGCCTTAAGCAGATAGTAGACGATATAATCTCACAGCGTGAGGAAAAACCGGTAATTCTTCTTGCAGGTCCTTCAGGCTCCGGCAAGACAACAACTGCAATGATGATCGAGAAAATGCTTGACGATCTGGGTCATGAGACCCACACCCTTTCAATGGATAATTATTTCTGCCCGCTTTCTGAAGAGGAGAAGGAGCTTGCCGCACTGGGCAAAATGGATCTTGAATCCCCTCTCAGAATGGACAGCCAGCTTCTCAGTGCACAGATAGAGGCAATGAGTGCTTGTGAAGAGGTGGAGATACCAAAGTATAACTTCAAGAGCTCTTCCCGTGAGCCGGGTAAACGCTTCAAGCGCCGCCCCGGGGAACTTGTTATATTTGAGGGTATCCATGCCCTTAATCCACAGGTAATAACCGTTCCGGATTCCAAGATAAGCAAGATTTATGTCAGTGTCCGTACCCGTGTCACTGACGGCAATACCGTGCTGCATCCTTCAAGAGTAAGGCTTCTCCGCCGGATGATAAGGGATAAGAAGTTCCGTAAGCGTTCGCTTCAGGAGACTATGAATATGTTCCACAGCGTTGAATCCGGTGAGAACAAGTATATCATGCCCTATAAGGATCGCTCTGACTACGATGTGGACACATTTATGGCATATGAGCTAAGCGTTTATCGTGATCCGCTCATAGGTCAGCTGCGTGAGATGGCTGATATACCGGAGATCGCTGAGACCCTTGAGGTGCTGGAGAATATGGAGCCTGTTGACAGCAAGCTCCTGCCTTCTGATTCTCTGGTCTGCGAGTTTGTAGGCAATAGCCAGTTTAAGTATTCGTGACGGAAACCTAATTTGATCCTGACGAACACTTATCGCTCCCATGTTATATCTGGCTTTATGATAAGCTTAAAGGACCGCATACAGCGGTCCTTTTCATATTATCCGAAGAAGTGTGTCAGCAGAGCCATGACAGTGAAGGCCAGAGCTCCGGAGCCTATTGCCAGGAGAGCCTGCTGGTAGGGAGCCTTTGCGGCCTCCTCAGCCTTTTCTGCGCTGTCCAGGGAACGTCCCTCCAGATAGGCGGATATCTCCTTGTAGGTGCGGATGTTATCCTGCTTTTTCAGCTTTTCCACTTTGAAAGCCACAGCAAGGGTCAGTGCGGTGTATACAGCAAATATTATTATTCCTGTCCAGCCGAGAAATTTTATCAGTGGGAAGGGAATGAGTATCATAAAGATAAACATTACTGTGTATATCCAGGACCATTTCCTGAACTTGTTGATATCGTCTTTTTTGATTTCCTCTTTCATAGTCTGAACATCTCCTTTTACAAGTTCGTCCAGAGATACACCGAACAGGCCGCTCAGTATCAGCAGGCTGTGAACATCGGGGTAGCTTTTTCCGTTCTCCCAGTTGGAGACTGTCTGACGGCTGACGTAGGCTTTTTCTGCAAGAGCCTCCTGATTCCATCCCTTTTCGCCCCGGTATTTTTTTATCTGTCCGCTAAGTTCCATAGTGTACCTCCAGTTTGTTTTAGTAGGAAATGCAATAACATTGTATCACATTTCCGCGTTGATTTCAAGTGAAGACTGCCGGCGTCCTTCACTGAGGCTATGGTACCACAGCTTAGCGGAAATGTCTATCAAAAGTCCTTTACAAAGAGCAGAAAAGGGATGTCAAAACTCTTTTACATCCCTGTAAACAGCCAAAAAACTCCCGGAGCACAAAAACTCCGGGAGCTGTTTTTACATATCATTTCTGTTTTCCAGTGCCTTGAAAAGAGTGACTTCATCGGCGTATTCAAGGATGCCTCCCACAGGGAGACCGAATGCCAGACGAGAGACTTTTATTCCCATCGGCTTCAGCAGACCTGCTATATACATAGCAGTAGCATCACCCTCGACGGTCGGGTTGGTAGCCATTATGACTTCCTCCACACCGCCCTCAGCTATACGGGAGAGAAGCTCCTTTACTCTGAGCTTATCGGGAGTAATACCGTCCATAGGTGAGAGGAGTCCGTGGAGCACATGGTAAACACCGTTGTACTCTCTTGTGCGCTCGAAAGCGGTAACATCCTTCGGACTTTCCACCACACAGATAACGCTTTTGTCTCTGTCGTCATCACTGCATATGGGACAGACCTCGCGTTCAGTAAGATTCTGGCAGCATTTGCAGCAGTGAACATTTTTCTTTGCACTGATGAGAGCATTGGCAAAGTCCTCAACAGAGGCTTCGTCCATGGACATTACATGGTAGGCCAGTCTCTGAGCGGATTTCATGCCTATTCCCGGAAGGGAAGCAAACTTTTCCGCAAGTATCACCAGCGGAAGAGCATTATGATCTGCCATTATCTCTTAGAAAAGGCCGGGGAGGGAAACTCCTCCTGTGATCTTGCTCATTTCGGACTCAGTTGTAGCCTCAACGTTGTTTACAGCCTCGTTAACAGCGCTGATGATAAGATCCTGGAGCATATCGATATCCTCGGGGTCAACGACCTCAGGCTTGATAGTGAGGGACTTGATAGTCTTCTTACCGGAAACAGTTACTTCAACTGCGCCGCCGCCTGCTGTAGCGGAGAACTCTCTCTCCTCGATATCCTCCTGAAGCTCAGTGATCTGATCCTGCATTTTCTGAGCCTGCTTTATCATCTGGTTCATATTCTGAGCGCCGCCGCCCACATTTCTGGGTATTCTTGCTTTCATTAGAAATTCTCCTTTAAAATAAATTTGATTATTTACATATTATTATCAACAGCTGTTTCTATACTGCTGTTAATTGCTTTTTGAATGAGCTGATCCGCCATATTCTTCTGTTCTTCCACAGATGTGGCGCAGCGGGCTCTTATCACGAAGCGCTGGCCGAGCACATTGCTAATGGCCATGCCAAGAGAAAGAGCGTTTTCCTTGACCTTGAAAAGATTCATAAAGAAGCGGTTTTTTGAGGTTATGAAGATCACATTTCCCGCTATACCGGCAATGGAGCCGTCGAGACTTCCTGCAACAGCAGGATTTACCTTCTTGAATTCCTCCAGCACATCGTCCCAGCGTTCGCAGGGCTTGATATCCTCTGGTTTAAGCTTTTTTATGTCGATATTCGGTCTTGGTTCATCTTCTGCCGGAGACTTTGCTTCAAGCACTTCCGGCTGCTGAGGAGCCTGTCCAGCTGATGGGGCAGTCCTCGGAGCGGAGTTGATTTTATTCTCCAACTGTTTTATTTTATCATAAATTTCAGAATTGTCAATAGCTGCAGGGGAATTGCCCGGATCTCCGCAGAGTTTTATCAGTGCCATTTCAAACTCGACACGCTTGTTCATAGCTCTCTGCATACGCTCACGGCACTCCTGCAATTCAGTGAGATACCTCAGGATGTTTTCCAGCTCAGAGCTCTCTGCAAGTTTTTTGAGCTGTTCCATCTCGTCCGGCAGGCATATTATGAGCTGCTCTGCATTACTGGGCGAGGCCTTCAGCAGCATTATATTTCTGAGCTGAGCAATCAGCTCCTCACAGAGCCTTGTCAGGTCCTTTGACATATCGTAGAGGCTGCCGGTAATGGAAAGTGCCTCCGGTATATTTTTTTCTGCTATAGCGCCAAGCAGCTTGTAGAGGTAGTCACGGCCGGCGATGCCTGCTGTCTGTGAGACGGTTTCCGCATCTATCTGTTCTGATACTGCTGAACACTGATCCAGCAGGGAAACTGCATCACGCATACCACCGTCAGCCAGCTTTGCGATAAGAGCGGCACCGTCATCGGTCAGACCGATCTCCTCCTGAGAGGCTATATATTTAAGTCTGGCAGCAATATCCTCCGGCTTGATGCGGCGGAAGTCGTATCGCTGACAGCGGGAGGTTATGGTGGCAGGGACCTTGTGTATCTCAGTGGTGGCGAGGATAAACTTCACATACTCCGGCGGCTCCTCCATTATTTTCAGGAGTGCATTGAAGGCGCTCTGGGAGAGCATATGCACCTCGTCGATGATATATATTTTATATTTTCCACGCTCAGGAGTATAAACAGCTCCGTCACGGAGATCACGGATATCGTCAACACCGTTGTTTGAAGCGGCATCTATCTCGATTATATCTGTAAGTGCGTCGGAGTCGGCATCACGGCAGATATCACATTCAAGGCAGGGATTTCCGTCCTTCATATTGCGGCAGTTCACAGCCTTGGCGAGTATTCTTGCACAGGTGGTCTTACCGGTTCCACGGGAGCCTGTAAACAGATACGCATGGGCAGTTTTACCGCTGATTATCTGCTTTTTGAGAGTATCAGTGGTCTGCTGCTGGGAGATGACATCATCAAATGTCATAGGTCTCCATTTGCGGTACAGGGCCTTATACACAGGAAAAACCTCCTTTGCTGGGATAGTCCGGCGCAGGTATTCAGGCCTTGGCGTCGGTGTGAGTTTCAAGCAGAGCTGCTGCCTGTATCTCTTTATAGTAATTGGAATAATTTACGGGGTCGCTGATATTATTCAGAAGGGCGGCACGATACAGCTCTTCTCCGGCCTTGAAGTTATGGAGCATATTCTGAGCGATAGCTGCTCCGCCGAGAGCATCGGCATAGTTCTCGTGGCGCTCTATGGCTTCCTGGAACCATTTCAGAGCATTTTCGCCGTCATTCAGCTTCAGGTAGAGCTTTCCGAATTCTGTGCGGATAAGGTATCCGTGCTCGTAATCGGTATCGAGCAGGTCGCCGTATATCTTTTTAGCTCTTTCGATATCGCCGTTTCCGATACAGCATCTTGCTGTGAAAAGGGGAAGTACGGGAGTGCTGAATCCTGCGGCAGCGGCATTATCATAGCAGATTATTGCATTCGGATAGGTGCCGAGGATATTGTAGCAGCGTCCTCTGTAGAATTCAAGAACACCTTTTTCCTCCTGAGAAAGGGCAAATCTGTCATCTCCTGCGTCAGTGAAGTACTCAAGAGCGCTGCGGAAATGTCCCTTATGGAAAAGGTCGAGGCCGTCCTCGAAGAGAAGGGATTTTTTATTCAGTCCGGTGAATGCTTTGCCTATAAGGTCCTCGTCATAGCGGTGGAAAAAATGGGAAGAGGAGTACTTCATCAGCTCTGCTGAGAAGAAAACAGCCCATGCAACTATGAATGTGACATAAATAGGCACACTTATTTCAGTAATAGGAATACTCTCCTCTTTTGTTATAAGGGCATAGTATCCCACCATCCCTATTATAAACAGGGACATAACTGAAAGTGCCTTAGGCAGTGAACGGATAAGGCAGAGCAGAACTCTTTTAGCTCTCATGCCAAGCATTGTAAGGAACGTCATAATGATCGCCTCCCTAAATAAAAAATTCCGGAACATAGATGTGCAGGCTTGCTGCGGCACACAACACGCACCGCTTAATGCTGCTCGGTCTCCCGCCTGACATGGTTCACGGGGTCTTGTTGCACAGGGCCCACACATCTATATTTCGGAATTTCCTTCTGGTAAGTCCGGTCGAGCAGTCTTTTGCTCTCTGAATATTATACCATATCCAATGGACTTTGTCAAGGAATTTTTCAGAATTTATACAGCAGCAGTACAAAAAAGATTTTTTACGGCCTGAGAGCTGATGGTATACAGCAAAAAACAGCCATAGAGGCGGACAATGCTTCTCTATGGCTGCTTAGTCTTTAATTAATAGAATGTTGCGACTTCCTTCTCAGGAGGGGCTGACTTTGTGATAGCTTCCGGCAGAAGCACAGGGCCTCTGCCCTTGTAGAACTTATGCTTCTGAACTCTTATTTTTGCCTTGATAATATACCAGCCGTTCTCCATTACCTGAGATTCATTCTCGGCCTCTGTAACGAACCAGCAGTACTGTATATCCTCAACACAGCAGGTCATGACCTTTCTTCCCATTGCAAAGGTGTTTTTCGGGAACTTAGGATTCCTTGCGGCCATACCCTTGAAGGTAACGGTCTTTCCGTCGTACTTTTTGGGTTCTTCCATGATATCACGGTAGAAAAGAGCGTAATCTCCGTCCTCAATGACGATGTTATCTGATTCTACATCGAAGGGAAGGGGATCCTCGATATCGTCGTAGGCAACTGCGCCGTCAGTGTACTCATATGCAATATCTGCACGGCGGCTTACTCCACGGACTATCTTGTGGAATTCCTGTGGGTCATAGGTCCTCTCCATACGGTTGAATACGGCCAGCTCGCATATATTGAGCTTATCCACAACAAGACTTCTCATGTTGCTGTTGTAGTTCTTGAAGGTGGAGGCATCTGCGAAAAACATTACCTGTGCTATCATCCAGCCGTCAGGCATTGCCTCAAAGAGGTCATTGACCAGCCACATACCGTTGTATTCAAGAACCACACGGTCTGCCTTTGTTTCGCTTACAAGTCTTGCCAGATTTGCCTCATTAAGGTCGTCCTTTGATTCGATAGAGCGTATCTCAACGGCCTTGCAGGGATATTTTGAAATATCGAATTCCTCGATACCTTCCTCACAGGTAAGGAGAAGAGTGCGCTCACCGTTATTGAAGCGCTTGTCCTCCATAGTTTCCTGTATGAATTTTGTCTTTCCGGCCTCTAAAAATCCCAGAAACAGGTATACCGGAACTTCATTCTGCATATCGGGCATTCAGAACACTCCCTTCATTATTTTGAAGCGTGGAACAGCTCAGCAATTGCGTCCTCTTTGATCTTGGAGCCTATAACGCAGAGTCTGCCGATAGTTCCTGCACTGCCTGTGCGGACATCCGGTACTCCGGGAACGTAGTCAAAGTGGATCCACTGACCGTCCTTGCCGGCAACTATGCCCTTTGCTCTGAGTATCATGCCGTACTTCTCTTCGTTTCCGAGGGCTTCAAGTGCGGAAGTTATCTCCTCAGCAGAGTAGCTTTCAGGAGTCTCAACGCCCCAGCTTGTAAATACTTCATCAGCATGGTGGTGGTGATGATGATCGTGATCGTGGCAGCCGCAGGTGCAGTCCGGACCGTGGTCATGGTGGTGATGATGTTCATGCTCGTCCTCATCATCATGGTCGTGGTGGTGATGATGTTCATGCTCGTCCTCGTCATCATGGTCGTGGTGGTGATGATGTTCATGCTCGTCCTCATCATCATGGTCGTGGTGATGATGATGTTCGTGCTCGTCCTCATCATGGTCATGGTGGTGATGATGCTCATGCTCAGCCTCTTCAAGAAGAGCCTTCAGCTCATCATCGAGAGTGTTCTTCTGAGTCATAGCGTCAACAAGCTGCTGACCTGTGAGCTGATCCCACTCAGTTGTAACGATAGGAGCAACGGGATTGAGCTCCTTGAGGCGAGTTATTACCTCGTCTATCTTTTCAGTTGAAAGGCCAGCTGTATGGCTGAGTATGATACAGCTTGCATATGTGATCTGATTGTTGAAAAACTCACCGAAGTTCTTCTGATACATCTTGCACTTCTTTGCGTCTACGATAGTAGTAAAGCCGTCGAGCTGAACATCGTGAGCGTCTATATTCTGAACAGCACGGATAACGTCGCTGAGCTTGCCTACGCCTGAGGGCTCGATAAGGATGCGGTCCGGAGCATAGTCTGCCAGTACCTTTTCAAGAGCCTTGCCGAAGTCTCCCACCAGTGAACAGCAGATACAGCCTGAGTTCATTTCTGTGATCTCAACACCTGCGTCCTGAAGAAATCCGCCGTCGATACCGATATCGCCGAATTCATTCTCAATGAGAACAAGCTTCTCGCCCTTATATCCCTCAGCGATAAGCTTCTTTATGAGGGTTGTTTTTCCGGCTCCGAGGAATCCGGAGAAAATTGTGATCTTAGTCATATGAAACACTTCTTTCTGATGATGTGATTTTTTGCGTACTTTATTATTATACCATAAAAGGCTTACAATTGTAAAGTGCTTTAGGTGTCTGCCTGATAAAGTTTTACCAAACTATCACATTTGTCAGAGTTTTTGTTTATATAGGAAATGCCCTGTCACTCATGAGTGACAGGGCATTGGTAAATTATATATTTATTGATCTGACGTTATTAATTATCCAGGAGCTGTCGATAAGCTTTATATCGAACTCCATTGCCTTGACTCTTCCGATGTCTGTAGTATATTTTCTTGTGGCTGTGAATTCTGTATCTGAGATCTTTTCGATGCTGATCTCATCTATCCAGCTGTAAAAATCTGTACCGGCAAGGTTGTCCTTGTTTACATAAAGCTGTCCGTCGTACATCATATATCTCAGCTGTGAAAGCTCAAATGGCAGAACGCTGCCTTCCGGGAAGCTTTCCTTGTCAAAATAGCCTCCGAAGAGGTATTCCTCATTGCCTGTGAATATAGTCGAGAAGTAATAATCCCTGAGTTCATCTGTATCCTTGAAACGCTCGTCGCATACTTTTGTCAGAGTGATCTGGCCGCTATAGGGAGCCGGCGCCTCGAATTCGATCACGCTTTTATCGTCAGTCTGGAGGCCGCCTCCCAATATATCTTTATCGATAACTCCATAAGCGTCTGTGAGAGCGATAGCGGTAGTTTTCAGTTCATCATTTTCAGATGATGAGCTGTTATCTGCTTCATTTTCAGCGTTCAGTATAACGGGAGAAGCTGCTGAGACTGGGGTATTGTTTTTTTCTGATGATTCGATGCTCTTGCCGCAGCTTGCTGCCATAAGTGTAAGTCCTGCAAGTATTGAGATAATAATAGTTTTTTTCATAATGTTTGCTCCTTTTCAACATTCTGTAGGTGGTACGGTGTGAAGAGTACCGTCATTATATATTCTCGGAAAAGAAGGGTGGAGTAGGACATGATTTATTAAAAAATCCTTCGCAGATTCAAAAAACTGCGGAGGATCATTTTTCGTTTTTTTTAAGCACCGAAAGCGCCAGGAAATTGCAGCCCGGAGTCTTAACACAAAACAGTCCGGATAGCGAATAGCTATCCGGACTGATGATTTTTATTTCTTTACCGGTCTGACCGGCGCTTTTCAGAATGCCATCTTTGATTCAAGATATGCTTCAAGCTCGTCAACAGCGATACGCTCCTGCTGCATTGTGTCACGGTCACGGACAGTTACGCAGTTGTCCTTTTCGATAGTGTCGAAGTCAACAGTGATGCAGAAGGGAGTACCGATCTCGTCCTCACGGCGGTATCTCTTACCGATAGTACCAGCCTCATCGAAGTCAACCATAAACTTCTTGGAGAGCATATCGTAGATCTCCTCAGCCTTTGGTGAGAGCTTCTTTACAAGAGGGAGAACTGCACACTTGTATGGTGCAAGAGCAGGATGGAAGCGCATAACTGTGCGGACATCCTTCTTCTCGTTGCCGTTCTTGTCTGTGGAGATGATCTCCTCTTCGTCATAAGCCTCTGTAACGATAGAGAGGAAGAGTCTCTCAACACCGAGGGAAGGCTCGATAACATAGGGGATGTACTTCTCGTTTGTCTCAGGATCGAAGTACTCCAGAGACTTACCGCTGGTGTTGATGTGCTGTGTAAGGTCGTAGTCAGTTCTGTCTGCTACGCCCCAGAGCTCGCCCCAGCCGAATGGGAAGAGGTATTCAAAGTCTGTAGTTGCCTTTGAGTAGAAGCAGAGCTCCTCCTTATCGTGGTCACGGAGACGGAGGTTCTCCTCCTTAAGGCCGAGACTGAGAAGGAAGTTCTTGCAGTAGCTTCTCCAGTAGTCGAACCACTCAAGGTCTGTACCGGGCTTGCAGAAGAATTCAAGCTCCATCTGCTCGAACTCACGGACACGGAAAATGAAGTTTCCGGGAGTTATCTCGTTACGGAAGGACTTACCTACCTGTGCAACACCGAAGGGTACCTTCTTACGGGTAGTTCTCTGGATGTTTGCGAAGTTTACGAAAATACCCTGAGCTGTCTCCGGACGGAGGTAGAGCTCAGACTTGCTGTCCTCAGTAACGCCCTGGAATGTCTTGAACATAAGGTTGAACTGACGGATATCAGTGAAGTTCTGCTTGCCGCAGTTAGGGCAGGTGATATTGTGCTCCTTGATGTAGTCCATCATCTGCTCGTTGGACCAGCCTGCAACGTTAGTGCCGTCGAAGTCCTCGATAAGGTTGTCTGCACGGTGACGTGTCTTACACTCCTTACAGTCCATGAGAGGATCTGAGAAGCCGCCGATATGTCCGGAAGCCACCCATGTCTGGGGATTCATCAGTATAGCGGAGTCAAGTCCTACGTTGTACTTGTTCTCCTGAACGAACTTCTTGAGCCATGCCTTCTTGATGTTGTTCTTGAGCTCAACACCCAGCGGGCCGTAGTCCCATGTATTTGCAAGACCTCCGTAGATCTCGGAGCCGGGGTATACAAAGCCCTTTGATTTACAAAGGTCTACGATCTTGTCCATTACTTTTTCATTGTTCTTCATATTTTTGACCTCATTTCGGTAATTTATGATTTCTCTTATATTTTACGCTATCTTATTAAAATTGTCAAGTACCATTGAAGGAGAAAGGGGGTATATTTTTCATTCGTCTGTTCTGGATCAAGGAATATCCGCCAGCCTTATAAGTCCTTTGTATCTATCCACATAGCAGGACGTACAGCCTGGCCTCCGAGGGTCACACGGTCTCCGCACAGTTCCAATGTACCGTCATCCTCAATAACCACGGCGTAGATAGGTGTGTCGCCAGGTGTCCGCAGCCACCACCAGCAATATCCGGTGATGTTGGATTTTATCGTGCCCTGAGCGTGACAGTAAGCCGTTCCATGACATGGGCGGTCGCTGTAGGAACTGAAATATTTTTCGACCTCAGATATGCTCAGAAGAAAAACTTTATCTGTTGTATCATTTCCGGGAGATGTACTGTATTTCGGATTCTTGTCTGCTGTTACGGCAGAACTGATTATTCTGCTCTGTTCTTCCGGAGAAAAGGCGATGTCAATGAAATCTTCATTAAGCCATTTGCGCAGCGAGCAGGTTTCCCATAGGGTATCGTTCAGATTATCTGCATATGGCTTGTCATCAAGTCCGTATTGGCTTATCAGAAGAGCTTTGTCGCCTTCATTGGCAAGAACGAGCCATTCTATGTCTTCTTTTCCGTTTGAAGCGTCATTGTCCTGCTCATATGTGCCGAAGAAAATATGGGAACCGGCTTGTATTTTTGAGCCTTTATTAGTAGTATCAATGTGTGTGCTGCTATGTACAGCGCTTTCCTGACCATTTTTTCTGTCAGGCGAAAGGAGCGTTATGAATAAAATTGAAATAATTATGCAGGCTGTTGAAAAAAGTGTGACCAGTGCTGCGATCATTCTGCGTTTCCTGACTATATTCTCTGCTTTCATCTCTATATCCTCTGTATTTTGAAGTTTAGTCAATTATATCATTCGTTGCCGTGCTTGTCAACGAAACAAAACTGCCGCCCGATAAAGAGCGGCAGCGGTATTCTTATTGGTCTTCCTCAGGCTGAGCCTCAGTTAAAGGCTGTAGCGGAGCGGTAGGCTGTTTCTGTATAGTATGGAGAGCGTACCAGTCGCACCATGACGGATAGTAAACACCGAATACATGAACGCCGTCCTCCGTACAGTCTTCACGGAGACAGCCGTAGTCATCATCGAAAACGGGGTTTATATCGAGGTAATAGATGTTCTTGTTGTCGGCCAGCGACTGTATCATACTGTTGAGGGTATTGATCCTGTCGTTGTTTATGCTGCCGTCCTCTGCGAAGGAAGCAACATGGAGGTTGGCCTGCAAATAAATAATAGCATTCGGAGCCTTGGCACGGACGTTTTCAACCAGCTTTTTATAATTGTTGAACGTGCCGCTGAAGTCGTTGCCCACCTCATTTATACCCAGCATGATGTAGACCTTGCCGTAGTTGTTGCTGTTGAGCATTGATGAGAGCTCTCCGTCAACAGATGAAGAGCTGGCGGTCTGCGTGTTTAGTCCCACGTTGCAGAAGAAGTCGGCATTGCCGAGTGAGCCCCAGTCCTGTATGCCCACAGTACGGGAATCTCCTATGAACAGAGCGTCATCAAAGTAGGAGAAATCCGACTTGACGAAGTTGACTTCCGGCTGAGCTGGTGCAGCAGCGGTAGTCGTTGTGGTTATCTCAGTCACAGAGCCGTTGATATCTGTAACAGTCATTACCGGAAGAGTTGTAGCAAGAGTATCCGGTGCCGCAGGCTGTTCCGGGGGAGCCTGTCCTGCTTCAGTGGGAAGCTCTGCACCGTTCTGATTAAGGTCGAGCTCTACGGTTTTCTTTGGAGTTTCCTTCTTTTTCTCTGCGCTTGAAGTCCAGATCTGCTTGAATATCATAGGTGAAGCGACTATACAGGTGAGCAGAAGGATAACTGTATATGTGCACTGTTTGAATTTATTCATTATAATCTCCTCTTTTGTCAGAACCTGAAATACAGGAACGGGTCGTTCATTCCCTTATACATACAATATACTGATGCCCAGAATACCACCAGCAGAAGCAGTGTGGCGAATAATGAGCCTTTTATCTTTTTATAGATCATTTCGGGCAGCCTTGTTGAGAATACAGCGCCTGCAATGAAGTATTTCTTGTATATATCCCAGTATTTAACATAGTCATCCTTGCGGAGGACTGAATCAGCCTTATGTGTAAAGGGGAGGAGGCGGCTGAAGTACTCCTTCATCAGATCCATGTCAGTCACAGCGAATATCAGCCATGTAAGCGGTATGATGAGTATCATATAAGCATGACCGATAAGCTTGTGTTTATTGAGGAAATCGCCGATATAGAATTTCTCCAGCATGATAATGCCGAAGAGCACCAGTCCCCAGATGACGAAGTTCCAGCTTGCACCGTGCCAAAGGCCGGTGAACAGCCATACGCAGAATGTATTGAATATCATTCTTCTTTTGCCTCTGCGGTTTCCGCCCAGGGGGATGTATACATAGTCACGGAACCATGAGCCGAGGGTCATATGCCAGCGGCGCCAGAATTCTGTCATGGTAAGTGACATATACGGATGATCGAAGTTCTTCGGGAGATCGAATCCCATTATCTTTCCGAGGCCTATAGCCATGAGCGAATAGCCGCAGAAATCGAAGTATAGCTGGAAGGAATAGGCGAATATTCCCATCCATGCCAGTCTTGGGGAGATTATGTTGTAGCCGACAGCAGTAATATCTCTCCAGAGACCGCCTATCTGATTTGCGATAAGGACCTTGTATCCGAGGCCTATCGTGAAGGTCTTGAGGCCCTCTTCCACAAGACGAATGCTGTGGGTACGTTTGCGAAGCTGCTGGGCAACGCTCTCATAGGTAACTATAGGACCGGCAATAAGCTGCGGGAACATACTTATGTATGCTCCGTAATTTATAAGATTTTTTTCCGCTTTTGCCTTCTTACGGTATACATCAGCAAGATATGAGACATTCTGGAAGGTATAGAAGCTGATGCCTATGGGAAGGATAATATCCTTTACTGTAAGTCCGGCGTGGAAGATCGAATTGATATTTTCTGTGCCGAATCCCCAGTATTTGAAGAAGATCAGCCACCAGAAATTGAAAATGACACCTATTGTAAGCCATAGCCTTGACGTTCGCCGGAAGCTTTCAATAAACTGTGCGATTATGAAATCGAACAGCAGTGTCAGAAGAAACAGAAAAATATAAACCGGCTTTTTCACTCCTAAACTGTAGAAAATGACACTGCCGGCAAAAATTACCAGATTTTTATATTTAGCGGATGATACCGCATAAACCAACATAAAAGCAGGCAGGAATATAAATAAAAACTCCAAACTGCTGAATACCATCTTATCACCCTTTGTAAATTGCCTTATCTTTTGTCTACGTTATTTGTTCACACATTTAAAATTTCTCTATATTATGAGGTTTATGACAACCCTAAGTAATATTCTACAACGTATTTACAATGTTGTCAATAGGCTTTTTCAAATGTAGCAAATTGCAGTAATTTCCGGAAATAAAATTCAAAAAACAGGGCAAAAAAACGGCAGACGAAAAGTCTGCCGTTAGCTATGGTTTTAATCCGCATATTTTGAGTCGATTTTCAGATATTCTTCAAGACAGATACCCTTTTCTGTAAGCTCCTTGGCCAGTTCTCCGCCGACATAGCGCAGATGCCAGGGTTCATACTTATAGCCGGTTATATCGACCTTATCAGCAGGGTAGCGGATGATGAATCCGAATTCCCAGCAGTGCTCTTCCAGCCATATTGCTTCCGGAGTACCGGCAAAAGCGCTGTCGGCCATATTTATATCCATTGCAAGTCCGGTCTGGTGTTCAGAGTGGCCGGGGCGGGCTGAGTAGGTATCAGCTTTTTCGTAGCCGTCCTGGGCAGCATATCCCTCATAGAGCTGATTCTGGAGGTCATAATCACGGAATCCGGAACAGATCCAGAGGTTCAGTCCGTCCTTAGCAGCAGAATCACGGAGAGCATTGAAGCGCTCCTCAGCCAGAGGATCAAGTCCGGGGCTGTATTCTCTCGGCACACTGTAGGTCTTGTTGGCTACAAGTATTCCGTCGATATATGTAAGTCCTGGATAATCCACTTTTTCAGGTGCAGGAGAAGCTGCGAGATCGATGATCCTTGTACCCTCTTCAACTACGGTTACTTTTATTGTTGAGCTTTTATCCGGTGCTTCTGAGGAGGAGATCTTTATCTTGCACTCGCCGACTCCTACTGCGGTTACAAGGCCCATTTCATCAACTGATGCAACCTTGTCATTGTCGGATGTCCAGACTTCGTCATTTTCTGAGCAGCCTTCAGGATAATTGAGTATCATCGGCATTTCAGTATCACCTACAGCAAGTGTAAGGCTTGTCTTATTGAGGGTGAAGTCCTCCGGTTCCTTGACAGCTTCTGTTGTAGTTGTAGTTGTAGTAACAGCTTCAGTCTCAGGTTCAGCGGAAGTGGTCTGAGTTGTTTCCCCGGCGGCACTGGCAGCTTCGGTTGTAACAGATGAGCTTTCTGATGAACTGCTGCCGCTGTCCTTTTTATTTTTCAGGGCATACATGAGGCCAACTCCGGCAACTGCAAGAAGTGCGATTATCGCAGCAGTGAGGAGTATGAGCAGCTTCCTGTTGGGGTTGCTTCTTGGCGGACGGGTATATGCATGATCCTCCTCATCTGAGAAGTCCGGGATATAAGGGGCAGCTGCGTCGTCTTCATTATAAGCGTCTTTTCCGAGAGCTGATCTTACATCATCAGTCTGATCTGCCCTGTTCAGTGAGTTTATATCAGCAAGCATCTGTCCAACGGACTGATATCTTGCATCAGGGTCAGCAGCGCAGGCTTTCATTATGATAGCGGCAAATTCCTTTGAAGCATCAGCCGGGGGAGGAAGCTCTGCGCCCAGCATACGGCGGTCTATAGCAGCCTCACGGGTAGTATTGCTGCCCTCAAAGGGAAGGTATCCGCCGTTCATCATCTGATAAAGACACATACCGAATGAGAAGAGCTCTGCCTGAGCGTCATACTTTTCTGCTCTTCCGGATCTGAGGCGGTATATCTCCGGAGCCATATAGTCATCAGGACCTACATAGTCTGAATCCTCATAGCTGTTGAAGCCGCCGAGCTTGTATTTGTTATCGTTTGAGTGGTAGAAGTTATACGGAGCTATATCCCTGTGGAGGATACCGTTAGCGTGGGCGGTAGCAAGTCCGGCGCCTATGCCGGCAGCAAGCTCCCTGACGTTTTCCTCGCGGCATGAAAATCTCTGAGAGGAGATGAGCTCTGCGATATTGCCGAGGAGCTCCATTCTTCTTATGAAGAAATAGCCTTCCTTTTTGCCGCCTATCATCAGGTCACTGTAGTATTCATCCCTGAATGTGACGATATTAGGGCTGTCCTTCATTTTGTAAAGCATGGTGGCTTCGTGAGAGACCTGATTGAAACGTGCATCAAGATAGGCCTGTTTCTGTGCAGGATCACGGAAGCTGAGTTCGCCTGTAGTAATGGGTTCTACTTTTATTGCTGAATATTCAGCCTGATTTCTGCGGACTGCTTCTCCGCGGAATACTGTTGCAGAGGGGCCGGAACCGATTTTTTCTCTTATGTACCAGATCCCCCACAGCGGCTGCTTGACCGATGAGAGTATCTCATTGATTATGTCGTTGCTGTTCATGTTTTTGTGCCTCCTGTTTATTTATAGTGCTCTTCCTATTCTTTCGCCGTATTTAACCACAGTTTCGATATTTTCTGCGGAATTACGGAGTATGTCCTTGTCGGGAATGACTCTGTCTTTTTCAAAGAGCAGGACTATAGTCGAGCCTCCGAATTCAAACATTCCCTTCTCTACTCCCTTGCAGATGCCTCCGCTGCCGTGGAGATTGAATATCCTGCCCACCATCATGGCGCCTACTTCCATGTGAACAACATCTCCGAAGTTGTAGGTGTGGATAAGGGTATATTCACGGCTGTTGCGCTTATAGATATTGTAGCGTTTCAGCGCAACGGGATTTACTGTGTGGAGCTGTCCCTTTATATGGGTATTTTCTGTCTTTATGCCGCTGTCTATATAGCAGTAGCGGTGGTAATCATTGACCTCAAGGCGGAATATCATGCAGAGGCCGCCTTCATATCTGCGGGCGAGAAAATCGTTCTTCAGCAGGTCCCTTAGGCTGTAGCGTGAGCCCTTTATCCTGAAAATACTGTTTTTGTCTATCCTGTAGACTGTCAGCTTTGAATCACAGGGACTTATCAGTGCCTCATCGGACATATCTACCGGACGCATTTCCTTTTTTATCTTTCTTGTGAAGAAAGCATTGTAGGACCAGTAACGTTTTTTCTCGTATTCTGACATATCTATGCCGTTTTTGCGTATGAACGGCTTTATCAGAGGTATTGACAGCGGAGAATCCATGAATGCTCCGGCTATTTTTGAAATAAAGGGCCTTGTAAGGAGCTTAAGTGCCATTCTTCCGCCGGCAGAGCCGTAAAGCTTCCCGAGAAGCTCATTCTGCTTTTCGTTGGTGACGATGACCTCGCCTTTACGGGTCTTTATCATTGTTCCATCCTCGCATTTGCAAGCATGAGCTTGATACGGTTCTCCTGATTAACTCTTGTAGCGCCGGGGTCATAGTCTATGGCAACTATGTTTGCATTGGGATTATCCTGCTTTATTGCTCTGGACATACCCTTTGCCACGATATGATTCGGCAGGCATCCGAAGGGCTGAGTGCAGATGATGTTATCCACTCCTGACTGTGCAAGAGCTGCCATTTCAGCAGGTATGAGCCAGCCCTCTCCCATTACGACACCCTGATTTATGTACTTGTCAGCCAGGTGACGCAGGTGCTCGAAGTCGTGGAGAGGTTCGAAGGAGCCCTGTTCCTTCATTGCCTTTATGAGCTCCTTCTGCTTGGCATACAGAAGCTTATATCCGGCCTTGTAAGCAAGTGACATCTTTGTGGGGTTGTCATATATCTTTGCATCGTGGAAGGTACCGGCAGCACAGTACATGACGAACTCCATAAGTGACGGCACTACAGGCTCACAGCCCTCAGATATGAGGAAGTCCTCAAGGTGATTGTTTGCAAGGGGAGAGTACTTGACGTATATCTCGCCTACTATGCCTACCTTTATCTTCTTTTCGCCGCTGAGCTCTATTGAGCCGAAATCATTGAGGATATCACGGTATATCTTCTTTGTTTTAAGGTACATCCTGCTGCCCTTGCGGAAGATATTGCCGATACGGTTCTCCCATTTTGCCAGCATTTTCTTTGATTCGCCCTTGTTGACCTCATAAGCTCTGCACTTGTTGTAGCAGGTCATCAGCAGGTCTCCGTAGAGTACTGCGTGGAGCAGCTTTATGAAGTTTTTGGGTGATATACGGAAAGCGCTGTCCTTTTCAAGACCACTGAAATTCAGGGAAACCACAGGTACCTGAGGATAGTTCTTGTCAACAGCCTTTCTCAGGAGATGTATGTAGTTTGAAGCACGGCAGCCGCCTCCGGTCTGAGTGATAAGGAGGGCAGTCTTGTCGGGGTCATATTTGCCGCTGTTGAGAGCGTCCATAAACTGTCCTATTACCAGCAGTGCAGGATAGCAGGCATCGTTGTGGACGTTTTTCAGTCCCTCATCTACAACTGCACGGCTGTCATTGCGGAGCAGTTCCATTTTGTAGCCTTCTGCCTCAAATATAGCCACCAGAAGTCTGAAATGGATAGGCAGCATATCGGGGACGAGGATAGTATGGGTCTTTATCATATCCTCGGTAAATTTTGCGTATTCAGGCATTTGAGCACCTCCGTTGCAGTCATTACTGCTCGATAGCGGCCACAAGGCTGCGAAGTCTTATCCTTGCGGCGCCGAGATTGTTTATTTCGTCTATTTTGAGCTGGGTATAGAGCTTGCCCTTGCTTTCAAGGATAGCTCTTACCTCGTCGCCGGTCACAGCGTCGATACCACAGCCGAAGGATACCAGCTGTATCAGCTGCATATCGGGCTGAGTGGTAACGTATTCTGCTGCACGGTAAAGTCTTGAATGATAGGTCCACTGGTTGAGGACTCCAAGATGAGGAGTACGGGCGAGATGAGCAACGCTGTCCTCAGTGATAACAGCCATTCCCAGGCTTGTTATCAGCTTATGGATACCGTGGTTTATCTCCTTGTCGATATGGTAGGGACGGCCTGCAAGTACGATTATCTTGCACTTCTCTGCACGGGCCTGCTCGATAATTTCCTTGGCCTTGGCCGCAATATCTGCATGGTAGCGTTCCAGAGCTTCGTATGCAGCGTCAACTGCGGCGGGTATGCGCCCTTTGATATTGTACTTTTTCAGTGCCTCACCGATAACTCTTATAACATTCTTGCGGATGTTAAGGTCGAGGTATGGGTGGATAAAGTTCTCACTGTTGAGTCTGGGGTTGTTGGCCAGCAGGAGCTCCGGATAGTATGCAACAACAGGGCAGTTGAAGTGATTATCGCTTCCGCCTTCATCCAGGTTGTAGCTCATGCAGGGATAGAAAATGAAGTCAGCGCCCTTGTCCAGGAGATTCTCGATGTGTCCGTGGGTGAGCTTTGCAGGATAGCAGACTGTATCCGAGGGGATAGTGTGCTGTCCGAGGTAGTACATACCTCTTGAGCTCTCATCGGATGTGATGACACGGAATCCCAGGCTTGTAAAGAGCATATGCCAGAACGGGAGCTGCTCGTAGAATCCAAGTGCAAGGGGAAGTCCTACAACACCACGGTATTTTCTGGGCTGGTGGGTCTTTACAGTATTGAGTATGCTGTCATATTTGTACTCGTAGAGGTTGGGTATCTTATTCTTAACAGGGCTGCCGCTGCCCTTTTCACAGCGGTTTCCTGAGATAAAGCGTCTGCCCTTGCCGAAGCTGATGATGTTCAGTTGGCAGTGAGCGGTACAGCCTCCGCAGTTTGCGGAGCGTGAGGTGTATGAGAAGCCCTCCAGGTCTGAGAGCGGGATGAGCTTTGAGGGCTGACCGTCAGCTCTTTCCTTTGCATAGAGGGCGCAGCCGAAGGCTCCCATAAGGCCGGATATAGCCGGACGGATAACATTTCTGCCCAGCTCCTTTTCAAATGAGCGGAGTACGGCATCGTTAAGGAAGGTACCGCCCTGTACAACGATGTTCTTTCCAAGCTCGTCGGGAGATTTTGCACGGATGACCTTGTATATGGCATTCTTGATTATAGAGGAGGAAAGTCCTGCGGAGATATCCTCTACAGTTGCACCGTCCTTCTGAGCCTGTTTTACGGAGCTGTTCATGAATACTGTACAGCGTGAGCCCAGGTCAACAGGGTGCTGAGCGAAGAGGCCGAGCTGAGAGAATTCAGCTATATCGTAGCCCAGAGCCATTGCGAAGGTCTGTATGAATGAGCCGCAGCCGGAGGAGCAGGCCTCGTTGAGCATTATGCTGTCAATGCTGTGGTTCTTTATGCGGAAGCACTTGATGTCCTGCCCACCGATATCTATTATGAAGTCAACATCAGGGCAGAAATATGAAGCTGCCTTGAAGTGGGCAACAGTCTCAACTATGCCGTGGTCTATGGAGAGACCGGCCTTTATAAGGTCTTCACCGTAGCCGGTAACAGCTGAACCCTTTATAGTTATAGCAGGGTTCATGGTCTCATAGATCTTTCTCACCTGGTCAGCTATTTTATCAAGAGGCTGTCCCTGGTTGGAGGAGTAATGGTGATAGAGTATGCGGCCGTCATCGGTGATGAGCACCAGCTTTGTAGTGGTAGAGCCGGCATCGATACCGAGGTAAGCATCGCCCTCATATGTACGGATATCTGCATATCCCAGGTCACACTGCTTGTGGCGGTCAATGAACTCGTCATACTCAGTCTGAGAGCTGAAAAGCGGTTCTCCGGTAACTATATCATCGGAGGCCTTTGCAGTAGTTATTTTATTTATGATAGTATCGATATCATAGGAATCCTCTGCTGTTGCAGCATATATGGAGCAGCCGTATGCTACGAATACCGGAGCCTCCTCCGGGAATACGGCATGGGCGCTGTCAAGGCCGAGAGTCTTTACGAAAGCCTTTCTCAGTCCCTTGAGGAAGAAGAGCGGACCTCCGAGGAAAAGCACTTTTCCCTCGATAGTACGTCCCTGAGCAAGACCGGAGACAGTCTGATCCACAACTGCCTGGAATATGCTTGCAGAGATATCCTCACGTCTTGCACCCTGATTGAGCAGGGGCTGTATATCGGATTTTGCGAATACACCGCAGCGTGAAGCAATGGGGTAGACCTTCTGAGCATGGAGTGAAAGCTCATCCAGCTCATCGGCAGTAATGCCAAGAAGAGTTGCCATCTGATCGATGAATGCACCTGTACCGCCGGCACATGAGCCGTTCATACGCTGTTCAACTCCGCCTGTGAGGAAGATTATCTTAGCGTCCTCTCCGCCCAGCTCGATAACAGCGTCAGCGTCAGGCTGTTTTTTCTTTACGGCCAGAAACGCAGCGTGTACCTCCTGCACGAAGGGGATACCGGCAGAATCTGCAAGTCCGAGACCTGCTGAGCCGGTTATACAGACAGTGAAGCTCTCATCGGGGAATTCACCTCGTATGATATTGAGTTGGTCTGTTACTGTCTCCTTTACTCTTGAAAGGTGACGCTGATATTTTGAATAGATTATACTTCCGCTCTCGTCTGTGATAACGGTCTTGACGGTAGTGGAGCCTACGTCTATACCAAGTGAATATTTATTTGCCATGTCAAACCTCATAGAAATAATTATTTATCTTAATGAGCAAACTGCGTCTGCTCATAATACTGCACCTTACATTATACTACATCCTGAGAAAAAAATAAAGCGGAAAAATCTGTTTTTTCCATATATTTTTTATATTTTCGGGAAATAGCTGAGTTAGAAGCTTTTTTTGTCAATTAAACTGTGCGAAAAGTTTAGAGCTATCCTGCATAAGACAAAAAAGACTGCCTGACATTATGCTTTGTATAAAAGCTTTGCCAGGCAGTTTATTGATTTATTTAACGGTTATTTTTCCGCCCTCCCAGTTGGAGAAGGCATACTTTTCAAATGAGCGATCATCGTCCATACCCTTGAAGGTATCGGTGCTGTAGTAGTAGAAATCGACATCATACTCATCACCGGATTCAGCGTCCTCCGGGATCTGTATGTAGAATGTAGCTATATCTCCGTCTCCGCCGTAATCGTCAGCGAAAGCAGCTGTATAGAAGATCGCATCAAGGTCACGGTCAAGCATCTCATTCGGCTTTGTACCGAACCACTCCATAGCAACTCTCAGCGGAGCCTCGGAGCTGGCGGGACCTGCCGTATATTTTGCGTCAGGCTCGCCCTCACGGACATTGATACAGTCGAGTTCATCATCGTATACGATATGGAAGCCGCAGAGACACCATTTATCCTTTGCATTTGATACAGAGACTGTGACCTCTGCGATGCCGCCGGGTTCAGCCTCAGTATCCTGTATCTTAAGCAGAGGGCCGCTCTCAGCGTCCGGGACATCTGCGAAGACCTCATCAAGAGCATTATCTGTCTCGAAGGTATTCTCTTCCTTTTCGTCGTCCTTGAACATACTGCATCCGCATACTGCCGGAGCAGCCATGAGAAGTGCTGCGGCGAAAGAAATAATCTTCAGCTTCATTCTGCTTTTTTCTCCTTCCCCTTGACTACGAGAGAATCGCCTCTTGTGGAGACACCGATCTCGCTTATCTCTGAGGCCTTTTCGATTATCAGCTCTGCGATCTTGTCTTCGATCTCCTGACGGATGACTCTGCGGATATCTCTTGCGCCGTATGGCTTGCCGAAGGATTTTTCGGCTATAAGTCTTAGTGAGGCATCGGTGTAGGTCAGTGTGATGTTCTTCTCAGCAAGAGGCTCCTTCATCTCATCAAGCATGAGTGCGGCGATACTTGCGAAGTCTTCCTTTGTAAGGGGCTTGAATACAACTATCTCGTCGATACGGCTGATGAATTCGGGGCGGAGGAATTCCCTCAGGCCCTTCATAGCCTTGTCTTTGGATATCTCATTTTCTGTTCTGTTGAATCCGACACCAACACTCTTGTCAGTAGAGCCGGCATTTGAAGTCATACAGATTATTGTGTTCTCGAAGTTAACAGTGCGGCCGTGAGCATCATCGACCTTACCCTCATCAAGTATCTGCATGAGGATATTCATAACATCGGGGTGAGCTTTTTCTATCTCGTCGAAGAGAATGACAGAGTAGGGTCTGCGGCGGACTTTCTCGGTGAGCTGTCCTGCCTCGTCATATCCGACATAACCGGGAGGCGAACCTATCATTCTTGCCACAGAGTGCTTTTCCATATATTCCGTCATATCAAGGCGGATAAGCGGGTCAGGCGAGCTGAACATCTCATCGGCCAGGGCCTTTACCAGCTCTGTCTTACCGACTCCGGTAGGACCTACGAATATGAAGGAAGCAGGTCTGCGGCGCTTGCTGAGCTGAACTCTTGTACGCTTTATAGCCTTTGAAAGCACCTCAACTGCCTCATCCTGACCGAGCACTCTCTTTTTGAGAGATTCTTCCAGTTTAGCTATCCTGAGGAATTCTGTCTCAGCTATCTTGCTTGCAGGGATACCGGTCCAGAGCTCTACGACCTTTGTGATATCCTCTTCTGTTACCTGAACGCTCTCAGCTTTTTCCTTAAGGGGAGCGGCGTCCTCACGGGCATGGATGAGCTTTCCCTTTATCTCTGCCAATGCCTGATAATCGGGCTCAGGCTGCTCTGATATGGATTTCTCCATACCCTCCAGGACCTCTATCTCCTTTTTCAGCTTTGCGTATTCAGCGATCTCAGGTGAGCGGATGCAGGCTCTTGCACAGCCTTCATCCATAAGGTCTATGGCCTTATCAGGGAGGAAACGGTCTGTGATATATCTCTCGGAGAGTACAGCACAGGCTCTTATGAGGTAGTCTGAGATGTGTACCTTATGGTAGTCCTCATAGTGCTTCTTTATTCCAAGGAGCACATTTACTGTATCCTCAATAGTTGGCTCAGCCACAGTAACGGGCTGGAATCTTCTTTCAAGTGCTGAATCCTTTTCGATGTACTTTCTGTATTCGCCGAAAGTTGTTGCACCGATAACTTGTACCTCTCCTCTTGAAAGGGCAGGCTTAAGGATATTTGCGGCATTCATGGAGCCCTCGGAGTCTCCGGCGCCCACAAGGTTGTGTACCTCGTCAATAAAGAGGATGATATTGCCTTCACGCTTTACCTCATCGACAAGTCCCTTTACACGGCTTTCAAACTGTCCACGGAACTGAGTACCTGCAACAAGAGCAGTAAGGTCCAGGAGATAGAGCTTCTTGTCTGCAAGATTGAAGGGCACATTTCCCTCATTTATACGCTGTGCGATACCCTCGGCAATGGCAGTCTTTCCGACACCGGGTTCACCGATAAGGCAGGGATTGTTCTTTGTTCTTCTGGAGAGTATCTGTATTACTCTTGCAATTTCCTTGTCACGGCCTATGATATTGTCAAGCTCGCCGTCAGCGGCTTTCTGGGAGAGATTGGTGCAGTAGCTTCCGAGGAATTTCAGTTCCTTCTGCTTCTTTTCCTTTCTCTTTCCGAATATGCTTCCGAGACCGGATTTCTTTCCGCTCTCTTCATCCGGCTCACTTCCGGGAGCGGGACTTTCCTTATCAGAGCTGTCTGAGCTTTCGCTGTTTTCGCTCTTATCGTTCATGCCGAACATATTGCTGATGAAATCCGGCATTATTCCGGAGCCGCCCATTTCAAAGGCATCACCGTCCAGCATCCCCATCATCTGATCTGAGAGCTGGTCTATCTCTTCATCAGTTATTCCCAGGCGGTTCATATAATCGGCCACCTGTGGGATGTCTCTTTTTCTTGCACATGAGAGACAAAGTCCCTCATTCTTCTTTTCGTTGCCCTGCATGGATGTTATGAATACAACGGCAGGTCTTTTTTTGCAGCTGCTGCACATTATCATGT
Organism: Ruminococcus flavefaciens; assembly: GCA_002371825.1. Lineage (GTDB taxonomy): Bacteria > Bacillota > Clostridia > Oscillospirales > Ruminococcaceae > Ruminococcus > Ruminococcus flavefaciens_L. Next base: position 63,482 of record DFHF01000009.1, on the reverse strand, counting down.
GGAGTAACCTCCTGTCTTAGAAATTATCTGTTATGAAAGAATAGATATATCTGAAAATAAATGATTTGTCTATTGCTTTATGATTGAAGAAAAGCATTTTATCGCTTCCGAGCACGACGTAAAGTCTTATCATAGCGGCCACACCTGTCAGCAGGATAACTCCCTTGACTGCGCCGATAACTCCTCCGAGCAGATTTGATGCTACATGGAGATCGTTGAAATTATCTGACTTTACGGCTGTAAGTATGAATATTGTAAGTGCTATGAGCAATACGAGGATTATAAGAAATGCTGCAAGACGTATCTGGGTCCTGTAGGGCTTTTCTATATAGTGATCGCATATGTACTCGGCAGCCTCCTTGCTGGTATCGTTATCGATATCGCTGTTATCCAGCAGGAGCGGTATGAGCTCATCGGTCGTATACGGCTTTTCTCTGATGACATCTGCGGCATATTCCGCAGGGTAATCGCTGAGATTATCGGAAATTATCCCGGATATTATCTCGGCATAGCCTTCATGGAGCTTCTCGTAGAAGAGATTCTCCCTGTCAACTGTAGTTGCGTTCTGATTATTTACATAATTGTAGATCTGTTCATCAAATGATTTTCCCTTAGAATCTTTGGTGTATATATCATGGAGCTTATTCTCCTTGACATCGATATTGGAGTATCCCAGTGATTCGATGTAGTCTGCGGTCTTTTCGAGGAATTTTGCTGAATATACTGATTTTTTCAGATCCTTTATATTGCTGACTCTCACGCTGCTCTTATATAGCTTTCCTGCTAAGGTGCCGCTTATTGACAGAGCGAGGGCAAAAGCAATGATATAGCCTGTAAGTGAAAGTCCGGCTTTGAAAAGTCCCTTCTTTGCTGAAATGAAAATGCTGACTGCCACTACTGCGACAGCAATAACATCATAAAACCACCAAAATTCTTCTCCCATAATATGCGGTACAGGTCAGATGCCTGCTGACTGTACCTTCCTCCTTTCGTTTTTTGAAGTCCCTTATTTCCCTTTTCTCAATCTCCGGCATCGTAGTCGATGCGGTCTATCTTATTATATCCTTTCAGGAATATGTGGTCGTCGCTGCGGACGAATCCTGTATACGAGTCTGAAATAGCTGCGGTTGATCTCAGATTTCCGCTGAAGTCGTAGGCGACTATCTCATCCTGTGTCATTATGTACGCAAGTCCCTTGAATACAGATACATCCACTGCTGCTGAGCTGAGCTCGATAGTCAGCGGCTCTTCTCCCTCACTTGGGAAGAGGACTGCGATATAATGTCTTCGGTCGTCATTATTTATGACCACTGCGGAGCTTCCGCCTATACTTGCTCCGGCAACGGCCTCACCGTCATACTGATAGAAAGAGCTTATCTCTCCGTCTGTATCGACATATCCGCAGGCATCAGTGCCATAGATAAAGGTTCCTACAGACGAACCGAATATTTCAAGTCCGACTGTATTCATTCCCGGTGATGACCATACCTCGCTGCTTTTATCCTTGAAGTCTATTTCTTTAATATTTGTAACAAGATGTCCGTTTTCTGCGGCAATATAGCTGAGAACACAGCCTCCGCTCTTTCTTATGAAGCTGAGGTCGGTTATCATTTCGGTACATTTTCTCTCATAAATGACATTGCCCTTTTTGCCGTAGACGGTAAGCTCACAGACGTAATTCTCAGAGCCTGTGACAACAGCTGTTACACCGTCTGAGCTTAGTCTTGCAAAATAAATAGTATTCGGCATTCTTCTGCTGTAGAATACCTCATCCTCGTCCTCCACCGAAAACTCGTTTCCGCCGTTTTCATAAACGAGGGCTTTTCCGTTGGCTACCCTGAGTATAGGATTGGAATAGACGTGCTGTCTCTTCTTGAGCAGGGAACCGTCGGTATCGTAGATATACAGGTAGGTATCGCTCTGGACCATTATTCTTTTGACAGTATATCTCAGCTGATAGTCAGAATCTCCGCTGACTTCTATGGGGAAATTTCCCTCGGCCAGCTTACCGGAGTTGACTATGGTCTTGTACTGCTTGCCTATGCCTCTGAGCTTTGATACCCATGTTTCTCTTGTAGCGTAAAGTACTCCTGCCAATATGATTACTACCAGGAATACTGTGAATTTTATAAGCCGTTTTTTTCTTTTTTTACGGTTTTTTAAGTCGACGATGTCGTCGGCGTCATACATATTCGGCACACTCACGACTCCTTTCCTTTTGTTAACACTTATCTCCCATTATTCACTCAGCATCTCTTCTTCTGAGTAGAACACTCTGTTCAGGTAAAGACCGTGAGCCATGGCTGTACGTCCGGCTTTAAGGCGGTCTTTTGCCCGCAGTATATCAGGTATATCATCGGGTGAGATCTTCTTCTCGTTAACGTCGATAAGGGTACCTGCGATTATCCTAATCATATTATACAGAAAACCGTTGCCTTTTACAAGCATTGTAACTGAATCTCCACTATTTTCTATTCTGAATGAATATATAGTTCTGACGGTTGTTGATACGTTTGTACAGTCAGCACAAAAGGAGGCGAAATCATGTTCACCTACGAAGTGCTGAGCGGCTTTTCTGACTCTTTCTATATCAAAAGGACGGCGGTAATGGTACATCAGGTCTGTGGCGAAGGGGTTCTTTGATTCGCTGCAGTGCATTTTATAGATGTACTCCTTGCCAACACAGTCATATCTTGCGTGGAAATCCTCCGGAGCGTCCTCGCAGCTCAGTATGGAGATATCCTCAGGCAGTTCACCGTTTACTCCTCGTACAAAGCCCCGGCAGTTTATATTGCTGCTGGTATGGACATTGAAGCAGTAGCTGCTTGCGTGAACTCCTGTATCGGTCCTTGAGCAGCCGATGATAGTTACCGGTTCATTCAGGACCTTGGAGACGTGTTTTTCCAATACCTCCTGAACGGCAAGAGCATTGTCCTGCCGCTGGAAGCCATGGTATTTAGTCCCTCTGTATGCTGTCATTACTTTCAGATTTCTCATTTTGTTCCTCCGGCGGATAGTCGTTAAGGATATTCAGGAGCTCCCGGCTCTGATCGAAAACTTCACCTCTGTGGATCTCGGGCTCCTTAGCGGGAGTATCCTCAGGCGGTTCTTCTGACTGATCCGGTGCAGGAGCTGCTGCCGGAACAGGCTTTTTCTTTCTCCTGTGTTCAAACCAGATAATAAAACCTGTAAGAACAAGGCTTACTGCTGAAGCCGCTGTACCCAGAGGGAAGCCCTCAGGAACGTAGCGCAGCTTTATCTTGTGGGAGCCTTCCTTCACTCTGACTCCTGTCATTGCTCCGCAGACCTTGAAGGTCTCAGCCTTTTCACCGTCGATATAAATGCTCCAGCCCTTCTCATAGGGGATAGAGAGGAGAAGTATACCGTCTTTCTTAGCGGTTATGTCACCTTCCACACGGGTATCATCAAAGCTGGTTATCTTCAGCTGCTCATCAGCCAGAATGTCATACGCTCTCTGGAAGCGCTCTTTTTTGAGTGCATATATCATGAGCTTATAGTTTCCGGAGGTACGATCGTTCTTGGGGAATATCTCGACCTTTGATGTGGTGCCGTCCTTTGAATTTCCCATGGGGAAAACGATGGGATAGCTCTCAATGAGAGTTCCGCTGTCGACAGTTTCAAAGGATGCAGCGGATGACTCATCACCGCAGGTTATTGTCAGTGAATCACAGGCTCCGCCGGGAGAATCGGCATAGCCGTAGAGTATTGAATCATCGGCTCCGTCAAAGCTGTATTTTGCACTTGATCTGGAAGAATCTTCCGAAGGCACCTTGAAGGTATAGTTTCCGTAGCCGTTCTTTGTTACCTCGATGTTGTTATACTTTACGAGAGCTACCGGCTGAGCAGTGAATAACGGGTCTTCCATGCCTGTAGCAAGCTTTACAAGATCGTTCTGATACTCGAAGGGATTTACTCCGGCAGTATCCTTCATTTCGAGGATCTCCTCGTTGACCATATATCCGAGAGAAAGCGGATATTTGTTCTTGTAGAGGTAGGAATTACCTGCATCTGCCTCCAGGTCCATCACAGCTTCTTCACTGTTGAGCTCCCCGCCTTTTTTTATAAGGTATTTTATGCCGAAAAGTGCATTTACAACAGGAGTTGATGTGCGGTAATAGTATCTGTTTCCAGCCTCAGATGCATAGAGTCCCAGTCTTCTGCAGAAGGTGGTAACAGAGACATTTGCTGAGGAGGAGAACTGTGAAAGTCCACGGAAACCGTAGAGCGCACTGTCGTTGAGTGTATATGTGGAAGTCATTTCCGTTCTGTAAAAGAGCTCATCATCAGTATTTGAGATGTGGCTCAGAAGGGACTGTACCTCTACATTATGTGAGGGATAATCGGTGTAGGATGAGGTCTTTACCGTTTTCACACCAAGCTGTGCATTGCTGACGAATTCGCTGAAAACAGCGGCTGCCAGAGCAATGCTGAGGAATCTGTTCCTTGAAGCCTGACGCTTGAAGGGGAAAACCTTTGCTGCAAGGAATACCATCCAGAAGGCCATCACTATTATAAGTGAGCTTCTTACTGCACCATTTATTTCAAAATCGCTGCCCTTTGAGAGATGGTCCAGCCAGAATACTGCAAACGGTCCCATCATCATCAGTATGAGCTGATATGCCTTTATGCCGTTCCTGAGCATTATGTCATAGGCTCTGTAGGCAGCTGCCGCCAGTACAAAGCTGAATATAAATGCGAATCGGTAGGGTATCTGATTGGTAAAGTGGAAGCCGTGCCAGATATAGTTGAGCTTGTTCATGTTGCAGCTTACGGCGATTATCCAGAGCATTGCCGTTACTGAGACCTTCTCCCGTATCTTTATGCCACGTGAGAAGAGGAAAACTCCTATGAGCAGCACTGCCAGCATTCCGCAGGCGAAATTGGGCAGTCCTTCCACCTTTGTAGGTTCATTATAGGACATGGTGTTGGCGAATATGTCCTCCCACTTTTCATACCATACTGTTTTCTCCGGAAATTCGTTGTTCACACTGTAGGTGAGCTGCAGTCCGTAATATGCCGGCAGCAAAATGAATCCTCCGAGACCGATAGCAAGTATGGATGAACGCACCATTATCCAGAGACTGCGGAACCATTTCCTGAAGCCGTGAAACTCGGTTATCCAGGCTGATGCGAACATGAATATCGTAAATATGCAGGTGAAATATCCCACATAGTAGTTGGCTATAAGTGAAAGTGCCAGAGCAAAGGTATAGGTCTTCCACTTTCCTTCACGGCATATTGCAACTACTCCCAGCATTACCAGCGGGAAGAGTGCAACTGTATCGAACCACATTACATTCCAGTAGTATCCGAGAGTGTAGCTGCAGAGAGCGTACATTACCGAGAATACGCACAGGGAGATATCCTTGCGCTTGAATGTGTAGCTGAGAAATGCGCTGAAGAAGGTTCCGGCGAAGCCTATTTTCAATATAAGTATGAATGTAAGGGCGTCCCTGACATGGTCCTTGTCAAAGAATATGGACAGCCAGTTCAGCGGACTTGCTGCGTAATAGGATATAAGTGAAAGGAAATTTGTTCCGAGGCCGTTTTCCCATGAGTACAGGAATGAGCCTCCGGTCAGCAGCTTTTCCCTTTCTACTCTGAAAAACGGATAGTACTGATGCCACAGGTCAACAACGAGCATCTGTCTGTCGCCGAAGGGGTGGACACCACTCTGGGCGAAGGAATAGGTCATTATGCCGGCCGGGATGAAAAATGAGAGCAGGAAATAGAGTATGCCCTTTTCAAATAAGATATTATAGCATTTGCTCCTGCGGAAGCATTCCATTTTTCCGCTGAGCTTCTTTTTGAGTGGCTTTTCTGAGCGTGTACGGAGTTTTTTTCTCTTTTTGTCTCCGTATTCATTTTCTGTAATAGTTGCTTTGTTTTCCATGATATCCTCTCTTTATATATCATTTTGTCTGTGCCGCAGATGCAGTATCAGAATGCAAAAGGCTTTGTTATTTTTATGACTATAACTGCCGCAAGGAAGAGCAGTGTTATGGCAAGTGCGATATAGTCACGGGGGGCTGACTTAAGCTGACGGAGCCTTGTACGGCCCTCACCGCCGTTATAACAGCGGCACTCCATAGCTGTTGCAAGTTCATCTGCACGTCTGAATGATGATATGAACAGCGGAACAAGTATGGAGATAAGATTTTTTGCTCTTGTTGTAAAGCTTCCGGTATCAAGCTCTGCGCCTCGTGCCTTCTGGGCTGAGATTATCTTATCTGTCTCCTCAATAAGGGTAGGGATGAAGCGAAGCGCTATCGACATCATCATTGCCAGCTCATGCACCGGGAATCTCAGCTTTTTCAGCGGTGAGAGCAGACGCTCTATTGCGTCTGTGAGCGTTATCGGAGACGTTGTATAGGTGAGTATCGATGTTCCCATTATCAGCAGGACTATCCTCACTATCATGAATATGCTGATATTTATGCCTCCTGAGGTTATCTTCAGGAATTTCCAGTGCCACAGCTCATCTCCTGAGCTGACAAGGAAGAGGTTGAGGACTGCGGTTATCAGCAGAAACGGCATAAGCGGCTTCACGCTCTTCAGGAACATTTTCAGCTTTACCTGAGAGAGAAGCATCGCCATTATCGTATATACTGCTCCTATTGCCAGGCAGACCATTGAATCTCCTGTAAAGAGCATTATAATATAGAGTACGGTTATAACTATTTTGAATCTGGGGTCAAGTCTGTGGATAATGCTGTTTCCGGGGAAGTACTGACCCAGGGTAATATCTCTCAGCATATCATCCACCTGCCCTTTCTCTGAGCTTTTTCAGGAGCAGGTCTCGTGCGTAGCCTACTGTATATACTTCCTTTCCGAAATCAAGGCCTCGTTTTTTCAGCTCCATGAATACCTTTGTTATCTGGGGAACATCAAGGCCTATCTGTGATATCTCATCAGCCCGGGAGAAGACCTTTTCAGTTTCGTCGAAGCAGAAAAGCTTTGCCTTGCTCATTACAAGTATCCTGTCGGCAAATGTGGCGATATCCTCCATGCTGTGAGATACTATGAGGGTGGTATTCCCTGTGCGCTTATGGTAGGCTTTGATGTGGCTCAGTATCTTGTCTCTTCCGGCAGGGTCCAGGCCTGCGGTAGGTTCATCGAGTATGAGTACCTTCGGCTCCATAGCCATTACCCCTGCGATGGCCACACGGCGCTTCTGTCCGCCGGAGAGCTCAAAGGGCGAGCGCTCCATAAGCTCTTCAGAAAGGCCGATATCGTTGGCGGTCTCAAGGACTCGTCGCTTTATCTCAGCCTCATCGAGGCCCATATTCTTAGGGCCGAAGGCAATATCCTTGAAGACGGTCTCCTCGAATATCTGATATTCCGGGTACTGGAATACCAGTCCCACCTGAAAGCGGACGTCACGGATCTTCTTTTTATCAGCCCATATATCCTTTCCGTCCAGAAGTATCTTTCCGGAGGTAGGACGCAGCAGGCCGTTGAAGTGCTGGATGAGAGTGGATTTTCCCGAACCTGTGTGGCCCATTACTCCTATCATCTCGCCGGCTTCTATTTTAAGGCTCACATGGTCTACCGCAGTCTTTTCAAAGGGAGTTCCCGGACTGTAGGTGTAAGTGAGCTCCTGAGTTTCGAGTATTGACAATTTTTATGCTCCTTTGTGTATTCCTGTGTTCTTATCGGTGAAAATCTCCGGATATGCCTTACTGACTATATCTGAGACTGTTTTTCTCTGTTTCTCCAGAGCTTTTACCGCAGCATCAGCTTTTCTGACTGCACCTATATTGGAACGATATTGTTTTCGTGCACTGTTCATTCTGTCTGAAAGCTCACGGAATCTGTCATTTGATGCGCTGATCAAGCCAATTGCCGGAGCAATGATAGCACCAAACAATGCAAATAGTATTTTTCCTGTTCCGGATATATTGTCAGTCAGGGAGCTTAGGCTCCCTTTTTCGGAAAAAAACTGTATAAGGCCGATGTAATAGATCACTGCTGCTGTAATGATGATGCTCAGGAATATCCTTCTGTTTTTTATTATCCTTTCACGCATTTTCAGTGCTTTGCTGACACTGCTGCGCTGAACAGAGACACTGGCTGATTCAGAGGCTATGAGAGTTTCATACATCAGATATTCAGCAGCCGCTGAAGCCTGGCTGCCTTTGTTTTCGTCTATATACTTTCTGTCATACCGGACAAACTGCCTGCCGCAGCTTATATTGCTGTAAAGCATTTTCAGTTTTGTTTCGTATTCAGGCTTATCAGAGATGTCTGCTGTTTCATAAGCATGAAAGAATCTGGCAATAAGATCCGGCGATATCTCGGATGATTCCCAATCAGTGCGGTCCAGGATGTCTTCGGGAAAATCAGAGCCGTTCCCTGTGTATTTATTCCCGCAGTAGGAACAGATGCAGGAAGTATCATCGATTTGTTTCAGACTTCCACCGCATACAGGGCAGTTCAGACGTTCCAAGAAATCTCACCTCCGGATAATTAGCTGCCAAACAGTTTTATCAGCGCCTCCACGCATTCCTCCTCGGAGATAGTCTCGGGGGAGATATCGCATCCGGCTTTTTTCAGCTCCCATGCCAGCTCTGTGACCTGAGGAACATCAAGCCCGATATTCTTAAGTGTCTCCACCTGAGAGAATACCTTTTCCGGCCCTCCGTCAAGCACTACACGTCCCTTGTCCATTACGACAACTCTTCCGCACTGAGCGGCTTCGTCCATATAGTGAGTGATGAGGACTATAGTTATGCCCTTTTCACGGTTCATCTGATGTATAGTGGCAAGCACCTCTTTGCGGCCCTGAGGGTCCAGCATAGCGGTGGGTTCATCCAGTATTATGCAGTCCGGCTCCATAGCGATTATGCCGGCTATAGCCACTCTCTGCTTCTGTCCGCCTGAGAGCTGGCTCGGGGAGTGGAGCCTGTATTCGTACATATTGACGGCTTTCAGCGCCTCATCCACTCTTCGGCGCATCTCCTCATATGGGACACCGAGATTTTCAAGGGCGAAGGCCACATCCTCTTCAACTACTGAGGATACTATCTGGTTATCCGGATTCTGGAACACCATGCCGGCAGTCTGTCTCAGGTCGAATAGCTTTGATTCGTCTGTGGTATCTATCCCGCCGACTATGACTTTACCTTCTGTGGGCGTAAGAATAGCGTTGAGGTGCTTTGCAAGTGTGGACTTGCCAGAGCCGTTATGCCCCAGCACCGCAACGAATTCGCCCTTTTTTATTGTAAGGTCGATGCCCTTCAGCACCTCTGCGGGAGTCTGTTCATCGTCCTCCGCAGGGTAGCTGAAGTGCAGACCTTGTATTTCTATGATATTATCCATTTTATCTCCTGTTCAGGATATTCAGCGGATAACGTCCCGCTGCTGACGAAAAGACAGGAACTGTCCTCCATTATGGTCTTGTCCATTCTCTTGGCGGTCTGCCTCATGGAATGAATGAACAGGTAGCCGAAAAACAGCAGTATTATCAGCAGGAACAGCTCAGCCATATCCTTTCCGGTAATACGCTTCCGGCCGCATACAGGGCACATCCTGCTGTTTGCATTCATTTCAGCACCGCATTTCGGACATTTTATTGTTGATGCCATTATTTCTCCTTGAGGAAGGCTATCTCGTCAGGAGTTGAAACTATCGGCTTGCCGTTTCTGTCAAGGAGAGGTGTGAGTCCTCCTCCGGGGCTGGCTGAATGGTAGAGATAATTTACTCCTGTAACGGTGTCTACCCATATTTCGGTGACGTTCATGGTTCCCTGTGTATAGGCCACTATGAATCTTTTATCCTTTGCCATGATAACAACTCCTTTTGAAATATATTTTATGCCGTCAGGGCATAATTACTGTCAACCCCTCACTTTTCCCATATAGCCGTAGAGCCGCAGGGCAGTGTCATGCCTGTGGAAGCTACCGGCAGTCCTATCTCGTCGAAGGAGACCCTGCCATTCCTGCCGCTGAGGACAGAACCCAGGATATATCCCATAACAGAGGGAGAAAGTCCGGTGGTATAGCTGTTTATAAGGAAGAAGAGAGGATCGTCGGAGAGAACTCCGGAGCAGAGCTTCACCAGGTCATAAACGCAGTTCTCCAGCTTCCAGACCTCGCCGCCGGGACCTCTTCCGTAGCTGGGAGGATCCATTATAACGGCATCGTATTTTCTGCCTCTTCTTATCTCACGGGCGATGAATTTCTCACAGTCGTCCACTATCCAGCGGATAGGCTTGTCCGAGAGCCCTGAGGCTGCGGCATTGTCTCTTGCCCACTGCACCATGCCCTTGGAGGCATCAACGTGACATACTGAGGCTCCTGCGGCTGCACAGGCAAGAGTAGCTCCGCCTGTATAGGCGAAGAGGTTGAGGACGTTTATCTCACGTCCGGCATTTTTTATCTTATCCGCCATGAAGTCCCAGTTTACAGCCTGTTCGGGGAACAGACCGGTGTGCTTGAAGCCGGTGGGGCGGATATTGAAGGTCAGCTCACGGTAGCTGATATTCCATGATTCCGGCAGTTTTTTTCTGAACTCCCATTTGCCGCCGCCCTGATTTGAGCGGTGGTAGTGGCCGTCAGCTTTATTCCAGAGGGGATCAGATCTGTCGGTCTTCCATATTATCTGCGGATCCGGACGAACGAGGCTGATATCGCCCCATTTTTCCAGCTTTTCCCCGTCTGATGTATCGAGGATCCTGTAGTCTTTCCAGTTATTTGCAGTTCTCAAGCTAAATGCTCCTTTTTCGATTTATGCCCGCAATGCCTCATGGCTTGCAGGGATGTAAAGATCATTCACGGGCGCCGCAGCGCTGTTTTATGCGGTCAGCGATCTCGCCGGCAATGAAATTTATCCTGCCGAAGTCGCTTCCCTCTATAGTTATCGTGATAAACGGAGCGGCGGCAGTGCTCTCACGGACGGTGACTCTGCCTGTATCGCCGAATTCTCCCTGATACCACTCTATCAAGTCGGTTATATCCTTATCGTTTTTCCATATTTCACGGCACGAATCGGCAATGCGGACATTCAGCGATATACTGGGAAGTCTCTGCATTTCCTCTGCCAGCTGGCTAAGGGGCTTGCCGGTCTTTTTCATTATCTCAAGGAGCCTTGCTCCGCAGAGCTGACCGTCCTCACACGGGGAATCGTCGGTGAAGAACACATGGCCGTTCCTGTCGCCGCCGAGGCTGTATCCGCTTTCGAGCATCCTGTCGAGAGCGCTTCTGCCGGAGGCACCTGATGTTACAGCTTTTATGCCGTTATCTCTTGCGAAGTTGAAAAGTCCGAGACCGCTCATCTGATTTACGACGAAGGTATCGTCCTTCAGAAGGCCGTTCTCCTTGAAATATTTTGCGAATATAGCCAGCAGGTGATCTCCGTCTACAGCCATGCCGTTTTCATCGACTGCCAGACAGCTGCCGCCGTTATCGCCGATAGCAAGTCCGCAGCAGAAATCTCCGCCTGCCGCTGTATCCATGAGCCTTTCCATATCTGTGACAGCAGGTGCGAGGCCGTCTTCCTCAGGCTCCTGCTGAGGCAGCAGAGTTACATCTGCACCAAGTTCTCTGAAGAGCCTTTCGGCAGTAGCTCCTGTACTCGGCTCGCCGCATATGAGAGCAATCTTCATTCCGCTGAGGTCAGCGCCTATCAGCTGTTTTATATGAGCGACGTATTCATCGGCTGCATTGTCACAGCTGAGCATACGTCCGATATTGTCGAATTTTCTCTGAGGGGAGGCGTTCATCCTTGCCATGATGTTATCCTCCAGCTCGCTCTGGACTCTTTCATCCAGTCTGAAACCGTCTGCGGCGAAAAGTCTTATACCGCTTCCGTCTCCGGAGCCTGCTGCACCGGTTATCATTATGCCGGCTGAGGCTTTATGCTCACGGACAATAAATGAAGCTGCCGCAGCGGGAACGGCGCCCAGGGTCTCTGCATCTATGCCTGATGAGCATATGCCTGCACAGACTGCTGCCTCCAGGACATCAGATGATAGTCTTTTATCCTTGGCAACGATTATCCTGCCGCCCTGTTCCTTTGCAAGCAGCTCGGCAGCTGCTCTGCCTGCCTGCATAGCCTGCTCACAGGAGAGCTCCGCAACGGTAACGCCTCTTGCACTGTCTGTTCCGAACAGTCCTGACATTTTTATATCTCCTCCGTTTGTACTTCTGTAACGGGAATATCATCCTTATCTGTCTCTTTAATGATGTATATTGCTATAGGCCGTCTTTTTCCGGCAATCTCCTCAATGTCCCTGCATATATAGGTACAGCCCCGGTTATTGTAGCGGTTGAAGACCTCTATGCCGTTTCTCCTGCGGACACAGAACACAGTATGTATCGATGACAGGAAGGGGAGTTTTGTCCAGAATGTGATTATGAAAGCCTTTGCTGCTTCCGCCTGGCTGACATCTCTTGTCCTGACGGAATCTGCTCCGAAATGGGCAAGACCTTTTCCCAGCTTATAGGCGTTGCAGCCGAAGAACCCCATGAGCACACGGTACTTCTCCATAAAGAAGGCCACGTCCTTCAGGGGCTGAGGTATGCCGAGATATACCAGGGCATTGTGTATGGCTATGACCTCACAGCCATTGAAGCTCATATGGCATATCCCGTATCTTAAATTTGCGGTAAGCCCCATTCCCTGGCCGTTTATCATACGGCCGAGATCGGGAGAGGGGGTGCGTTCGCTGTTATGTCTGAGATTATATCTTCTTGATCCTTTAATCAGCATTTCAGTAACCGTTCAGGTACGCATCACTGCTCAAATGAGAGCTGTCCGTCGTCTGTTTTTTCATTCTTTTCCGGAGGCGCATATCCAAGGTGCTCGTAGGCCAGTCTTGTGGCCACACGTCCGCGGGGAGTACGTCCCAGGAAGCCCAGCTGCATAAGGAAGGGCTCGCAGATATCCTCAAGGGTGACTGATTCTTCATTTATAGCAGAGGCAAGTGTTTCAAGTCCTACCGGACCGCCGCTGTAGCCCTTTATTATCATTTCCAGCATACGTCTGTCCAGACTGTCCAGACCAAGCTCGTCGATATCGAGACGGCTGAGTGCTATGGAGGCGATCTCCTTGGTTATCTGGCCGTTTCCCATAACATCGGCAAAGTCACGGACTCTTTTCAGCAGTCTGTTGGCGATACGGGGTGTACCTCTTGCACGGCCGGCTATCTCGGAAGCACCGTCTGTCTCACAGGGAATTCCGAGTATCATAGCGCTCCTGCGGACTATATCGGTGAGCTGCTCCCTTGTATAGAGCTCAAGTCTCTGTATAACGCCGAAGCGGTCACGGAGAGGAGCTGAGAGCTGACCGGCTCTTGTGGTGGCGCCTATCAGTGTGAAGGGCTTAAGATCCATGCGTATGGAACGTGCAGAGGGGCCTTTTCCGATAATGATATCTATTACTCTGTCCTCCAGTGCAGGGTAGAGTATCTCCTCTACTGCACGGGAGAGGCGGTGTATCTCATCGATGAACAGCACATCGTTATCCGAGAGGCTGGTCAGCAGAGACACAAGATCTCCGGGCTTTTCGATCGCCGGACCTGTGGTCACACGGAGATTCACGCCCAGCTCATGGGCGATTATGGCGGAGAGGGTGGTCTTTCCCAGTCCGGGAGGCCCGTAAAGGAGAACATGATCCAGCGGCTCTGATCTGCGCTTTGCGGCCTCTATATATATAGCAAGGTTTTCCTTTACTTTGTCCTGGCCGATATACTCATGAAGGTTCTGCGGTCGGAGCGAGATCTCAGTATCGCTGTCCTCCTGAGTGTTTTCCGGGGTGATTATCCTTGGAGCGAACTCCATATCCTCTGTCTGTATCAAATCATTATCTCCTGACTTGTATTACTTTTCAAAATACCTCTTCTTGCGCACATAGAACGGGTCAACTGTCTCGGCAGCTTTCTTGCCCATGTCCTGTTCATAGCTTATGAAGCAGAGGTGCTCGTTAGCCTTGACTGTTTTCGAGAGGTACTTCGAGAGCGGTACGAAGAGCTTTCTTGTGCTGCCCATCATATCGAGTACGATTAGTATCTGAGGCTTTTCACAGCCCTTTATCATCTCCATGATGAAGGCTCTGTCAACATTCGGCTGTTTTGAAAGAAATTTGCTTGCGGCCTTGGTTATATGTCCTACTGAGTGTTCTACCGGGCGGTAGGAGATTATATCAGCCTCGTTATAGGAAATGGCCTTTATTTTAAGGTTTCTTGCCACCATCAGTATGCTCTTTATCTCCTGTGAGGAGAATTCCTTACCGTAGGAGTTGGGGTTCAGCACGGCAGATACGGACTGTATCAGGTCAAAGAGTCTGAGGCAGTTGATCTTGTAGCAGTCAACATATCTCTTTGCGAACTGCTGTAGAGCACGGTAGCTTGTGAAGAAAGGGATGAAGATGTCGCCGTCCGGGTTCTGCGTCGTTACTAACTCAAGCTGGATACCGCCCTCAGCACGTCCTCTTTCCTGCTTTACAGGATTCTTGCATATTACATAGACGTCGCTTTTTATGAGGGTCTGTAGAAATACCGATCGCTTTGAGGGATCTGTAATGGCTGCCTTCAATAATTCATCGAGATTCATAGTGATTTCTTCCTTTCTGTAGTGGAATACTGATCGACGCTGGTTGTCAGCGAGAATTTCTTGATGCTAAAAGTCTTAAAGTCTCCTTTATGAGATCCTGTGTGCTCAGTGAAGGGTCAAGCTTTCCGAGTATGGGAGCGACTTCCCCCTGAGAATAGCCCAGAACCATAAGTGCTTCCAGTGCTTCTGATGCAGAAGCTGAGGAGCCTCCCGATGGTATAGCCGAGAAGGCTGAGGCATCTGCGGATATGCTTCCGCTGACTGTCTCTGAGGAGATCTTATCCTTGAGCTCAAGGACTATCCTCTGGGCAGTCTTGGCACCGATGCCCTTTGTTCTGGTAAGGGTCTTGCTGTCTCCGGAGGCGACGATGAAGGCAAATTTTTCCGGAGTGACATCTGATAATATAGAGACTGCGGCCTTGGGGCCTACTCCTGAAACTGTTATCAGGAGTTTGAAGCAGCTCAGCTCCTGCTGGGTAGCAAAGCCGAAGAGCTCCACAACGTCCTCACGGACGTAGAGATAGGTGTAGAGCATGGCCTCACTGCCTGTTTCGCCGAGCTGAGCGATAGTGTTGTATGAGGTGCGGCAGCCGTAGCCGACTCCGGCACACTCGATAACGGCAAAGCCCAGTTCCTTTACGGCGAGCCTGCCTTTTAAGCTGTAGATCATTTTTTCTGATCTCCTTTTTTCTTTTTGTAGGAGAGCCTGCCTGATGCTGTTATCCCCAGCGGACCGAATGTCCGTGGCAAATGGCTATAGCGAGGGCATCTGCGGCATCATCGGGCTTAGGTATCTGAGCCAGCCCCAGGAGCTGACGGGTCATCTCCATGACCTGCTGTTTTTCAGCTTTTCCGTAGCCGGTTACCGAGGATTTCACCTGAAGAGGGGTATACTCGGAAATAGGTATGTTCCTCTGAGCAGCTGAGAGCACGGTAACTCCTCTTGCCTGTGCCACATCGATGGCAGTTTTCTGGTTAGTGTTGAAGTAGAGCCGCTCTATGGCCATGCAATCCGGGGCATACTTGTCGAAGATGAACTCCATATCCGTGTAAATAGCCTTGAGGCGTTCCGGAAAAGGAGTCCCTGCTTCTGTGAGCACAGCGCCGTATTCTATGGGAGTAAAGCGTACTCCGTCGTAGTCGAGTATCCCGAAGCCGACAATGGCATAACCGGGGTCGACGCCTAAAATCCTTATCTTTTTCACTTATCCTACCTGTAGTGTCTGTTAAATCAAATAAAAATATATAGTTCTTCACTATATTCCATACTATTATAACACAAAAGCCTTATACATTGCAATATATTTATTCTATTTTTATTGATTTTTACAAAATAATCTGTTATACTGTAAAGTGATAAAAAATAGTTTGCCGGAGGTAAAATATGGATCTGAAACAGCTCAGAGACGGGATAGACGATATAGACAGTGAGATACTCTCTCTTTTTATGAAGAGAATGGAGCTCTGCAGAGGAGTTGCAGAGTATAAGAAACAGCATGAGATGCCTGTTTTTCAAGGCGGAAGAGAACAGCAGATAATTGACCGTATCAAGGCGCTTACAGGTGACAGTCAGCTTGAAAACGGTACAGCTGCCCTCTTTACCACTATCATGGATATCAGCAAGATACTCCAGAATCGCACGATCCTTGCAGGTTCACCGGATTATCAGTTCGAAGTTCCGGATTTTGAAGGTGCTTCGAGAATAGGCTGTCAGGGTACTGAGGGAGCCAATTCCGAGACTGCCGCAAGGATGATATTCGGCGACAGGAAGCTCACATTCTACCGTACATTTGAGGACGTTTTCAAAGCTGTACAGTCAGGTGAGCTGGATTACGGAGTTCTTCCGGTACATAATTCCACCGCCGGCTCTGTGGACAGCACCTATGACCTTATGGCAAAGTATACCGTTTATACTGTCAAGGAAGTCATAGTTGAGATAAATCACTGCCTGGCCGCCAATTCAGATATACCGGCCTCAGAAGTTACCTGTGTCTATTCGCACAGACAGGCTCTTTCACAGTGCAGTGACTATCTTACTGTTAACAGGCTTAAAACAGCGGATTACAGCAATACTGCAACTGCCGCTGAAAAGGTAAGGAACAGCGATCCTGCTGAAAAGATCGCTGCTGTATGCTCTGTGGAGTGCGCAAAGCGTCTGGGACTTCATATAATCTCCGAGAATATCGCTGACTGCTCACTCAACCGCACCCGTTTCGTGTGCATTTCACGCAGACTTGAGGTAATGCCGGAATCTGATGCAATATCTGTAATGCTCCGTATCCCGCATACCGAGGGTTCACTTTACCGACTGCTTACAAAGTTCTATGTCAACGGCATGAACATCCAGCGCATCGAGAACAGACCTATCCGTGACGGAAGCTTCGATGTGCTGTTCTATATGGATTTCAAAGGCAAGCTTTCAGACCCGGCTGTAAAGGCAACGCTCCGTGATCTTGAAGAGAATCTGGAGTATTTCCGCCTGCTGGGCACATTCAGGGAGGAATAAAATTTATGGAAGAAGGATCCAGGTCCATTTTTGAAAGAGACGGCTTTTTATATCTTGACGGAGGAATGGGTACGATGCTCCAGTCAATGGGCATAAGTACAGAGCACGTTCCGGAGCTGCTCAATATTACCAATAAAGAGGCTATAATCAGCATACACCGACAGTATATCGAAAGCGGTGCTGATATAGTCTACGCAAATACATTCGGTGCAAACCGCCTTAAGCTTGCAAGAAGCGGCCATTCCGTTGAAGAGGTGGTGGGAGCTGCCATTGACTGTGCACGGACTGCCGCTGACGGAAAAGCTCTTGTGGCTCTTGATATGGGCCCTACAGGACAGCTTATCGAGCCCTCAGGCACTCTTAAATTCGAGGAGGCCTATGATATCTACAAGGAGCTCGTTCTGGCGGGAAAAGACGCTGATGTTATAGTGATAGAGACTATGACGGACCTTTACGAGGTCAAGGCAGCAGTCCTTGCAGCTAAGGAAAACTCCGACAAGCCTGTAATGGTGACTATGACCTTTGAGGAGAATATGCGTACCTTTACCGGAGTATCTCCGGAGTGCATGGTGGCAGTCCTTGAGGGACTGGGGGTGGATGCTCTGGGAGTAAACTGCTCGCTGGGCCCTGAGGAGCTCTATCCCGTCCTTGAAAAGATATGCTCACTTTCGGCTCTGCCTGTTATAGCCAAGCCAAATGCCGGACTTCCGGACCCCTCAACAAATCTTTTCAACGTGGGACCGGAGGAGTTTGCAGAGAGCGCAGTCAAGCTGGCAAAGGCCGGAGTATCTGTTTTCGGCGGATGCTGCGGAACTACTCCGGAGCATATCAGAAGAATGAAGGAAGCTCTTTCCGGAATGAAGAAGACTGTCCGTGAGGTAAAGTCCTACAGCAAGGCCTGCTCAGCAGTCAGCTGTGTTGTTATAGACCAGCCCCGTGTTATCGGTGAAAGGATCAATCCTACGGGAAAAAAGCGCTTCAAGGAGGCTCTGCTTGCCAACGATATGGACTATATCCTCGGTCAGGCTGTTGAACAGATACACGCCGGTGCTGAGATACTTGACGTCAATGTGGGACTGCCTGGCATTGATGAAAAGTCAATGATGGTCAATGCGGTAAAGAGCATACAGGGTATCTGTGATACTCCTTTGCAGCTGGATTCCACTATACCTGAGGTGCTTGAGGCCGGACTCCGTGTTTACAACGGCAAGCCGATAGTAAACTCCGTTAACGGCGAGGATGAGTCGATAGAGGCTATACTTCCCCTTGTAAAGAAGTACGGTGCATCTGTGGTCGGACTTTGTCTGGATAAGGGCGGTATCCCCAAGACAGCGGAAGGCCGTTTTGCTATAGCTGAGAAGATACTCCGCAGAGCTATGGAGTACGGTATCCCCCGTGAGGATGTGTTCATAGACTGCCTTACCCTTACTGCCTCAGCAGAGCAGGACGGAGTTATGGAGACTCTCAATGCCCTCCACAGAGTTAAAACTGAGCTGGGGCTGAGAACTGTTCTCGGTGTATCAAATATTTCCTTCGGACTTCCTAACAGAGAGCTTATAACCCGTACCTTCCTTACAATGGCTCTCCACAGCGGACTTGACCTCCCGATTATAAACCCGAATATAGATTCTATCATAGGAGCAGTCAGAGCATACCGCCTGCTGGCCGGGATAGACCGTGATTCTGCCGACTTTATAAGCGTTTATGCTCAGGACAGCTCTGCTCCAAAGGCAGCACCTGCACCTTCGGCTGCGGGAAATACTGCTGACCTTGGCTATTGCGTAAAGAACGGACTGAAAAACGATGCAGTGAAAGCTGCTGAGGCTATGATAGCCGATACTGACCCTATGGAGATGATAAACAATGTGCTCATACCGGCTCTTGATGCCGCAGGAGCAGATTTTGAAAAGGGAAAGATATTCCTGCCGCAGCTAATTCTTACTGCCGGAGCGGCTCAGGCCTGCTTTGAGGTAATAAAGAGCCGTATCTCTACAGGCGGCGGGGAAGCAGTCTCAAAGGGAAAAGTGGTGCTGGCCACTGTAAAGGGAGATATCCACGATATCGGCAAGAACATAGTCAAGGTGCTGCTGGAAAGCTACGGATTCACAGTTATAGACCTTGGAAGGGATGTGGACCCGTCTGTGGTTTTAGAGGCGGCAGTCCGTGAGAAGGTTAGTCTTGTGGGACTTTCAGCTCTTATGACAACTACTCTCGGTGCCATGGCAGATACTATAGCTCTTCTCAATGAAAAGTACCCGGAATGCAAGACTGTTGTTGGCGGAGCTGTGCTTACTGAATCCTATGCTAAGCAGATACACGCTGATTTCTATGCAAAGGACGCAAAGCAGACTGTCGATATTGCTGCCCGTGTGTACGGCGGATGAGTTTTAAAAACTATATTTATAAAAATACCGCAGCTTTAAAGCTGCGGTATTTTTTACCAATGAGGTTCCATGCCGTTAAGTTCTGCTGAATAGTATCTTAGGATGAGTGTAGCATCGGTGCCGTCGATCATTCCGTCTTCATTGACATCGGCAGATCTCTGCTGGATGCTGTTCAGATAAGAGGGCAGATATGCGCTTCGTAAGCCGAAATCCCTCAGTACCATAGTTGCATCAGTGCCGTCTATTACTCCGTCATTATTCACGTCACCTTTTATAAAAGTGTCGTCCAAAGCGGCGAACCTATAGCCGTATTTTTCGGCATAGGCCTGTGCTGTGGAGTTTTTGTAGCCGTATATGATACCGCTGTAAGAGGCTTTGTCAGCGCTGTAGGAGTAGGAATCGCAGATAGTCCGGTCGGAGTCATAGATGACGCAGTCCGGATCAAGGATAGTTATTGAGCTGAGCTCCCTGCAATGGAAAAAGGTATCTGTGGGCAGCTCGGAAACTGCTGCAGGGATGATCGCCTGACGTATACCTGAGAGTGCATAGGCTTCTTGTCCGATAGACGTGATATTGGCCGGCACACTGAGGTTTGTGAGACCTGAACAGCCCTGGAAAGCCTTTTGTCCGATAGATGTGATGCTCTCAGGAAGGTCGAGCTGCGTGATCTTGGTGTCGAAGCCGATGAAATTGTCCGGGATAGCTGTAAGCTCTGACGGAAGTCTCACGTCGGTAAGTTTGGCACACTCACAGCAGGTGTTGGCGCCTATTTCTTTAAGACTGTCAGGGAGAGTCAGCTTCCGGAGGACTTTCCCTGATGAAAAAACACCGGAACCGCAGCTTGTGACGCCCTCGGGAACGGTGAGCTCGGTGAGGTAAACAGTAGTGCTGAAGGCGCCTGAAACGATAGTCTCAACGGTGTCGGGAACGGTATAGGTGCTGTCCTTTTTGCTGCTGGGATAGGTGTAAAGCTTGGTCATGTCCTTACTGAAAAGCACACCGTCAACAACTGTGAAGTTCTTGCAGCCGGAGCGGAGGGTCACCTCCGGGAGAGAGGTACAGCCGCCGAAAATATTGGTTTCCGGCAATGTAGAAAGTCCTGAGGGCAGAACAACAGAGGTCAGAGCAGTACAGCCTGTGAATGTACCTAAACGGATAGTCTTTACAGATTCAGGCACGGAGACAGACTTCAGGGAATGGCAGCCGGAGAATGTAGCGGAAAGCTCGGAGATATTTTCAGAAAGTCTCACCTCTTCAAGAGCATGGCATTCACGGAAAACGGCACCGCCCATTTCAACGACGCTGTCAGGGATGTCTATTTTTTTCAGTGAGAGGCAGCATTCAAAGGCAAAGCCACCTATAGATACGATGCTGTCCGGAAGGTCGATGTACTCTATGCTGCTGAGGTTCTCAAAGCATTCACTGCGGAGTTCTTTCAGAGTTGAAGGCAGTGACATTGACTTAACGTTTACGAGTCCCACAAAAGCGGTCTCGCCTATGCAGGTGACACCTTCTTCAACGACGATAGAAGTGATAGAGTCTTTGTAGTCATACCATGGCGGTTTATAACCGTTGCGGAAGGTTATCATCGGGTCAGCCAGAGTGCCGTACATTGTAACATATGCGTAGTTGTCCATATTTCCCTTGCCGCTTATGGTAAGGACACCGGTGCTCTGGTCAACGGTCCATGTGAGTTTCTCGCCGCAGGTGCCTGAAACAAGTTCAGAGGCAGCATAGACCTCCGGCAGCTCCGGCGGATAAGAGAGGGTAAGACCGGTGCCTGTCAGACAGAGTGCAAGCAGAGCAGCAGATATTTTTTTCATGTCCATAAGATTTCCTCCTTAAAAAGTGCTGATATTATTATATCAGATTCGGGGAAATAAAGCAATATCCCGTAAAAAGCAAAAAAGCTATGCATTAAAGCATAGCCAAAATAAATTAAGAAATAAATATAGAAGGGGAATTGGGGGATTACTTAATCCTCTTATAGTATATCCGCCTTACCTTAAAATAGTCTTAAATTAAACTTAAAGAATCGGTGTATTTTTTTAAGGATTCGGTTCTTTAAGATATTATACTGTTGCTTGGATACCGAGATATGCCTGTATTAAGCCGATATCTGTCTCAGTTGACTTTTATGGCAGTTTCAAGAGCAATCTCCATCATATCACGGAATGTGGTCTGGCGCTCTTCTGCTGATGTGGAGAGACCTCTCAGCGGACAGTCTGATACAGTAAGTATGCAGAGAGCATTTTTTCCTGCTCTTGCGGCATTCATGTAGAGTGCAGCAGCCTCCATTTCAATGGCGAGAACTCCCATTTTCTGCCACTGAGCAAGACTGTCGGCATCGTCATAGAAGGTATCGCTGGAAAAAATATTGCCCACATGGAAGGCTGCATTTTTTTCTTCTGCTGAGCGTACTGCGGCTGAAAGCAGGCTCCATGAAGCTGTGGGAGCGTATGTGCCGGGTAGACGGTACTGTGAAGCGTAGGCAGAATTTGTGCTGGCGCTCATGCCTATCACCACGTCACGGAGCTCAACATTATCAGCTATAGCTCCGGCTGTGCCTACACGGATGATGTTTTCAACACCGTATTCGTTGAAAAGCTCCCATGAATATATGCCGATGGAAGGCATACCCATGCCGCTTCCCTGGACTGATACGGGGATTCCTTTGTAGGTGCCGGTATAGCCCAGCATACCTCTGACTTCATTGTAGCATATCGGCGAGTCAAGATAATTCTCAGCAATGAATTTAGCTCTGAGAGGGTCGCCCGGCATGAGGACGGTTTTGGCGATACTGCCTTTTTCTGCGTTATTATGGGGTGTTGGCATAGTTATTACCTCCTTTGGGATTTTGATAAAAAGAAGATCAAAGCGCCGGTGACGGACAGCAAAAGCATACCCGGAGGGCTGTTCCTGCATTGCTTGACCGGCACATTTAATATTCATGATCGTTGGGAATAATGGAAACTATTCTTATTATTATAAATTATACCACACCATTTTATAATTTGCAACGAGAAAAAATTTCTCAAAATCCGTGACAAATACGGCGATATGTGGTATAATAAAATTTGTACCAAATTTTCCCGGAGTGTGAAATAATGAATAAATATAAAAAGCTTGCTTTTAATACAATGATCTTTGCTATCGGCGGCTTCGGCTCGAAGATACTTGCCCTGCTGCTGACAAGATTATATACAAACAATATCGGCTCAAGTGATTCCAGTACAAAGGAGCTCCTTGAAATAACCGCAAATTTCCTGCTGCCTATATTCACCTTTTCAATGGCAGAGGCGGTCATAAGATTTGGTCTGGACAATAAATACAAAAAGGAAGAGGTCTTCAGTACGGCCTTCTGCCTCAATGGGGTGGGCATGATACTTATGCTGATAGTCGGGCCGCTGCTGAAATTTATCAGCTTCCTTGACTTTATAGACGGCTACACCATACTGCTGCTGTCATTTGTCCTGAGCTCATCTCTCAGGTCTCTGTGCTCACAGTTTGTCAGGGCAAGGGGAATGGTCAAGCTTTACTCTCTTGACGGCATACTCGCAACACTTTCGCTGTTTATATTCAATATCGTATTTATTTCCAATTTCCACTGGGGAGTAAAGGGCTTTATGCTGGCAAGCATAATGGCTGACCTCTGTTCGGCAATATTCCTTTTTATAGTTGCGAAGCTGGATAAGTTCCTTGGATTCAGGTATTACAGCAAAAAGCTTGCTACAAGCATGATGAGATTTGCTGTGCCGCTGATACCTACAGTAATAATGTGGGTAATAACAGGCTTCTCTGACAGACTTTTCATCCGCTATATGCACAGCGACAGAGTTGCTCTCGGAAGCAGTGCTGCCGGTATATACGGCTATGCCACAAAGGTCCCGAATCTTATATCTATGGTATCTACCATATTCTTCTCAGCATGGAATATGTCTGCGATAATGGAGAACGATTCTGAGGACAGAAGCAATTTCTACGAGAAGGTGTACGGCGCCTATGAGTCCCTTCTTTTCATTGCCTCGGCCTTCCTCATTGCAGGAGTACAGATAGTGACTCCGCTTTTCGTCAGCACTAAGAATTTCAGCGAGTACGGCGATGTTTATAAGTATACACCTGTGCTTGTTGTAGCAGTGCTGTTCATGTGCCTTGACCAGTTCCTCAGCAGTATTTATACTGCCACAAAGCACACCAAGAACTCCTTCTGGACAAGCTTTGCCGCAAGTATGGCAAATATCGTACTCAATTTCTTCCTCATACCGGAATGGGGTATCTACGGAGCCTGCATCGCTACCTTCCTCAGCTACTATCTCTGTTTCTGGGCAAGAATAATCGATGCAAGATACTATGTTCCTTTCAGATTTGACGGTATAAAGTCATTTGTGAATACAATGGTACTGGTGCTTATGAGCTGGGTGATAATCGCAAAGCCCACGGCTTATATCCTCTGGGTACTGATAATGTTAGCCTTTGTAGTATGGAGCAACTATAAGGCTATGATAGATACAGCTAAAAAGCTCCTTAACAGAGCGTGATCTTTCCGGCGGAGCTTTCTCCGCCGTTATTTTCAGGAGGGAAATATGTCCAAAAACATACTGATCGTTGATGATGACAGCGATCTGACATACATAATTGCCGAAATGCTGGAGGAGCACGGCTACGATGTGGAGTGTACAGGAAGTGCGGATGATGCCTTCAGTATCCTTTCCGGCCGTTCCTTTGACCTTATACTTCTTGACATAAATCTGCCGGATTCTTCCGGTTTTGAGATATGCTCGGAGCTCAGAAGAGTTTCCACGGTGCCTGTCATTTTTGCCAGCGCAAGGACCAGTGAGACTGACCGTATTACCGGATTCGATATCGGCGGAGATGATTATCTGCCAAAGCCATACTCCATGAAGGAACTGCTCTCCCGTGTAAATGCACTTATGAGGCGTGTATACGGATTCGGCTCGGAAGAAACAGTAAGCTTCGGAGATATCAGCGTGGATATTTCCGGAAGAAGCGTTACCCGAAACGGTATCCCGCTTACGCTTTCGCTGAGGGAGTTCGATCTGCTCTCTTTCCTGTGCCGTAACAGGAACAAGCCCATCCCGAAGGAGGAGCTGCTCTCAGAGGTTTGGGGAGCATTTTCAATGGTCGAGCCTTCTACTCTTGCAGTTCATATCCGCTGGCTCAGGGAAAAACTTGAAAAAGATCCCTCAAAGCCTGAATTCATCAAGACCGTTTTCAAGGTCGGATATATTCTGGAGGTCTGAAAGTGAAGAAGGGTATCATAGCTTTTTCAGCATTCTTTGCGGCGGTGATACTTCTGACTGCCGGTATATGCATTTACAAGGAACGCTCTGTGAATCACGATGACAGAGCGGCTGAACAGATCATTGAACTCAATGAGATCTCTCATCTACGGGATCAGGGAGAGACTGAGCTGGCTTTGCAGAAGGAAAAAGAGCTCCGTGAAAGCATAAGGAACGAGGATATTTCAGAGAACGATCAGAAGCACATCATTATCCTTGCAGGGATATCACTGACAGCTCTGCTGACCATGACTGCCGGAGTGTATCTGTTCATTATAAGGCCTTTCCGCAGAATGGAGGAGTATGCCGGAAAAATCGCCCGGGGCGAGCTGGATACTCCTATCACTCAGGAGCGTGGAGATATTTTCGGGCGCTATACCTGGGCTTTCGACAGTATGAGACGTGAGCTTAAAAGAGCCCGTGACAGTGAAAAGGAAGCTGTTGAAAACAATAAGACCGTCATTGCCACACTCTCACATGATATAAAGACCCCTGTGGCCTCCATAAAAGCCTATGCAGAAGGCCTTGAGGCAGGTATGGACAGCACTCCTGAGAAGCGTTCACGTTTCATATCAGTTATCGTGAGAAAATGCGACGAAGTGGCTAAGCTTACAAATGACCTGTTCATACACTCTCTTTCTGATATGGAGAGGCTGCGGGTAGTCCCTGAAAAAATAGCAGCAAGGGATTTCCTTGATGAAGCCATAGAGGAGATATCCGCTTCATACAGCGATATAAAGTATACCTCGCCGTGGGATGAGTGTATGATATATGCGGACAGCGGAAGACTTATGCAGATAATCGAGAATATCGTAAACAATGCCAGAAAGTACGCAGGCACGGATATCAGCATAACCGCTTCTGAGGATCGGGATTATTTCAACATTATTTTCCGTGACTGGGGAGAGGGCATCCCGGATGAGGATATGCCGTTTATATTCGGTAAATTCTACCGTGGAAGCAACTGCGGAGAGCAGCAGGGCTCAGGTCTGGGACTTTACATAGTCAAATACCTTGTGGAAAAAATGGGCGGAATAGTTACGCTCCATAATCACAAAGACGGACTTGAGGTCGTCGTCAGTCTCAGGAAAACAGAATAAAAATCGGGCTTCCGCACTATTGCACGGAAGCCCTTTCTATATATTATCCCCTAAATAATATAAAGTTAATGGTATAGATCTGAAGAACTTTACTCACTTACTTTGTGGGTTTAAGTGAAGTGATCTGATGGAGAAGGAACTCCTGGATAGTGAGAGCATCCTTGGGAGTAAGAGTACCCTTGCCGGTGTTCTCGAATACGTCAGCTCTGAGCTGACCTTCAGCTGTGATATGAGTAGCCTCTGTTCCTTCAATGCCGAATCTGTCAGCATTTGAAATGCTCTGCATGATAAGAACAGCGTCGTTCATCTTAACATTGCCGTCGCCGTCAGCGTCGCCCCATACAGTGTCATCAGACTGAGAAGCCTCAACAGCCTTGTAGCTTGTCATCTCAACTATGTCGAAGTTATCCCAGATCTGGAATTCGCCGCCTGCTACTGAAGCAGGAACATCCTTCATAGGAATTGTAACAACGAGCTTTCCGTCCTCGCCAACTGTTCCGCTCCACGGGATCTGCTGCCATTCTTCAGCACCCATGTAGCCGAGAGCACCCTTTGTCTTAGTGCCGGCAGGACCCTCGATAGTGAACTCGAGAGAACCCTCTCTGTCAACATCACCGAGCTTGAGCTTGTGTATCTCAGCGGTCTCAGCAGGAAGATCGATATCTCCTTCGGGAGCGTTGAGGATAACTATTGATTCGATAGTTGTGAGCTTGTTTGTCTTTGCCTGCATATGAGCGATCTCTGTAGGATCATCTCCCCAGTTCTTGCCGGCAGTTTCCATGAGGTAGTAAGCTATGCCGTTCTCTTCATCAACAGCATAGGGCTTGTTCTCTGTCCAGCCGCCGTAGTTTGCATCTGAGAAGCAGAGGAGAGGTGTAGAGCCTGTGAACTTGATAGCAACTTCCTTGCCCTCAAGCTGATCCCATGTAACTTCACCTTCGCCGCCGGGAGTTGTATTTCCGTAGGTCTTCTCCTTGGAAGCATCTATTTCGAGAGGTCCTTCGTAGAACATTGTTCCCTCTTCATAAGCCTGATGAGTAACCTTTACCTCAGGGATATGGCGCTCACTGCCCCACTTGATAGAATCATCATTGATGATGTTCATCATGGTATCAACTACCTGAACTGAATCCTCGTACCACTCAAGAGTACGTCTGTTCATATAGTCGTGGCGCTCTGACTTATCCTTGTTTTCTCTACCGTCGTTATCCCAGAGACAGCAGGGGATACCGTACTTCTTTGTGGTTGTGAGGTACTGTGTAGCCCAGTCGCAGCGAGCCTCTGTGTTGCCGAAGTTGGATGTACCGAACTCACCGATAACTACAGGGATATCCTTATCGAGGAATGCCTCACGGATATTGTCAAGGGTATTAGCAAGTTCATTGCTGAAAGCCTGAGTGAATGTATCGTGATATCCGTCCTTACCGTTGTTCATAGTGAAGTTGTAAGGAGTGTAAGCGTGGATAGATACAGCTACATAATCGTCATCCGGAAGAACGAGATCAGCGATGATGTTTGTATCTGCGCTTGCAACATAGCCGGGGAGCATAAGGAGACGAGTCTTAGCGTAAGGGCTGTCGCTTTCTCTTATGAGTTTAACGAAATCAGCCTCGAGCTTGTTGATTACTTCGCTCTCAGCAGGAGGTGTAGGTGACCACCACTCCCAGTCAGTGCCGGCAGCTCTTGGCTCGTTCATGCACTCGAATATGAGGTGCTGATCGTAGTCCTTGAATTCTTCGTTGACCTGTTCCCAGATCTTCATGAGTCTTGGCTGGATCTCATCATAAGCGGTGAGGAGATCCTTACGGTTGATCCAGTCCTCGTGATGTACGTTGAGGATGATGTACATACCGTTCTTGTAGCCGTAGTCAACTACCTCGTGAACACGGGCGAGCCACTCAGGATCGATATTGTCGTTCTCGTCAAGGTGCTGGAACCATGTTGTAGGGATACGGACTGTGTTGAAGCCCTTAGCCTTGATGGCATCGAAGATCTCCTGAGAAGCCTTGGGCTGTCCCCATGCAGTCTCAGTCTCAAGACCTGCATGCTCAGGTGTATAGACATTGCCCTCCTCATCCTCAGCGGAAGCCTTGGCATCCATAGTATTACCGAGGTTCCAGCCTATCTTCATTTCCTCAGTGATCTCGAATGCTGTGAGAACAGTGCTTCCCTCTGCGTCTGTTTCTATCACCTTGAAAGGTGAGAGCTTGAATGAAGCAAGCATACAAACAGCTGCGGCAGAGAGACTTACGATACGTTTTACATTTTTGGATTTTTCAAACATTATAAAACCCTCCCATTTGCTTTAGTTTTGTTTCATTTGTTTTCATGTATGTGTTAATATTTTGATCCGAAGGCAGTCCAGTGCAGTAAACCGCCTTTGAATTTCACTCATATTTTATCACGTTAAACGAAACTTGTCAATAGAATTTGTGCACATTGCAATAAAGTATGATGTAGAAGTTTGTGGACGGCTTTTAGCAAGAATGTATAAAAAATAGCCGTTGGATTTTACACATATATTTCTATAAAATTAACAAATTAAAATATTTTTCAATATATAGCTAAAAAAACAGCGGCACTATGCCGCTGCTTTGTGATTATTGATGATATCAGCCGATGTTCGGGAGATTTGCCAGAGATTTAGCGATCTCCTCATCAGTGGGGATGTAATCTGACATTTTACCGTCATTATAAGCGCCGTAAGCATACATATCAAAGTAGCCGGTACCTGTAAGGCCGAAGAGGATAGTCTTCTCCTCGCCTGTCTCCTTGCACTTGAGAGCCTCGTCAATAGCAGCACGGATAGCGTGGCTGCTCTCGGGAGCGGGGAGTATTCCCTCAACTCTTGCGAACTGCTCAGCAGCCTCAAATACAGCAGTCTGCTCAACAGAGCGAGCCTCCATGAGACCCTGGTCGTAGAGCTCGGAAAGTATTGCGCTCATGCCGTGGTATCTCAGGCCGCCTGCATGGTTGGGCGAGGGCATGAATCCGCTGCCGAGGGTGTACATCTTCTGGAGAGGGCAAACCTTACCTGTGTCGCAGAAGTCGTAAGCGTACTTACCTCTTGTAAGGCTGGGGCATGAAGCAGGTTCAACAGCGATGATCCGGTAATCAGCCTCGCCTCTGAGCTTTTCGCCCATGAAGGGAGCGATAAGTCCGCCCAGATTTGAACCGCCGCCTGCACAGCCGATGATGATATCCGGCTTGATGCCGTATTTATCCATAGCGATCTTTGACTCAAGACCGATAACTGTCTGGTGGAGAAGAACCTGTGAGAGAACGCTTCCGAGAACATAGCGGTAGCCCTCACGGGTAGTTGCAGCCTCTACAGCCTCTGAGATAGCGCATCCAAGGCTTCCGTTGGTATCAGGGAATTCAGCAAGGATCTTTCTTCCTACTTCTGTTGTATTTGAAGGTGAAGGAGTTACGCTTGCGCCGTATGTACGCATTACCTCACGGCGGAAGGGCTTCTGTTCATATGATACCTTGACCATATATACATTGCAGTCCAGGTCGAAGTATGAGCAGGCCATTGAGAGGGCTGTACCCCACTGGCCGGCACCTGTTTCTGTAGTAACGCCCTTGAGTCCCTGCTTTTTAGCATAGTATGCCTGAGCGATAGCGGAATTGAGCTTATGGCTTCCGCTGGTATTGTTTCCCTCGAACTTGTAGTAGATCTTAGCCGGGGTGCCAAGCTTCTTTTCGAGGCAGTATGCTCTTACGAGAGGAGAGGGACGGAACATCTTATAGAAGTCTCTGATCTCCTGTGGGATCGGGATATAGGGATCTGTTTCATTGAGCTCCTGGTCTACCAGTTCATCGCAGAAGACGTGGCGGAGCTCTTCTTTTGTGCAGGGCTTTCCTGTTGCAGGATTGAGCAGTGGAGCGGGCTTCTTCTTCATATCTGCACGGACATTGTACCACTCTTTCGGCATTTCACTTTCTTCAAGATAAATTTTATATGGGATCTTTTCAGTTGACATAGCTGTCTCTCCTTTATAAATATTATTTGAGTTTCCCATGCCGGAAAATGAAAAAAGCTTCTGTTCCGGCATAAAATGCCGGGACAGAAGCTGCATAAGCAGTTCTGCGGTGCCACCCCGCTTGACGATATAGCTATCGTCCACTCAGCTTGTACTTTCATACAATGGTTTTGTTAACGCAGACCTCTGCGTCTTGCCTACACAATGTACAAACAAAGGAATACAGCATAAAGCTGTAAAAAGCAGAAATTGTCCGATTGCCTATGGACAAGCACTGCAAAAGTCACCGGAAAGCTCCGCTGACAGCACCCCGTACCTTTGATAACATCTTCAGTTTGCCCTCTGAAGGCCATTCGCCGCTGTACTGCATACCTGCTCACACCACACGCAGGCTCTCTGAAATGTGTCTGCAGAGGCTACTTACCCTTCTTCATCGGTTTATAAGATAATAATATCATTAAAACCCAGGTCTGTCAAGAGCTTTTCCGAAACTTGTTAAAAATAACGATTCCGGAGGCCGGTATAGAGGCTCAGACTATGAGTTATGATAAATTTTTTCTATAGTTAAATCAGTGCAACCCCTTTTCAAACCGTCAGAAAAGTGGTATAATAGTAGGAGCGTTACTTGCTGTCACTTCTGTATTTTGCACGGGTGCGGGCTATACTCTCCTCACTTCTCTTGATAAGGTTGAGCAGTGATGATGAATACTGGGCATAATCCTTCTGCAGGGTAGCAGTGGTGACATATAGGGTATCGAAATTATCGACGCAGTCATTTCCGTCCAGGGCGATACCGCTTGATGCGGCTTTGATATTGGCCTCGCTCATGGATACAATGGCATTGGCACTGTCGTTGGCGATGACCTTTGGTATACGGAAGAGCTTCTGGTCGTTATGCGGATTTGCATTATAGACTATGCGGAAGAGCTTATATACCGACAGCATAAGGTATGAGGATACCTCTTTGATAAGAGTGATGCTGTTTGCCTTCTGAGCAAGATTGAACAGAAGGCTTATGGAGTTGTTTATGATACGCCTGTTGAAATTGATTATCTCAGGTGACGGCATTTTCATGCTGTTGTTGCCGTCATCATCGGGGATGTCCTCGATAGTGATAGTTTTTCCCTCAGGCTCAGGTGTTCTTCCGAGGAGATAATCGCAGGAAACATTATAGTAATCTGCTATTTTGACAAGAAAATTCAGACCGCATTCACGGATGCCTTTTTCATAGTGAGAGAGAAGTGCCTGTGAAATACCAAGGTCTGTGGCAGCCTGTTTCTGGCTGATGTGTCTTTCTTTTCTCTGAAGTGTGATGATCCTTGCGAAATCGGAATTCATAATAAGCTCCTCCTGAAGTGAAATAAAAAATAAACTATATCTATTATAATACAAAATGTATAATTTGTAAATATGCCAGAGCATGAAAGAATGACGAAATTTTAGTATAAAATTTTGGCATATTTGCTAAGAATTAAAAAAACGAGCAGTATTTTTGTGCATAATGTATAATAGATGATTAAATATACGCTCAGTGAAAGGAATGATTCAATGAAGGGCTACCGCATCAGTATTATCCGTCACGGACTCACCGAAGCAAATGAAAAAGGTATATATATAGGCAAAACTGACCTGCCTCTTTCCGATAAGGGAGCCGCAGAGCTTGCTGCAAAAATGGATGAGTTCGACTATCCGGCGGTACATAAGGTATACTCCTCACCTCTGAGAAGATGCACCGAGACCGCAGAGATACTCTTCCCCTATACCGACCTTTGTGTTGTCGATGACCTGAGAGAGCTTGACCTTGGTATCTTTGAAAACAAGAAAGTGGATGAGCTCCTTGAAAACGACGATTACAAGGCCTGGCTCAGAGGCGGCAAGGATACGAGACCCCCGCAGGGAGAGAGCCTTGAGGAAATGACTGCAAGAACATATAAGGCTCTGCATGAGATAATCACTGACATGATGTATGAGGGCAACACTCACTGTGCGCTTATCACTCACGGGGGAGTCATTTCAAATATGCTCAGCTGCTTCGGAATGCCGAAGTACGATCCCAAACAGCTCAACGCTGATTTCGGAGAGGGCTTCGACATCATCGTAACTGCCCAGATGTGGCTGAATTCTCAGGCTTTTGAGATACTGGGATACTGTCCCTACGACAAAATACCTGACCCCGAGGAATAATTATCCGCTCTCTGCACACAATATCTGTAAAAACAGAGAGAGGTGCAGAGATTGAAGATATGTGAGCTCATACCCTTTGTAAGGAAAATGCTGAAGGGCAGAAATATGGCAGTAATGGGCATTTGTATGCTGCCGCTGATAGGAGAGCTGTTTTTCCGGTTTGCCGAGGCAGCAGTCTACAGCCTGCTGCTCTATTTCGGAGAACTGCCTCCTATAGCACTTTTCAGCGGTGAGGAGCCTCTCCAGCTGGCAGTAGCTTTGCTTTCGTTTCTTCTGAGACTTACACTGGTGCCTCCGCTGACCTATGGGGCGGCTGCAAGACTTATGGGGCTGTGTACCGACAGTGAAACGGTGCCGATAGGAGAAGTCCTTATCAGCCGGAGAAATTACCGGCGTAGTGTTACGGCAGCTCTGATAACAAAGCTTCTTGGTACAGCAGCATTGCTGCCGGCAGCTTTTTTCGGGTGGAATGCCTATAGACTGCTTGCTTCAGGACATTCAGCAGGAGAGCTTTTCCTGACTGTCCATGCTTTTGTACTGACAGCTGTATCCGTAGGGGTATGGCTTTCTCTGAGGATAAGTCTCTCTGCCCTGCCTCTCCTTATGGCAGCCTGTCCGGAGGTGAGCGTGATAAGGCTGACTTTCCGGTCATTCAGGATAACAAGCGGCAGAAGGACTGTGCTGCTGAAACTTGCCGCAGCATATCTCCCAATGTCAGCAGCAGTTATCAGTCTGCCCTTTGTCCTTACCAGAATATGGGCGGCATGGGCGCTATGCATATCTATCAGTCTGAAAGAGGAAGAATATAATGAAGGAAATAAGGCTGAAAGTAAATACGGAAAAACCGGTCCAGCTCCAGAATTATCTGATGAAGCAGCAGGGCATTTCCCGGCGGCTGCTGACAAAGCTCAAACGGCAGGATGGCGGTATCACCAGAAACGGAGAGACCGTCCGCAGCGTGGACCTGGTCTGCGGCGGAGACGAGATAGTGCTCCGGTTAGAGGATACCAGTCTTCTTGAGGCTAATCCGTCACTGAATGTGCCTGTTGCCTATGAGAGCGGCAGTGTCGTGGTATTTGATAAGCCGGCCGGAATGCCGGTGCATCCCTCGATAAAGCATCAGGGAGATACCCTTGGGAATTACTTTGCTGCCAGATATCCAGATCTTACATTCAGGCCGGTAAACCGCCTTGATAAGGACACTTCGGGACTTTGTGCCGTTGCTAAAGACGCTCTTGCAGCTAAGCTGCTGCAGGGCAGTATAGATAAGGTATACTATGCTGCGGTGCAGGGAGTGACTGAGGAATCCGGAACTATAGATGCCCCGATTGCGAGGGAGCAGGAGTCCATAATACTGCGCTGCGTCCGTGATGACGGCCAGCCTGCGGTAACTCATTTCCGGCGCATAGGAGGCAACAGCTCGTACTCCCTTGAAGAGATACTGCTGGAGACAGGCCGTACTCATCAGATAAGAGTGCATTTTGCCTATACAGGTCATCCTCTTGCCGGGGACGATATGTACGGCGGCTTCCTGGAGCATATCACAAGACAGGCTCTGCACTGCGGCAGACTTACCTTCACAGAGCCTCTTACAGGCAAAAGTGTGACAGTCAGTTCAGAATTGCCGCAGGAAATAATCTCGCTTATTGGCTGAGTGCTCAGCACCGGCTGAAAATATATAAAATACGGAGGAAATAATTATGGAAAAAATAGCAAGCTTTCAGGTGGATCACACAAAATTCGGCGTGGGAATGTACATATCACGCATCGATGGAGATATCGTAACCTATGACGTAAGAATGGTAAAGCCTAACGGCGGAGTTTATGTTTCAAATCCGTCTCTTCACACAATAGAGCACCTCTTTGCAACATATGCAAGAAACTCTGCTTTCGGCAAGGACATAATCTATGTAGGACCTATGGGATGCCGTACAGGATTTTACCTTATAACAAGGGATTCAATGTCCGGCAGTGACGCTATCCGGCTCGTAAAGGATGCTTACCGCTTTATAGCTGATTATAATGACGAGATACCGGGCTGCACAGCAGTTGAGTGCGGAAATTATCTTGAGCACGATCTCGAGTCTGCCAAGAAGGATGTTCTTCCTCTCCTTGAAAAGCTTGAGGGCTACACTCCTGAGATGCTTGAATATTCTTACCATTTTGGCAAGTAATATATCATCTGAGTTTGTGCATTTATACAAAAAAATCCGGCATTTACAAAAATCGGCATTTTTTTCGTTGTATTTTCACGCAGCACTGTTATAATATTACAATGTAACTGTTTTGTAATAAAGGCACTGCCGCAGGGTGCTGCCTGAAGAAGGAAAGGAGCTGTTGTCATGTCTCAGGAACGTCATAACGAAGACGTTTCGGAAAAGGGGCTTTTCAGGTCTGCCGGAAAAGGTTTGACCGATCTTTTTGCAAGATTCGGCCTGTGTACTGTAAAGGTGCTTGTCACGGCTCTTATGGCAGTAATAACGGGCATAAAGCTCATACTCAGAGAGCTGTTCAGCCTTGCTGTGGATATTTTCCGTGGATTCCGCTGGGTGTTCAGAGGCTTTACGGAGTCCATAAGGAACCGTATCGAACGCAACAAGGAACTGCAGAAAGAGACCAGAAAAGCTAAGAAAAAGGGCAGGAAGGAATATATCGGATCAGTGGCAAAGTTCGGAGGCTCCTTCCTCTTCGGTGAGGACGGTATCCTCTACACTGCCTTCAACTATATGCTGCCCATACTTTCAATAGCCTTCCTTGTGGGAATAATAAGACTTGGTTCAAATAAGGAATACGGAATAGCTGTTGAGTTCAACGGCAAGGAGATAGGCATTATCAGCGCTGAGTCTGATTTTGAAGAGGCTGAGCGTGAGGTACAGCAGAGAATATCCTACCTCTCGGATGATAAGGCACTTGATCTCTCAGCAAACTTCTCACTTAAAGTTGTGTCTGACAGCGACAGGCTGCTCACCAAGGATCAGCTTGCCAATGAGATGCTTGCAGCTTCAGATGAGGAGCTTAAAGAGGCATACGGCATCTATATTGACGGTAAGTTCATAGGTGCTGTTGAAGATAAGGATGCTGTTCAGGACGCTCTTAATGACCGCCTGATGAATTATCATGTGGACGGAAGCGTCAAGGATATTTCTTATAAGAACAGTGTTGATTATACCAAAGGCATTTATCTGGCAGACAGCGTTATGGACCAGGATGATACCATAAAACTGCTGACATCATCTACGGAGAAAAAAGGCGTTTATGTCGCCCAGACCGGAGATACTGCCGTAACTATTGCCCAGAAGTACAATATGGATCTGGATAAGTTCGAGGAGCTCAATCCAAAGCTCGGCAAGAAAATAAAGGGCGGTCAGATGATAAATGTTATCGAGACCGAAAGCTTTCTCCCGATACAGTATGTCAAGGAGTATGAGACACTTTCCCTGCTTGATTATGAGACTGTTGAAATGGAGACCTCTTCCCTTAATGTCGGTATGCGTTCAGTACTCGTAAAAGGCGAGAAGGGCGAGCGCAGAAGCGATATTGAGGTGACCTATGTTGACGGCATCGAACGTTCACGAAAGACTGTAAAGTCTTTCATCACCAAACAGCCGGTAGTTGAACAGGTGGGCATAGGAACATATGCCGCAAGACCTGATCCCGGTGTAAGAGTACTGACAGGTTCCGGAGAGTTCTCATGGCCTGTTGACGGAGGCTGGATAAGCGATCCCTTCGGAAGCGACAGAAATCATAAGGGATTCGATATTGCTGCTCCTGAAGGAACGGAGATATATGCTGCTGCTGACGGAGTAGTCGTTGCGGCAGGCTGGAATCCAGGCGGATACGGATATTTCGTTCAGATAGATCACCTTAACGGCTATCAGACGGTCTATGCACATATGAGCGTAGTACACGCAATAGTGGATCAGCCTGTAAAACGAGGACAGCTTATCGGTGAAGTCGGCACCACCGGACATTCGACCGGTGACCACTGCCATTTTGAGGTAAGATATATGAATGTCTGCAAGGATCCTGAGATCTACCTCAATACTATGGATTCCTTCTATCTTGACAATATGAAGGATGCCGAAGACGATGACTCTGATGATGAGTCTGAGGACGAGGAAGATGAATAATAAAACAGCGCACGAAGAAATATGTCTTTGTGCGCTGTTTTTTATTGAAAAACCGGAGACCGCCGGCGGCCTCCGGAAATTATCATTCTGCAAGGAACTTCATGAAGTTCTCTTTGTTTTCAAGAGCAGTAGTGGTCGGACGGCCAAGGTCATCTCTTGCGCCTATTGAGCACTTTACCTCGATAAGGGAGAGCTGGTGTCTTGATTTAGCAGCTTCAAGCTCCCTATCAAGAGCTTCAAAGCTGTCAACAGAAACGGCATTGGGATATCCGCAGGCCTTTGCTATTGATACCAGGTCAAGCTTTGAGGCAACAGTAGGCATACCTCCGACGGTCTCGTGAGCTCCGTTGTTGATAACTATGTGTATGAGATTCTCAGGAGCATTTGCACCAAGGACTGCCATAGAGCCCATGTGCATAAGGACAGCACCATCTCCGTCGACACACCAGATGCGCTTATCCGGCTTATTCAAGGCAACTCCGAGAGCGATAGAGGAGCTGTGTCCCATAGAGCCGACAGTGAGAAAATCATACTTGTGGCTCTGAGCTCTGGCAGTACGGGTCTCAAAGAGTTCACGGCTTGCCTTTCCGGTAGTGGAGACTATGGGGTCTTCCCCGGCAGCATCGGCAATATGCTGGATTATCTCCTCACGGAGCATTGTGTTATCGTTTTTGTACTCCACCGGCTCATCATATTTAAGAGCGCCCTTGCGGACGATGAATGCTACCTGCTTGCCCTGTGAGAGGAGCTTGCGGAAGTCCTCCATAGCGGCGGATACCTCTTCGTCAGTGGTATCCTTGCCGATAATGAAGGTACGGATGTCCATATCCTCCATAAGCTTTACGGTGACTTCGCCCTGATAGATATGCTGCGGCTCATCGTGTATGCCGGGCTCGCCTCTCCAGCCGATAACGAATATCATGGGGATAGCGTAAACCTTATCGTTGAGCAGTGAGGCTACGGGGTTTATGATGTTTCCCTCGCCGGAATTCTGCATATATACTACAGGCACCCTGCCTGTTGCAAGGTGATATCCGGCAGCAAGAGCTGTGCAGTTTCCCTCATTTGCGGCAATGATATGATGCTTCTTGTCAATGCCGTAGGTGTTCATCAGGCAGTTGCAGAGCGCTTTGAGCTGTGAATCCGGGACACCGGTATAGAAATCAGCGCCGGTTATTTTCATTAAGGTCTCAGCTTTCATTTTTTCCTCCGAATAATTTATTTACTTCTTCCAGCTCCTGGGGAGTATCTATCTCAACTATGCTTTCGTGAGCAACAGGATGAACTCTCAGGCGGAGCTTATGGAGATTACGGTCAACAACATCGTCCCAGAAGAGTTCCTCGTAGCCTTCTGAGCCGTAGGTCTCCTCTATAGCATCAGCGAGAACAGCAGCATCGGCTGCCTTGAAGAAGGCAACTCCTGTCATATTGTAGCGGTCGTCACCGACTTTTCCCACACGGGTTATATAGCCTTCATCGTTCAGGTCGAATACCCAGTCATCGGAGTGTCCCTCCACCATTTTTCCATAGTAGCAGGAATGGTCGGGAGCTCCGCAGAACAGGTCTTCGTCAGCTGCATAGAGGTCGGCTTCACAGATAAAGCAGTCGCCCTTTCTGAGGACTTCCCTTGCGAAGTAGACCGATGAGATATTGTTTACAGTCTCAAAAACGCTGTTTCTTATTATTTCAACATTGGGATATTTTTCAGTGAGGTAGCCGAACTGGTCTCCCAGATAACCGACTACTACAAAGATATTATCCACACCACGCTTTTCAAGTCCGTCAATGACAGTTTCTATCATAGGTCTGCCCAGGACTTTTATAAGCGGCTTTGGGGTGGTCTCTGTGAGAGGGCGCATACGGGTGCCCATTCCGGAGGCCATTATTATTGCATTTTCCATATTATCAGTCCTTATATTTTACTGGGACAGCCACACCGGTAGCTTCAAGTGCTTCACGGAATACCTTGAAGAAATCCACGATGTCGGCCTCGTCTATAGCACCCAGAGCGCAGAGACGGAAGGTGTTGGTGGTGGATATTTTTCCGGGATAAATTGTGAATCCACGGTCATAGCAGTAGTCATGCACCTTTTCAAAGCTCCAGTTTTCATCATCCGGATAAATTGCTGAGGATACAAGACCTGCTCTCCACTCAGGCTTTATTACCTGACGGAAGCCCAATTCGTCAAGACCCTTGTTGATAGCGTTGAAAACTCTGGTATGTCTTGCCCACTTAGCCTCTTCGCCCTCTGCCCAGTACTCCTTTAGAGCCTGTATTGTGGAGTAGATAGTCTGTACAGGTGGAGTAAAGTGCATCTCTCCGGTCTTCTCGAAGAAGTCATACTGGAGGAAAAGATTGCAGTAATATGAGCGCTTCAGGTAGGAAGCAGACTTCTTGATTATCTCTGTATTTCCGATAATGAAGGAGAGACCTGTGAATGCCATGAGCCCCTTCTGAGCAGATGCCATGCAGAAGTCGATATTGTCCTTCTCGATGTCTATAGGACGCATAGCAAGGGTAGAGGTGGTGTCAACAGTGAAAACAGCTCCGTACTTGTGAGCAAGAGCGCCTATCTCACGGATGGGGTTGAGTATGCCTGTACCGGTCTCATTGTGGGTAGTGTGTACCAGAGCGATATCCGGGTTCTCCTTGAGAGTTTTCTCAACAACAGCAAGGTCCGGGAGCTGGTCAACGGGGAATTTCAGGTCGATGTGGGGAAGTCCGTAGTACTGGCATATCTCCACAGCTCTTGTGCTGTAGGCACCGTTGTTGATAACGAGTACCTTTCCGCCTTCAGGGACGAGAGAGTTTATGCACACATCGATGTTGATAGTGCCTGAGCCGCAGAAGAGGACTGAGGTATACTTGCTGAGGTCGCCGTGGACTATCTTTACCAGATCCTCACGGAGACCCTTCATAAGACCGCCGAAATCTTTTTCACGGGGGCAGATATCCGGTACTACCTGAGCCATTTTGACGGTGTCAGTAGTAGTTGAGGGGCCGGGATTTAAAAGAATATTTCTTTTGATTTCCATTATAGTTACTTCCTTTTAAAAAATATAAAATGCCGAAGGCGGCAAGAAACTTCGTCAGGCTGGCAAGCAGCCTGAGACAAGACATCGGGTACGGCAAGCAGGGGACGCCTTCTCTTACAAGGCGTCCCCTCTTTCAAAACAGTCCACCGGACTGTTT
>DFHF01000009.1:879-24071 GCA_002371825.1 Ruminococcus flavefaciens | reverse complement strand
CTGTTTTGAAATTCACCCCTTGCGAGGCGCCTTACGTTTTGTGGGACGCTGTCCCACACCCTGCACGGGGCTGTCTGCCCCGTGACCCTGACCAAAGGGTTGAAAACCCTTTGGAATCCCTTTGTTTTGGTGACGATGATTTACTATTACAGCTCATCTATCAGCGTGATTATCTCCTTGATAGGCATGAGCCTGTCATCAACTTCCTTGGCTCTGTGATATCGGAGTATATCCCTTGCAGTCTGCTCCATTGCCGGGAACGCACTTCTTGTGAGCTGATTTGCATATATTACAATATTTACCCCGTGCTCCGCAAGCTCTCCCTCTGTTATCTGATTGAAGGATGTGGGAACAACTACGATAGGAGTCTTGCTGTTCTTCTCACGGAATTTGTCGCAGAATTCAAGTATCTCAGCAGGATCCTTCTTGCGGCTGTGTATCATTATTCCGTCTGCACCTGCCTCAACATAGGCAAACGCACGTTCAAGAGCGTCTTCCATGCCCTGTTCAAGTATGAGGCTCTCGATACGGGCGATTATCATGAAGCTGTCTGTGAGCTGAGTTTTCTTGCCGGCTTTTATTTTCTCGCAGAAATGCTCGATCGTATCCTGTGTCTGCTGGACCTCGGTCCCGAAGAGGGAATTCTTCTTAAGACCGGTCTTGTCCTCGATTATTATAGCAGATACACCCATTCTCTCCAGAGTGCGGACAGTATAAACGAAATGCTCGATAAGTCCGCCTGTATCTCCGTCGAAGATTATGGGCTTTGTAGTTACCTCCATAACATCGTCGATAGTGCGGTAGCGTGAGGTCATATCCACCAGTTCTATATCAGGCTTGCCCTTAGCTGTAGAATCACAGAGCGAGCTTATCCACATTGCATCGAACTGATCGAGCTGGCCGTCGTGGTCAACGATCGTCTTTTCAGCAATGAGGCCGGTAAGACCGCTGTGCACCTCAAGTGTCTTTACGATGGGGCAGAGCTCTATGAGCTGGCGCAGACGCTTTCTGCGGTATTCCGGCATAGCAAGCTTTTCCTTTATACGCTGGTCTATGCGCTTTACATTCTCATTATATGTATAAGGTACGTCGATGACCTTTCCGCCGTACTCAGAAAGAAGACTTTCAGCATTGTCTCTTATAGCTTTCATAGGTCCTTCAAGCCAGTTATCGCCGTGGATTATGTAATCAGGGTGAAGCTGGGCGACGATATTATCGTACATTATATCGTCCTGAACGATCACCTCGTCAACGATATCGAGCTCCTGGACTATACGCATCCTCTCGTCAAAGCTGACGGTGGGGAAGCGGTTGAAGCGTATCATTGCCGGGTCGCTGAGTATTCCCACGACTACACGGCCGTATTTT
Source organism: Ruminococcus flavefaciens (assembly GCA_002371825.1). Classification (GTDB taxonomy): domain Bacteria; phylum Bacillota; class Clostridia; order Oscillospirales; family Ruminococcaceae; genus Ruminococcus; species Ruminococcus flavefaciens_L. The sequence continues at coordinate 22,703 of DFHF01000009.1, read as the reverse complement.
GCAGCTTCTTTTAATATATTGATGTGTCCTTCGTGTATGACATCTGTGCAGAAGCAGGTGTAGACTGTTTTCATATTATCCTCGAATCCTCCTTTTATCAGTAGACCTGTAAAAATATTTTAACCTATATTCGGTCTTTTGTCAAGTACTTATGGTAATAATAGGGCTTGGCGGGGAAACAATATTATCACTTGCCTTTAATAAAAAAGTCCTCCCCGCAGGGAGGACTGATATTATTTAAGAAGATACGATCACTTTGCAAGCTTCTTGAGCTGATTGAGATCTTCCTGGTTGATATAACCGTCAGAATTCATATCAAAGTTGAATGCGCCCTCAGGTGAAAGACCGTTGTTGTTTGCATTGTAGTTATCAGCAAAATATCTGTCTGCAAATATTATATCTGTGCTGTTTACCTTCTTATCAAGGTTGAGATCGCCCTTGATCTTGGAAACGCTTGCTTCGCCGAGGCTGCTTTTATTAGTGCTTTTTACAAAGTTTGCAAATACATTAGCACCTGCAAATTCCTTGAGGAACTTTTTGAAATTTTCCTTTGTAGCGCCATATCCGTTGGATGCAGCGTTCTTGCTGAGGTAGTACATACTGTTGATGAAGCGGTATGTATCAGGTGACTTGAAAAGGATGTCTTTGTACCAGTAGTTTGATTTTTCATCAATTACTTCCTGTGCACCATAAACAACACCGTTTATGATATTAGGAGATTCAAACTGGCCGTTTTCACCGTTGTATGTGCCGCTGAAGTACTTCTCAAGCTTTACCCAGCCGTCTGTTACAGTGCTTCCGTATTTGCCGAATACTCCGATAACCTGGAAGATAGGATCGCTGGAGTAGAGGTCTCTGGCTTTAGTAAGTGCTGTATTGTACTTTCCGAGTTTATGACCGTCGAGTACTACTTCAATATTTCTGAGCTGAGCACAGTTCTGTAAAGCAACAGCGCCTCTTGCATTTGTGTGAGCGTCGTCGAGTGAGTAGTTGTAAACTGCTGCAAATCTGCTATCCTTGCTTGTGAAGGAGTAGCAGTGAGCGAGCTCATGCATGAGACCCCAGTCAAGCTGGCAGTTTTTTAAAGTATCCTTATAGGAGATGAGTCCGGAATCAGCACCGAAATTACCGTAATTTTCAGGCATCATAACAACAACAGTTGTGCCGTCAGAGGACATTACAAAATGGTTGCACTGAGGGCAGGTTGTATGCGGCTCATCGAACATTACATAGATATTCTTATGCTTGATACCGGTGATATCTGAAAGGCTGTTCATGTAACGGCAGAGCATTCTCATATACTGTCTGGTCTCTTCTGTTGAAGCACCGTCAGTTTTGAGGAGCATATGGATAGACTCACCTGAGCTGTAGGTTGCATCACAATGTGTATATCCTACATCTGCATCAGATACAGCAAATGAAGAAACAGTTGTGAGTTGGTTCTGGAGGGTGTAAGCGCCGTTGTGCTTAAAGTCAACGTTCACCTTGAACTTATCTCCGTATGCAGAGAAGGGAACTACGATGCTGTATTTATTTACAGAAGAATTTGCAGGAGTTATATTTGTTATCTGTAACTTCTCATTATTAAGGGTCATTGATCCTTCAGAATGAGTTCCTTCCTTGTACTGTACATTGATCTCTATAAGCTCTCTGGGACTTGTTGTACAGCTCTTGGGTACCTGGAGAGTAACGTAAAAGTTGCGCTTTGTGATCTTTGAACCATTATTTAACCAGCCAATACTAACTCTTGACTTGTATTTTGCACTTGAGCTTAAAGTGTTTCCGCCGTCAGTAGTAGCCCAGCCGGAGCCGCTTGCTGCAAATCCGGCTCCGCCGCCGTATCTGCGTCTTGAGAGGTTAAGCTCAATGTTGTTGTCAGGGATAGAGAGTGTGCTTGCTGTTCCGGCAGTTGATGAAGCTGCATAAGAAACAGTAGCAGCCGGTGCATTGTTGAGTGCAAAAGGTGTTATGCAGAGAGTAAGTGCAGAAACTGCTGCAATCAATGATTTAATAGGTTTCATATTATTTCTTCCAATCCTTTTATAATGAATAATGTTAAGACGTTTTGGTAAAATATCGTTGCGCAAGATAGTTATAAAACGCTTTATTTATTATATCAGAGTTGCATCTGGTTGTCAATGATTTCCGGAAAAAATTTTAAAGTCTGAAAAGATTTTAAGTAAAAAGAAAAAAGAACAGCAGCTTTCTCAGCTGCTGTTCCTGATATACATTTTTCAGAATAATTTATTCTTCATCTGAGGCTGCTGCGCCCTTTTTCTTTTTCTTATACTTGTTTTTCTGGCCGAAGTTAAGGGATATGGTGAATATCCTGTCGGTCATGAATATTCTGAGGGCGAAGAAGATGCAGACAATGAAGAAAAGTATCTGGTAGATAAGGCCGAAGATAAACAGTGTAGTGTGGCCGAACATCAGATTGGGTATAGATGTGAATGTATGAGTGAAGGGGATAGCGTATACAACGAGCTTTACAGGAGTGGGGAGAGTGTTGATATCTGCAAGCATTGATATCATATAGGGCACGATAGCCAGCATCATGATAGGCATGAGCATATTCTGGGTCTTCTTCGGGTCATCTACCAGAGCACCAAGTATAAGTGAAGCTGAGAGGCAGATAAGGATAGTGAAGAAGAGCTGGAGGCCTACAAGGATATAGTCTCCTGTGCTGAGAGAGATACCAAGCTGCCTGAAGGCCTCGTCCATTGATATGGAGCCTTCTACAGCTGTTTTTGCAGTCTCTGTGACCTCTGTGGTGCTGTCGGATACGAAGAATGAGAATCCGAACATGAAAACAGCGGCATTGATAAGTGCGATTATAGCAGCTGCAAGCATTTTTGAACCGATAATTGCAAGTCTTGAGACTGGTGCTGAGAGAAGTGTCTCAAGAGTCTTGTCTATCTTTTCGTTTGCGATAGCATTCATAAGCATCTGCGATGTGAAGATGATGAGTACGAAAACGATGATAGGGAGTATCATGTTCTGTATAGAGATCTTTGCCATGATAGAACCTGAGCTGATCTCTGCTGATTTATCATCTATGACTGTATTGTCTGTAACATCCACAGGATATTCAAGAAGGTCATATTTTTCCTCGGAGATATTGTACTCGGAAGCGATGCTTGATGAGATACAATCTCTTATAAGGCTTATAGCGCTGCTGTTTCCGTCAGAGATATTGGAAAGAGTTGCAGCTGATTCCATACGATTGACGCTGATGATATTCGGGCGCTCGTCAGCTTCTACCTTTTTGGTAAAGCCTTCGGGGATGATAACAATATTATTGATATCGTTATCCTCAAGGATCTTTGCATAGTCATCGCCGGTGGTATCGAAATACTTGAGCTTGACGCTGGTATTTTCATCCGGATCATCGTTTATATCCAGCAGGGCTTGCTCGATAGCCTTTGTGAAATCAGTCTGATCACGGTCACTTATGTTGATAGTTACATTCTTTGTACTGTCGATAGCCTCATCGATGGAGGATTTCATAACATTTCCCAGTATCATGAATATTCCCATGGTGAGTACAAGGCTGAGGATCATCTGAATGTTTATGAGTTCGCTCAGCTCTTTTTTCAGCAGGTTAATGAATTTCATTTTCCTTCACCACCCTTTCAAAAACTTCTTCAAGGTTAGCGGCCTGATAGCGCTCTTTCAGCTCTGCGGAGGTACCGGTCACCATGAGATGTCCCTTGGAGATAATACCAACACGGTCGGAGACAAATTCTATCTCCAGCATATTATGGGATGAGAGCAGGAAGGACATACCTTCTTCCACAGCCATTTTCTTTATCATTTTTCTTATTTCTATCGCATTGAGAACATCAAGTCCGCTGGTAGGTTCATCAAGTATAGCCAGCTTTGGCTTGGTCATTACAGCACGGGAGAGCAGGAGCTTTCTTATCATGCCTCGGCTGTAGCTGCCTATCTTGTCTTCAAGACGGTCTCCCAGTCCGCAGATGTTCTTTGCACGTTCAACACTGTTGTTGATGTCATCGATATCCGAGAAGAAAAGTCCGGCCATGAATCTGAGGTATTTTATACCGGTCATATTCTTATAGGCTCCGGCCTCGTCCGGGAGGTATGTAATGCTTTCCCTGACCTTTTCCGGTTCATTGACAACACTGTGTCCTGCGATAACTGCGTCTCCTGATGTAGGCGTGAGGAGAGTAGAGATCATGCGTATGGTGGTAGTTTTGCCGGCGCCGTTCGGTCCGATAAGAGCGAAGATCTCGCCTTCGCCTATTTCAAAGCTGACCTTATCGGCGGCCAGCACCTTGGTGTACTGCTTGGATAGTTCTTTGACTTCAAGTACGTTTCCCATGGCGGCCTCCTTAAAAAATAGTTTATGTCCGTTTGGATCATCATATTGATAATAATAACATATTGTTTGCAATATGTCAATGTAGGATCTGAAACAGAACTGTTTATGTGTTCTATAAACAGTATATAACAGATATACGCTTTTGTCAATAGTGGTATATGACAAAAAATCCCGCTATATCCAGGCCTCCACTGGTGCTGATGCACAAAAACACGACGTGGGATACCGCCTGATAGTTTTATCCGGAGCAAAAAAGTGTATCAGTTAAGACACCTCAGAAATCTTGGGCGGAACAGTATCAATGAATTATATTGCGCTGTGGAAGACATATGTGATCCCTGGGGCTGAGTCATCAAAAGCTGCTGCTCCGGACTTATTATCTCGGGGGCTCATCTGCTGAGAAGCTTGTAAAAAATCTGTTGACAATCAGCGCATATTTTGGTATACTTATTTTAAAGGATTTATGCAGTTCTTACAGAAGAATGTGGATGGGTGATTTTTTGAATCATTGGCCTCACCGCTGCCGCGGTGCATCATATTAGCCCTGATGGATCGTGATCTTTTTGGAAATGATCGGCCGAGGGCCTTTTTGTCGTATGCTGATAACAGTATTTCAGAAAGGGGGACAGGTATGAGATTCAGAAATATCTTACGCAGAACAGTCTCGGGCATAGTTTCAGCTGTGCTGGCAGGAAGCTTCTGCAGTGTATTTCCGGCAATGGCCGGTGAAGAAGAGGAGAAGGAATATGTTCCTTCAGCAGCCGTTCTGGCAGAAATGGAAAAGGATTACTATACCATCGAGCCTGTAGACCCCGGACTGCTCACGTTCAGTGATTACTATGATATCTATTCCGGGGAAAATCGTCCGGAGAAAGTTATCCGGGTGGCCGGCAGCGATTACTCATATTGCAGCGGAGATATGGCAGTCGGCAGTTATGTCGCTGACGGAACTGCAATGGATGATGTTCTTTTGTGGGAGAGCAGCGGCGGAGAGGTAAGTTACGATATAAATGTTGAAGAGCAGGGATTATACTGCCTCAGCATGACTTACTGCGGACTTGTCTCCAGCAGCTCCTATGTTGAGCTTGCTATGAAGATAGACGGCAGCTTCCCCTATGATACCGCCTCCAGGCTTACTTTTGGCCGTGTATGGGTCAATGAACAGGATATTTACAAGGATTCACGGGGGAATCAGGTGCGTCCGCCTCAGGTGCAGAAGGAGATGTGGCAGACTCGCTGGGCAGGAGATGTGGACGGACTTTTCGGTGAACCGCTTTTCTTCTATCTCAGCAAGGGAAAGCATGAGATAAGCTTCACCTCCGAAAGAGCTCAGGTGGCAATAGAAAGCTTCAGTTTTGCGGCTCCGGAGAAGAGCCCTGACTATGAGGAATATGCGGCTTCTGTAAATACAGATGTGACAGTGGAGAGCACTCCGTCAAGAGTTTTCCGTATCGAGGGCGAAAATGCAGCATATAAATCCGATGCTACCCTCTATCCCACCTATGATAATACAAATTATCTGATGTCACCCTCTGACCCGAGGAAGGTGGTATACAATACCATTGGCGGAGGAAACTGGAAGAAAGCGCTCCAGTCAGTCACCTGGGATATCCCAAAAGAGCTTGTGGGCAATGACGGATGGTATAAGATAGGGATAAAGTCCAGACAGAACCAGATGAGAGGCTTCTACTCCAACAGACGCATTTATATCGACGGGAAAGTGCCATGTCAGGAAATGGAGCAGGTAAAATTCAGCTACAACAACAGCTGGAACGTGGTAAGTCCTGAGACTGATGACGGATATGTTTATGTCTATCTTGACGCCGGAAGAGACCATACTATCACACTTGAAGCTGTTCCCGGGGAGATAGGCGATTCCATGAGGAAGCTGGATAAGGCAGTATCTGAGCTGAATACCTGCTACAGGAACGTACTCATGCTGACGGGTCCGGCTCCGGATAAATATACGGATTATTATGTCCACGAAAAGATACCCGGGCTGGTGGAGGACCTTGAAAGGCTCTCCGGAGAGCTGAGTGATATACAGGATGAGATAGAGAGCCTTTCGGGCTCGTCCGGCTCTGAGGCGGCTGTGCTCCAGCGCATGACGGTGATACTTGATAAATGTGTGGACAAGCCCTTGAAGATACCTTCATATCTTGCCCAGATAAAGGACAATATCGCTTCTATATCGGCCTGGATGAGGGACTACCGGGACCAGCCGCTGGAAGTGGATTACATAGAATTTGCCTCTGAGGACAGAGACTTTACAAGCTGCCGGAAAAAGGTGGGCAAGTCTTTGAAATTCGGATTTGATGCCTTTATCGGTTCATTCTTTGAGGATTATACCACCCTTTCCGATGTTACCGGCGAGGATGCCATAACAGTATGGGTATCTCTGGGAAGAGATCAGGCTCAGGTGGTGAAGGAGATGACTGAAAATCAGTTCATCCCTGAGTACGGCATACCGGTAGCGGTAAATCTGGTCGTGGGAGGAGTAGTTGAGGCTGCTCTTGCCGGAAAGGGACCGGATGTGGCGCTGTTTCTGGGGGGAGAGTTCCCCGTTAACCTTGCCTGCCGGGACCTGCTTGTGGATATGAAGCAGTTTGACGATTTTGACGAGGTCAGCCGGCGCTTCCAGCAAAATGCAGCTACACAGTATACCTATAACGGCGGCTGCTACGGACTTCCCATAAGTCAGACCTGGCCCATGATGTTTTACAGGACGGATGTCCTCACAGAGCTGGGGTACAGTCATCCGCCTGAAACATGGGATGAGCTGACGGATATGCTGCCGGCTATACAGCGGAATTATATGAATGTGGGACTTGTCCTGCCGCCGGCGAATATCTCGCCTGCAACAGAGGCCGGACATACCTTTGCCATGCTTTTGCTTCAGCGTGGGATAAACTACTATGACCCGGGACAGACCAGGTCGAATTTTGATTCCATAGAGGCGGTACAGGCCTTTGAGCAGTGGACCGATTTCTACACCAAATACAGCTTCGCCCAGAGCTATGATGCCTTCAGCCGTTTCAGGACAGGTGAGTATCCCATAGTTATAGCCAACTACACCTTCTATAACCAGCTGTCGGTAGCTTCTCCTGAGATAAAGGGCTTATGGGATTTCTGTCCGGTGCCGGGTACGGTGCGTGAGGACGGTACTGTTTCCCATGCAGCCAATTCCAGCGGAGCAGGAGCTGTGATATTCAACAAGGTGAGCAGCAAGGAGAATGCCTGGAAATTCGTGAAGTGGTTCACGGAGGCGGATACTCAGGCTCAGTTCGGTACCCAGATAGAGGGGCTGCTGGGGCAGATGGGAAGATTCGATACTGCCAATACAGAGGCTCTCGGAATGCTCTCATGGTCCGAGGACGAGCTCAGAAGGCTCAGAGCTCAGCAGGATGAGCTTGTGGAGATACCGGTCATCCCTTCATCCTATGCTGTTACAAGAAATATCATGAACGCTTTTCGTGAGACGGTAAACGAGCATGACAATCCCCGTGATACGCTTATCTTGTACAACAAGGACATCAATGATGAGATCGCCAGAAAGCGGAAGAATCTCGGACTTGACTGATATAACATTTTATGAAAGGAGCGCAGCATATGGCTAAGAACAGTTCAGCAAACAAAAAGTCACTGTGGCAGTCTGTAAAAGAGAACAGAGCCTGCTATGCAATGCTTGCTCCTTTTATGATATTCTTTATAGTTTTCACAGTGGTGCCGGTAGTGATGTCGCTGCCGATAGGCTTTACGGATTTTAATATGGTCCAGCCGCCGAAATATGTGGGGCTTTCCAACTATACCACTCTTTTCCTTTCAGATAAGGTATTCATACGCTCCATAAGGGTAACGATAGTTTTCGCACTCTTTACCGGCCCCATAAGCTATATCCTTTGTTTTCTGCTTGCGTGGCTCATAAACGAGCTCCATCCGAAGCTCAAGACCGTATTCACACTGATATTCTATGCGCCTTCAATGGCCAATGTCTATACGGTGTGGCAGCTGATATTCAGCGGCGATATGAACGGCTATCTCAATTCATTTCTCATAAATATGGGACTGATTAATTCTCCCGTACAGTGGCTCACCGACGGCAGGTATGTCCTTGGTGTGACGATAATAGTCCAGCTCTGGATATCCCTTGGTGCAGGCTTTCTTGCGCTTAGAGCCGGATTCCAGAATATCGACCGCACCATGTATGAGGCAGGTGCTATCGAGGGTATACGAACCCGCTGGCAGGAGCTCATATACATCGTCATCCCATCAATGGGACCTCAGATGATGTTTGCGGCTGTAATGCAGATAGTAAGCTCATTCACAGCAGGTACAGTGGCACAGAATCTGGTGGGATTCCCGAGTACAGACTACAAGGCTCATACTATCATGACCCATGCCTATGACTACGGCTGGGTAAGATACGAAATGGGCTATGCTTCAGCGATATGCATGATACTGTTTATAGTTATGTACCTTCTGAACAGGCTCATCAGCAGGATGCTGAGCAGATATATGGATTAGGAGGCAGACTATGGCACAGATAAATACTGCAAAGCTGAAAGCCTCCAACAGACAGGCTGGCCGCAGGATCGGCGGAACAGTGGCGATATTCATATTCCTTACGCTGCTGGGACTGTTCATGGTGCTGCCGATATACCTGACGGTGATAATGTCCATAAAGCCGGTGGAGGAGCTGTTCATATTCCCGCCAAAGCTTTATGCCTCAAGACCGACCCTCGATAATTTCAGCGATATGTTCGAGGCTCTCCACCAGAACCGTGTACCGTTTTCCAGGTATGTGTTCAACAGTGTCTTTGTTACGGTGACGGTAACGGTCTGTCAGTGTGTATTTGCATCAATGGCGGCATTTGTGCTTGCAAAATGCAAATTCCCCGGAAGCAGGATACTGAACAGCATTATAGTAGTGGCTCTGTTATATCAGAGCAATGTAATATATATCATGCAGTACATGGTAATGGCTAAGCTGAGGATGATAGATACCTATTCAGCACTTATACTGCCGTCTATAGCCTCGCCCATGGGACTTTTCCTAATGAGGCAGTCGATAAGCCAGATACCTGATTCCATGATAGAGGCAGCAAAGGTCGACGGCGCAGGCTATTTCCGGATATGCTGGCAGATAGTCATGCCGAATCAGAAGCCTGCACTGATGACTCTTATAATATTTGCATTTCAGGCTGCATGGAATATACAGACCGGTTCGCTGGTATTCCAGGAGCAGTACAAGACTCTGCCCACAGTAGTTACTCAGGCGGCCTCCTCAGGAATGGCCCGTGCCGGAGTTGCAATGGCAGCGGCAGTATTCATGCTGATACCGCCGATAATAGTATTTATGATCGCCCAGAAGCAGGTCATTGAGACAATGGCTCATTCCGGAATAAAGGAATGAGGCTGAGGCCGTTACAGGCCATATCATCAAAGGGAAGGAAGGATGTACAAGTGAAAAGATCATCAAGGCTTCTGACGCTGGTATTATCCGGTCTTCTTCTTGCTGCCGGAGCTGTTCCGGCCCATACATCAGCGGATGAGCCATATGAGGTATACAACTATGATATGTGGGGCGAGGCCATACCCTCTCAGGCAGGATATACTGCCGGAAAGAGCGTATCCGGCCGTGACCTTGGGGCAGGTCCGATGGACGGGCCTTCCGATATATTCTGTGACCATGAAAAGACATTCTATATAGCGGATACAGGCAATGACCGTATCATCGCCGCTGACAGCGGACTTGAAAATGCCGTAAGGATATATGACAAGTTCATCATGCCGGACGGCTCTGAGACTACACTCAACAGTCCCACGGGAATATTCGTCTCGGAGGAACGGGACTGGATGTATATCGCAGATAATCAGAATTCAAGGGTGCTCGTCTCAGATAAGGACGGGAATGTGGTCATGGAGGTAAAGAAGCCGGTCTCTGAGGTCTATGACCAGAAGAGGACCTTCCTGCCGCAGAAGGTAATAGCCGATAAGGCAGGCAATATCTATGTTGTGCTGAACAATATAACTACAGGTGCAGCTATGTTCTCTCCTGACGGAGAATTCACCGGCTTTTACGGAGCAAACAGAGTTCAGCCGACTGCTGAGATCATCAGCAACTATATAAAGAACATCTTTCGCTCCGATGAGAAAAAGGCTGGAATGGCAAGAAGCGTCCCTTCAGGCATAACCGGATTCGATATAGACGGGGATTTCATCTTTACCTGTTCGCAGTCCTCTACCCAGACTACAGATACAGTCAAGAAGCTCAATGCAGCGGGAAAGAATATCTTTGCAGACCTTGAGCTGGCCTTCGGAGACTACAGACCCATGTATGATGTCTCTAATAATAAGCTGATGCAGTCTGCGATAGTGGATATAGATATTTCCGATGACGGCAGCATAAACTGCCTTGACCGTACCACAGGCCGTATCTTCCAGTATGACGAGGAGTGCAATCTGCTCTTCATAGTTGGTACAAAGGCGAGACAGCTGGGTGGATTTGATACTGCCGCCGCAGTTGAGTCTGTGGATGATAAGCTCTATGTGCTGGATTCGGCCAAGGACACAGTTACCATATTTGAGGAGACAGCCTTCGGCTCCATAGTTCACGAGGCGACTGCTCTCTATAATGACGGTTATTACGAGGAAGCCCTTGACCCTTGGTATGAGGTGCTTAGAATGGACGGCAATTATCGCCGGGCATATATCGGAGTTGCCTCAGCACTTCTCAGAAAGGGCGATTATAAGGGCGCTATGAAATATGCAAAGCTTGCGGATTCTCCGAAGCTGTATGACAAGGCCTTCGAGGCCTACAGGCGGGAATTTCTCAGGCGGCATTTCGGAAAGATAGCGGCAGGGACAGTAATCCTTGCCGGAGCAGCGGCAGTCCTGAGATACAGGAAGAAGCGCAGGACTGCTGCGGCAGATAAAGAAGAGAAGGAGGAGTGATACTATGATGGATCTTACTCAGCGTCAGTGGGTCAGACACGCAGTGACTCATCCCATAGAAGGCTTTGAAGATATGCGCTGGAAGAAGTCCGGCTCTGTCAGGATAGCCTTTTTCATAGTATTTCTCCTTTTCATCGGTGAGATATTCGATGAGAGACTTTTCGGCTTTCAGTTCGGTATCCCATATGACAAGACCTTCAGCATAGTTCCGTATCTGGTAAAGAGCTTTGTCCTGTTTGGCGCATGGGTAGTGGGAAACTGGGCTGTATGTACTCTCCTTGACGGTGAGGGTACTATGAAGAATATCTGCATATACAGTGCATACTCGCTTGTGCCGTACATTGTGCAGCTCTTTGTGAACGTACTGCTTTCCCATGTGCTTGTAAGCGATGAAGTGGTATTTATAAATGTTATAAGGCTTATCGGTGTTGGCTGGACGGTGATACTGCTGTTTTCAGCGGTGAGATCTGTTCATCAGTATTCCGGAGGAAAGACCGTATTTGCGGTGATACTCACCATAGCAGCCATGCTGATAATGCTTTTCCTGCTCGTTCTGTTCATGTCTCTTGTGCAGCAGATCTGGATATTCATTCTTTCTGTCTACACTGAGATATCCTACAGATTCCGGGTGTGACGGAACGGCGGTGATGCAGATGGGAAGAAAGATAAGGCGGATACTGCTGTGTCTTGTTACGGTGTCATGCATGAGTACCGGCGGCAGGATATATGCAGATGATGTAGACTTCTCGGAGCAGTCAGCTCAGGAGGAGACTGAAGATGAAGCAGAGGAAGTGGGAGATAAGCGCTCCGAGGCTGTGGAATCGACAGATATCGATGCAGAAGAAGTAAAAAAATATATGACTCTGGCAGGCAGCTCCGCAGAGTTTGATGTGTACACATACAGTGATGAGGCTGAGAGCAGGATATGGAAAGCTCACGGATTCAGTGACGGGAAAAAGCCTGACCGCAGCTCCGGTCTGACTGATGCACAGAAGGACGAAAAAAAGGCTGCTGAGAACGAGATAAAAAAAGCAAAGAAGCTGGGAGACGGTGCCCTCATCCGTAAATCTGACGGAACTGCCGCAGCAGAGCTGAAGGAGCTGGGAAGCAAAAACGGTGCCGTCAGGTATATAAGCAGCAAGGGAAGATATATCGCTGAGCTTGATAAGGATTCCGGCAGACTCAGCAGTCTGAAAGGCGTTATCTCAACTCTTGACAGCAAAAATATTTTTCTGTCAGAGGACGGAAAGACTCTTGAGCGCATGAGCAGCGACAATAAAAAGACCGAAGAGACTCTGGTCTACGACAGCACTGAGGACGGTATGAGGGTATACCGCAGCGAAAAGCAGGACAGATTTGCATGGGTGACGGAGGATATGACACATTTCCGGGGGATATTCCGCTGTGCTGCCGAGAATGACAGCTATCGAATGCTGCTGGATGAACAGAGCGTGAATATCGGCCTTGAAAATAAGGAGACCGGCTATATATGGTGGTCGGCGCCCCTTGATTCAACACAGGATACCTTTGCAACAGACCTGCTTGTGGATGACCTGCGCTCTTCCGGAGTGCTTGCCTACGGAAAGCCTGAAAAGCGCAGCAGCAATAATATGCTCCGCTCCAATACTGATGACTGCGTCATGGAGGTCACGGATATCAGCGGCGGTATAAGGGTGGATTATGATTTTCAGTCCGCAGGCTTCAGCTTCCCGGTGGAGTACACTCTCTGTGAGGACTGCCTTAAAGCAAGTCTGAAAGTGGATGATATCGAGGAGAGCCAGTCTGCCAATGTTGCCACAGATGTAAGGCTTCTCGGAGGATTCGGAGCAGCTTCCGAAAATGAAGACGGGTATTTTGTTATCCCTGACGGCTGCGGAGCTCTGGTGCGCTTTAATAATAACCATACTATGGCATTCAATTCGTATTCTCAGAAGGTCTACGGACCGGATGTAACAAGTGTACCCATCACAAGGGGAGCGGTTACTGAGCAGATATACCTGCCGGTATATGGTATAGTCAAGGAAGATAATGCCATGCTGGTGGTGGCTGCAAAGGGAGATTCAAATGCTACACTTTCGGTGAATACATCCAAGCAGTCAAAGACCAGCTATAATATATGCAATTTCAGCTTTACCCTCAGAGGGACGGATACCTATCGCATGACCGGTCCCAACGGACAGGCGCTGACAGTTTTTGAAAGAGGCGGGATCAAGTCCGATGACATTGAGCTGAGATATTATCCCATATCAGAAAAAGGGGCAGATTATACAGATATTGCCAGACGCTACCGTGAGTACCTTCTCGATGAGGGGGGATTAAGTATCCGGACAAAGCCTGACAGCTCCCCCATGTATGTTGACCTTTACGGCGGAGTTATGAAGAAACGTCCCATACTGGGCATACCTATAAATATGAAGACCTCTGTGACTGATTACAGTCAGGCTAAGGATATTCTCAGCAGCCTCAGTGACAGCGGAGTTGACGAGATGGTGGTGTCATATAAGAACTGGACCTCAGACGGTATAAAGAACAAGGTGGATACCGGAGCTTCACCCTCATGGACACTGGGCGGCAAAAAGGGCTTCGGCAGGCTGACTGACTATATCAGCGGGAAAAATATAGAATTTTATCCCGTATCTGATAACAGGGATTTCTATTCCGGAAACGGATATTACTCCTTTACGAGCACAGCTGTAAGGATATCCGGAAATTTCTCCCGCATAGTCAGCTATGACAGAGCCTACGGCATACCGGACGGCTTCAAGAAGAATATGTCCCTTATATCACCCAGATATTTTGACGATATCTTTTCCGATGTCTCAAAGAATTACTCAAAGGCAGGGCTGGACGGAGTATCTGTAGACAGCATGACAACGTCCCTTTACGGAGATTACGGCAAGAAGGCTGTGTCACGCTATGATGCCATGAAAGAGCTCACAGACAGCTATGAGGAGCTGACCTCATCTCTTGACAACGGTATACTTGCAGACAATGCGAATGCCTATGCGCTTCCATATGTCAGCCACATAAAGAATGTACCGCTGACTTCCAGCAGGTTCGACATATTTGACGAGGATATCCCATTCTATCAGATGGTCATACACGGGATCATCCCTTATTCTTCCAGGCCTGTCAACGGCAGTGCTGATGCCGGAGAGCTGCTTCTGACTTCTGCTGTTGCGGGAAGCAATCTCTGCTATGATATGCTGTGGGAGGAGACGAGTATGCTCAAGGATACCGAGTTCGATACCCTGTTCTATGCAAACAGCAAAAACTGGACTGGTCCTGCATCAGAGGAATACGGAATGCTGGCACCTGTTCTTAAAAAAGTAAGCGATAAATTTATTGAAGACTACAGAATAGAAAATGACGGAAAGCTCCTGACAGCAGTATACTCCGACGGCACAGAGATAAGGGCTGACCTTGATGAGCTGTGGATAGAATGTGACGGTCAGAGATATGAGCTTTCTAAGCTTGAAAAGGAAGGAGGCATAAGGTTCAGATGAGTGACGAAAAAATAACTGAGCATATTGAGCCGACAGCCTCCGAAGAGGCAGAAAAGCTCAGGGGCAGAAAGAAAAAAAGCCGCAGGAGCAGTCTCATATCCTATCAGCGCAGAAAAGGCCTCTATGGACTTTGCTTCATATCCCTATGGCTGGTGGGAACGGTGATATTCTTCCTGATACCTCTGGTAAAGTCGCTGATATACTCCTTCTGCAATGTAAAGATAAAGCAGGGCGGTATAGACCTGGTGTGGAAGGGCTTCTCCAACTATAACAGCGCTGTGAACTCAGATAAGAAGTTCGTGGATAATCTTGAAGCAACGCTTATAGAGACGCTCTGGAAGACTCCGCTGATAATCATATTCTCGCTGTTCATTGCAGTGATACTGAATCAGAAGTTCAAGGGCAGGGCGCTGGCAAGAGCTATCTTCTTCCTGCCTGTCATCATAGCTACCGGACCTGTATTCAAGATAATAAGCGGAGATATTACTTCTACCGGAAATACCGGCGGTGAGCAGTTCTCTACAATGTTCTCCACTGACCTTGTGGGTGAGCTTATGCAGTTTCTTGGGATATACGGCATCAGCGACAAGATGAGCCTTATAATAAGTACTGTAGCCGATAATATCTTCGGTATCGTATGGAATTCCGGCATACAGATACTGCTTTTCCTTGCGGCACTCCAGAATATACCTCCATCTGCGAGGGAGGCGGCTCAGATAGAGGGAGCTACCTCATGGGAGTTTTTCTGGAAGATAACCTTCCCCTATGTAAGTCCTTTCATACTTGCAAATCTCATTTTCACAGTGATAGATACATTCACAAATCCCATGAACACGGTAATGAAGCGCATACTGGATAAGAAGAATGAGTGGGCATTCGGTGAAGCTTCGGCAATGGCCTGGATATACTTCCTTATTATTATAGGCGCTATCGGACTGATAACATTCATAGTAAATAAGTTTATTTACTATGAGGTGGAATAGGAGGTGCTCCTGTGGCTGAAACAACATCTCCGAAAAAAGAAAAGCTCAGCAGCAAACAGCGCAGAAAGCTCCATATGCAGGGGCTTTCCCGTGAGGAGAGAGGCTATCTGCGCCGGAGGGCTGCGGCAGAGAAGGTTTGGCCGATTTTCAGATTTGTCATACTCTTCGGACTGAGCTTTATCATACTCTATCCGCTTATATATATGGTGAGCTGTGCATTCCGTGAGAGGAACGACATGAGCGACCCTACTGTAATGTGGATACCAAGACATTATACTATCGACGTTATAAAAGAGACCATGAGGGCAATGAACTTCTGGGAGACTATGAAAACAACTCTTCTGCTGAATATCGGCTGTGCTCTGGTGCAGGTGGTATCCTGCTCGGTGACCGGATACGGCTTTGCAAGATTTGATTTCAAGGGGAAGAAGCTGCTTTTCGGTATCGTTATAATGATGATACTTGTCCCCATGCAGGTAATTGCATTGCCGCTGTATACTCAGTTCAGGTTTTTCCTTGGCAGCGAAAAAATAAATCTGATCGATACAATGTGGGTAATGTATCTGCCGGCCCTGACCGGAAACGGTATACGCTCCGGCCTGATGATACTCATATTCCGCCAGTTCTTCCGGGGACTTCCGAAGGAGATAGAGGACGCTGCCTATATTGACGGCTGCGGTCCGCTCAGGACCTTCGTACAGGTAATGGTGCCAAATGCGGCATCTGCCTTTCTTACGGTATTCCTCTTCTCAGTGGTCTGGTACTGGAATGACTACTATGTGAGCATGACCTTCTTCACTCACACTGAAACTGTGGCGACGGTTCTTACTAATCTGGATTCAAAGCTGGGAGCAGTGCTTTTCAATGACGCTAAGATACAGATGCTTGAGCGTGAGAAGATAGTCTGGAAGGAGGCAGGCTGCCTGCTTTCGATAGCTCCCATACTTATAATGTACGTCTTCCTTCAGAAGTACTTTACCGAAGGCATCGAGCGTTCCGGACTTGTGGCATAATAATACGGGGCGGCAGAATTGTCGTCCCGTATATTGCTTTCAAAGCAAAAAGTTAAAATAAAATTATTGTTCACTAAAAATTTACAAAATAATACACAAACTTTTGAGCTCTCCCTATTGCAATTTAACGAAATATATGGTAAAATAATACCTGTTGAGTGCGCTGAATGCGTACTGACTGCACTAAGATATGCGTTGAAGCGGAAGGTTGCTGCCGGTATGGCAGGTAATTTCCGTGGAGTATGTCCGATTTTAAACCGGGCGATCGGGATAGCGAACACAGTTTGTGGTTTATAGTTAACGCAGCTTGCGTATGCGTGAACTATGCTCTTTTTGTGCTCATATGCAAATCAATCCCCGGAAAACATCACGGTTTTTCGGGTTTTTTTATCAGATAAAGCATGAAACACACGGCAGCGTGTGAATCCCGTATCTGCGTCCCCGTAAAATTCTTCAAGGAGGCGAAATTAATGGCAGTCAACGAAAAGATCAGATTCAAGATCAAGGGTTACGATCACGCTACTGTTGATATTGCAGCAGCTAAGATCGTTGAGGCAGCTAAGAGAAGCGGTGCAAGAGTTTCAGGACCTATCCCGCTCCCTACAGACAAGGAGATCGTTACTATCCTCCGTGCTGTACACAAGTACAAGGATAGCCGTGAGCAGTTCGAGATGAGAACTCACAAGAGACTCGTAGACGTTATCCGTCCTACAGAAAAGACAACTGCTGCTCTTGATAAGCTTGAGATCCCCGCAGGCGTAGACGTTGTAATGGAGGTTAAGTAATTAACCGAAGTCACGCTGAAAATACCGCAATGGGATGCGGAATGGCGGTAGTCCGCCGGTCAAGTTGATGTGTAAATCATCAACCAATAACCTATAGGAGGAATGCAGAAATGCAGAAAGGTATCATCGGTAAGAAGATCGGTATGACACAGATCTTCGACGAGACAGGAAAAGTTGTTCCTGTAACAGTAGTAGAAGCCGGTCCGTGCGTAGTAGTACAGAAGAAAACTGTAGAGAACGACGGATATGCAGCTCTCCAGCTCGGCTACGGCGACGTTAAGGCTCAGAGAATGAACAAGCCTATGAAGGGTCACTTCGATAAGGCTGATGCAGGCTACAAGTCAACTCTTAAGGAGTTCAGACTGGATGACTGCGAGTCACTCAACGTTGGCGATATCATCAAGGCTGATACTTTTGCAGTAGGCGACGCAATCGACGTTGTCGGCATCAGCAAGGGTAAGGGCTTCCAGGGCGCAATCAAGCGTCACAACCAGCACAGACTTAAGGAAACTCACGGTACAGGCCCTGTTCACAGACAGGCTGGATCAATGGGTGCTTGCTCATCCCCTTCAAGAATCTATAAGGGCAAGGGCATGGCTGGTCACATGGGTGCAGAGCAGGTTACTGTTCAGAACCTCGAAATCGTTAAAATAGACGCAGAGAACAATCTCATCGCTATCAAGGGTGCCGTTCCCGGACCTAAGGGCGGTATAGTTTATATCGTTGACAGCGTTAAGGCTTAAGGAAGGAGGAAGCGTATATGTCTACAATTTCAGTATTCGATATGGCTGGCAAGCAGGTATCCGAAACAGAGCTCAATGACGCAGTTTTCGGTATCACTCCTAATGAGGCCGTAATGCACGCTATGGTAGTTAACTACCTCGCAAACCAGAGACAGGGTACACAGTCCACACTTACAAGAACAGAAGTAAGCGGCGGCGGAAGAAAGCCCTGGAGACAGAAGGGTACAGGTCATGCAAGACAGGGCTCTACACGTGCTCCTCAGTGGGTTCACGGCGGTATCGCTCTCGGACCGAAGCCCAGAGATTACAGATATTCTCTTAACAAGAAGGTACGCAGACTTGCAATGAAGTCCGCTCTTTCAACTAAGGTACAGGACAACAACCTCATCGTTCTTGATGCTCTCACACTTGACAGCTACAAGACAAAGACTGTTGTTGATATGCTCAAGGCTCTCGGCGTTGAGGGCAAGGCTCTCATCGTAACAGCAGAGGCTGATGCAAAGGTAATCAAGAGCGCAGCTAACATCCCCGGTGTTAAGACTGCTGCTGTAAATACACTCAATGTTTACGACATCCTCAACTATGATAAGTTCATCGTTGTTAAGAATGCCGTTGGAAAGATCGAGGAGGTGTACGCATGAGCAAGGCAGCACAGGATATAATCCTCAAGCCCGTTATCACTGAGAAGTCCATGGACGATCTCCAGACAGGCAAGTACACATTCAAGGTTGCTACCGATGCAAACAAGTCCGAGATCAAGAAGGCTGTTGAGCAGCTCTTCGGCGTAAAGGTAGCAAAGGTAAATACAATGAACTGCAACGGCAAGGCAAAGAGAGTCGGCAGATTCATGGGCAAGACTTCCGATTGGAAGAAGGCTATCATCACTCTTACAGAGGATTCCAAGACCATCGAGTTCTTCGAGGGTATGGTTTGATGACAGAGGCTGAGGCCTCTTAGTATGGGAGTAATGCTCCCGCAAAAAATGCATTAAAGGAGAAAGTTAAAATGGCTATAAAGACTTATAAGCCTACGACACCTTCGAGACGTCAGATGACAGTAACTGATTACTCGATCCTGTCAAAGGTTGAGCCGGAGAAGAGCCTTCTCGAACCCCTTAAGAAGAAGTCGGGAAGAAACAGCTACGGCCGTATAACAGTTCGCCACAGAGGCGGCGGTAACAGAAGAAAGTACCGTGTAATAGATTTCAAGAGAGATAAGGACAACATGATCGCTGTTGTTAAGACTCTTGAGTACGATCCTAACAGATCAGCATTCATCGCTCTCGTTGAGTACGAGGACGGAGAGAAGAGATACATCCTCGCTCCTAACGGCCTCAAGGTAGGCGATAAGGTAGAGTCCGGTCCCGAGGCTGATATCAAGCCCGGCAACGCACTCAAGCTTGAAGATATCCCTGTTGGTACATTCATCCACGCTATCGAGCTTTATCCCGGCAAGGGCGCTCAGCTCGTAAGAAGCGCAGGCAACCAGGCTCAGCTGATGGGTAAGGAAGGAGCTTACGCTCTTATCAGACTTCCCTCCGGCGAAATGAGAAAGGTTCCGATCGGATGCAAGGCTGCAATCGGCCAGGTTTCCAACATCGATCACGAGAACGTTAACTACGGTAAGGCCGGCCGTGTAAGAAACATGGGCTGGAGACCTACTGTTCGTGGTTCTGTAATGAACCCCTGCGATCACCCCCACGGTGGTGGTGAAGGTAAGTCACCTGTAGGACGTCCCGGACCTGTTACTCCTTGGGGTAAGCCTGCTCTTGGTTACAAGACTCGTAAGAAGCACCACAGGACTGACAAGTTCATCGTAAAGCGCCGCAACGGCAAGTAATCTGAAAGGAGGAACTGTTTAAATGAGCAGAAGTATCAAAAAGGGACCTTATGTTCAGGAAGTTCTCCTGAAGAGGGTTGTTGCAATGAACGAAGCAGGCGAGAAGAAGGTTCTTAAGACATGGAGCCGTTCTTCAACAATATTCCCTGATTTCGTTGGTCATACATTCGCTGTTCACGACGGACGCAAGCACGTTCCGGTATATGTAACAGAGGATATGGTAGGTCACAAGCTCGGCGAGTTCGCACCTACAAGAACTTACAAGGGACACGCTGGTTCCAAGACATCCAATAACGGTAAGAAATAAGCGGAAGGAGGAGTTCAGATGGAAGCAAGAGCTTATTTAAGAAATGCTCGTATATCACCCAGAAAGGTGCAGATCGTTCTGGATCTGATCAGAAACAAGCCTGTTGACATCGCTTTGGCTACTTTAGATCTTACTCCGAAGGCTGCAAGTCCTATCGTTGGAAAGCTTGTAAAGTCCGCTATGGCAAATGCTGAGAATAACTTCAGCATGAACAAGGATGATCTCTATGTGGCAGAGTGCTTCGTAACACCCGGCCCCATCATGAAGAGGATCATGCCGAGAGCACAGGGCAGAGCATACAGAATTTTAAAGAGAACATCACACATCACAGTTGTTCTTAAAGAAAAAGAATAATCCCAAGGAGGTTTGAATAATGGGCCAGAAAGTTAATCCGCACGGACTCCGTGTCGGCGTTATTAAAGATTGGGATTCCCGCTGGTATGCCAATAAGGCAGATTTCGGCGATACTCTTGTTGAGGATTATAACGTTCGTAACTTCATTAAGAAGAGCTTATACGCTGCTGGTGTTCCCAGAATAGAGATCGAGCGTTTCGCTGATAAGGTAAGAATCCACATCCACTGCGCTAAGCCCGGTATCGTTATCGGAAGAGGCGGCGCAGAGATAGAGAAGCTCAGAGCTAAGCTCGAGCAGATGATGAAGAAGCAGGTATTCATCAACATCATCGAAGTTAAGCAGCCCGATATGGACAGCCAGCTCGTTGCTGAGAAGATCGCTCTCGACCTCGAGAACAGAGTATCTTTCAGAAGAGCTATGAAGCAGTCTATCGGCAGAACAATGAGACTTGGCGCAAAGGGTATCAAGGTTAAGGTATCAGGCAGACTTGCCGGCGCTGAGATCGCAAGAAGCGAGAGCTACCACGAGGGTACTATCCCGCTCCAGACAATCCGTGCAGATATCGACTACGGCTTTGCTGAGGCTGATACAACATACGGAAAGCTCGGAGTTAAGGTTTGGATCTACAAGGGCGAAGTTCTTAAGGGCGATGCTGCTAAGGCTGCTGCTCAGAGAGAGAAGCTCGAGAAGAAGGATTCAAGAAATAACGACAGACGCCGCAGAGATGACCGCAGAGACGGTAACAGAAGAGGCGGCAGAAACTTCAATCGTGACGCTAAAAGAGAAGGAGGTAATCAGTAATGCTGCTTCCGAAGAGAGTAAAGTACCGCAGAGTCCACAGAGGACGTCTGAAGGGTAAGGCCTACAGAGGCAATAAGGTAACTTACGGTGATTACGGTCTTCAGGCACTGGAGCCTGCATGGATCACCTCAAATCAGATAGAGTCCGCCCGTATCGCTATGACACGTTACATCAAGCGTGGCGGTCAGGTTTGGAT
>DFHF01000009.1:0-801 GCA_002371825.1 Ruminococcus flavefaciens | reverse complement strand
GACAAGCCTATCACAGAGAAGCCTGCTGAAACACGAATGGGTTCCGGTAAGGGTTCACCTGAGTACTGGGTAGCAGTAGTAAAGCCCGGCAGAGTACTCTTCGAGATCAAGGGCGTTGCTGAGGAGACCGCAAGAGAAGCTATGCGTCTCGCTATGCACAAGCTTCCTATCAAGTGTAAATTCGTAACTAAAGCAGAGCAGGAGGTTGAGCAGTAATGAAGGCATCGGAAATCAGAGAAATGTCAGTTGACGAGCTCAACGAGAAGCTCACCAGCCTGAAGGAGGAGCTCTTCGCTCTTCGTTTCCAGCTGGCTATCAATCAGCTTGATAATACAGCTCGTCTTAAGGCTGTAAAGAAGGATATTGCACGCATCAAGACAACTCTGCGTGAGGCAGAGCTCAATGCTGAGCAGTAAGAAAGGGAGGATTTAGCTAATGTCTACTGAGAGAAACCTTAGAAAAACAAGAGTAGGTAAGGTTGTAAGCGATAAGATGGATAAGACCGTCGTAGTTGCTATCGTTGATAACGTTAAACACCCGCTTTATAAGAAGATCATCAAGCGCACAGTTAAGCTCAAGGCTCACGATGAGAACAATGAGTGCAGAATCGGAGACCGCGTAGAGGTCATGGAAACACGTCCGCTTTCCAAGGACAAGAGATGGCGTGTTACAAACATCATTGAAAAGGCTAAGTAATTTTGATAGAAGCTTTATGCTTGAAAGGAGGAACTCGCTGTGATACAGATGCAGACTTATCTTAAAGTCGCTGATAACACAGGCGCTAAGGAGCTTATGTGTATC
>DFHF01000027.1 GCA_002371825.1 Ruminococcus flavefaciens | reverse complement strand
CAACTGAGCTATACCCCTATAAATCAAATTCACAACATAAACATTATAGCAGAATAATGGAGCAATGTCAATAGGAAATATAAATTTTTATCATTTAACAATAATTCGATGTCAGGTCATAGCTATTTTCTATAAATGTTAGTATTATCTTTTTATAACCATCACAACTGATTTCGCAGTATATTGCGCAAATATAGTATAAACTCACATATTTTATTATAAAAATACAAAAAAATTATCAATTTATTAATGTTAATTTTCAAATACCTCTTGAAAAATTCTTTAAAATATGATAAAATAGATATTGAAATTACAATACCCCAATATCTTTAAAGAGCTAAGAATCTTCAGGCCAGGTCAGAAGCCTGTTGTTCAGCGGACTCCTCTCTATTACGTCCGTAGGCTCAGCATCAAAATTGCTCTACTATGATCTTCCCTAATCTCACTACATGAAAGGAAATTAAGATGAACAAGATATCCCCTTACACACGCAGAGTTTACTACTACGAGACAGACAAAATGGGTATTATGCACCACGCAAACTACATCAGGATCTTTGAAGAGACCCGTGTAGCATTTATGCAGCAGGCAGGTACGCCTTTCGAGAACATTGAAGCTATGGGTATTCTTATGCCAGTCCTCTCAGTAGACAGCCGCTACAAATCCCCTCTCAGATTTGACGAGACCTTTGCTGTATATCCCAAACTCGTCAGATTCAACGGCACGACTATAGAAATGGATTACAAAGTCGTAAGCCGTGATACAGGATTGCTCTGTGCAGAAGGCAGTTCCTCTCACTGCTTCACTGATGAACAGCTTAAGCCAATAAGACTAAAGCACAAGTATCCGGATATTTACCGGCTCTTTGCTGATTACTACGGTATCGAGATCACCGACTGACAAATCTGATCTCATAATGTACGATAAAAAAAGCGAGGCAGACTCCTAAAAAGTCTGCCTCGCTGATTTTATTACTTAAATCACTGATTTCGTATTTTCATATTTCTGTCTATCTCACGCTTAGCATCACGCTTAGCGGCATCGTCACGCTTATCATAGAGCTTTTTACCCTTGCAAAGTCCCAGCTGCACCTTGACCTTTGAGTCCTTGAAGTACAAGCTCAGCGGGATAAGCGAAAGTCCCTCCTGCTTCAGAGTACCATAAAGCTTATTTATCTCACGCTTATGCATGAGGAGTTTTCTCACACGGAGCGGATCACGGTTAAAAATATTTCCTTTTTCATAGGGAGATATATGCATTCCTCTGACGAAGAGTTCTCCCTTATCTATAGAGCACCACGAATCCTTCAGATTTACTCCGCCCTGACGGATAGACTTTACTTCCGTACCCACCAGTTCAATACCAGCCTCATAGGATTCCAGAACGAAATAATCATGTCTCGCCTTTCTGTTTTCTGCAATTGTCTTAGTACCTTTTGAACGCATTTTATCATCTCCTGTCCGTTACAATTATACACTATGAGCGCCACGTTGTCAACAGAAAAAAATGTCGGCGCAGCGATCATAATGAAAAACTGCGCCGGACTTATTATTCTTCTTCAGCCTCAGGTTCTTCGGCCACATCGGATGCCTCTTCAGTCTTGATAAGAGCCTTATTGAGCTTCTCAACAAGAGCGATTATATCCTCAATGGACTTATTGATAAGGCCTGAGCTTTCATGTGTGCTGCTGACATTGTCATCAAGCGCACTGAATGCAGAGATAGTCATTTCCAGTATGCTTACAAGCTGTGAAACTGTATCCGCATCCATTGTGGGATTCTCATTACAGAAAGCAACAACATTCTGGAGGAGGTCCTTAACAACGGCAGCTCTCTCACTGGTAGCATCGGTAGACTCGCCGATATTCGACATATTCTCGTGTATCTTGGATACATCGCTCTTCAGCTTGCCGGAGAGTTCGAGACATTCTGCGGTTATCTCAGCCAGATGCTCATGCTGTCTTGCAAGCTCTGAGTGTCTTGCTATAAGTACAGACTTAGCGTGTACGATACAGTTTTCAGGAGTATTAAGTCCACGGTAAATAGCTACCGCCATATCACGGCAGGAATTATATCCGCAGGCATGGCAGTTATAATTCTTCTCCTCTTCAGTATGCTTGCCCATTTTCTCAAATACAGGCTCAAGCTGAGCTATGCTCGGCATAGGAGTGGGCATTGAAGGCTTATAGCTTCTGAGGAAGTCAGATACTCTGAGCTCATCATCGAACTTCTTGAAGAGTCTATCCTCACCTCTTCCCATGATACCTTTAGACTTACGGCGGCTCTTAGCCTCCATTTCGATGCTTCTCATAGTAGCCATTACATCGAATACAGTCTGTCTTGTACCGGAAGCAGGTCCCACGTTACAGCCAAATTCACAGGAGAGTACATCGAATACCTGAGGATGCTTTGACTCAGGCATTTTGCCGTACATATCGATCTCGGGGTATACCTTATGCACACCCTCAGAGTTTGTTATATTCAGTTCAGGGTTATGGAGCCAGAGGTTATCTCTGAGTCCACCGGGACGTGAATATACTGAACCCAGCTGTCCCTGCTGCTCATCAAATTTATACTCAAAGTCATCACCGGGATCAGTTGGGATATTGATGCCGTTTCTGTCGAAGTACTCCATGAGCTTCTTTATAGTTACGTTATACTCTATAAGACCTGTCTCGTTGTACTCAGATTTTCCGGCTATACAAGGAGAAATAACAGCTATGGGATTAGTTCTCCTGAGATACTTTTTCACATATGTAGCAAGACATGAGACCGGGCTCTGTATAGGAGAAAGGTTCTTAAGGAGCTTAGGCTGATATATCTCAATATAATTTACAACAGCAGGACATGGCTGTGAGATTATATTTCCCAGCTTTCCCTGCTCCATAGTTCTTATATGAGCCCATGTACAGATATCCGCACCAAGCGACACATCGTAGATAGTACATCCCTGTTTTCTGAACCAGTCAAGAACGCCCTTCCACTTTGTGGGGAGAATGGTCTTTATTGCAGGAGAAGCAAGAATAACTATCTTTTCTCTGATAACTCTTGCCATACACTCCTCAGTATCGTCAATAAAATCTCTTGCGCCATGGTTACAGACCTTAACACACTCTCCGCAGGCGATACACTTATCATTATTTATACTTGTTATAAATCTTCCGTCATCGAGCTGTCTTGTAGTATTTGCCTCAGGTGCAGGACAGCTTCTTACGCAGGCATTACAGCCAACGCACTTTTCTGGTTTTACAATCAAAATCTCATTCATATATAAACTCCTTATTTACCCCGTCGGAACGACAGATCACTTTTTGCCGAGAGCGCTCGCCTTAGCAGCCAACTCAGCAAGATCTATTTTTCCGCTTTTCTTTTCCTTTTGCTCTGTATTTTCTGCACTGCTCTCGGGCAGCTCCTGTGGTTCCGGAGCAGCTTCTGCTGTTTCGTTTACAGGCTCAGTCTCTTCTTTTTTGCCGCCTATTGATGCAGCCATCTGTCTGAGCTTATCCAGCTCATTTTTCTTTCTCTGTCTTTCCTCTTCACTCTGAGCATCGTTTCTCATTTTATCGTAAAGGCTCATAGGCTTTTCCGGGAGCTCCGGAATGTAGCCTTCGGGCTGACGGTAAACAGGAACTCCGCCTTCCTTAAGAGTATTCTCTGTCTTATCAAGAAGCTGTGAAGCAGAGGTCAATCGGCCAATACCGTCATCTCTGAAGCCTTCAAGAACAGAGAGCAGTGAAGAGACCTGATCTCTCATAGCATATACCTCTTCCAGAGCAACTGCCCTGAGATTATTTGAAGAGGTATTAAGCTGTTCAGCCTTATTCTGAGCATCTGCGATGGTCTCAGCGGCAGTTCTCTCTGCCTCATATATGATCTGAGCCGCCTCAGTATTAGCATCGCTGATAGTGGACTCAACAGTTTTCTTTGTCTGCTCTTCTATTTCATTTGCCTTTGCCTTTGCAGCGCTCTCCAGCATTGAAGCTGATTTCTGAGCTTCAATGAACACGTTGCTGAGAGCCATTGCCTCATTATGTGCCTGAAGTGCTGCTACCTTCGCATTGGCAGCCTTGAGCTGTTCGTTGAGGTCATCAACAGTTTCCTTCATCTGCTTAAGCTCATCTAAATAGCCCCTGTTTTCCTCATCCGAGGCTTTAAGCTTTGTATTCAGCGTATCATTCTGCACCTGCAGCTGTGTAAGCTTTGTTCTTTCGGCGGCAAGAACGGATTCGTGCGCTTTTTCAATATCTGTACCTTTTTTGTAAGATTCAAGAAGCAGCTTTGTTTCTCTCAATTCATTTCTGAGATCATACACCTGAGAATTCAGGTACTCAAGTCTGCGGACAACTTCGAGCTTATCATATCCGCCGAAGGCCACGGTCCTGATGAATCTTGCTTCACTCATTATAATACCCTCCCTGCAGCCGCCGCAGTCAGGATAACCACTGTCTGCGTAATGCATTGCTGTTCATTTACATATAAAATATTATACACCAAATCAGCAATATAGTCAATATAGATTTTGTAGAAAAACGGATAAGAAATTATATTTTATGCACAAATCCTCCAATTATGCAAAAGGCGATATATGGATGTTTTATTAATAAAACATAAGAAAAAAACGCCGGAGGTGTTCGGGAAGCTGTCTTTAACGGAAGCTTACAGCCGCCGGACTGAAGATCCTGTCCGGAAATGCGGCCTGTGTTCCGTCAGAGGCAGTTCCCCTTCCGGCGTTTTTATTTACCAATCGTCTTCACTTGTTCTTATAAGCTCACGGACCTCCTCATTGTCGTAAAGTCCCAGATCGAAGAGCTTATCTGCCTGTTTTTTTGTCACACGGCCTCTTTCGGTATAAACGAACTGTCCGTGGCGGCGCTCAGTACCGTCCCATGAGTCGATTATCTTGAGCCACCCCGCTCTGTCAAGGGCAAGCTCCGGGAATTTAGCTCTCGGGAAGAACTTCCTTGCGAGCATCTTGGCGCATTTTGTATGGTTGGTATAGCTGCACGAATAGGTATCCCCTTCCGGAGACATCCACC
The DNA here is from genome assembly GCA_002371825.1 of Ruminococcus flavefaciens. Taxonomy (GTDB): domain Bacteria; phylum Bacillota; class Clostridia; order Oscillospirales; family Ruminococcaceae; genus Ruminococcus; species Ruminococcus flavefaciens_L. Next base: position 14,646 of record DFHF01000027.1, on the reverse strand, counting down.
CGAGTTTAAAATCCGGCTGATTCACATAGAACATCTTTTCAAGCGGCAGCGGGACCTCATCATCAGATTCGATAATCTCAACGAAGTCATGCTGTTCAGGGTCGAACGAGAAATAGCCTCCTCTTCCGTCAAAGACAACGGGAAGCTGTTCTTCAGTTATGATATTCTCAAATCCCGTACCTTCCAGAAGCTCTATCGTATCTGCATACTGATAGTAGTACAGACCAGTCTCTGCACTGTAGATGGCATATTTCTTCATTTCGTCCTCCCTTACATTTTTCATTATGTATATTTTACCACTTTTCATACGGCCTGTCAATTTAGAAAATCTACTAATACCGCCCGAGTCTTTGGCTAATTTGCACAAATGACAAAAATGCGGCCGTCCCGAAGGACAGCCGCAATATTGTTTTAGATCAGATATTCACTACTGTGTTTATCATATTTCCGCCGTTCATCTTAGCGCTTCTCATTGCTGTATCAAGCTTAACGAGCAGTGAGTTTACGTTGAGACAATCGCCGGGGAGGTAGTGGTATACAGCACCTGAGCAAGGAAGCTGTACTGCAAGGTTCAGTACCTCGAAAGGACTGCTCATTACAGCCTGGATGTTCTGAACTATGCCCATTGCCTGGCTCTCAGAAATCTCCTTATTGAACAGGAAGCAGAACTCATTACCTGTTATATTGTAGATCTCTGCAACATTTCCGAACTCATCCTTGAGCTTCTCAGCAACTGTTGCGAGGTACTCATCACCGAAGTCATAACCGTAAGTATCGTTTATGCTTCTGAAGTTATCCATATCGAATACTGCGATGTTGAAGCGGTCGGACTCAAGTCTTTCGCTTACATCGTTATCGAGAGCATAACGGTTCTTCATACCTGTAAGAACGTTCATAACAGCAAGGTCACTGGCCTTCTGTCTTGTACTCTTGAGCTTAGCATCGACCTCAGCAAGGTTTCTCTCACGCTCTTCGAGCTCAAGTTTTGCCTTCTTAGCACGTCTTGCGATGAAGAAGATAGCGATCTCACCGAGAATTGTTACGAGGAGCATCATAGTCATAAGGACGTATGATCTCTTTGCATTTGCAGCCATCTTCTTACCTGTATCCTGGTTAACGATATCGATAGTAGCTGTAAGCATTTCTGATGCTGTTACCTGAAGAGGATAGATATCCTGTGTATAAAGAGCCTTCATGTCGCCGCCGAAAGCTTCTCTTCCGAGAACCTCGCCGTTTTTGCCCTGCTGGTTCCATGCATTACGGAAATCCTGAAGCTTCTCGTTATATGTAAGGATTATAGCCTTAGCGTGGTTATATCTCTTCTTAGCAGTATCAGACATATCCTCGATCTCCTCGAAGTCGGCCATAGCATCTCTGATATTCTCGAAGTTAAGTGTAGCATCATCAGCAGCCTGTGTGGCGTCACCGACATTAGCAACGATACGAAGAACGTTACCGTTAACGATCTCCAGCTCCGAATTCATTCGGTTGATAGCACTCATGGTCTCAGAAGTACTCTTTGATACCTTTGAGTTGCTGGCATAAATACTCTCAACAAGGAAAGTATTTATAATGTATATGACTGCAAGCAGAATAGCAGCAAAAATATACGGTGTAGAAGTTGAACTCTTTGAATTAGTTTTTGCCATGATCTGTTACCTCCATTAGTATGTATCGGGATGGAGCAGGAGCTGAACGTAATCATCGTTAAGGTTATCGCTGCTAACGAAAGTTACTCCGGTATCAAGTGATTTAGGAAGTCTCTGTCCATCGAGGGCTTTTTTAGCGTATGACACACCAACATATCCGATACTATAAGGATTCTGAACAACGAGTCCGTCAAGCACACGGTTTCTGAGGTAATTGATCTCCTGCTCATCTGAGTTGAATCCAACAACAAACACCTTGTCGCTGAGTCCGAGTTCTTCTACAGCCTTGCAGACACCAAGAGTTGTATTTGTGTTTGTAGCGTAGAAAGTTCTGATATTCTTTCCGTCTGCTCCTGTGAGGATCTTCTTCGCCTCTTCATATGAAGCATCGATCGTACTGCATCTGTTGCATTCGATAAAGAAGGGCTGGAACATTGCTTCCTTCTGTTCTTCAGTCAGCTGCTTTCCGCCGTTATCTACAGAGAGGCCGTCTGCTGCCATCTGTGTAAGGATCTGCTCGATACACTCTGACTTATATCCCTTTATACGATCGTTAGCTGTCTGTGCCGTATGTCCGAGGATAGCGATAGCGCCCTTACCGTACTCCTGAACAGCTTCAAGTGTAGGCTTATTTTCCGCGCTGCTTGAGAATACAGCTCTGAGGTCATCAGCACCAAGTACTGAAGTAGCAGAATGTCTTGCAGCAACTGAGCCGCCGTCCAGGTCAGAAGAGCTTACGCAGGAAATAATACCATCGTAGTTTGCTCTTGAGTTGATATTGATGAGCTTGATGCCGGCTGCCTCAGCCTTTGCGAATGCTTCATTAAGCTCTGTATCGCTGCTGTTCGGGGCGATAACTATTGCATCTACGTCATCCTTGATAGCATTGTTGATGAACTCGATCTGACTTGCATAGTCATTATCGCTGGTAGCTACATTATAAATAATGTCAAAGCCAAGCTCTTTTCCGGCATCCTTTGCACCGCTTTCAACATCTGCCCAGAAGCTGATGTCCTGCTTTGTGATCACAGCGATCTTTTCTCTTTTCTGCTCAGGCCTGCCGCAGCTTCCCGCAAAAAGCATGGTTGCAGAGAGGGTGCATACTGCTGCTGATCTGAACAGTTTTTTCATTGTTGATTTGTCCATTAACACTGAACCTCCTTAATATTTAGAGTATGTCTTTAGCTGTCGTCGGATATCCTCCGCCGTTCATCCCCCAAGTGCTACAACAAACTGAGCGGAGCTGGCGGCACATAAGACTCTTCTATGATATCCTTTCAATATTTTATCACATTTCAAAAAAAAATTCAACAGTAAATTGTAAATAGTCCCCCCACAGTTTTAACAATAATTTCGACAGCTTTATATGCAATTTTATCAAAAAATATACGACCCGTATTATCTTTCCCGGACGTGCCGATTTGTATATGAAATTACCATTCCCATCACGTCTTTCAGGACAGTTTAAGCCCTTTTTATGCCCTCTTTGATTCAATGTGCACAAACAAAATATGTCGCATTTGTAAAAGTTAATTCAAATTTTTTTATTCACCTCTTTTTCCCTTGACAAGATTTTTCAAAAGTGATATACTAAATGTGATAACAATGTGATCATACCGGTTATTGTTGTTCCACCCGGATCCGGCTTTCTTGTGAAGATCAGGCAGTGACCGGGCTTTATAATATTTATTGTCAGGAGGGGTATTCATGCAATGCGAAAAGTGCGGCGCACCGCTCGAACCCAGATTTGTTTCCTGTCCGGACTGCGGAGCACCTGTCCCACAGAATATCGAGGGCTTTGAAAATACTATGGAGTTTCAGACCGAACTCCGCAATATAGTCGTACAGCACTCAACTCGTGCAGTGGCTAATAAGACCAGATTCATCGGACTGCTGAACGATCATATCCCCGATTACGACAAGGAGCGCAGACTTCTTATTAATATGTATAAGATGGGCGTGTTCAGACTCATGCTTGAAGACAAGAACCATGAGATAGGTATCATGAAAGCCAAGAACTTCATGATCGCTGATCTCTTCCTTGCAGAAAATGCAGCTGAATTCGTTACAGCTTGCTTCACTTACCTGCTGGGCTGGCCTTATGAATCTCCCCTGAAGGTACTCCCTGAAGGAGAAGAAGCCGCTCCCGAGGAAGATGAGTCAGTAAAGAAGGGTCCGCTGAATATCAACGAAAAGATATTCACCCCAAGAGCTGCTTTCAGATACAGGCTCAGCGGAAACATCACCATCCCCGAAGGCTTTACAAAACTCGAAGCCTTCTGCTTCGATAAGTTCGGCTCACTCAGAACTATTCAGCTCCCGTCAACGCTTCTTGCTATCGGTGAGTATGCATTCTCTTCCTGTAAGCGCCTCAGAGGTCTCGACCTTCCTGAAGGGCTCAGGATAATCAAGCAGGGCGCTTTCAGTCAGTGCTCCAAGCTTGTTGTTGTAAAGATACCAAACGGCGTACTGGAAATAGAGGATAGTACATTCTCATTCTGTACAAGCCTTGAGGTCATAGATATACCGGATAGCGTCAGCAGTATCGGCGCAGAAGCCTTCTCGGGCTGTGATAAGCTCAGAAAGCTCTTCCTGCCGGAAAGCATCAAGTTCATCGACGCCAATGCTTTCTCATACTGTCCCAACCTCGTTATCCACTGCATTGAAAATTCATACGTTCATAAATACTGCTTAGTCAACGGCATTCAGTTCAATCTTGTGTCCTCGGCTGCGGAATATGAGCTTAATTAAACTGGAAAGGATGAGATCATAATGGTAGAGCTTGAAGTTGGTCAGGAAGTCGAAATGGAATTCGGCGGCAAGGCCAAGGTTCTGAGCGTTATCGGCAGCGGCGGACAGGGTACCGTTTACCTCGTCAGATTCAACGGACAGAAATGGGCCCTCAAATGGTACGACATCGACAAGATGAACAAGCCTAAGGCCTTCCGCAAAAATCTTCAGACCAATATCACAGACGGTCCGCCCAGCAATAAATTCCTCTGGCCGAAGTACCTCACAAAGGAACTCCCGGACGGAACATTCGGATACATAATGGAGCTCAAGCCCGACGGTTTCGACTCCTTTGTAGATATCCTCAATACATATAAACTCGAGATAGACCCTCTTACAGGACACGCTGTTAAGCGTCAGGTAAAGTTCACCAGCCTCAGCGCTATGGTGACCTGCGTTATCAATATTGTTAACGCATTCAGACAGCTCCACCGTGCCGGAAAGAGCTATCAGGACCTTAACGACGGAGGCTTCTTCATAAACGTTAATACCGGCGCCGTTCTCGTCTGCGACTGCGATAATATCGCTCCTGACGGAAGCAACTTCGGTATCGGCGGTAAGCCCGGCTATATGGCCCCTGAGGTTGTAAGAGGCATAGCACAGCCTAATGTGCAGACCGATAAGTACTCCTTAGCAGTTGTACTCTTCAAGCTCCTCTTCCGCGGAGACCCCATGGAAGGCGAAAAGGTCGTAAGAGATGTATGTCTTACTGAATCCTCTGAGCTTAAGCACTACGGTCAGAACGCTGTCTTTGTGTATGACCCAAACGACAGCTCAAACCGCCCCGTAAGAGGCATCCATGATAACGTCATAAAGTTCTGGCGTATCTACCCCGATTATATCAAGGACGCTTTCATCCGCTCGTTTACCACAGGTATCAGCGATCCTACAAAGCGTATCATAGAGAACGAATGGCAGAAGCTCTTCATCAGGCTCCGCTCAGAGATCATCCAGTGCGGCTGCGGAAGAACAAACTTCAGCTCAATGTTCGTTCAGCCCAATGAAAAGACCTTCAAGTGCCCTAAGTGCGGTATGGAGTTCGTTTCTATGGGATTCAGCAACAGACCAAACCGTATGCCCCTTTACCTCGGCTGCAAATTCTACACCTGTGAGATAAGCCCTGAGTCAGACGACTTCATGACTGTCGCAGGAGAGCTGGTCGAGAATAAGCTCAAGCCCGGTGTGCTTGGCATCAAGAATTGTTCAGACAGAAATTGGAAGGCTAAAATGCCGGACGGAGTTTTCTACGATATCGCTCCCGGAAAGGGCTTCCCGGTATGGCAGGGCCTCGAGATCGATTTCGGCGAGATAAAAGCACAGATCTAAGCCGCTGTCCCTCATTTATACAGCAGCAAAATTGAAAGGATGTATGTAGATTATGAGCACTGAAAATATGAATGAACCGGCTGTAACAGAGAACCAGACAGCAGCACCTGTCGATGCGTTCGAACCGGCTGATACTCCGGCAGCTCCCGCAGCAGCCGACAATATGCTTGATTTTGACGACGATCCCCTCAGCGCTACAGGCGTTTCAAGAAAAAGCCTTGTTATCTTCTTCCTTATCGATACCTCAGGAAGTATGAAGGGCAAGAAGATGGGCGAGCTCAATACAGTTATGGAAGAGCTCATCCCCGAGATCAGAAGAGTCGGCGAGGCTGATACTGAAGTTAAAGTTGCTGTTCTTACCTTCTCTACAGAGGTAAGATGGATGTACTCCACTCCTATCCCGATAGAGGACTTCGAGTGGGCAAGACTCCGTGCAAGCGGTGTTACCAGCATGGGCGCAGCTTTCAAGGAGCTCAACCAGAGAATGTCCAGAAACAGCTTCCTCAATTCACCTTCACTTTCATTTGCTCCCGTTATCTTCCTTATGACAGACGGTTACCCATCTGATGACTACAAGGAAGGTCTCAAGGAGCTCCAGAACAACAGCTGGTACAAGTTCGGCCTCAAGGCTGCTCTTGGTATCGGTCAGGAAGCAAACGATAATATCCTTGCTGAGTTCACAGGCTCAAAGGACACTGTCGTTCACGCTTACTCCGGCGGCCAGCTGGCTCAGATGATAAAGATCATCGCTGTTACTTCTTCCCAGATCGGAAGCAAGAGTATGACTCTCTCCGATGATACAAGCCACGAGCTCGGCGAAGAGGACGTTTTCGCAGCTAAGCAGAAACTCCTCGGTCAGCAGATCCAGGAGCTCGTTACCAGCCAGACAGACGAGAATGACGTTCCCTTCGATACAGGTTGGTAATGCAATGTACATCTTTTCGGAAGGAGGACTGATATAATGTTCAATGGTTTCAGCCATTCGGTCATGGGCGCAAGCCATGAAAAGACCGGTCTGGTGTGTCAGGACAGCTCTGCCTTTAAGGTTGGTGACGGCTATGCTATAGCTGTTGTCGCTGACGGCCACGGAAGCAAAAAGCACTTCCGCAGCCACCTCGGCTCTAAATTTGCTGTTGAAGCAGCTATAGAGGCTATAGACCGATTCTATGAAGAACGTGAGGAACTGGAAAAGAACCTCCCTTCAAATGCTAAACTCATCATAAAAAATATCGAGAAACAGGTAATTTCCAACTGGAATATCAAGGTGGAAAAACATATAGCCGCAAATCCTGTCACCGCTCAGGAAAAGAGCAAGTTCACCGCAGAGGAATTTGAAGCCATCCCTCCGGAATCCTACTACGGCACTACTCTCGTTGCCGCTGTTACAGGCAGCAATTACACCTTCGGCCTGCAGATAGGCGACGGAAGCCTCGTGGCTATATTTGAGGACGGCAAGGCTGTTATGCCTATGGAGTATAACGAGTCAGCCCCCGCAAATGTCACCGCTTCTATGTGCAATTCCAACGCTGCAACTATGTTCAGCAGCTTCTATGTACCGAATAAAAGACTCATCGCAATGTTCGGTTCAACAGACGGTCTTTATACTTCCTTTGGAAGCGAATTCGATTTCCTTGACTATCATTCTATTATTACGAGCCAGCTCGTCAACCTCGAAAGCTTCAAAAAGGTAATAATCAATAACCTTACCAAGAGGTCACGCTACGGCACAGAAGACGATATCTCGCTGGCCTGCATCTATGACGAAGAGCTCCTGCTGGAGAAGCTGCCGGTGCTCAATGCTCAGGTCGAGAATAACAAGAAGCGTGCCGCCGAAAGAAAGGCCGCTCTCCTGAAAACTCAGGTAGAAACAGAATGATAAGGTCAGGTAAATGACGCATAGCTGATATGCGTTCAATATATAAGGAAAGTGGTGTTTCATATGGAAATAAGTTCTTTCTATAATACTGCCAAAAACTTCGCTAAGACAGTTAAGGAAAAGAAGCCGGAGTTTGCTTCTGAAGACGCTTGTCTCTGTCTTATCGTTGCTGATTCCGGGGATATATACTCCGGTATAACAAGCATCTCAATCAATGAGGGTACTATAGAAACTCTCCCCGCTGAAAAGATCGCTGTTATGTCAGTTATTACTGCAAAGAATGTAAAGGCAAAACAGCTCATTCTCATATCACTGGACGATTACAGCTTCTTCCAGCCGGAAGATGAGGTCCTCTCAATGCTGGTAAATTCAAGCGTTGATAACAGCAGCTGTCAGGTAATCCTCTCTCCTGAGGAAGCTGTTTCCGCAGCAAGCCTCGTTCCCGCAGATGCTGCTCCGGACTTCCTCAGCGGCTATGATGATGCTGAATCTCCCGCTCCTGCACTTGGTGCTCCCGCTGATTTTGCAAACGGCTTCAATGTTGATGCCGCTAACCCCTTCGCAGGTAACGAAGGCGGTGAGAATCAGGCAGCTCAGCAGCAGGGCGATAATCTCAACTTCCTCTATGAGCAGCCTGATGAGGCTCAGCAGAAGGGTGCAAGCGGATTCCCGGGACTCTATGCTGCACAGCAGCAGGGCTTCCCTCAGCAGCAGGGTTATCCTCAGCAGCAGGGCTTCCCTCAGCAGCAGGGTTATCCTCAGCAGGGCTTCCCTCAGCAGCAGGGTTATCCTCAGCAGCCTGGCTATCCCCAGCAGCAGGGCTATCCTCAGCAGGGCTTCCCGCAGCAGGGCTATCCTCAGCAGGGCTTCCCGCAGCAGGGTTATCCTCAGCAGGGCTATCCTCAGCAGCAGGGCTTCCCGCAGCCCGGTCCTTATATGGCTGGCGGCGCAAACGGCTCCATGTATCAGCAGAACATGAATGCTGCTCCCTATAATCAGGCTTATACAGGCCATTCTGTTCACGGCGGTGCAGCTCCTGTAAGAAGCGCTTACCAGCAGCAGCAGAGCAGCCTGATGCTCTCTTCAAAATCAAGCGGCAGCGCTTTCAAGAAGAGACTCAGCAACTTCCTCGATGATGACGATGCTGCCGGCGAAACCGGTGAGAGTATGTCTAAGGAGGATATGCTCAAGCAGGCTAAGGACAGGAAAAAGGTTGCTAAGGCTAACCTCAATCTCAAGAAGTAAGTATACGATCCTGAGGGATCTTCTGTGCCTCTCCGATATTACGTCGGAGAGCACATATTCTATCGATCTTTTCACTGCAAGATAGGCATTTTAGTCAAATACTCATGTCCGTATGGCGGTGAAATGTATAATTATAGCGAATTTATGCTCCTCATCACAGAAATCTGGTTTACCACTTGCTTTTTTTGTGAGGGTGTGATATAATATGTATGATGAAACTATAATGCAGTTTGACTTGTATGACATATGATTAAAAGGCACTGTTTAATTTTACTTGTCGAGGAAGGGATAGTTATGACTTATTTGCTCAATATCGATGAAGCGATAGATAGAAAATTTCTCGTGACCCGTTCTATGAAGGGTCAGGCAGAGGCAGGTACTATCATCCATGTGATGGATGCCGAAAACTCATCAAATTCTGTTGTTGTAAGCTACCGTGTAGCTCGCTTCAATGAGAAATTCCATGATTATCAGGACTATACAGCTAAGTTCCAGAGCCTTGCAGAATTCTGTAAGTGGGCTCAGCCTGATAACTTTATTGCTCGTAACTATGAGAGCTTCAGCATTAAGGATATACAGCACTATATAAAGGTCAAGAACAGAACATTTACTTCATTCTGTCTTCCTATAATCCTTATTGCTGCGATCCTTATCTGGGTACTTGCACTCGTTGTTATCAAGGGCGTTGTTGGTATCATTATCGGTACTGTCCTCACTCTCCTTGTTGCTCTTGCTGTATTCACAGTATTCAGAGGACAGAAAAAGAAGGAAAAAATGCGGTTATACCGCAAGATCAGCTCCGGTTGGGGTATTGTTATCGAATAATTTTAAGCCATACCTTCGCATCAATTTGCTCAGGTATGGCTTTTCTGTTATATATGATTTTCACCGGAAAGTAATTTTACTATCACTGCCTGCTGAACCTCCAGCAGGCTTTTTTTGAATCCATATCCGACGAAATGCTCTGAATCAATTGCGTCCGCAGATACCTCTTCTCCACGATAAAAAGGCGGACAAGGATCAAGCAGCGCTCCCTCATTTGCAAGCGACATGACCTCCGCTGTAACCTGACAGGACCGGAAAGCTTCAAGTGCCGATGCCGAAAGAGCATCTGTGCAGATGATATCCTTCCCCTTTGCAGCTTCCATTATATCATAGCTTACAGGCAGGCCGGGTATCTCATATCCCTTCCCACAGCATTGCGCCAGACTGAATCCCAGTACTTCTGAGGCTTCCTTCCAAGTCAGACCGATATTTCCGCATTGTCCGACAAAGAGGTATTTATCCACGGTAATATCCTTCCTTAGCTTTGACAGCGAATACAGATCTGTAAGTATCTCACAGGGATGATCAGCATCCGTCATGGCATTTATCAGGGGAACTTCCAGATATTCCGCCATTTTTTCAAGTAGTCCCATATCCTTATGCCTTACTATGACTATATCCGCCCAGTTGTTCAGATATCCGCAGACATCACGGATATCCTCCCCTTTATCAAGTGTTTCCGGAGGAAAAAGGATCGTCTGTCCGCCAAGAAGATATATCCCCTTCTCAAAACTCACTCTCGTCCGGATACTTGACTCCGGGAAAAACATTACCGCCGTCTTTCCCTTCATTATCCCTCCGAAGCCGCCTGCTGCAATTTCATCAGCAAGCCTGAAAACTTCGTAAAATTCCTCTTTCGTCATGTCAGTCAGCCTGATAAGATCTTTCATTTCAAAAACCTCCTTTTCTTTGAAAAAGGTATTATATCACTTTTTTCTCCACTTGTCAACACATTCCCCTCACCTTTTTCTATTGACACATCCGGACTTTTAGTGTATAATTATTATAAAGTTATTTCACTTCTTGCGCGTTCACCCTTTCTTCCCCTATACGGGGGCGTAAAGGTTTCGACGGGGGTTTTGAAGTGTGATAAGCGAGCGGAGCTGCGGTGTAATCTCCTTAAACTGCGCCACGTTTAAATATAAACGCAAGAAATAACATTACAGTAACTAGAAATAGTGCACTGGTAGCTGCTTAAGTCAGCTTCTGTCCACCGGATGAGTACCACGGCTTCCGCTTGGGCATCGATTAGTGGTGAACGGTTCTGAGGAGTGTCCGTGCCTCAGTTCTGTATACGGACTACCTTGGCTTCCAGCCCGTGTACCGGCGGCCTGCTAAGGGAATCATAATAGGTGCAATACGCTCGTAGAAAGTTGCATGAATGAACTTTCGGACAGGGGTTCAATTCCCCTCGCCTCCACCAATCAAAAATGCGTAACCGGAAAGGTTGCAAAAATCCCTAAATACCATGTAATAACGGTATTTAGGGATTTTGTTTTATCTTGGTGCCATGAAAAAGTTCGTGGGTTAAACGTGCAAATGACCGTGACCTACCTTAAATGATACCTATTCTCAGAAGCACACTTTCTCTTGAAATTGATGGCGAAATGGCGGAGACGGGTTATGGTGTCGGCGAGGGGAATTGAACCCCTGTCCTCATTGTTCAAAAAGCATTGACATATTTGTTGAAATTTTCGCTCTTTTCACTTGAAAATTTCAGCAAAGTGTGGTATAATAGTTACTATAATAACCCCATGCTGGAGGTGTATCATGGCTAAAAGGTTGTACAATATATTGAGCGTCTGTAATGACGAAGAAGAAGTAAAATCCGAATTTGCCAAATTCTTTAAGATTAAACTCGTTACACATAAATATAAGATTGATCTCTATACCAACAATACTCTTTTTGAGTTCAAGCACGACAGGAACTTCAAGAGCAAAACAGAGAGAGCTAAGGTTGTAGCACAAACGCTCTACTATGTTCGGAAACTCAAATTTGGAGGTTCAACCGATCCTGTTCCTGAGACTATTTGTATAGTTGATAAAAATGAAGGCTTTTTTGTGCGCACAAAGGACTTTCATCAGTTTTACAATGCAAGTGCAAAGTATGACTGGGACAGAGCTGCAAGCCAACCATGTCCATTGCTTGTAGCAGCATTAAAGCAGTCGCCGCTAATAGCCAACATTCACGTTCATCGCTTTGAAGATGCAGCAGAAGAAGATTTATTTGTTAACCATGTAAATGCTGTTGCACAGCAACCTTTGTTCCAGACTGACAAGAAGGATATCAATGAAGATAACTTCGAGAATGTGTTCTTTTATTGGTGTACGCTTTTCAAAAAGTATGTTGAAAACGGTCACAAGGCGTCTGAATACTTCATTTCTGATATAGAGGAAGGCAGATCTAAGGTTATTGGTGACAATGAAGTACTTTTCCGCTTAGGAGATGGAACAATTTCAAAATCGGTTCCTATGAACGAGTACAATTACTTCTGGAACATTTACGAAAAAGTTCAGAATCCTGCAACCATTAAAGCAATACGTCAGAAGATAGACCGCTTGTCAGAAGATTTCAGCAGAAGATTTACAGGTGAATTCTATACTCCTATTGAATTCGCTGCTAAAGCATTTGAATATATAAAAAGGACAGTCGGTCCTGAAAAATATAAGCAAGGTAACTGGCGCATATGGGATATGGCAGCAGGAACAGGCAACCTTGAATACCTTATTGAAAGTTCCGTTCTTGATAATTGCTATATTTCCACTCTTCTCGAAGATGATGCAAGCTATTGTAAGAGAATTTTCCCGACGGCAACTGTTTTTCAGTATGACTATTTGAATGATGATATTATTCTTATCGAAAATCCGAATATGACGAGTCAGTTCTTTAAGCCAAAAATGCCGAAAAAGCTCTACGATGACCTGAGAAACCCAGACATTAGCTGGATTATCTTCATCAATCCTCCTTTTGCGACAAGTAATAAAACTGAAAAGGTCACTGGAAAGAAAACAAAGGACAACGTTTCGATGACTGATATTCAAAAACTGATGACTGATAATGGTCTTGGTGAAACAAGCAGGGAACTTTTTGCTCAGTTCCTTTATCGTATATCAAAGGAATTTGCAGGCAAGGAAGCGTATCTTGGATTATTCTCAAAAATTAAATACATTAATTCAAACAATGATCAAAGATTACGAGATAATTTCTTTACATACAAATATGAACGAGGGTTTATTTTTTCATCAGAAAGCTTCATAGGAACTAAAGGTAAGTTCCCTGTTGGTTTTTTAGTTTGGAATCTTAATAAAGCCTCGCATATAGAAGATCAAAAGATAGTATTAGATGTTTATAATAAAGAATGTGAAAAAATAGGCACTAAAGAGGTATTAACCACCAATCGTGATCAATTCTTAAATAAATGGGTGAAACGTCCTAAAACAACACATATTCTTCCACCACTAAAGAGCGGAATATCCCTCAGTACAAGGACAGTAGATGTTAGAGATAGAGTTGCTGATGATTTTATATGCACTCTTATGTGTTGTGGAAACGATATGCAAAACAAGGATTTTACGGCGTTATTGTCAAGCTCACAAGGCAGTGCAGGTTCTTTTTCTGTTATCCCTTCTATATTTGAAAAATCTATGATAATTCATACAGTAAGGTCAGTTCCAAAGCAAAGTTGGGATAATGATAGAGATCAATTCTATCAGCCACTAACAGAAGACCTGCCATCTGAATTTGTAAATGATTGTGTTATCTGGAGTGCATTTGCTCCTTCCAATGGCACTGTAGCTATGAAGGACGTTGTTTACAAGGGCAATACTTACCAGATACACAACGAGATGTATCCGTTCCTGTTATCCGAGGTTTCAAGCTGGAAGTGTGGCTTATCCAATATTACAAGACAGATTTTCTCTGCGAATGAGGACAGATTCTTAGCCAAGTGGATCGCTGAACATGATTTGTCAGACGATGCCAAAGAATTACTATTAAAAGCAAAGTGTCTGTATCAGTGCGTATATGCAAACCTTGGAAATATCAGATGGCTTGATTATAAGATAGAGCTTTGGGATATAGGCTGGTATCAGATCAAAGAGGCTGCGAAGTCTATCCCTGATGCAGTGCCTCTACTTGAAGATGTGAGAAAATGTAACAGAGAGCTTGCTAACAAGATTCTTCCTCAAATATCGCAGTACGGCTTTTTGCCGCCTGATATTCAATATTTTGAGGAATAATACCAAGAAAGGTTTGCTATGGATAAAATGACAATAGACGAAGAAATTTCCGAGACATTAAAAGCCTTGGTAAACAAATGGAAAGAGGAAGGTTTATCCGAACAAGAAGTCTCAGATAAAATTAAAAATTTTGATCGTGATAAAGCGCTGACTGATATAATCAATCTTAACGTTAAAGAACGACTTGATTATTTCAATACTCATATGTATGAAGTGGCGCATGAACGTAAAGTAATAACATACCATGTCATCGCACATCAGGAAGAGTTATGGGGCAAATGCTTCGCCGCTTCTGACACTTTGTATACTATGGCTGTTGAAGCTGCCGTCTTGCTCTCTGAATATGTAGATAGCAAAGTTGATGAAGAAACAAAGAAGAGCAAACAATACACCTTCCTCGCATTACAGCATATGCATGGACGTATCTGCCAGCAATTCTTAGAAATCATGTATCTGTTAAAGCTCGGATTCGCTGATGGTGCTTATGCACGTTGGCGTTCGATGTATGAACTCTGCTGCTGTATGGAGTATGTAAAGAAAGTCGGAGAAGCAACAGCTAGGAAATACTATGAATGTAGAGAATCAAAAATCCGAAAATTTGAATGGGCATCTGGAGTTACAAAGAAAAACGGTAAGCCCACAATTGGAAATAGTTTTTCTGAAATACAAGAGTTCAGCGAATTGAATCCCTTGTGG
>DFHF01000002.1 GCA_002371825.1 Ruminococcus flavefaciens | reverse complement strand
CTGGCTCTCACCGCCGGAAAGTGTACCGGATGAGCGGGAGAGCGTAAGGTATTCAAGACCTACGCTTCCAAGGAATCCCAGGCGCTCTTTTATCTCTTTGATAATTCTTTCTCCCACAAAGCTGTCATGCTTCGAGAGCTTTATCTCCTTGAAGAAGGTGAGAGCGTCCTTGACGGAAAAGTCTGTGAGGTCGCTGATGTTCTTGTCACCGACAGTTACCGCCAGGTACTCGTCCCTGAGCCTTTTTCCGTGGCAGACAGGACAGTCGACTTCGCTCATGTATTCTTCTATCTCATTCTTTGACCATTCACTTGAGGTCTCACGGTAGCGTCTTTCCAGATTGTTGATAACTCCCTCAAACGGGGATGTGTATTTTCCGCCGCCCAGAGAAGCAGGTCGCCTGAGCTCCAGCGGTTCAGTGCCGGTGCCGTAGAGGAAGAGGTCAAGCTCGGACTTTTTCAGCTTTTTCACAGGTATATCTATATCCACACCGTATTTTTCGGCAATGGCCTTATAGTACATTGTTGCTATTGAAGTCTCATCAAGACTGTTCCAGCCGGAGGCATTTATAGCTCCCTCCATTATTGAGAGCTCCTTGTTCGGGACAACCAGGTCAGGATCGATGTGACGGAATACTCCCAGACCTGTACACTTCGGGCAGGCTCCCATAGGATTATTGAAGGAGAACATTACCGGCTCCAGCTCGCCAATGCTGATGTTATGCTCAGGACAGGCGTAATTCTGGGAGAAAAGCATATCCTCGCCGTCAAGTACATTCACAAGAGCCAGACCTTCTGTGAGACTGAAAACAGTTTCGAGGCTGTCAGTGATACGGGACTGTATACCTTCCTTGACTATTATACGGTCAACAACTATTTCGATGTTGTGTTTTTTATTTTTGTCCAGTTTTATCTCCTCAGAGAGCTCGTACATTATACCATCGATACGCACACGGACAAAACCGGATTTTCTTGCACTTTCAAGTTCCTTTGTATACTGACCCTTTCTCCCTCTGACTATAGGTGCCAGGAGCTGCAATTTTGTGCCTTCCGGAAGCTCCATTATGGTATCCACCATCTGGTCGATGCTCTGCTGGGAGATCTCTCTGCCGCAGACCGGACAGTGTGGGATACCAATTCGTGCATAGAGCAGACGTAGGTAGTCGTAGATCTCTGTGACAGTACCAACAGTGGAGCGTGGGTTTTTTGAAGTTGTTTTCTGGTCAATCGAAATAGCAGGGGAGAGGCCTTCGATGCTGTCTACATCGGGCTTTTCCATTTGTCCCAGAAACATACGGGCATAGGAGGAGAGACTCTCAACATAGCGCCGTTGACCGTCGGCATAGATAGTGTCGAAGGCAAGGGAAGATTTTCCGGAGCCGGAGAGTCCGGTCATGACGATGAGCTTATCTCTTGGAAGCTCCACGTCTATATTTTTGAGGTTATTGGCACGAGCGCCTTTGATGATTATTTTATCAGTCATAATTACTCCTTAAAAAAGATAAAAACGCCGAAGGGTTATGAGAATGTTCCTATTTTAGGGGCGCTCAGTGGGCGCCCGGCTCTGCGAGCCGATCGATCGGGCAGTAATTTTGCCGGTCAAGCCGGGGGGAGAAGTAAGGAGCGGCCGTCCGGATTCACTTGGCTGTACGGACTGCTTTTCAGGAAGGGCTCTGCCCTTCCTCGCACACCTTCCTGCCAGAGGAATAACCCCTAACAGGGCCGTCCCCTCTGTCACTTCGTGACATCTCCCCACACTGTGGGGAGTCACCCTCTGGACTCCCATTTCTTGTCGCATTCGGCCTTGTTTATTTTTCTCCTTTTAATTCCTTTATCCTGTCACGGAGATATGCAGCGTGTTCAAATTCAAGCAGCTTTGCAGCATTCTTCATCTCTATGGTCAGCTTGTCGATAAGCGCCTGTTTTTCTGCAGCAGAAAGCTTCTTCTGCTTTGTCTTGGCCTCTACCTTCTTCTTTGAGGTTATCTCCAGAACGTCACGAACTCCCTTGATGATGGTTTTTGGCACTATGCCGTGTTCCTGATTATAGGCCATCTGCAGACTTCTTCTGCGCTCAGTCTCGGTGATAGCTCTCTCCATGGAACCGGTAACAGTGTCAGCATACATTATTACCTGCCCCTGTGCATTTCTTGCGGCACGGCCTATGGTCTGTATCAGCGAGGTCTCGCTTCTGAGGAAGCCCTCCTTGTCTGCATCGAGTATAGCGATAAGACTTACCTCAGGGATATCCAGTCCCTCACGGAGAAGGTTTATTCCCACAAGCACATCGAAAACTCCGTTTCGCAGGTCCTTGATTATCTCCATACGCTCGATAGTGTCGATATCGTGGTGGAGATAGCGTACCTTTACTCCAAGCTTTTCGTAGTAGGAAGTAAGGTCCTCGGCCATTTTCTTTGTGAGTGTAGTAACAAGCACACGTTCATTTCGTGCGGCACGGGTATTTATCTCAGAGAGCAGGTCGTCCACCTGTCCCTGAGTAGGCTTGACTATTATCTCCGGGTCAACAAGTCCCGTAGGACGGATGACCTGCTCAACGATAGTATCGGTCTTTTCACGCTCTATCTGTCCGGGAGTTGCGCTGACGTATATAGCCTGATGTATGTGCTGATTGAATTCATCGAAATTCAGCGGGCGGTTGTCCATAGCGCTTGGAAGTCTGAAGCCGTAGTCCACAAGGGTTGTCTTTCTTGCACGGTCTCCCGCATACATAGCCCTTACCTGAGGCAGAGTAACATGGCTCTCGTCCACTATTAGCAGGAAGTCCTCAGGGAAGTGGTCGAGAAGTGTCTGCGGAGTGCTTCCGGCGGGACGTCCTGCCAGTACACGGGAGTAATTCTCAACTCCTGAGCAGTAGCCCACCTCACGGAGCATTTCCATATCGTAGTGGGTACGCTGTTCGATACGCTGAGCTTCTATGAGCTTGTTATTCTGCTGGAAGTAATCTATACGCTCGGCAAGTTCACGGTCAAGCTCCTCAAGAGCGGATTCAAGCTTGTCATCACCGACAACGTAGTGGGAAGCAGGGAAGATAGCTGCATGGGAAACGACTGCCTTGACCTCTCCGGTGACTACATTTATTTCTGAGATACGGTCTATCTCATCGCCGAAGTATTCAACTCTTACGGCAGTATCAGAGGACATGGCAGGGAATATCTCCACAACATCGCCTCTTACTCTGAACTTATTACGCTCGAAGGCGATATCATTTCTTTCGTAGCGTATCTTTACGAGCTCCTCGATGAGCTGGTCACGGGGCTTTTCGGCGCCCTGACGTATAGATACACACATGGAGCGGTATTCCTCAGGGCTTCCCAGTGAGTATATACAGGAGACAGAAGCAACAATTATAACGTCCCTGCGCTCAGCAAGAGCGGTAGTGGCAGAGTGTCTCAGCTTATCTATCTCGTCATTGATGGAAGAGTCCTTTTCGATATAGCTGTCTGTGCTGGGGACATAGGCCTCCGGCTGATAGTAATCGTAGTATGAGACGAAGTATTCCACAGCATTATCCGGAAAGAATTCACGGAATTCCGAGCAGAGCTGTGCAGCAAGTATTTTATTGTGAGCAAGTACAAGTGTGGGTTTATTGACCTTTGCGATAACATTTGCCATAGTAAAGGTCTTTCCGGAGCCGGTAACTCCCAGGAGTATCTGTTCCTTTTTACCGGACTCTATACCGCTTACCAGAGAATCTATAGCTTTGGGCTGGTCTCCGGCGGGAGCGTATTCTGAGTGAAGGATGAATCTGTCCATGTGACCTCCTTATCGATACGGATTGACATACATTATATTATAACACATATGTACAGAAAAATAAAGAGGTACGAACATATTTTCTTTATTTAATTTAAAAAGTATGGGAGACCAGCTGGTCTCCCATAATATCTCATATTTAATATCGGCTCATCAGGAGCTCTTTCTGAAGTTGTTGTCAGTGAGTATCCTTGCAAAGATAAGTCCGAGAGGAAGTGCAGTTACTATAAGGAAGGCCTTTGACAGCCAGAGCGCTCCTGTTGAAACGTCATTGAGTCCCATATAGTAGATGCCCTTGTACATGAACATTCCCGGTACCATGATAACGATAGATGGTACAGTTATAGTTATTCTCGGCCAGCCTATCCACTTTTTCATTGCAGAGGCCATAAGTCCTGCGGAGAGAGCTCCAATAAATGCAGCTGCACTTACGGGAATATCAGTGAAGTCGATGAGTTCAAGTCTGAGGGTATTTGCGATCATTCCGACACAGCCTGCGGTAAATGCCAGTTTTCGGGGACTGTTGTAAAGGAAGGAGAATCCGTATACACCGCAGAAGCTTGTTATCAGCCTGAAAATTATCTTCTGCCAGGTCTCAAGGTCAAGCTCTGTGAAATCCGAGGGTGAGAATCTGAATGCCATAGCTGTGAGCCAGCCGGTAAGCGTTGCCATACCTATTATAAGAAGGGCATAGGTTATACGTTCGATACCGGAGCGAAGATCCAGCTTTGCAAGGTCTATACCGCCGGTGATAAGCGGAAATCCCGGAATAATAAACAGCATGGAGCAGATATAGCCTGCCTGATGTGATGATGATATATCGAAGATGTTTTCTGCCAGTTTATCAAGGCATACATAGGTGCAGCAGGCAGTAAAAACTCCGACAGCAACATTTGCGAGAAGGGTGATATGTCTTTCCAGCAGCTTTTTGCGGACAAACTGTCCCATGCCGGCACCGAAGAAAGCAAGTATCATCTCCACAGGGCCTCCGCCCAGCAGGAAGGTGAATCCGCAGCAGGCAAGAGCAGCTGCAAGTGCAAGGTTTATAGCCTTATAGTTGGCAGGGAGATTCTGGAATTTATCAAGTATCATATGGAACTGCTCAGCGGAATATTTTCCCGCACGTTCTCCGAAGCCGTCAGCAAATTCCTCTAAGTAGCGGAGCTTTTCTGTATTTATGCCTGTAGTATTTATAGACAGGGCATTTGTATAGGTCTCGCCGTTTTCGATACAGGTGTATTCGATCGAGAGGAGGCCTATATCTGCACAGCAGGTGATATTGAGAGCTCTTGCTGTCTTGTTCATGGAAGCTCTTACCCGCCATGCACCTGTGCCGACGGAAAGCATCATCAGTCCCACTCTTCCCACAAGGGTAGCTTTTTCTTTCAGCGAGGCATTTATGGCCGGAGAAGTATTCTCTGTGTCAACGATATCATGCCATTCAACGGACATATGCTGTTTTCTGAATTTACTCATTTATTCACTTTCCTTTTCGCTGCCGCAAAAATCCCTCCACTTGTGGAGGGATTGATTTTTGCGGAATATTATGATATACTTTAATTACTTTGAGATAAGCTCAAGAGTGTCTCTTGCAATGAGGAGCTCCTCATTTGTAGGAACGATCCAGACCTCTACCTTTGAATCAGGTGTGGAGATCTTTGTGAGCTTGCCTCTGATGGACTTGTTGAGTTCCTTATCGATCTTGATGCCGAAGAAGTCCATATTCTCACATACAGACTCTCTTACTTCCCATGAGTTCTCACCGATACCGCCTGTGAAGAGAACAGCATCGAGGCCGTTCATAGCAGCAGCATAGGAACCGATGTACTTCTGGATCTCGTAAGTGAGCATATCAGAAACGAGCTGAGCTCTCTTGTTTCCTTCGAGTGAAGCAGCCTGAACGTCACGGTTATCAGAACCAACACCTGATACTCCGAGGAAGCCTGACTTCTTGTTCATGTACTCGCTCATCTCTGGAGGAGTGAAGTGATGCTTATCTGCAACGAAAGTAACAGCAGAGGGGTCAACAGAACCACATCTTGTACCCATTACAACACCGTCAAGGGGAGTGAAGCCCATTGAAGTATCAACGGACTTGCCGCCGTCAACAGCAGTGATGGAAGAGCCGTTTCCGAGGTGACATGAAACGATCTTGAGATCCTTTACATCCTTGCCCATAGCCTCAGCAAGAGCCTTGGATACGAATCTGTGGGAAGTACCGTGGAAGCCGTACTTTCTTACATGGAGCTTCTCGTAATCATCGTAGGGAAGGCCGAACATGTAAGCCTTGGGGGGCATTGTCTGATGGAAAGCTGTATCGAATACAACTACCTGAGGAACGTTTGCAGGGATAACCTTCTTGCAGGCTCTGAGTGCGAGAGCGTGAGCGTGGTTATGAACGGGAGCGAGCTCACGGAGCTCATCGATCTTCTCGATAACTTCGTCTGTAACGAGTACGGACTTATCGAAAACGTCAGCACCCTGTACTATACGGTGACCTACAGCAGAGATCTCATCCATGCTGTCGATAACCTTTGCGTCTCCTGTAGTGAGAGCCTCAACAAGCTTCATGAAAGCTTCTGTATGTGTGGGGAAGCTGCAATCCTCATCAAGAGTCTTTCCGTTGAAAGCCTTGTGGGAGATGTGGCCGTCGATACCGATACGGTCGCAGTTGCCCTTTGCGATAACACTCTCATCATCCATGTTGATGAGCTGATATTTGAGTGAAGAGCTTCCTGCATTAACAACTAAAATTATCATGTTTTAATTCCTTTCACAGTGATTTTTTGCATCCGTCCTTGCCGGATACAATAATTGCACATAATATTATAGTACGATTTTCCGGAAAATGCAAGAGCTTTTCGGAAATTTATCATACAAAGCCCTGAAAATATCGGAAATACGCAAAACATATCCGGATAAGCTGAAGAATATGTGAAATAAGTGAAACTTTTCCGAAATCCATTGAAATTTATGAAAAGAGGTAGTAAAATGAAAATCACCGGTATCATATGCGAGTATAATCCCTTTCATAACGGACATCTCTATCACATCCGTGAGACGAGAAACAACGGCGCCACCCATATCGTTGCGGTAATGAGCGGTAATTTCGTTCAGCGAGGCGATACGGCAATTATGGACAAGATAGACAGAGCGAGACTTGCTGTCCGCTCCGGAGCAGACCTTGTTATAGAGCTGCCGGTGCAGTACTGCCTTTCCTCTGCGGAGTCCTTCGCAAGGGGAGCCGTTTACCTGCTGGACAGCCTCGGCCCTGTGCAGGAGCTTTCCTTCGGAAGTGAATGCGGAGATGTTGAAAAGCTCAGAAAAGCCCTTGATACCGTTGAAAAGACTGCCCGTGAACACGAGGAAGAGATACGTCAGATAATGGAGAAGGGCTATACCTATCCGAGAGCTCTCAGCTCTGTGATAAAAGGCTCTGACCCGGAGACTGCGGATATAATCTCCTCGCCCAATAATCTGCTTGCCATAGAGTATATGAGAGCACTGAGAGAGTTCTCGTCCGAGATGGAGCCGTTTACGATAAAGCGTATGTACACTCCCCACGACGGAGCTGATACAGTTAACGGATTCGCCAGTGCTTCATTCATCCGTGAGCAGCTTCTTGCTGATAACAATGCCGATGAGATAGGCGAGTATACTACTTCTATCTGGCGGGACGCAGTAAATGAGGCTGTAAGGAACGGAAATATAGCTTCACTCAGCCGTCTTGAGAGGATAATGCTCTACAAGCTCAGGAGCACCACTGCTGAGGAGATAGCCCGGATAAGCGATGTGGGACAGGGACTTGAAAACCGCATATACGGTGCAAGAATGGCAGGCTCACTTGATGAACTGCTGTTCACAGTAAAGACAAAACGCTATACAATGGCGAGAATAAGAAGAATAATGCTTGCCCTCCTTATAGGCATAACCAAGGAGGATATGAAGCAGCTCCCTCCCTATGGAAGGATACTTGCCTTCAATGAAAGGGGAAGGGAGATACTTTCTCAGGCAAAGAACAAAACAAAGATCCCCTATGCTTCTTCAATAGCCAAGCTCTCCCAGCTCAATGATACTGCCGAGCGCTTTGCTGAGCTGGAGATAAGAGCTTCAGACCTTTACGGTCTTGCTCTTGAGACAGTAACTTCTGCTCAGAAGGACTACAGGGCGAAAATTATGATAGATATGGAGTAATCAACAAATGCTTAAAAAGATCATAGGCACTTCAATTATGGCACTGCTTGCAGCAGCTTCGGCTGTTTCATGCGGATCAAACGTACAGCGAATGGATGAAAACAGTTCTGTCCGCACCGAAACAGGAGAAGTCAACAGATCGGCTGCTCCGGATGATGTGACACAGACCGTGACCATGCAGGAGCAGACTGAAGAACCAGCCACAGAGCTGCCTACAGAACCCTTTTCAATGGATGTCAGCGTTCCGGAGGGATTTACTCTCCCTCAGTCATATGTTATCGACGGCTTCCAGACTGTACTTCAGGAACCGGAGCTCCCTACAGGCTGCGAGGTGACTTCTCTTACAGAGACTCTGAATTACCTGGGATTTGACGTTGATAAGATCACAATGGCTGACGAGTTCATGCCTATAGATCTTGAAGGCGCAGTTATAATGGATGAAGCATATGTAGGTGACCCCAGACTTGACGGTTTTGGATGCAATGCAAATGTAATAGTACAGACCGCAGACAAGTATTTTGCTTCTGTAGATTCACCCTGCTACGGCGAGGACCTTACAGGAAGCAGCCTCAGAGAGGTCTTCTGGCAGGTATCCCAGGGCAGACCGGTACTGACATGGGTAACTATAGACCTTAAAGTAACTACTCCTGAGCTTGTATGGACTGCCGGAAACGGAAAGGACTTCATGTTCAACTGGTATCAGCACTGCCTTACAGTGTACGGATATGATCTTGATGAGGGAATAGTGTATGCCGCAGATCCGCTCAAGGGCAATGTTACATATCCCTTGGATGCGTTTGAGACTGTTTATGACCTTATGGGCGATCAGGCAGTGGTGATCTGCGGAGATTCCGGGACAGAGGGACATCATGTCACCACTGAGGCGGAGAAAAGCGTGACAATGCATACTCTCAAGGAGTACAATGAGGAGAAGGCAAAGGCTGAGGAAGCAATTGTTGAGGAAGTAGCAGAAGCTGCTCCGGAGGAAGAGGAGTATGCCGTTGATTAAAGGCGTTATTTTTGATCTTGACGGCACCCTGATAGACTCCATGACCATATGGAGCAGGATAGACAGGGAGTTTCTCCTTGAAAACGGCATTGCCGATCCGCCGGCAGATATCTCTGACCGTATGAGAAAAATGACTGTCGATGAATCGTCACAGTATTTCATAGACGAGTTCGGACTGAACTGTACTAAGGAATATGTTATAAAGCGCATAGAAGAGCTTGTCCGCAGGGAGTATATGGACAGGATACAGCTTAAGCCTTATGTATGCGAGATCCTGAACTATCTTGAAGAAAAGAATATTCCATTCGGTGTTGCAACTGCAACATATAAGGTGCTTGCAGAGGCCGTGCTGAAGCGCTGCGGCATACTTGAAAGATTCAGATTCCTGCTGACAGATATGGAGTATCCGAAGGGAAAGAATTTTCCTGATATTTTCCTTGGCGGAGCAGAAAGACTGGGATGCTCTCCGGCTGAGACCCTTGTTATCGAGGATTCCCTTCACTGCATCGAAACTGCATCAGGAGCAGGCTTTGTTACAGTGGGAGTTTACGATGAGGTATCGGCTCCGGAAATGAATGAGATCAAAGCGGCGGCAGACTACTACATCATGTCGCTGAACGAGATAAAAGATATTATTTAGGGGCGGACTTACGGCCTGGCTGCACATTAAGGTGCGGACAGAGCAGAAATGGTTCGCCCATTTCAAAAGGTGAGAATATGAAAAAAGTCATGGTTGGAATGAGCGGCGGAGTTGACAGCTCCGTTGCAGCAATGCTCCTGCGTGAACAGGGATTCGATGTAATGGGAGTGACACTGAAACTCTTTTCTGATGAGGATATCTCAGAGGCACAGAAGGAAGGAAAGACCTGCTGTGCTCTTTCGGACGTTATGGACGCAAGGAGCGTTGCCTATAAACTGGGATTTGAGCATCTTGTATTCAACTTCAGGGATAACTTCCGTGAGCACGTTATGAAGCAGTTTGCGGACAGCTATCTCTGCGGCAGGACACCGAATCCCTGTATCGAGTGCAACCGTCATGTGAAGTTCGATAAGATGCTCCGCAGGGCACTGGAGCTTGGATATGACTATATTGCTACAGGTCATTATGCAGTAAACGAGTATGACGAAAAGAGCGGACGATATCTGCTGAAACGTCCTGCCGACAGGAGCAAGGACCAGACCTATGTGCTCTATTCACTTACTCAGGAGCAGCTCAGCCATACTCTTTTCCCGCTTGGAGGACTGGAGAAGTCTCAGGTGCGTGAGCTTGCTGAAAAGGCCGGACTTGTCAACTCCGATAAGCCGGACAGTCAGGACATATGCTTTGTACCGGACGGCGATTATGCAGGATTTATCTGCCGCTTCACCGGAGCTGATGTTCCGGAGGGAGACTTTGTGGATACAAACGGAAAAATTCTCGGAAAGCACAAGGGTATCATCAACTATACTGTGGGACAGCGCAAGCATCTGGGGATATCCCTCGGAAAGCCTGCATATGTGGTGCGGAAGGACGTGGAGTCGAATACAGTGACCCTTGGCGATGAGGCTGACCTTTACACAAAAACTCTTATCGCAGAGGATGTGAATCTAATTTCCGTTGCAGAGATAAAAGAGCCGATGAGAGTAACAGCAAAAACGAGATACAGCCAGAAGGATCAGCCTGCGGTAGTTTCACAGCTTGGTGACGGACGAATTATGGTGGAGTTTGATGAGCCGCAGAGGGCTGTCACAAGCGGACAGGCGGTAGTGCTTTATGACGGTGACATAGTTGTGGGCGGAGGAACGATAGTTTAATAAATAAAAAATACAAAACGGCGAAGCCGGCAAATAATGGGAGTCCAGAGGGGATGTACTCCCCTTTGGCAGATGGGTGTGCGAGGGAAGGCGGCGCCTTCCCTGAAAAGCAGTCCGGACAGCAAAGCGTATCCGGACGGACGGCCTTCATTTATATTTTTCGGCGAAGACCGACGGAACAACTATCGCTGTTTTTGGCCGGAGTAAATATAACGAGGAGCAAATTGCTGTATGGAATACAAATACGAAAAACTGACAGATAAGATATATGTCTGTGCAAGCTCAGATCACCGCTTCGGCACAGATGCTTTTCTGCTGGCGGACTTCTCCCAGTACCGCCGCAAGGATATGGCCTGCGACCTGGGAACAGGCTGCGGCATAATCCCGCTGATAATGCAGAAGAAAATGCCGCCGAAGGTGACATATGCTGTGGATATACAGGAGGGTGCTATCGAGCAGCTCCGACTTGGAATGGAGAGAAGCGAGACCGAAGGGATAGTCCCCATATGCGCTGACCTTAAGGTGCTCTGGCCGGATGCGCCTCTCGGAAGGCTTGACCTTGTGACCTGCAATCCGCCGTATAAGGCTGTGAATGCAGGCTTTCAGAGCGTTATCACAGCACAGAAGATAGCACGGCATGAGATAATGTGCAATATAGACGATGTATGTGCGGCAGCCGAAAAGCTGCTGAAATACGGGGGAAGGCTCTGTGTGTGCAACCGTCCGGAGAGACTTAGTGATGTAATGGCGGCAATGAAGGCTCATAATATTGAGCCGAAAAGGCTGAGAATGGTATCGAAATCCCCGGAGGACGCTCCCTGGCTGTTCCTGATAGAGGGCAAAAAGGGGTCAAAGTCATTTATGAAGATAGAGCCTCAGCTTTACATCAGAAGCGGTGACGGCTTCTCGGATGAGCTGAAACGGATATACGATACAGGAAAGGAGCAGGAATGAGCGGTATACTATATATAATAGGTACTCCTATAGGTAATCTGGAGGATATGACGCTCCGTCAGCTTCGGATGCTGGAGAAAGTGGATTTTTTGTGTGCGGAGGATACCCGTGTTACTATGAAGCTGCTTAACCGTTACGAGCTGAAAAAGCAGCTGGTCAGCTTCCATGAGCACAGCTCTCCTGCTGAGGCGCAGCGTATAATCGACAGGCTTCTTTCCGGAGAAAACGGCGGTATAGTAACAGATGCAGGTATGCCCTGTATTTCCGATCCGGGAGAGGTGCTTGTAAGACTGTGCGCTGAGAACGGTATAGATGTGAAGGTAGTCCCAGGCCCCAGTGCAGTGGTATCTGCGGCGGCACTTTCAGGAATGAATATCAGGCGGTTCACCTTTGAGGGCTTCCTGCCTGTTCCGAAGAAGGAAAGGGGAGAGCGGCTGGAGCTGCTTCGTAACGAGACTGCCGTTATGATATTTTATGAGGCTCCCCATAAGCTGAAGGGCACTCTTGCTGATATGGCAGGATTCTTCGGCTCTGAACGCAGGATCACTATCTGCCGTGAGCTTACAAAAGTCCATGAGGAAACTCTCCGCATGACACTTGGAGAGGCGGTGGAGTATTTCGATGCCCATGAGCCGAAGGGCGAGTTCGTACTTGTCCTTGAGGGAAAGTCTCCGGATGAGGGCGGAAGTCTTACTCTTGAACAGGCTCTTGAGCAGGTGAGAGCACTGGTAGAGCATGGCGAAAAGCCTACAGATGCCTGCAAGGCTGTAGCAAAGGAGACAGGCTTCAGGAAAGGTGAATTATACTCCGCATTTTGTGGTGAGTAAGGCTGCAAAGTGGCATTATACACGCTTTTATGTGACAAAAAGATGAAAATTTGTGCAGAATCCTTGCAATGTTTCGGCGATTATGTTATAATTATTGTCGGTTTTGCATATAATGTCTTGACATAAATCTTTTTTATTCCGTCTTTTTACAGAACGGAGAGGAGTACATTATGATCTGCGATCTTCATTGTCATACAAAGCTTTCAGACGGTTCGCTGGGAATCGAGGACATTATCGCTCAGGCACAGCGTACCGGTATAGACTGGCTTTCAATAACAGACCACGATACTATGGCATCTTTTTCCCGTGCAGATGTTCTGGCGGAACGTGCAGGGGTAAAGCTGCTTCACGGAGTTGAGCTTTCTGCATGGGACAAGGACAGAAACAGCAAGGTCCATATTCTTTGCTATGCTCCTGCCAAGCCTGACAGACTTGAGGGACTGTGTCTCAAGTGCTGTGAGATAAGAAAGGAATGCTCAAAGGAAATGATCGAAAAGGTAATGGAGAAATATCCCATTACTCTGGAAAGTATCCTCAAACATACAACATCGTCGAAGAGCATTTTCAAGCAGCATATCATGCGTGCCCTTATCGACTACGGATACGCTCTGGAATTCTATGGTGATCTTGACAGGGAGCTTTTCAATCCGGAAGTCGGAAGCTGCTATGTAGAGCGTGAATATCCTGATGTTAATTTTGTCATCGACCTGATACATACCGCAAAGGGAGTAGCTGTAATGGCACATCCTGCGCAATATAATAATATGGAGCTGCTGGAGGAGCTGGCTAAGAAAGGCAAGATAGACGGTGTTGAAGTGGGACATTATTCTGCTGACGAGAGCTATCGCAGCCAGCTGAGAGACATTGCTGAGAAGTATGATCTCATCCAGACAGGCGGTTCAGATTTCCACGGACTGTACAACAGTGTTCCCACTCATCTGGGCAGCGAGACTACTTCAAAGGAGAATCTGGACAGGATCCTTAAGCTTGCAGCAAAAATGAAATAGGAAGTATCATGAGTAATTTTATAGAAACAACTGAAATGAGAGTTCTGCCGGCTCTCATTTCTTTTATAATGCTGGCAGTTTTTACAGCGCCATGTTTCAGCGGGATAGTCAATCTTGGCAATATAGCCGGAATGATATTATCCGGCGGAGCTATGGCTGTATTTGTATTTTTTCGTCCCTTCAAGGCCTTAGCCGGAAAGCTCTGGGAGAGGCCGGCGGGAAGGATAGCTTTATGTTCGGCAGCAGTTATAGCTGCGCTCTGCATCATACTTGCGGCAGTCATAAGCGTGTTCATGGTAAGGTCGATGAATGACCGGCCTGAGAGCAGTGACACTACAATAGTAGTGCTGGGCTGTAAAGTAAAGAACGGTGCCCCAAGCCGTATGCTCAGGAAAAGACTGGACGCTGCTTACGATTACCTTGTGGACGAGCCTGATGTAAAGGTCATAGTGTCCGGAGGAAAAGGCAGCGATGAACTTATCAGCGAGGCTCAGTGCATGAGGGATTATCTTGTAAGCAAGGGTATATCTCCGGAGCGTATCTATATGGAGGACAAGTCTGAGGATACAGAACAGAATCTGCGTTTCTCAAAAGAGATAATTGAGCGGGAGGGACTCCCTGAGCATATAACGATAGTCACAGACGGATATCATCAGCTCCGTGCAGAGATGCTTGCGAAAAATCTTGACATGGATGCATGGAATATCTCCGCAGACACATCAGCATGGCTCGTACCCACATATTGGGTGAGAGAGTGGTTCGGTGTGACATATTATGTACTGAAGAAACAGGTGCTGTCATGAAGTGGGTAGTAAGATATATACCGTATAACAAGTATTTCTGTTCAAAGGACAGGCTTGTGGATACTCCTCAGTTTGCGAGGAAATTCACAGCCGAAAAGCTTGCAAAAGCCTTTATCAGATCATTTGATACAGACCGCAGTCAGCTTGTTGCTGAGCCTCTGGAGAACGTTCATACTGAGCTTTTTGACGGAATAATATAAATGATTTACTACAAAAAACGGAAAAACGTTAAAAAATAAAATTACTATTGCATTTTGCTGAAAGATGTGCTATAATATACTTTGTTAATTTTTTCTGAAAAGGAATGATAAGAATGAAGATAAGCTTTTCCACACTTGCTTGTCCGGACTGGTCTTGGCCGGACATCTACTCAATGGCTAAGGATTTCAAATTTGACGGTATTGAGCTCAGAGGCCTGGGCAATGAGATCTTTTCCGTTAAGGCTCAGCCTTTTACTGATTCTCAGCTTCCCGCTACTATTGAGAAGCTAAAGACCCTGGGTCTTGAGATCCCTTGCCTTGATTCTGGAGCTTGTCTTAAAGATAAAGATAAATTCTCCGAAGCAGAGGCTGAGATAACAGCTTATGCCCAGCTTGCAAACAAGCTCGGTGCTTCCTACATAAGAATACTTGCCGATAAGGGACCGAATCCTGTGGATCCTGTTGATGACGAGGTAGTTATCGAGGCTCTCAATAAGCTTGTACCTGTAGCCGAGGAGTACAATGTTACACTGTTGGTCGAGACTAACGGTGCATACAGCGACACTGCACGTCTTGCAAAGGTGCTTGAAAGGGTAGGCAGCCGCAAGGTAGCCGCTCTCTGGGATATGCACCACCCTTACCGTTTCGGCGGAGAATCTCCGGAGCAGACAGTGTCTAATCTGGGCGAATATATAAAGTTCATACAGGTCAAGGACAGTATCGTAAATGCAGACGGAAAAGTTGAATACCGCATAATGGGCAGCGGTGATATCCCTGTAAAGCAGATGATAGAGGCGCTGGATACTATAAACTACAACGGCTATATCTCACTTGAATGGGTAAAGCGCTGGGCAAGAGACCTGAGCGATGCGGGTATCGTTATTCCGCAGTTCGCTGAGTATATGGCTCCGTACAAGAAAAAGCACAAGCACTCTCTCCAGACAAATATGAGGGGAGACGGACAGTATCCGTGGCCTAAGGAGAGAATACTCAACTATACCTTCCCCGACATTCTCGACCGTATCTGCGAGCAGTTCCCGAATCAGTACGCTTTCCGCTATACTGAGCTTGACTATACCCGTACATATCCTGAATTCAGGGATGATGTTGATACCTTTGCACGTTCACTCCTTGCAATGGGCGTAAAGAAGGGTGACCATGTTGCTATCTGGGCTACAAATGTTCCCCAGTGGTACATCACATTCTGGGCAACCACAAAGATAGGTGCAGTCCTTGTAACAATGAATACCGAGTACCGTATC
Organism: Ruminococcus flavefaciens; assembly: GCA_002371825.1. GTDB lineage: Bacteria > Bacillota > Clostridia > Oscillospirales > Ruminococcaceae > Ruminococcus > Ruminococcus flavefaciens_L. The sequence goes on along the minus strand of DFHF01000002.1, from coordinate 28,231 downwards.
CACGAGGCCGAGTATCTGCTGAGACAGTCTGATACAAATACTCTCGTAATGATAGACGGTATCAAGAACATAAATTATGTTGATATAATCAAGGAGCTCTGCCCTGAGCTTGAAAACTGCGAGCCCGGAAAGCTTGAATCTGCAAAGCTTCCCTACCTGAAGAATGTTATCACAGTTGATTCAAAGAACAACGGATGCTATACATGGGAAGAGGCTGTTGCACTTTCAAAGAGCGTTCCCTATTCACAGGTTGAGGCTGTAAGAAAGACTATCGATATCCACGATGTTGCAAATATGCAGTACACATCCGGTACAACAGGCTTCCCCAAGGGAGTAATGCTCACACACTATAATGTGGTAAACAACGGTAAGGCTATCGGAGACTGTATGGATCTCTCCACAGCAGACCGTATGATGATACAGGTGCCTATGTTCCACTGCTTCGGAATGGTTCTTGCAATGACAGCTTCCGTGACACATGGTGTTACAATGTCACCTATCACAAGATTCTCCCCCAGAAAGGGACTTGCCTGCATTAATAAGGAAAAGATAACCTGCTTCCACGGTGTTCCCACAATGTTCATAGCAATGCTTGGTCACGAGGACTTCGACAAGACTGATTTCTCATACATGAGAACAGGTATCATGGCCGGCTCACCTTGTCCTATAAAGACAATGGAGGAAGTTATAGAGAAGATGCATATGTCTGAGATCTGTATCACCTACGGTCAGACAGAGGCTTCTCCTGCAACAACAATGAGCAAGACCACTGACTCTATCGAGCAGAGAGTAAATACAGTCGGCGGACCTATCTTCGGTGTTGAGTGCCGTATAGTTGATCCCGAAACAAACGAGGTTCTCCCCGATGATGTTGACGGAGAGTTCGTTGCAAGAGGATACAATATAATGAAGGGCTACTACAAGATGCCCGAGGCAACAGCAGCAGCTATCGACAGCGAGGGCTGGCTCCATACAGGAGACCTTGCAAGACGCCGCTCTGAGGACGGCTACTTCAAGATCACCGGCCGTATCAAGGACATGATAATCCGTGGAGGAGAGAATATCTACCCCAAGGAGATCGAGGACTTCCTCTATACATACCCCAAGGTAAAGGATGTACAGGTAATAGGTGTTCCCGATGCTGACTACGGCGAGGAGATCATGGCCTGCATAATACTTCAGGAGGGCGAGACTGCAACAGAGCAGGAGATCAAGGATTTCTGCCTTGCAAGAATGGCAAAGCACAAGTGCCCGAGATACGTTGACTTTGTTGACGGCTTCCCCATGAATGCCGCAGGAAAGATCCTCAAATACAAGATGAGAGAGCAGGCTGTAGAAAAGCTGAATCTCCACAATGCAAACAGCATTGAAACTGCATAAGTGAAATAATGATCCGGAAATGGCCCTCAGGACTGTTTCCGGATCTTTTTATTCATTGGTTTTTCACCGCATCTTGCTATTTGACAAGAACCATGCTATAATAGTATCATGAGCAAGTATACTCAAAGGAGGTCCACTATGAAAAGAAAAATAAACAGAACAGTCTCGCTGCTGACGTCAGGTGTGCTGACGCTTGCTTTCTCAGTGCCGCTGAGTTCAGGAGCAGGGTTCGGAGTGTCATCGCCTTCGTTTTTAACTGAGGAGAATAACGGAAATCGCTTCAGTACATCGGGGTATTCTCTGTCTGCACCCAGGTTCTCATATCGTCCTGGCAGTACTAAGGATGTTATAATGGTGCCGGACTACGGAAAAGTCAAGGGTACAGCCGAAGAAAGCGCCGACGAAGCATTACCGGCTTCATTTGACCTGAGAACTGAAAAGTCGCTGGGCGGAGTCAAGAACCAGGGCGGATACGGCACCTGCTGGGCACATTCATCTGCCGCCAGTGCGGAGACGAGCGTTATTGATATCGATCCCACTGTTGATCTTTCAGAGCTGCATACTGCTTATTTCACATATGCCGGACCTAATCAGAAGGGCTATGATAGTGATTTACAGTATGACGAGGTGCTTGATCTCGGAGGAAGCGCTTCTGATGTAGTGAACCTCTGGTCCCAGTGGCTTGGTCCGATAAGAGAAGACAAAATGCCCTATGATGATATGTCGATCTTCCAGAGTGATGAGCTGCTGTACTCCCTTGGAGAGATGGCAGATTATCATCTGAGAGAGGCTTATCTCTTCGATCACGAGAGGGATCACTCTAATTTTGACTATGTCAATAACCTGATAAAATCCTGCGTATATCAGGGGAATGCTGTGGATGCATCATTCTATGTACATGAAACTCAGGATAATTACAACTACTTATATTACGCATACAATACAAGAATGCCGCAGAGACTGTCAAATCATGCTATAGCCATAGTCGGATGGGACGATAATTTCCCTGCTGAACATTTCAATACTAAACCTGCCGGGGACGGTGCGTGGCTCTGCCGCAACAGCTGGGGACTGAACTATGGAGATGTGGGATTCTACTGGATATCCTATTATGACAAGAGCCTCAGCGATCTGGCGGTGTACAAGCTTGATGACAAGGATAACTATGCCACAAATCATCACTATGATACATATGTCCCTATGCAGTCAATGTCTGCCTTTGATGAGGAGGACACTAACGGCAGATCCTACTTTGCAAATATATTCAAAGCTGATAATGCAGAGGATGTAAAAGCTGTATCTACATATATAGTTGAGCCGGATTCAAGTGTAGAGGTCTTTGTGTATACCGGTCTTACTGATCTCAGTGATCCTACCTCCGGTACACTTTCTGCTCATATGACAGAGGAAAATGTTCCGATAACAGGTTACTACACATTTCCTCTTGACGATTACGCAAGAGTGGAGAGCGGGGAGTACTTCGGAGTAGTTGCCTCAGTGTACAGCGAGAATAATCCCTATATCATACCGGTAGAAACTGCCATGTATGTTGAGAATGAAGATACAGGCTTCAAGGCTGATGTGGGCGGAAGCACAAGTGAGAGCAATATATCCTTCTTCACCGGAAAGGGAGAGAGCTTTTTCAGCCCTGACGGTGTGAACTGGTCAGATACTACAGACGAGCTCTATACATATACAGAGGATGAAGAGCAGGAGATACTCGACGAACTGAAGGAGGACCTGTATTACGGCCTGCTGGAAACGGATACGGACTTTCTGAAGGACGCTGACGAGACATACAATATGTACGAGACGCTGTTCGATGCGGGGAGTGTTCGTGTCAGACTTGGAAATATCCCGCTGAAGGCTTTTGCGGACCCTGTGGGAAAAGTTGAGTTTTCACGCCCCTCCGGAGAAGTTCCCCTTGATGAGGGAGTAACGCTTTCAGCCGGAGAGGGAGAGAATATACATTACAGTATCAACAACGGCGAAGTTCAGGACTATGCCGGTGAGGTCATACCTGTTACCGAGGAGATGACTATCGGAGCATACACGGACAACGGTTCATACAGTGAAAGAAAATACAAGCCTGCCAAATCACAGCTTTCGGCGCTGTATTATGATACCCTGAACAACGAGTATAAGTACGAATGCAGATCTGCAAAAAAAATAAATGACAGTCTTTATGAGATGGAGCTTTACCCCTTTGATGAAGGCGCAAGGCTGATGCCGATAGCTTCCGGAGACACAGTGATAAACGGAGGTGCTGACAAGACCTTTGAATTCGGTAAATGGCAGGAAGGCGAAGTCGGTGTCACTACATTGAAGCTTGAACTGAAAAAGGAAGGAGCACTTGATAATACCGTAGAGGTAAGAATAAAAAGAAGTCCTTTCCTTGTCAGCCTCTATGAGGAGACTATCCATTATATGTCAGCAACAGCGGTATACAGTCAGGACGGAACACTCATCAATGACGGGGATGATGTAGGAAAGTATGCGGGAGAGAAAGTAACAGCTATTGTCGGTGACAAGGAGCTTGAATGGGAAATACCCGAGAGAAACGAACTGCCTGAGCTGGAAATAGATACCTACTCAGAGACTCTGGGATTCTTCCCAAATGATATAGCTGAACAGCTGAAGTTTGCGCCGAAGGCTGATCCTGATGAAGCGGATTTCAGGGAAGCTGATGCAAGACTTATAGACGGCTCATGGATAAATTCCGGAATGACGATGAACAAGGCCTTCAGGGTCATTCCCGGAGAGACACTGACATTCCGCATAGATCCGGTAAACGGAAAATTTGCAAGCAAGGAATACACACTTGAGATACCTCAGGCACCTGAGGCGCCGGAGATACTGCCGGAATATCGTCAGGAAGAAACAAATATGATATACAATGACTTCAGCTATGAGGTCGCTCTGGCAGATGAGAATTATTTCGGTGACTTTGAGGATTACGCTGATAATAAAGGCTACGACGATGTTGAAGCCTGCCTCAGGGTAGTTTCTGCCCGTTTGGGAGTAGGAGATGAAATAGCCCGTACTATCGGAACCGGAAACTGGGGAGTATATGTTACAGTGCCCTTCGGAAAGAAACATCTTATAAGATATGCGGCAACAGATACGGAATTTGCCTCGAAAGCAGTGGCTGTACAGGTCTGGGAGCAGGGCGATGTCAACAAGGACGGAGTTCTTGACGGAACTGATGCTACGATAGTTCTGAAGCATTACGGAAGAGCAATGGACTTTCCGGATCCTGTGATCCCTGAGGAGGATCAGTATCTGGGCGATATGAATAATGACGGAGTCATAGACGGAACCGATGCGACACTGATACTGCGTATCTATGGCGAAAGACTGGCAATATATCCGGCTGAACAGGCTGAATGACAATATTGAGAAAATGAGAAGTAATAAAACGTATTGACAAATTCTACAAAATAAGAGGGCTGGAAAAAGCTGGTAATTGTAACACTTAGTCATTAGGCATAAAAGAAAGTCTAAGGATTTGTGAAATAAGAGTGAAAATGACTTTTACCGTTTTGTAACTTTTTGATTTTAAGGTCTTGAATTATGTAATTATTACCGAAAAAATCATGTTGAAAATGTACAATGTGCTTAAAAAATGTTAAAGAACGATTCAAAGCATTGACTTTGCAAAAAAAATACTGTATATTTGTTATACGAAAGCAAACGGTTCCGGATTGCGTGCGGAGTTTTCCGCAGGTTAACCGCACTGCGGAGCAAAACAGCATGAAGGATCTGCCAAAAGGACGATTGCTTTATTGACAAAAAGTCGATAGGGCTGCTTCAAAGAAACAGCCAGTGTCCCGTAAGACAGCAGGAAGGCCGCCAAAACGGTGAGGACATTCATCAGTAACACGACTGGAATGAGGTCCGGAGGGAAAATTTAATTCAAACATATTATGCTTTCAAGGAAAGCGTAATATACATATTTAAGGAGGAAAAATCTCATGAACACACTTAAGAGAACATTAGCTTTAGTAGCTACACTTGCTATGGCTTCCACAGCATTTGCTTCATGCGGAAGCGACGATTCATCATCTTCTTCTGAGGCTACAACAGCAGCTGCAACAGAGGCTGGCTCAGATGAGACAACAACAGAAGGCGGCGACGTTGAGGCAACTTCAGAGGATACACAGGCTCCTGTTGAGTCTGCTGCTTCTACAGACCTCGGCGAAGTTAAGCTCAAGACAGGCGGCGACAAGTTCACAGTAGTTGCTTGGAATGACCAGGACGTTCCTGCTCTTCTCGACAACTGGGGCAAGTTCGGCGGCGACACATCTAAGAACAACTTCATCTCCTTCGGTGTAGGCGGCGGCGATGCTTCTGAGAAGTATGACGCTCTCTTCCAGTCTGGTGATGACCTCGATGTTTACTTCTGTGAAGCTGACTGGGCTCTCAAGTACATCAACGATGATACAAAGACAGCTGCTCTCGAGGACCTCGGATTCTCAGAGGCTAACTTTGCTGACGTATATGACTACACAAACGAGATCGGTAGAGCTACAGAGGGTGCTAACGAAGGCAAGATCGTTGGTGCTTCATGGCAGGCTGCTCCTGGTGGTTTCGCTTACAGAGCTGACCTCGCTAAGGAGTATCTCGGCGTAAACAGCCCTGAAGAGATGCAGGCTAAGATCGAGGGTTGGGACAACTTCGTTGCTGCTGCTACAACAGTTGCAGAGGCTACAGACGGTAAGGTTGCTCTCGCTGACTCACTCGGTGGTATGTGGCAGGTATTCGCTGCTAACAGAACACAGCCTTGGATCTCTAACGGCAGACTTACATTCGATTCTTCTTGCGAAGACTTCGCTAAGATCGCTAAGACCCTCTGGGACAACGGCGGTGTAACAAAGAACGGTCAGTGGACAGATTCTTGGATCCCTGCTGGTCAGGACGGCGCTTGCATGGGTTACTTCGTATCTACATGGGGCTTCGGTGAGACAGCATTCTTCGGCCAGGCTTCTTCTAAGTCACACGGCAACTGGGCACTTTGTGAAGGTCCTGCTCCTTACTTCTGGGGCGGTACATGGATCGTTGTTAACCCTGCTACAGATAACGCTGATCTTGCTCAGTCCTTCATCTTCAACTCAACAGTTGATAAGGAAGCTATGAAGGAGTACGCTACATCTAAGCCTGACTATGTAAACAACAAGGTTGTTATGCAGGAGCTCGTTGATGCTAAGACAGATCCCGATAGCTATGTAACAGAGAACCTCGGCGGACAGAACTACTTCGAAGTTCTCCACGAGAATGCTAAGGCTATCAACCTCAAGGGCCTTATCACACCTTATGACGCTCTCGTTAAGGGCAAGTTCCTCGATCAGGTACAGAAGGTATACTGTGAGGGCGGTTCATACGAGGATACAATTTCCGCAGCAATGGATGACGTTCTTACTGTAAATCCTGACCTTGGCTAATTCGTATCTTGGTAAAACCTGCTAATTAATTAAGCTTATAATAGTTGCCTATAGGATTTATTCTATAGGCAGCTATTTATAATCTTTTAACAAATTTAACGAGAGGGTGTGTGCTTATGGCATCAGCTGCCCAGAGACGAATTAAATCAATCAGCTATGCTAAATATGGCTATATTTTTATATTGCCGTTTTTTCTTGTTTATTTCGTTTTTCAACTTTGGCCGTTGATTAACACATTTATTGTTGCTTTCCAGGGCAACCAGTCCAAGACCGGCGAATGGGTCGGACTTGAAAACTTCAAGACTCTTCTTCAGAAGGTCAACTTCACATCAGAAGACAATAAGATCGCTCTTAACATCATCCCCTCAACTGACGAGGAGTATGCTGCTGCGATCGCAAAGAAAACTAATAAAGCTATCCACAAGGAGTTCATTGAGTCATTCAAGCATACTCTCGTACTCTGGATAGGTAACTTCATTCCCCAGATCCTGCTTTCACTTTCACTTGCGGTATGGTTCACAGACGCTAAGCTGAAGATCCCGGGAAAGGGCTTCTTCAAGGTTGTTATGTATATGCCTAACATCATCACTGCTGCTTCTGTTGCTGTACTCTTTATGTCACTTTGTTCAGAAGATAAGTATGGCGCATTTAACCAGTTGTTCCACAAGATGGGTATTGTAAAGACGCTGGATGGTCCGAAGGCTGACGTTGTCCACCTCGTAGGCGGACAGGGACACCCGTGGCCTGCACGAATCGTCATAATGTTTATACAGACCTGGATGTGGTTTGGTAATACAATGATCATGCTCATGTCAGGTATCATGGGAATCAATCCTTCACTCTTTGAAGCTGCAAGTATCGACGGAGCAAGCAGCGGACAGGTCTTCAGAAAGATCACTCTGCCCCTCCTCAGCCCTATCATGGTTTACACACTCGTAACATCTATGATCGGTGGTCTCCAGATGTTCGATATTCCTTACCTCTATCATAAGGGAACAAATATCAATACAGATCTTGAGACTGTTGCAGTATTCATCTATAAGAATTTCCATACAGGTCAGAAGAACCAGAACTATGGTTGGTCTGGTGCCGCTTCTGTTCTCCTGTTCCTTATTACGCTTGCACTTGGCTGCATCACATTCTACCTCAACAGAGATACTGATGAGATCGCTAAGAAGAAGCAGCGTAAGAAGCTCGCTAAGCAGGCTAAGCTTCAGAATAAACAGTTTGGAGGTCTTAGCTTATGAGTGATAATATGAAATCTGTTTATGGCCAGGGCAAAGACAACTATATGTTCAGGATCAGATTAAAGTCTACTATACTCTTTATCTGGTGCGTAATACTCACAGTTATCTGTCTTGTTCCCATTTACATTCTTCTTATCAATGCTACTCGAGAGGCATCCGATATCGCTGGTGGTCTTTCTATCCTTCCTGGAAAACACTTCCTTGAGAACGTTAAGACCATGAGATCAGACTTCAAGCAGCAGTTCAGACCTCTCATCGGTTACAGAAACAGTGCTATAATCACAGTCAGCGCTACATTCCTTTCTGTATTCTTCTCTGCTCTTACTGCATATGGTATCCATGTATATGACTTCAAGCTTAAGGAGATCTCATATACAATTATACTTCTCGTAATGATGGTTCCTGCACAGGTTACTGCTGCCGGCTTCCTTAACTTCATGGTTAAGCTTCATCTTACAGATTCTTACATCCCGCTCATCGTTCCTGCAGCAGCAGCTCCGGCTATCATATTCTTCATGCGTTCTTACATGAAGTCTTCATTCCCGCTGGATATCGTTGAGGCAGCTCGTATCGACGGATGCAGTGAGTTCAGAACATTCCTTACAATAGCTATTCCTATGATGAAGCCCGCTATTGCTGTTCAGGCAATATTCGCTTTCGTTGCACAGTGGAATAACTTCTATACACCTTCAATGATCCTCCTGAGCAACAAGATGTCTCAGAGAACACTTCCTATGATGATCGCTAACGTTCAGTCAATGGATACATATAAGGACTACGGTGTTGTTTACACTTGTATCGCAATCAGTATCATCCCGATCATTGTTGCATACATCCTTCTCTCAAGATTCATCATTGCCGGTGTTGCACTTGGTGGTGTAAAGGAATAATTTCAAAAATCAACAGCACACTTCGGTGTGCTGTTTTTTTGTCTTGACAATATATGTGATAGGGGTTATAATAATAATATGATCCGGTTACGGATCGATCTAAAACATATTTCAGGAGGTCAATATGAGCGGAAATAATAATGCTAAGAAGTACGTTTTCGATGCAAAGGCAACTACTGAAAAACTTGTGGAGTGGGTAAAAAAATATTTTGAGACCACTGCTTCTCCCGAAACAAAGGCTGTTATCGGAATTTCAGGAGGCAAGGACAGTTCTGTTGCAGCAGCAGTCTGTGTTAAGGCTCTTGGTAAGGACAGAGTGATCGGAGTTCTTATGCCTCAGGGCGAACAGTCAGATATCTCTTACAGTCACCTGCTTGTTGATACCCTTGGAATAAAGAGCTACGTTATAAATGTTGGAGATACTGTAAGTACCTTTATGAGCGAGCTCAGCAAGCATATGGAGCCTACAAATCAGGCAATAGTCAATACACCTGCCCGTATCAGAATGACCACATTATACGCTGTTGCAGCTTGTTTTGGAGGCCGTGTAGTTAATACCTGCAATCTTTCCGAGGACTGGGTCGGCTATTCCACAAAATATGGTGATGCTGCCGGAGATTTTTCACCCCTTTCTGATCTTACAGTAACAGAGGTCCTTGCAGTCGGAGATGAGCTCGGACTCCCCAAGGAGCTTGTTCATAAGGTACCAACTGACGGACTCTGCGGCAAGACTGATGAGGAAAATCTTGGATTTACATATGCAATGCTTGATAAATATATCAGAGGAGAGGACGACCTCAGTTCCTGCCCTGAGATAAAGGAGAAGATAGACCGTCTCCACAGACTTAATCTTCACAAGCTTATGCTCATGCCAAAGTTTGAACAGAATAAATAAGCCTTTAATTTATAAAATGGCAGAAAAAGACCGGCATCAGTTGGGGGTGCCGGTCTTTTTTAGGGGATTTTATATGAAAGAATGTGGATGTACCTCAAAAATATAATTGCTCACCTACGTGATGAAATAAATGAGCATATTTCTAAGGTACTGACCATATTATAACAGAAAAACCTTAATAATTCTACATAATTTTTGTCATATCTGAATAAAACCAGTCAAAAATTGCGAAAATGGACTGCCGAAGCAGTCCATTGATCTCAGAATAAAATATCACGGAAACAAAGAAGCGGTTCGTTCTTTTCAAAGTCCCAGCTGTGGAAGGAATCTCCGTGGCAGAAGTCCTTTTCGGGACAGTCAGAGCACTTCTTACATGAATCAGAGAGGTCACGGCGGAACTCCTTGAACTTGTTCTGCCATACATCGCTGAATCTGTCCTTGAGAATATTACCCTGAACGAGCTCCGGACGGCGGTCGATATCAAGACAGGCAATGATATCGCCATTTGTACAGATACTTGCTGTATAGAGTCCGGCAGTGCAGAGGAAATACCAGTCTCTTATCTCACGCTCATACTCAAGCCCGAGATAGTGGCTGCAGCCATAAGTAACCGGCTCGCCGGCAATTCTCATATTTCTGATGAATTCAAAAAGTGTTTTGTAATCATCATTTGTGAGAATGAGATTGGGATAGTCCTTAGCACGTCCCATTGGCTCGATGTTTACGACACGCCATGAATCGAGATCCAGCTCGCTGAATATTTTATAGAGCTCAGGGAGCTGACTTATATTCTCATGAGTGACAACAGTAGTGATCTGAACAGCCTTGAATGAGCCGTTTCTTATGAGGCTCTCCACACCGGCCATAGCTTTTTTGTAGCCGTTTTTGGTTCGTCTGAAATTATCATGTGTTTCCTCAAGGCCATCGATGCTTACGGAAATAGTGCCCATTCCGCAGCGAGCGAGGTCACGGGCAACACTGTCATCGATAAGTGTTGCATTGCTTGTCATTCCCCATTGAAATCCCAGTTCATGTGCAGATGACATTATATCGAAAAAATCCTTCCTGAGAAGAGGCTCGCCGCCTGTTATACATAACATTTTGTTCTGCACACCCATATCCTCTTTGACCTGAGTGAGAAATTCACGGTACTGAGCCGGTGAGAGCTCTTCCACCTTGAATTCACCGCAGCGGCTTCCGCAGTGGATACAATTCTCATTGCAGCGCATAGTCAGTTCAAGGAAAAGATTGCGGAGCTGAGGTTTTATCTTGAGTTTTTCTCTGTAATCAGCCATAGCATAAAGATGGCTCTTTTTAAGATTTGTATTAAGCATTATCGTTGTTCTCCGTAATTAATATATTAATATCCGAATACCCAAGGAGGACCGTAAAGTGTGGGAACTGTTGTATTTGGCATGGGATCGGTGACAGGTTCAGGGACTGTAGTTTCCTCTTCTGTAGGCGGTTCAGTCGGGTCAGGTATATCGTCAAACGACTTTATCTCGCCGGTGAGGTACTTGTTTAAGACGTTGATATCTCTCAGATCAAATTTACCGTTCTTATCCAGGTCATATATAATGTCGTTATAGTAATAGAATGAATCATTGGGATTATTGTATACCATTCTCATAAGAGTAAGATCAAATGCATCAACTATTCCGTCTAAATTGAAATCGCCTTCTATTTCCAGCTGTGGAGGACCGTAAAGAGGCTCAGGCAATGTTGTTTCCGGCTGAAACTCCGGCTCATCATATTTTGTATCCGGTTCAGTTGTTTCATCTTCAAAATACGGATCTGTCGGATCTTCTTCATTTATAGAAGGATCCTCTGTAGTGATCTCACCGTCATTGTAATCTTTGTCGAATACCCAAGGCGGCCCATAAAGGGTGGGGATTGTTGTAGCAGTTGGAGAATATGTAGTGGTTACATTTTCAGCATCTGCGGCTACGATCTGATTATTGAGCGGTTTTGCGTATAGTTCTGAGCCCTCTTTTTCGCCGGCCTGGGTGACATTTCCACAGGCTGCAGAACTCATGGCTGCTGCGAATATCGCTGCGGTCAGTGCGGTTGCTTTGGTTTTTTTCATGTTAAACGCATCCTTTCATTTATATTTTAGTCCGACATTTCCGGAGGTCCGTAAATAACAGGTATCCGGTCAGATGACGGAACATAAGGGTCGATATTCAAATCTGTCGGTGGGCCGTATATATCCTGAGGTTCATCCTTTGAAGGATCGTAATCAGTTTCGGACTGTGCAGTAACGGACTGCTGACTGGATGAATCACTTGTATCTGATGAGCCGTTAGTATTGCAGGCTGAGAGATTTACAGCAGCAGCCAGAGCGGCGGCAGTCAGAAGAGTTTTTCTGGTCTTTTTCAATATCATTCGCCTCCCAAAGTGAATAGGCACACTTTCTCATGCTATTGATATTATATACTGAATAAGTATAAAAGTCAATGAAAAAACTATTAAAAGATACAGAAAAGCTCTTCTTCCGCCTATCTGATGTCCACCTTACACTACTTAGACGGGGCACATCAGAAAAACTCTCACAAAAAAATAATTTTTTTCTGAAAAAATGTATTTATGATAAAATATTGACGAAGCGAAAGGAAAAATGTATAATATAAGTACCGGATATGATCCGGAATAAAATTTAAGGAAGAAAATTATGCTTTCAGATATAAAAAGAGCAGCATCCTTTTTGACTTTATCTGTATTTCTGGCAGCTTCTTCATCCTGTTCATCTTCTGTGGGACAGGCTGGCAGCAGCGAAGCTGAGACCACAACCGCAGCTGCCTCAACAGAGGAAGCGGCAGAGGCTCAACCTACAGAATCAGCAGCGGAAATAATTACAGAAAAACCTGAGGAGCCAAAAGAGGCTAAGGCCGGACAGAAGGGAAATATCTACGACGTAAAGGGCAGGCTCCTTGTAAGCGGAGAGGCAGGGAAAAGAGTGTATGCAGATGACTATGCTGTTTCCTGTGCTAATCTTGTTACAGAGATGTCTGAGGGATATGATACATCATTTGAGAAGATACTTAATGAGCCGGTCAACGGTTCTGATGTGGGAAAGTCGATAGAACTTACCATTGATGCAGACATCCAGAATGCAGTCTACAATTATATGCAGAGTACAAATCTTGTTGGATCAGTGGTTGCCATGAGGACTGACGGTTCACTTCTTGCACAGGTCTCCTATCCCTCATATGATCCAAGAACAGTCACAGATCAGAAATACGATGAAAAGCTGGCCTGGGGAGAATCCGGAAACAAGGCATTCCAGAACTTTGAGCCCGGTTCCTGTTTCAAGATCATGTCTGAGGTCATTGCAGATAAGCACGGATTTACCTCATGCTATGACGAGGGTGAGTGGAAGTTTGACGGAACATCGATTGTCAACTGGGACCACGATACAGGTTCATATCCTGTTGAAAACAGAACTCTTCAGTCAGCATTTATAAATTCCAGCAATATCTTCTTTGCAAAGGCTTTTGACAATATCGGCTCTGAGGCTGTACTTTCCGATCTTGACAGTATATTCCATTTTGTTACACCTATAGACTGTGATTTCGGAGAGATAAAGAATAATGTTGAGATCTACTGTGAGGATGATCTCAGAAGAACTGCTTTCGGACAGTCCTATGTACTTACCTGTCCTCTTTACCTTGCTGCTCTTGGACGTGAGGCGGCTTTCGGAGATATGGTAAAGCCATTTGTGCTGAAGGACATTGTTGATACCAATGACAGCACAAAGGTACTGGAAGAGGGCAGCGCTCACAGTGAGGTCATAGCTTCAATACCTCAGGAGTACCGCCAGAATCTTCAGGACGGCATGAGGGGAGTTGCAGGCGGTCTTGGAGTATATGTCCCTCAGGGATATACTCTCTACGCTAAAACAGGTACCGCAGAGACCTGGGAGAATGATTTCCTTTACATAACAGGCTGCGTGAAGAACGATTCTGATGACGGCTCCGCCAGCTATACAGATTACAGCAGCTACAACGGCTCGTATGTGATAGTGATGCAGGTAAGGAACCCGTCATATCATGGCTTTGAGTTTGCCAGCCATTCTGCTAATCTCTATCAGGGAGTAGTCAATGCAGTTCTGGGAAATTAATGCTTTACAAATCCGAAGTATTGTAGTATAATTAGTAAGGACTAAATTTACCGGAGGTATTTATATGTATATAACTTGTCTTGATCTTGAAGGTGTGCTTGTTCCTGAGATATGGATTGCTTTTGCTGAGGCCAGCGGTATACCTGAACTCAAAAGAACCACCCGTGACGAGCCTGACTATGATAAGCTCATGAACTGGAGACTTGGTATCCTCAAAGAGCACGGTCTTGGCCTTAAGGAGATACAGGAGACAATCGCTAAAATTGATCCTATGCCCGGAGCTAAAGAGTTCCTCGATGAGCTCCGTTCACTTTGTCAGGTAATTATCATCAGCGATACTTTTACACAGTTTGCAGCTCCTCTTATGAAGAAGCTTGGTATGCCGACTATATTCTGCAACTCTCTTGAAGTTGCTCCTGACGGTGAGATCACCGGCTTCAAAATGCGCTGTGAGCAGTCAAAGCTGACAACAGTCAAGGCACTCCAGTCAATTGGCTACGATACAATTGCAAGCGGAGACAGCTTCAATGATCTTGGAATGATAAAGGCAAGCAAGGCCGGTTTCCTCTTCAGAACTACTGATGCTATCAAGGCTGATTATCCTCAGTTCCCTGCATTTGAGACATATGATGAACTGCTGGATGCAATAAAGAAGGCTATGGATTGATCTGGCCGCAATAAATAAATGTTAAGCGCCTCCGACTTTGAAGCCGGAAGCGCTTTTTTATTATCTCTTTCCGCAGTTTTTGTCAAATACAGGATTGCAGGCGTAGAAGTTCTTGGCGTTCAGTTTATCCTGAGTTATGCGAAGAGCCTCTCCGAATCTCTGGTAATGAACTATCTCTCGTTCCCGTAAGAATCTGATAGGATCTCTTACATCAGGATCATCTGCAAATCTGAGGATATTGTCATAGGTCGTTCTTGCCTTTTGCTCAGCTGCCATATCCTCGTGAAGATCGGTTATGATGTCTCCTTTTGACTGGAAATAAGCAGCGGTAAAAGGAGCTCCGGAAGCAGCTACAGGATATATTCCTGTTGTGTGGTCGACAAAATAAGTGTCAAAACCGCTGGCTTTGATCTCGTCAATTGTGAGGTCTTTTGTGAGCTGATAGAGTATTGCGGAGATCATTTCAAAATGCGCCAGTTCCTCCGTTCCTATATCAGTAAGCAGACCCTTTACCTCGCCGTAAGGCATAGCATAACGCTGATTCAGATATCTCAGGGAAGCACTTAATTCACCATCCGGACCGCCAAGCTGTGACACAATAATTTTAGCAAGCTTAGCGTTAGGAGTTTTGATATTTACCGGGTACTGTAATTTATTACGATATTAATGTTGTACATGAATGGGGAGGGCAGCATACAGAACTTTGTATTGCCAATGCTTCAGTGCGGTCAATAATAATAGTACGTTAAATAAAAATTGCTCGGACATCTTGAAATAGGTTTGTTTTTATCGTATAATATAATTAAAGTAGTATGGACTACAAAAAAATGGGAGGCTATTATGAATACATCTCCAAAAAGAATATTGCCTGTCGGCGTACAGAGTTTTGAAAAGCTGAGAGATTTTAATGCTGTTTATGTTGATAAAACTGAGTATGTATACAAGTTAGTGCATGAAGTTACGCCTTTTTTTCTGAGCCGTCCCAGACGTTTTGGAAAAAGCCTGCTCCTTTCAACTCTTCGAGCTTATTGGGAAGGTAAGAAGGAACTGTTCAATGGACTGGCAATATAAAAACTTGAAGCAGATAACAAAGATGCGTGGAAGCAGTATCCGGTACTATACTTCGATTTCAATGGCGAGAATTATAGCACGATCCCTGTTGAAGATGTTCTTGTCAACCGCTTAAAACAGTGGGAGGAGCTTTACGATATCACCGATAACAGTGAAACTCTCGGAGGACGTTTTCAAAATCTCCTTATAAAAATCAATCAGAAGACTGGGCTGCAATGCGTCATACTTGTAGATGAGTATGACAAGCCTCTGCTCGACCTTGTTGACAAGCCTGAGATGCAGGAGCATAACAAGGCAGTATTCAAGGGCTTTTTCAGCAACCTGAAAAGCTGCGATGAATATATTCGCTTTGTGTTTATAACAGGCGTGACTAAATTCCATAAGGTCAGCATTTTCAGCGATCTTAACCAGTTAAAAGATATATCACTGAATGAAGAGTTTTCCGGAATATGCGGAATTACCGAATCTGAACTCAGAGAGAACTTTGCTCCTGAGATAACCGCCATGGCGCAAAAGAACGGCTTAACCGAAGAAGAATGCCTGACTATGCTGAAAAAGCAGTATGACGGTTATCGCTTCTACCACAACGGAGTGAATGTTTATAATCCTTTCAGCCTTATAAACGCTTTCAGCGATAAGGAATTCGGTTCATACTGGTTTGCATCCGGTACTCCGACATTTCTTGTGAAGCAGCTTCGTGATAAGGGGGGTGATGTACGAAGATTTGTCAATAAAACGATATATGCCACTGAAAATGTTTTGCAGGACTATACCGGAGATAACATATCTCTGACACCGCTTTTGTATCAGTCCGGCTATCTCACGATTGCTGATTATAACAGCAGACTTCGTCGATATACACTTGCTTTCCCTAATGAGGAAGTGAAGTACGGTATGCTTAACAGTCTTCTGCCTGCTTATGTGCATGATGCGTCTGAGACAAATGGACTGGATATTTTCACCCTTGAAGAGCAAATTGAAAACGGCGAACTTGATGACATAAGGAACTTTCTTACAGCAATCTTTGCAAGGATAACCTATACCTCATCAGAAGCACCATTCGAGCACTGCTTCCAAACCGTGATATACCTCATATTCACCCTTCTCGGACAGTTTACCGACTGCGAAATACACACCTTCTCGGGTCGTATTGATTGCCGAGTTCAGACTAAGGACTTCATATACCTGTTTGAATTCAAACGTGATGAAAGTGCCGAAAAAGCACTCCAGCAGATAAATGACAAGGACTATACGCTTCAGTTCGCTGCGGACAGCAGAAAGCTCTACAAGATCGGCGTTTCATTCGATTCTGAGAAAAGGATACTTGCTGACTGGAAAGTCGAAGAGTAACATATGCTATTTTTGCTATTCTTCAAGCCGCTCCAATACATCGTTTTTATCACAGTTTTTGAATTTACAGAGATTTTTTCACAGAGCCTCACAGTTTTTGAATTTACAGAGATTTTTTCACAGAGCCATTTTAAATTGTATTTTCAATCAACGACCTTACTAAGCAATTTAGAAATTATTTCGTCTTTCTTGTCTATCTGTTTCTCTCTGAATAATAAATGTTCTTCGAGCATCGCTATTTGTTTATGAAAATGGTTAATACGCTTTTCATAGTCGGCACGTATTTCTTCATTTTTAACTACGAGAATACTTATCATTTCATTTTTGTCGTGTATCATCGCTTTTAAAGCTGAAACGTCTTCAGAACCGCTTTCATCGTTGTATATGTCAAGAAGCACATCTGCCAGAGGAGCGATAGTGCTTTGATACTTAAAACTTGAAGGATCGTTATTCTCTGAAAATAGTCGTTTGATAGTAGTCTCTGAGATATAGCAGTTTCTTTTTTCAAGCATATCCATGATTTGTGAAATAGTCAGACCATTATCCTTCTTAACTCTGCGAAGTCTTCCTACTGTATCGCATTTTAGTTTATTGATTTCCATTGTACAGCCCCTTAATTATTAATTTGGTAATACTATTGTTATTTCAAATCTTATTACATTGGTATATATGATAGCAATTGACATTATACCATAAAAATGTTAACCCGTCAACATTTTTATGGTAATTAACTGAATAGGATACTAATCCCTCTCTTATAAAAAACAGCACTCACAAGACCAGCCCTGTGGATTGTCACGGGGCTGATAATACATTTATACATATAATTCTATCATCAATTTGTCTTTGAACTGAAAAGTCTTAATGCAGTGTTAAAAAATAACAACGTTTCAGATCAACCAATCTACTTTTCTGCCACTAAAGCGTATTTCCTCAACTCCCAGCGAGATAACTTCGGATATATACGGCTTGTCAACAGCATAATAGAAAATAGACTTTATTCTCTCTGGATTGTATTCATATGCAGAGTTAACAGCTCTTCGTATGTTTCTCTCGACAAAACTAACATCCTTACCGTATTTCTTCGCAACAACCGGATAGATTTCTTTTGTCAGCGAAGAAAACAGCTTAGGCTCTTTAACTGCAAAAATCATTGCGTCTATAAGAAGCCGATACCCTGTTAAATTTGGACGTACTCCAAGTTTACGAACAAATCTTGTTACAGATGCCTCAATATCTTTCGCATATTTCTCATTTTCAGACGTGCTTTTCTTGGCTGGAAAAAAATAGTTTCTTTCTGTGTTACAAGTGATTGAATTAGTTTGCATTTTGTTTCTCCTTTTGTTGTTCTTATTTTTTTCTGTTACGTTGCTATGGCAAAAGATTTTTTACCGTTAGTAACCATAGAAATGATATAATAAATCTATATATTTCTATTGACTCTAATGCCTATCAACAACATATGCATTATAACATATCGCTAAATGTATTTTCAAGTTTTTTTCTGGATAATTTTAGTATTTTTTGAGAAATCTTAATATACCGGGATTATACCAAAAAGAGCTTTTTTCGACACAGATATGTCAATAGAAACAAAAAGAAGAAGCTCTATGCTGATACGATCGACAATCTGCTCGGTGTGATCAGTCTTTCAGCGCTTATAACATACTTAGTTTTCCGCATTCTTGATTTCATCCTTCAGGTACTGTTTCCACAGCATTTATTGTAGCTCTATTTTACAATATTTTACGCTGTTTTGTACAATACTGGCGAGTTCAGTTTTGCGGAATCAGGAGATATTAAACCTTGTCAAATATACCGTTCTGAAGAATCGTTTTCAAAGCTGATACTACGGTATCATATGAAACAGACTCAAACAACATAGGTATGGTGATCGTTTCGTAATCATCTTTATAGATTTTCTTATCAATGACCTCTTGGAGAACCTCAGTCACATTTGTACTTTCCTGAACGGAAAGGCACATTTTATGCGGTCCGCGTTCATCTGCAACAGATTTGGCAAGGCCTTTTAGTGTATCATCTACCGTAACGATCTCGGACAGCTTATAAATATCGTAAATATGCCGTGAATGTTCATTAGTGGTGTTCAGCAGATAGGAATGTGTAAGCGATTCCTCCTGATTCTTTATAACATATCTCCGAAATACTGCTAAATTGTCATTGACATTTATACTCTGCTATTTATACTCTGCTAAGTAAATAGAAATATAAATCGAAAGGACAATTTTTATGTAAGTTTTAATACTTGCAGAAAAGCCTTCCGTTGGCAGAGCTGTAATTTGATAATCAAGAGGTATTTTGCGGTGTACAAGATATTATTACAATATCCATGTTGTATATCAGAGAATATGGCTGTATACAGCCATTTGGTTTTGCCGATGATTCACTATAATTCAAAATACAACATACTATATCTATTTCTGCAAGAAAAAGATTATCAATTCACTTGAAATATCTTACAATTTAGCGTATAATATAATAGAAGTAGTATTGGTCTATTATCTGTAAAGGAGATGACTATTATGAATATCGCTGAAAAACGAACTCTGCCTACCGGTATACAGAGCTTTGAGAAGCTCAGAGAATTTAACGCCGTTTACGTTGACAAAACTGAATTTGTATATAAGCTCGTGCATGAAGTAACTCCTTTTTTTCTGAGCCGCCCAAGACGCTTCGGAAAGAGCCTTCTCCTTTCAACGCTTCGTGCTTATTGGGAGGGCAAGAAAGAGCTGTTTAAGGGACTTGCTATCGAGCAGCTTGAGGCTGATAATCCCGATGCATGGCAGCCTTATCCTGTTTTTTATTTTGACTTGAACGGACAGGACTACACAAAGCCTTCCGCCTTAGAGAATACATTGTCTACGCATCTTAAGACATGGGAACAGCAGTACGAATGCACTACCAATGAAGAATCACTTCCGATACGTTTCAAGAATCTGCTTACTGCTGTACATGAAAAAACAGGCAAGCGCTGTGTAGTTCTCGTTGACGAATATGATAAGCCTTTGCTTGATCTTTCTGAGCATCCCGAACTTCGTGAACATAATAAAGCTGTTTTCAAAGGCTTCTTTGGCAACCTTAAAAGCTGTGACGAGCATATCCGCTTTGTGTTTATAACAGGCGTGACAAAGTATCACAAGGTTAGCATTTTCAGCGACTTGAACCAGCTTTTTGATATATCGCTGAGCGAAGAGTTTGCAGCTATTTGCGGAATAACTGAGGACGAACTCAGGAAATGTTTTTCGCCTGAAATTAAAGAAATGGCAGAAAAACAAAAAATAGACGAAATCGTATGTATGCAGAAGCTCAAAGAATATTATGATGGTTACCATTTCCATCAGGACGGCGAAGGCGTATATAACCCCTACAGTCTTCTGAAAGCATTCTTCACAAAATCATTTGACTCATTCTGGTTCGAGAGCGGTACGCCGACATTTCTGGTGAAGCGACTTAGGTCTATGGATTTTGATCTACGCAGATTAAGCAACGAGACCTTGTACGCAAATGCAAGCATGCTTAAGGACTACAGCGAGGACAATCCTGACCCTATACCGCTTTTGTATCAGACAGGCTATCTGACTATCGCTGATTACGACCCAACCGCCCATGAGTATACGCTTGCGTTTCCGAACAATGAGGTCAAGTACGGCTTCCTTGAATGTCTGATGCCGGAATATGTTTCTGATTATGGCTCGGGATCTGGTATAGATATTTTTACTCTCAGGCGCTATATAAACCGCGGAGAACTGGAAAGCATTAAGAATGTGCTCACCGCTCTTTTCGCAAGGATAACCTATACTACAAAAGACACTGCTTTTGAGCATTATTTTCAGACCGTCATCTACCTTGTCTTTACTCTGCTTGGACAGTTTACAGAATGTGAGATGCACACTTTTACAGGACGAATTGACTGCAAGGTGGAAACGGACAAATTCATCTACCTGTTTGAGTTCAAGCGTGATAGATCAGCTGATGAAGCCTTGAAGCAGATAGACGATAAAAGCTATTCGCTTCCGTTTGCAGCAGATCAGAGAACTCTCTACAAGATAGGCGTATCCTTTGATTCTGAAAAGCGTATCCTTTCCGATTGGAAGTCTGTTGAAGCATAATATCGTAACATAGAAACAGCTCCGGGGGTCCCCCGGAGCTTTCTTAGTATGTAGCATTAATCCACAAGTATCTCCATATTCTTCATATGTGAGATATCCTGACCTGTGAACGCTATCTGCATAAGAGCGTATGTAACGTCAGATGCTATCTTTTCTTCTTCTTCCTTTGTGTGTTTCGGAATATGACAGATAACCGTCGAACCACTATATTTTGTTTTCAGCACAGCGATAAGTTCGGTCTCAGTCTCAGTCTCGCTGATAACGTCATACTCTGAACGTTCCCACAGCGATGGAAGTTCTTTCTTCTTAGCCATATTAACAGCTCCTTTCGTTATATTGTATGCGGTATCGCTTGTACCGCTTGCTGTTTTGTATTTTGATGTAAAATATTTATAGAGTCTGGCTCCCGAAAAGGAGCCAACATTATTAGCAGCCATATATTTCCTTGAACTTCTCGTAGAGAGGAGTCTCGACGAAGTTGACGACTCTGCCTTTCATGGTCAGTGCTTCGTTCTCGCCAGTCTCCTTATTGTAGCCGTCGAATTCAAGGATTGTGTCGCCAGCCTTGAACTTGTTGAAGCCAGCATCAACAGCGTTGCTGTAGCCGAGCTTCTGCGCCACTCTGTCCTCAGACTTGCCGGGACGGCAGAAGCTTTTTATATTCGCCTGCTTCATCACGTCAAGGTTTGAGCTGCCTTGATTATAAAAATCTTGGGTCGCACCAATCAAAGCGGTATGGAACTTGCGCCCCTGCTTCACGATCGTTTGAAGCGGTGAGCCCGTGCTGAAATCCTGATCTATCAGCTCATCAATAGCTATAGATAGGAAACCTGAGTCATGGGACATCTGCCAGTTGAACAGGCTTCCGACCATCATATCTAAGAGCTGATGTGTGCTGTCGCCGACTTCGTTGCCGAGGTTTATAACTATGATCTTGCGTTTCTGTAAGAACAGATCGTCCCAGGTCTGCTCCTCGTATCCTACTTCATTGATATCGTCAAGGACTGACTGAACGCAGTCAGCAATCTCAGCACCAAAGCCACCAGTTTTCACTAATTCAGAGCAAAGGTTATTCAGAGATACCGAGTATTCTTTATCTTTGAGATAGTCAGATAAGAAGCCCTTCAGCTTCCTCGATGTACCCTTGTCTATAGGTCCTGTAGCCGCTCTGAGAACGCTGTAGATAGCTCTCTTTTTGTCAGGAAGAGTCTCACAGCCTCTCAGTGAGCCGAGATCAATCGGTATAATATCACCTCCCGAATAATAGATAAAACAGAAAAGCCGCTTCCGAAGGAGCGGCATAAGGTTTAATATTCACTTGATAAGAGCATTGTAGAGTGGTCGCCGTCGTCGATTATGTACAGCTTTTCCGTGATTGGAGTATCAGATGGGATAAGGTATACTCTGCGGTATTCCGGTTCTTCTGACTTGTGAGTTATCGACTGCATACATCCGACCTGCTCCAAGTCGAATACCTGCAAATAGTCCTTCGGAGCAGGCATACGATCTACGCATTCCCATAGAAACAGCTGAATTTCAAGTGGTATAGTGCTGTCAACTCCGCAGGTCAGATATCGGTTGTTTTCTGGCATTTTTTGAGCCTCCTTTATATTATTCTCGAATACCTTTGATATGTATTCAGATTAATAATATATATATGAAAAATCAAAAAACAGAAAACAGAGCCCAATTGCGTAAAAAAGCTTTTTTGAAATAATCGATTACGTAGTAATCATATATATATATGAAATTTGAAAATTCCCGGAAAAGCCTTAAATTGGTTTATCAAGTGCTTGAATATCAGGTATATTTATGGTATGATTGCATATAGAAGGCCTAATTATTTATGCTTCGCATTATTCTACCGCCCATTACGGGCGGCATAACGGTATAAAACAAAAAAAGCAGTGATACTTTCGTACCACTGCCTGAGAAAAGGAAAGAAAAATGATAATAAACACAGGTATGCGGACAGACATACCAGCATTTTACAGCGAATGGTTCATGAACAGGATTCATGAAGGCTTTGTACTTGTGCGAAATCCGTATCGTCAGGAATGGATAACCCGATACGAGCTTGATCCTGAGGTAGTTGACTGTATAGCCTTTTGTACGAAGAATCCTGCTCCGATGCTGAAGTATATTGACGAGCTTAATCGTTTTCATCAATACTGGTTCGTGACTATAACTCCCTATGGAACAGACATTGAACCTAATGTTCCATCAAAAGAACAGGTCATGCATGACTTTATAACACTCTCGAAAGCTGTCGGTATCAACTGTATCGGCTGGAGATATGATCCGATATTTATCGACAGCACATACACGCTTGAACGTCATATATCCGACTTTGAGACTATGTGCAGAACTCTTTCAGGTTATACAGAAGTGTGCGTTATCAGTTTTATTGATCTCTATGAGAAAGTTATTCGTAACTTCTCACACGCAAAAACTGTAACTACACAGGAGCGTATTGCCATCGGTAAGGCTTTCGCAGAGATCGGGCAGCGTTACGGCATCACGATAAAAGCTTGTGCTGAGGGAAACGACCTTGCACCATACGGAGTTGACTGTAACGGTTGCATGACGAAAGAGACATTTGAGAAAGCTATTGGCAGTTCTCTTGATATCCCCAAAAAGAAGTCTCAGCGAGCAGAATGCAGCTGCATACTCGGCACAGATATTGGCGCTTATGATACCTGCGGACATCTTTGCCGTTATTGTTACGCAAACTCGAGCAGAGAGAATGTAAGACGTAATATCCGTCAGCATGATTCAAATTCTCCGTTTCTTGTCGGAACGCTCCATGAAGGTGAAACTATCCATCCAGCGGAGCAGGTCAGCTGGATAAATAATCAGCTTTCGTTTTTCTGAGTATGATCCTATCCTCTCGATTGTTCGGGAGGATATATTTTTTTCTGTGTTTCTACTATGCAGTAAGAATGTATGACAAATGTACTTTATTTCCTGCAATTTATTATTATTATTAATATTATTATTTTTATTATTATTAATATTATTATAAATATTATTAACAATCTGGATATTCTGATAATTCTAATTATTCTAAATAATATATAATATAATTTATAAATATATTTATTATTTCCACACGCACACACGTACGCAGGTACGCATGCGCGTATTTAATATATTATATATACTAGAATAACAGGAAGAACAAGATCAAGAAGAACAACCAATCCTGTTATGAATAAATGTAGTTACTGTTGTGTTTGATGTTTTGATACTTCGTCACCATTTGACATCATTCTTGAATTTTTATAAACAGGAGATTAAACTCATGAAAAATGGAACAAGTCCAAAAACTATGCGAATTCCGAACGATATCATAGCTGAAAGCGAGGAAACAGCTAAGGAGAAGAAAACTACATTATCAAAAGAAGCCATTCGCAGATTTCGAAACAATGGCAGTGATGATAAGAATTATTCGTTACTATTTGCTAAAATGCAAACAATCATCAACTTCAGCTTAGAAGGTGCAGAAACAGGAAACGTTGAAATGGTCAAGAAAGCTCGGGAGGAAGCAAGAAAGTTATGGAAAAGAAAATTGATATCATCAAAGTAATAACTCACGCAGATGGCGGTGAGGAGTATGTTAAGAATGCTACAAAGTATCCAGCGAACGAATACTGCGTTGGATTGAGAGGATATGGTGTGGACTGTAATGATCCGGCAATGGCAAAGATGCAGTTTGAATCTTTGGCTAAATATCACGGAAATGAAGGAAAGAATCAGTTTATTCACTTCATGATGTCTTTTTTGAAAGAGACCGCTCCAGATTCTGAGACTGCTAGCTGTATCTGACAGATACTCTACATATTCTACTTCATCTAATTGGCTATTATGTGAGTTGATATTGGTTATATCATACATATAAACTCCTCCAGTCATTTCGACTATGTGAATGACATCTTTTAGTATGGTTTATGTTATCATTTCAACCAAAAACCAATCTCTATATGTATGATTTTAACATAATTTCGCCTTCGTCTCAACAAAATATAACAAATGTTAACAATTGCGAATTAAAAATCAGCAGTTTGCATAATTGATTGGAGATTTTTTTTATGTATTTACAATCTAGCCAGAAATTGTTAAGATGATATGTTCTCTAATAAATAAGCATTATTGATGAAACAGCTATAAGAATCCGGACAAAAAAGTCCGGTTTGTCTGTCTTTTTACAAAATCTTTAAACGGTCTATGCTATGTAGAAGCCTCAAAAACACATTTGTCGATATCAACAAAAATGCAAATAGCTCTCTATGCAAATAATAGAACAATAAGAACTAATTGTAAATTTCATATTATAAACGTTGAAATTATAGTGAGTTAATTGTATAATATTAATATAAACACTGTATAATATTTATCATCAAAAGGTCGTGATAATATGAAAAATCGTTTCAAATTTAGTATTATGATTTGTATTTCATTATTACTTGCTTTAATTTCAATTCCTACAACAGTATTTGCCGATGATTCTGAAACTGTCAGTGAAACTACTGTTGCAGTTGAGAAGTATAATTTAGGTGAAAAAATAAAAGCAGGGGATGATGATGGTTATGATAAGGATATGTCGATCAAAAAGAAAGATCCGCATTATGGCTGGGATCTTGGTCAATTCTTTATAACCGGATATTCAAGAGTGATTTCAGAAGATACTGATTCACCTATTTTTTTGAAAAACGAAGGGGATACCCCCACTTTGTATTTTAATCTACAGCAGGATATAGATGAACTTGACGGCGATGATGACAATGTTATCTATGACGATCCTAATGGCTATGATAAGTATTTTGAGACTGATAAAACTGATTTTGGAAAAGGAGCTCTTATCATAAGACATACTGACTATCAGAATCATGTTGGAGATCCTGTAATATATACTGATTATTTATCAGGCATTGAAGAGGATGCGGATACAAAAGTTGAATTGCTTGAAGAGGGCGATTATGAAGTGTCTCTAGATTATACGATCAGGCATTTCTATGTGCAGCCTTTTGGTGCAGAATTTATTAGCAATGATAATGATTACAAGATTTTTTTCAAGTTCTCAGTTAGAAACGGAAACTGTATGGTATTTCCGTTTGACGCAGTAACAAAGGCTGAGCTTACTAACACTTCTATTACTCCAAATGGTTTTTATCTTGATCTTGCAAAATCAAAGTATCTTGAAATCACAATAAAAAAAGAAATACTTACCGAAGGAGCAGAAGGACTTACAGAAGATATACGTTTTAATCGCCCTGCAAAGGACGGAGATATGTATACAGAAGAAGGAATATATACAATAAAGGCATATAATCGCTATACAGATGAAAGTACCACAAAAAAGATATATGTCGGTAATGATGATATTCTTAAGGCATAATGTCAATGCACCGCCTTCGGGCGGTGTGTCTATTTTTATTGACTTTTGCGTTTGTATGTGATATAATCGAGATGAAAACTCAAAATCTATATTTTTTGCGTTTCGATTCGAGTGACGCTTAGATACATACTCAATGCATAATTGATTCTGAGTGTTTCATAATACATGCAAAATGCATAGGAGATGAGATAAATGTCAAGAAAAACGTTAAAAGCCTTGTTCCATATGGGAGCAAAAGAGTATAAGACAGAATACGAAAGCAGATATAACGATGATGATACAATTCATCTGTCTGTGAATATCGGAGAGAATGCTGCGTTTATCTGTCAGACTCCGGAGATATATAAACAGATAATTTCGATAGAGCGTTTGGATAAGGCTGTTGATGCTGTTGCTAACACATTGCCTCAGCTTGCGATATCTCAGTTTGCTTCCAAGTGCCTTATAGACGAAATACTCCTTACCAACAATATCGAAGGAGTTCACAGTACCAGAAAAGAGATAGGCGAGATACTTCAAGACCTGTCAACTCATGATAAACGCAACAGATTCGTTGGACTTGTGGCTAAATATGCAGCTCTTGAAGATGATCACACAATGTCATTTAAGACTTGTCAGGATATCCGCAAGGTTTATGATGATATCTTCTATGAGGAGATAAAGGCTACGGATCCTGAAAATCTGCCTGATGGAGAAATGTTTCGTCGTTCCGGAGTAGAAGTTCAGTCGGCAACTCAAAAGGTCATCCACAAAGGATTATCCCCGGAGAGCAAGATAATCGATACCATGAACCAGAGTCTGAAAGTTCTGAATGATGACAATATCGATATTTTCATCAGGATCGCGATATTCCATTATCTGTTCGGATACATTCATCCATTTTACGATGGCAATGGAAGAACCAGCCGCTTCATCAGCAGTTATCTACTCTCAAGGCAGCTTAATCCGTTGATAGGGTTCAGACTGTCATATACTGTCAAGGAGAATATCTCCAAGTATTATAAGGCTTTTGATGTGTGTAATGATCCGCATAACAAAGCCGAGCTTACGCCGTTTGTGGAGATGTTCCTTAACATAGTTGAGATATCGTTACAGCAGCTTTTGGAAACTCTTGAAGAGAAGAAATACAAATGGGAATACTATCGTCAGCGTATCGATAGCTTACCCAATGCTAAGAAAACGGATATCTCTTACTTGTATGAACTGCTGATACAGGCAGCGTTATTCTCCAATATCGGTATATCCCGTGAAGAGGTTCTTAACGAGCTCAAACTGTCCGAGAATACTGTACGGAGCAGGTTAAGGCTTATACCTGAAGAACTGCTTATCGAAAAACGTCAGAAAGGCAGGAAGTATTATCTTCTTGACCTTGATGTGGCAGATAAGCTGTTTGAAGAATCATAATGATAGTCTAATACCGCATTCCCATAGAACAGGAGAAACAAATGAAACAATACATCGTTGATGCTTTCACTGAAAAAATATTCTCTGGAAATCCTGCTGCTGTATGTATTCTGGACTCGTTTCCAAGTGAAGACATCATGCAGAGTATAGCAACTGAGAATAATCTGTCGGAAACTGCTTTTGCTGTAAAAGAGAACGATCGTTACCATATCCGCTGGTTCACTCCCAAGAGTGAGAT
>DFHF01000059.1 GCA_002371825.1 Ruminococcus flavefaciens | reverse complement strand
GGCTGTGACGGTCAGGTGCTGGTATATCAGGATATGCTGGGACTCACTACAGGCCATGTGCCGAAATTCGCAAAGCGCTTTGCCAATGCAGGCGATGTTATGCGTCAGGGAATTAGTGATTATATCTCAGAGACAAAGGCCGGTACTTTCCCTGCACCGGAGAATACCTATGCTATCGATGATGAGGTAATAGACCAGCTTATCAAGGAGGAAGTGTGAAATGAAGATCGTAAAGACTATAGATGAAGTAAGAGCACAGGTCAGAGAGTGGAGAAAGCAGGGCCTTACAGTCGGCCTCGTACCCACAATGGGATATCTCCACGAGGGCCACGCAAGCCTTATCGAGGCTTCTCACAGAGATAACGACAGAACAGTCGTATCTGATTTCGTAAATCCTATGCAGTTCGGCCCCACTGAGGACCTTGAAAGCTATCCCCGTGACCTTGACCGTGATGCAAAGGTAGTTGAGGAGCACGGCGGAGATCTTATCTTCAATCCGGAGCCCTCAGAGATGTATCACGAGGGATTCTCCTCATTTGTTGATATGACAGTTCTCACTCAGGAGCTCTGCGGCCTCAGCAGACCTGTTCATTTCAGAGGAGTATGCACAGTAGTATCAAAGCTCTTCAATATCGTAAAGCCTGACAGAGCGTATTTCGGCAAGAAGGACGCTCAGCAGCTTGCAGTTATCCGTCATATGGTGGATGACCTCAATATGGATATCGAGATAGTAGGCTGCCCTATAGTAAGGGAAGCTGACGGACTTGCAAAGAGCTCCAGAAATACATATCTCAGCGAAGCCGAGAGAAAGGCTGCACTTGTACTTTCTCAGGCAATATTCAAGGGTATGGACATGGTAAAGAGCGGCGAGAAGGACTGTGCTGCAATACTTGACGCAATGAAGGCTCATATCAATGCAGAGCCTCTTGCAAAGATAGATTATGTGAAAATGGTAGACTGCGCTACAATGCAGCAGATACCGTCACTTGACCGTCCGGCACTCTGTGCAATGGCGGTATATATCGGCAAGACCCGCCTTATCGACAATTTCTTCACAGAAGACGTATAAGGAGGAGAAGCAATGCAGATATCAATGCTCAAAAGCAAGATCCACCGTGCGGTCATAACCCAGGCGGAGCTTAACTATGTGGGCAGTGTTACTATTGACGAGGACCTTATGGAGGCTGCCGGACTTTATGAGTACGAGCATGTACACATCGTAAATGTCAACAGCGGAAGCCGTATCGAGACCTATGTAATTGCCGGAGAGCGTGGAAGCGGAGTTATATGCCTTAACGGAGCCGCCGCAAGAGCAGGTCAGAAGGGTGATCTTGTTATCATCATGTCCTATGCGGCAATGGAGCCGGAGGAGGTAAAAACTCACCGTCCGAAGGTAGTGTTCGTAGGAGCCGAAAATGAGATCGTCAGAGTGGCAGAATACGAAAAACACGGTGAATTAGGATAAAAAAGGGAGGCTTAATGCCTCCCTGAAATATATCATACAATATCTTTTCCGCTGAGGACAGCCCGCATTTCCGAATAATCGGTGTCGGGATGCTTCTTTGCAGCGGTGTCTGTCAGCCTGAGTGATACCGCCCGGTACATCTCCTTGCCGGAGCCTTCGGGGAGACAGTCAAGGTGCTTTTTTACAGTGGAAATGTCACAGCGCTCTACAGGGCCTGTCAAAGCGTTGACCGGACCGGCGCTGAAAACTTTTTTTATGTTTGCGACAGCAAGCGGGGAGAGTGCGGCGAGCGCTTCTTCCTCGGAGAATCCGCATTTTTCCATGAGACCTATACTCTCGGCGGCAAGAGCACATACAAGATTGCTGGATATTGCACAGGCGGCATGGTACTCTTTTTTAGTATCGCCTGATATCACCCGGACAGGATTTCCAAATCCGGTGAACAGCTCCTTCCATGTCTCAACAGCCTCGGTATCGCCTTCGAGACAGAAAAATGCGTCTTTCAGCTCTTTGTAGGACTCATATCTGCTGCTGACCGGGAACAGCGGATGTATCGAACAGCCATAAGCACCAAGGGATGATAGTTCACCAAAGGCTTCATTTGCAGTCATAGCGCCGCTGCAGTGACAGATAGTTTTTCCTGATATGCCGCAGCCTTTCAGCTGACTGAATACTGAGGATATGGTACCGTCCGGGACTGTTATGAAAATAACATCACTTTCTGCCAGCAGCTCACGGGGCGAATCAAAGACTGCTGAATCTGTAAATCCGGCAGCTTCCTCTGCTGAACTTCGGCTTCTGCTGAAGTATCCGGAAAGCGTCATCCCGTTAACTGAAAGATATTTTCCAAGGGAAAAACCTACTTTCCCTGCGCCTATAAAACCAATACGCATAATATCACCTCATTGATATTATATCACAGCGGAAAAATAAAAGCAATATTGGAGGAAATATGAAAAAAACATTATTGATCGCACTTATGCTTTGTGCAGTGTCTCTATTCTCATGCAATAACGGAAACAGCTCATCGGATACTTCATCCGCAGCTGAAACATCAAGCACCGAGACTGTAACAGAAACAGCGGAGGATAGCTCTCAGGAGGCTTCGCCGGCTGAAACCGAGAAGGAGACCAAGGCTTCCGGAAAGACTGAAACTGCAACAGCAGCAGATAATAAAAGCAGCGACAAGTCGGAGCCGGCAGCTGAAGCTTCATCCGCAGCTGAACCTGCTCAGTCCGGGGAGATCATTGAGGACACTCCCGTGATCTCAGCTCCTTCTTCTCCGGAGGACAAGCCCCAGACAGCTCCTGCACAGGATGTACCGGCAGGCACTCTCGCAGAGTCACCTGACGCTCCTGCAGAGACACCGGAGGATATCTCGGACAGCGGGGTTATCGAGCTGCCGATCATACCAATAGGATAATAGCAAAAAAGTGCTCCTGTGACCTCAAGTCAACAGGAGCACTTTCACCTTTTGGGTCCAGCAGCGTATGATCTCACCCTTTTAACAGATCATAACTCAGTGGAAAAGCCACCATAACCAATCGATAACAGCTTTAGGGCCATTCATTCTCGATACACCTCCATACAGTTATTCGCAATAATGCTAAAAATATTATACATTAAAAAGGAAAAAAAGTAAAGCTTTTACAGGTGAACGGCATAAATTTTGCGGTGAACGGCGGGGCGGACTGCCTGTTTTCTGGGACTATTTACCGTTCGCCGGCCAAAAAATACCGATGGCCGAAAACCTCTTGAATTTTCCGGACAGTTGATGTAAAATATAATCAGCACAGAGGAAAACTCAACAATGAGACTTACTCAATATCATGTGCGTTTTATCAAGCTGTTGATATTAACAGCCCATTTATAGCTCTTACGGATGTATTAAAAGACTCAGAATCACAACTCTCCACCAGATTCACCAATCAACGCAGCAACATCGTTCTATGGGACGGTATTCAAAAACGCCTGAACAGAGAAACTTCCACCCTATGTTTCCCACTCCGCTGAGAATGCAAAAAGCCATTCTTCCGGTCATTTTTGAATACTTCTCAAACCTGCCATAAAACGAAGCAGCAAACCAAGCAAAGATCACGATACAATCCGGGTGTTCTCTCCACCGATATTACTATCATAAGAATTATAAGTTACGGCTCAGAAGGTCAGCTTCATGAGATATTACTCCTGATACTGATCCTGTTATGCACACTCTATACAGTAAATGTCCAAGCATTCAGATCTGTTCACCCCCAGATCTTCTGTTAATCACCTACTTATGATCCCCAGATTAATATCAACAACTTGATAAAGCGCATACTGATATCCACTGTGCAAGGAACCACATTATTAAAGAAAGTTACAAATAACACACCCTGTAGTGGTCGGACGGATTAAAATGCCGTCCGATTTTTTTTACAGGTATATAGGCTGTTTCAGGAAAAAAGCTCTTGAAAAACACAGCAACATATGCTACAATAAAGGAGGTGATCGAAATGGAGTTAAAAATTGCAGTTTGTGATGATGAAGCAGTTGTCAGATCAGCTCTGATAAATGCTCTTGAAACATTAGACATAGTATTTAAAGCAAAAGAATATTCATCCGGCAGCGAGCTTGTAATGTCGGACGAAGAATACGATCTTATCTTCCTGGATATTGAAATGGACGGCATAAACGGAATGGAGACCGCTGAGCAGCTCAGAAAGAAGGGCTGTAAAAGCAATATAGTCTTCCTTACCAGCCATACAGAGTTCATGCAGGCAGCTTTCAGGGTAAGGGCATTCAGATTTCTTGAAAAGCCTGTTGACAGAAAAATGCTTGAAGAAGCTGTTATGGAGACCTGTGCAGAGCTGATGCAGGATAAAAAGATAGTCGTAAAGAGCGGGGGAGAGGTCGTCACATTGAATTGTGAGGATATAATCAGCCTTGAGGCCTTCGGAGACGGTACTTATATATATACAAAAGAGGATGTTATCTGTGCACAGGCACAGCTGAAGCACCTCCTTGCTGAACTTGAAAGCAGCGGCTTCATACAGGTGCATAAGTCCTATGCTGTGGCCTTCAGACATATCCGTGCGCTGAATAAGAGCAGTGTCTCTATGGACTTTGTCAAGGATGAGATACCTGTTTCAAGACGTAAGTACAGTCAGCTCAAAACAAGCTATTTTGAATTCATCCGCAGCAATGCGAAGTATGTGTGAGGCGGCGGTATGAAGGTATTTTTATTTGAAGTGCTCGCGTATCTTACGGAGTATATGAAGCTGATGCCGGCAGCATTTATTTTCTTCGGCATATCCTATGTATCAAAAAAGAGAATGATCTGGACGACGGCTCTGTCGACACTGTTTTTCAGTATTGCTTCCGCTCTGGGTCTGCTGCCTGTGAGGACCAGGACCCTCTCAATGACAGTGATAATAATGCTATCGGCATTGTTTATCCTGAAGAAGAAACAGAATATAGTCTATATCTTCGTTATCTATATATACATATGTATACTTGACATGATAATCAACGGATTCATCATGTATTCATTCGGACTGGAGACCGCTAATATCAAAAGCGGTACACTGATATATCAGCTGCTGAATATGCCGACTCTTGTTCTGGTCGCCTTGTTCATGCTTATAAAGTACCGCAGACGAAAGAATATTACCTATCGCTTTTCAAAGAGCTATACCATAATGTTCGCTCTTGGCGGAGCAGCAATAGTATTCTATCTTACATCAATACAGCTCTTTGCATTTTCAGATACAAGCGTTTCACACCGTAAGCTGCTTGCTGTTGCGCTGGGAATGTGCAGTCTCATATTTATAGCGATAATCGTGCTGCTCATATCCAATAAATCCCAGAATGACATACTTAAAAGGGAGAATTCCGCTGCCGTCAGAATGACGGAGATACTTGAGGAATACTACCTGATGCTCCTTAAAAAGGAAGAGGAGACAAAGGCATTCCGACACGATATGAAGAGCCATCTCTACTGCATGAGTGCTCTTTTTGACGAGGGAAAGACCGAGGAGGGACGCTCCTATCTGTCAGACCTCACTGACAGGATAAAGGACCTGAAAAAAAGTATCGATACAGGCAATGACCTTGTAAGTGCTATTATCAGTGACCTTTCGTCAAAATATCCGGATATCAGCTTCTCATGGAAGGGACATATCCCGGACGAGATGAAGCTCTCCTCATTTGAGATATGTACAGTTTTTTCAAATATACTTAAAAATGCCTATGAGGCAGCCTCTGCAACTGCTGAGCGGACTGTGGAGGCAGTAGTAAAGGCATACAATACGAATCTGCTGATAATAGTCAGCAATTCCTCTGATGCTGCGCCGGTAACCGAAGGTGACAGGTTCATCTCAGGAAAGGCAGAAGAAGGACACGGCTATGGAATAAGAAATGTTCAGGACTGCGTTCACAATCTGAACGGAGAGTTCTCGCTTTCATTTGAAGACGGAACAGTTACCACCGAGGTCCTCATCCCGGACGCACTTACTGCTGTCTGCGTCTGAAAAACTACAGATAATATAATTACAGGGCGTTCATAATAAAATGAGCGCCCTGATCGTTTCAGAGCGCTCTTTGCATGGGATAAGCAATATTATCAGAGTGTTTCAAGAAGCTCCGGCAGGTCGCTGAACTGTCTCAGCTCAGGGACTTTCTGTTTGATCTTTCCGAAGCCGTAGGCGGCATGGATGAAGCCTGTTCCGGCTTTTGAAGCTGAGTCATAGTCGCCCTGGATATCACCGATATACCAGGCTTTTTTCAGCTTGTTCCTCTCCACTACCAAAGCGATATTATCGCCCTTTTCCTTCAGGTTATTGCCGTAGCACTCTATATCACTGAAGTATTTTTCAAAGCCGTAGAAGCTGAGAAAAGCCTCGATATAGCCGCTCTGGCAGTTGCTTACTATAAACAGGTCATACTTTTCCTTAAGGCGGATAAGGGTATTTTCAAGCTCCGGATAGAGAATACCGCCGTGGCTGCGGAGGAAATCATTTTCGTGATCGCAGCATTTATCCAGAAGCTCCATTCTCTCTTTTTTCGGCAGGCTGCCGAAGAGGATATCCGCTATCCTGTCCATAGTCAGCCCCATTACGCCCATTATGTCCTTCTGTGTAATATCCGGGAGGTCATATCCCAGTTCACGGATCTTTTCTGTCCAGGACAGTGCAACGTTCTCAGAGGAATCCCAGAGAGTGCCGTCCATATCGAATATCAGACCATCTTTCATTTTTTCTCCACCATCCTGTCGTAGATCTCATCAAGCATTGTCCTGTCGGCAGCAGTATCATCGAGGATAGTTATCCTGCCCGGACGGACTGTTCTGGCCTTATCCCAGATATCAGCGAACATATCCTTTGTTATCCCGTAGGATACCGGAGAAATATCCAGCCCGTGGGTATTGAAGAAATTAATCAGGCCGGCCGGATCCTGTCCCTGGAATATGCAGGCGGGTATGCTGCCAAGTGCAACAGCGATACCGTGGGATATTTTTATATCTGTATAGAACTCCTCAATGGCATGGGCAAAAAGATGCTCACTGCCGCTGCATGGTCTTGAAGAGCCGGCTATCTCCATAGCCAGACCGCCCATAACAAGAGCTCTTGACAGTATCCTTATGAACACACGGCTCTTCATATTTTTCTCATCGCAGTGATAGACCGAATCATAGCTCATCCTGCTGAGGGCATAGGCGAAGTCGTCTATCCTCTCTGATGACCTTGCGGCTGAGAGCTTCCAGTCGAAGAGGGCAGTGTGCTTTGCGATAGTATCTCCTATACCTGAGAGAGTCTGTCCCTCAGGGGCATTGATTATCATATTGGTATCGACTATTATAGCAGTAGGTATCTTGCAGGAGATAGTCTTTCTGGTCTTGCCGCTGGTCTCAAGGACTGAGAAAGGCGAGGCGAGAGAATCATTGCTCAGTGAGGTAGGCATACATATATATACCGCCTTGCTGATATGTGCGGCATACTTTGCGGTATCGAGAACTCTTCCGCCGCCTATCCCGATAATTACTTTTATATCCTCGATACAGACCTTTTTTGCAATAGCCACAGCTTCATCAAAGCTGGCATTTTTCATGGCGATTATTTCTGCACCGCCGAAATCGCTGCTTATATCGTTTATCTTCTCCTTATATATGCCTATGAGGAATTCCTCAGAGACTATGACAGCCTTCTGACCGATGATATCAGGGATATACCGTTTGATGATCTCATCAGAGTGGAAAAAGGCATCCTCCTCTACAGCGAGGCATATAGGAAGATTGAATCTTGTATGCTGATTCATAATATCACCCCGTTCAGATACTCCGCCCTTATCCTTGATGATACAGCCGGCGGAGCTTGATATTATTGATGTGACAGCTGTATCTGATTGTCCCATCGATATTTGCAATAACATTTTATCATACAAAAGGAAAAGTGTCAATGCTGAGGCAAAGTAGACAGAATATCATCATGTTAAAAAATAAATATATTATTCCGGTTGTTATGTTTCTCAATAAATGCTACAATAGATATAGTGAAAGCCGGAAAATGCATTTATCAGACTTTAAGGCGGTGAACAAATGACCCATGAAGAGTACAGGAGCAAGATATCGCTGTCCGAAGGTCAGGCACACAGGGAGCTGTTTGAGAATTACTGCGGCTATGTATATGCCATAGTGTTCAACAGGCTCAGAAGCTGTGCCAGCCGTGAGGATATAGAGGAATGTGTATGCGATGTTTTTGCAGATGTATATATATACTATGATACTGAAAAAGAATTGAATGGAGATGTCTCAGGCTTTATCGGGACTATCGCAAGGCGAAAGGCTGCGGAGCTCTATAAGAGATGCTCGGTCAGGAGCGATATCGTCCCCATAGATGATGAAGCCTGTGAGCAGATAAGCTCCGGAGATGATATCGAAGCCGAAGCGGAGAAAAAAGAGTGCCGCAGGATAATTCTCGATAAGATAGCTGAACTGGGTGAACCGGATTCTACTATAATATTCCAGAAATATTACTACGGGCGAAGTGCAAAGGAGATAGCGGAAATGGTGAGGCTTACTCCGGAGAATATAAGAGTACGCAGCGGCCGTGCAGTAAAAAAGCTGAAGGAGATGCTTGAAAGAGCAGGCATCTCATTATGAGGAGGGCTGATTATGAAAGAAAATGATCTTGACCTGAAAGCATTGGAAAATGCAGATGATGAAACAGTCAGAAGGATAGCCGGAAGCTATGAGACTGTTGCCAAAGATGACATGAAGCGTCTGTATGACAGGAGCGAAAAGATTTTCAGGGATAAAAGTGATATTCACAGCAATGAGGCTGACGTGTCAGGTGTTGAGCAATACCGCAGACCTGTATGGCATAAGGCTCTTGCCTTTGCCTCTGCACTGCTCCTGATAGTCGGAGTCGGCTCAGGGGGAGCATATTTGCTGAAGAATAAAGGCAGCCGTCATGAGACGGCGGAAAGTGTTTCTGAAACAACAGAAATATCCACAGCAGCGGAACCATCATCAGAATCAGAGGAAGTTACAGAAACTGAAAGTCTTGTTGAGATTTTCACAGAGTCAGTGCTGACGGATGAAGGACCTTCACCCGGTTATATGCCGCTCCAGCTCCATGAACCGTCTCTTCACAGGAGTACTCTGGAGGAGGCTCAGGAGCTTGTGTTTGAGCACAGCACACAGATGTCCTGGCCTGACAGATATGGAGTTGATACTGATTATTATTCCGGGCTCTTTTCAAAGGAGGGCTATGATATAAACTCCCTTGAAGCAAAAAGCTATCTGTATCATATAGCAATGAACAGCTTTTTATACTTTGATACGGCAAAGGGCACTTTCCGTGAGGAGAATACTACAGACCAGACCTATTCCATAGAGGCAAGCTTCCGGGTCGACCTGAATGCTCATGAAAGCTTTGCAAGTATATTGAATGAAAATACAGGAAAGGTCTTTGAGGAGTATATCTATGACAATAAGGTCTATCATACAAATCCGGAAAGCAAGACCTACAGCACTTCATATTGCTCATCACAGGATACTTTCAGCTATACTGAAGATAATTACCGCCACATTGATATAGATCCGCCGGATTTCGGCCTGTCAGTGACCGGAATGTTTAACGACGGCGGATACGCAGGTGGGAATTTATGTGCTCAACCACTGGTAATATCAAATCTTGCCGATTTCGACAAGTGGCAGGTCAATGGTATGACAGAGTACCTCGGACGGACTGCGGCAGAGATATCCGGCAATCTCAGCACCGGAAATGAATTCACCATGATCGTGGATATAAACATAGGAATAGTGCTTGACTATACTGAATACAGCGCCGGCAAAACAGCCGATCATCTGTATTTTACAGAGCTGGAGACAGATGTGCCTGTAGATAAAGTGATCTTTGTGAAGCCGGAGGGCTATTCTGCTGAGACTCTTCCGTTTTATGATGAGCAGCCAACGGCCGGGATCATCGAACATGAGATCCCTGATGATGATGGCATGGCTCATTTCCTGACCGATTAATATTATATGAAAAAAACTGTACAGCGGACAGATGATGACTGTCTGCTGCAATGGAAAAACATCTCTGCAAATGTGCGGAGATGTTTTTTTCATTAATACATATAGAGGGAAAATGAGAATATCACTTTACCGGGAGATCAGTAATGATCTTGAGGCAATAGCTTTGTATAGTATTTGCGTCCAGAGGTGTAAGACCGTTTCCGCCGCCTATGACATCGGCATTGAGCTTGCCCTGCTCGGTGATATGGGTGGGCTCGGAGCCGTTGATATCATATTTATCAGGGTTAGAGATGACCTGCATGATAAGAACAGCATCGTTGAGCTTTACATATCCGTCGCAGTTAGCGTCTCCCCAGAGGGTTACAGTCTTTTCAGGGGGAGATACAGGAGCGGTAGTAGTTGTGGTGGTAGATGGAGTTATAGGCATGGTGGTTACAGTAGTCGTAGCTGCCGGCTCAGGGGAGGCCGTATTTATCTTCTCAATGAAGAATTTCTGATTTGCACCGCCGTTTACTGTCCACTCCTGTACGTTAGCACCAGCTTCCTTAGAGAATCCGTCGATCTCGATGCAGGAAGCGTCTCCTGATACCTTTGTGAGGATATTGAATGAACCGTCATTGTTCTTTGTTATCCTGAACTGCTGGTTATCACCCTTATTGAAGGTATAGAGTTCGATATTAGTACCGTCTTCGGTTTTCTTTGCATGAACATCCAGAGCGTAGCTGTTTCCGTCGCCAAGCTGAGAAACAAGGTAGAAATAGCCGTTTCCTGCGGATACAGCCTTGAACTGGTTCTGTTTTCCGCTGTTGGAAGACTGCTGGATATTAGAGTTGTTGGCGGCATTTCCGCCCTCTATGTCGAGATAGAGCCCACTGTTAACACTGCGGAATGTGTATATCTCTCCGTCCTTGATCTCTGAAGCGGGATCAGCCGGTACTACTGGCTCAGTGACTACAGGCTCAGTCACAATGGGCTGTGTTGTGATCGGCTCGGTCACAATGGGCTCGTCGGGGATGTCTGTCTTGTTGGGAGTATTGTTCAGCAGCACCTTAGGTCTTGCAGGAAGAGGAGCATCGCTGCCGAGGTAATAGCTCACATGGGGCGGCTGATTATATGCAGACTGCTGGCAGCAGTTCTGTGCACGGTACTGCATATCGTGCATAAGGGTAGTCAGACGCACCTTTGTAGTGCTTGTGGTGCACCATACACGGAGCTTTGTATTGTCATCAGTTCTCAGGATAAGCTCCTCACGCCAGTCACCGAAAAGGTCAACAGTCATACATGGTACAGATTTCGAGCCGTTGTTAGAGCCGCATCCGTTTGCGGTGAATATACGGTCTATCTTGTCAGCACCTGTCATTTTTGATATCTTGTTTCCGTCAAGTATCTCACGCTCAAGGTCTCCGTCCCAGTAGATAAGGAAGTTCTGAGCAGGACGTGTGCCGCCTATCTTCTTACCGGAAGAGTTATAAACGTTTCCGTCAGCAGCGCCCCAGAATTCAGCGCCCTTGTTTCCGACCCAAACGTTATCTGCACAGCAGCGTCCGGTATCCTTTGAATTATTGATATGGAATATCTTCTGACCGGTCTTTGCATCATAGCAGGATTCGCCGTAGGGCTTATCCTCATGGCACTCCCAGACTTCAAGGCCTTCACGGTCAGGGATAAGGTCTCCGACGTGCATAGCGTCACCGTGGAGGTCTCCTGATGACCAGAGGAGCTTTCCGTTGTCGTCGATACAGTTTGCACCTGTGAAGATCTCCTGTTTTCCGTCGTTGTCGCAGTCAGCCGCCATTACATTATGGTTGCCGCAGCCCCAGCCCTTTGTGCCCTTATTGAAGGTCGAGTCATATACCCATCTTTTGACCAGCTTCTTGTTTTTTACATCAACGGCAGACCAGGTAAGTCTTGTGTAGTAGCCTCTGCC
Organism: Ruminococcus flavefaciens; assembly: GCA_002371825.1. Lineage (GTDB taxonomy): Bacteria > Bacillota > Clostridia > Oscillospirales > Ruminococcaceae > Ruminococcus > Ruminococcus flavefaciens_L. The sequence goes on along the minus strand of DFHF01000059.1, from coordinate 23,539 downwards.
GTAGATAGCTGAGGGGTGAACCCCGTCCAGATAAGCGATACCGCTGTTCATACGGTCTACACGGTTTCCGTAGTTATCTCCCCAGTCGCTCACCTTGCCTCTCGGGACGGGAAAATCGATAGTATCGAGGGCAGCACCGGTCTGTCCGTCGAAGAGTGTCATATACTCCGGACCGCTGAGGATATAGCCGTTTCCGTTGCGGTAATCCTTGCTTGCGTCACCGATGACCTTTCCCTTGCCGTCCTTAGTGCCGTCGGCAGTTTTGGTGATGAGTTCAGCTTTTCCGTCGCAGTCGAAATCTGCAACGCACATCTGGGTATAGTGCTGACCGGCTCTGATATTCTTGCCCAGATTGATCCTCCAGAGCTGTTTGCCCTCCAGAGTATAGCAGTCGATGATAACGTCATCTGTCTTGCCCTGCTGGGAGTTGTCCTTGGAGTTTGAAGGGTCCCATTTGAGGAATATTTCATACTGTCCGTCGCCGTCAACGTCACCTACAACGCAGTCGTTAGGTGAGTACTGATTTCCCGGGCGGTTCAGCTTGATATCGAAATAGTTGTTTCCGGAAGTGAATTTGCAGTTCTGTGATGAGGTGACCTTGCCGCCCTCAACGCAGTCTACACGGTACTTTGAAGCGGTGCTTCCGCCGTTATCCTGAAAGCTGGTAGGGTCTCCGGACTTGCTTGTATATATAAGCTTGTTGTCACGATAGAGCCTGAATTCTGCATTATCGGAATCATCGGCATTCCAGCGCCAGCTTACGAACATACCGTTTCCGGATTTTACGGCATATATGCCACGGTCAAGATATTCCATAATGGCTTTGCCGTTTCCACCCACACCGTAAGCGGCATCTGCGGTGAAATTAGTTCTGAGACCTGTGCCGGAAGAAGCAGCAATAGCGAGTGCAGCTGCTGCGGCAGAAAGCCTCCTTAATTTATTGCTCATTTTTTAATACCCCCTGTTAATTTATAATTAAATTAAAGTTTATTTTCGGGGGACGTCCCTCATCTGTCAACTAAATAATAACACTTTATTCATAATTTAGCAATGGACAATTCTATCATTAACTTGACATTTTATTGCAAAAAGCGTATAATTTCTATTAATATACATCAAATAATCTGCTTTAATGAAATTATGAAAGGATGTGCGGCAATGCTTATATATCAGCTGGGCTGGCACTGGAAACACAAGCCTGACTTTGTGATAGAGCGTCCTAACGGCCATTATGGTACACAGATACTGCTTATCCAGTCAAAAGCCAGGATACGCATGGGGGATAATGAATTCAAGGTTGATAAGAATACTGTTTTTGTCGTGAAAAGCTGTATGCCTCACTGCCTTTATGCTGTGGGGGAGGAGTACTGTGATGACTGGATAAGATTCAGTATCGAGCAGGAGGACAATGAGTTCATCGATGGCCTTGCAATCGATTTCAATGTGCCTATAAAACTGAAGGATGACGCTGTCTCAAAGCTGATAGCAGCCTGTGAGGATGTATTCAATTCAGAGTCGGCGGACAAAAAGGCGACTCTTCATCATCTTATGTCAGCTATAATGCTGCATATCAGTGCACACTGCCGGACGGAAAAAACAGGCAGGCATACATTGTATGACAATGCGCTGGAAGATATAAGGCGGAGTATCTACTCCGACCCTGCAAAGGACTGGAATATCCCAGATATTGCAGAGCAGATGAATATATCAGTCCCGCACTTCCAGAGGCTTTATAAATCCCGCTACGGTATTCCCTGTACAAAGGATATCTGGATGAGCCGTATGGACTATGCAAGACAGCTGCTGCTGACCACTGACCTGTCAGCCAATGAGATAGCAGAGATGTGCGGTTATCAGGACTATGCATACTTCTCACGCTCATTTGTAAAATATGCCTGTGTATCTCCGGCAAAGTACCGCAGCCAGAATAAAGAAAAATAGAAAATATCCGGTTCCGCCAATGAGCAGAAGCCAGAGCGGAAACAGGAGACTTGACAAAATCCTCCGGATATGATATATTATAATCACCATAAAGAGTACGCGAGGGACAAGCCCGCTGACCGTACAGCAACCTGCATATGTGTAAGGTGCTAAAGCTTGAACGATGGGATGAAAATAATGCTTATACAGCGATCCTGTCGTTACGATGGGGTCGCTTTTGTGCTTTTATGGAATATAACATAAGGAGTGCATGAAATATGCGTAATTTAAGAGAAATGCTGGGGAATGAAGAGAAGGTATGGGTGTATCTTGAAAGCAGTGCAGAGTGGGAAAGATTTGCGGCTATGGCTGCTGAGGAGGGATTTTCCTTTGGAGAGCTTCCGGCAGAAAAATGGGTGCCCGGTCATGCTGTGGCAGTCCACAGAAACGGCAGTATGGGTCATCTTGCCATGTTCATATGGGTGATGTCTTTTGCGGGAGCAGAGTCAGGACCAGAAAAAATTGATTTCAGAAGGTTCATCGAAGGAGCCGGGGACTTCTCCTGTAACAGCTCACATTTCAGGATGAGACTGCTTTTAGGCCGCAGGTGATGTCGGAATATTGCGAAATACAGAGATGTGTGCTATAATATTGATGTGCGGCTGGATCTTGGATCTGACACTTTTTGTCTTAGTCTGAACTTCAAGAATTAATTGCCGTATCAATAAAAACAGGCTGAAAAAAATTTTTTTGAAAATTATGTAACACTTGGTTATACAGCCCCGATTACTGTTTATGAAAGGTCGATCTTAAAAAACACGACGCAGGGAGGAATGAAAATGACAGGCAAAGAACTTGCGGAAATGATGAGATATTCAGTTTCCGACTGCCACAGAGCGCTCGTCAAGGAATATGGCAGATATGTTTATGCTATCGTTTATAATAAGATAAGAAGCTGCGGCACCAAAGAGGATGTAGAGGAATGTGTCAGCGATGTCTTTGCAGATATATTTATGAAATGTGAGTTTGATATGTCATCAGATACTGATATAAAAGCTCTTGTTTCAACTATCGCAGGCAGAAAAGCTATAGACAGATTCCGCAGCCTATGTGCCAGGGCAAATCATATCACCGATACTGAGGAAGAGGATATGAGAGCGCTTGCTTCGGATTTCAGCGTTGACGAACACGTTGACCGTTCTGAAATGCGTCGGGTGCTCCTCGATAAGATAGACGAACTTGGCGAACCGGATTCGACTATAATTATCCAGAAATTCTATTACAACCGCAACTCCAGGGAAATAGCCAAAAGCATTTCAATGACGGATGTTGCCGTAAGAGCAAGATGCTCACGGGCTATAAGCAAACTCAGGGCTAAGCTCGTTGAAGCAGGAATGTCTGTATAAGGGGGAGCAATTATGAGAGACGAAAAGATTTTTGATATTCTTGAGAGAGCAGAGGACGATTCAATGGATAGACTGATCGATAAATGCCCTGAGATATCAGATGCAGAGCTTGATAAAATACTCGCAATGAGTGAAAAGAAATACAGAGTGAAAAAGAAAGGTATGGGAATAACCATGAATAAGAATGTTGTAAATCAGAATGGAACAGATTTTGTTGAGGGCGTTGAGCGCAGCAGAAGACCTGCATGGCTTGCTCCGCTGAGTATCGCAGCCTCAGTTGTGCTTATTGCAGGAATAGCTATCGGAAGCAATGCATTAATGAAAAAGAACAACAGGAAGTCTGATAACGACCATGTTGTCGTACCGGGTGTTACAGTTACAACAACAATTGTGAATACATCTGTTGATACCACTTCAGTAACTGTTGATACATCAGTAACTGAAACTGTTATAGTATCAGAACAGACAACTGTCACTACAACCGCTGAGCCTGAGGTGACAACAACTGAGATCTCCGACGAAGGCTTTGACATAAATGAGATCGTAGGCAAGTGGGAATATCAGGTGTCCGACGGAACTCATACAGCCGGAGAGAACCCTGTTTACAACGGCATTATCACTATATATCCAAGCGCAATATACGAATATACTGATGTTGACGGAAATGTTACAGAAGGCACTGTAAGGACAGGATACGAAGAAATAGCCGGCTCACAGATACCTAAGGTAGACTTCTTTGAAAACACCATCTGGAGCTTCGGAGGTTACTACAACGACAATGAGATAAATATCGGCAACGGCGGCCTGAGCCGACTTGTTCGTGTTAACGAAACCAGCAGCAAACGCATAACATCAGATGATGCTTATAATGCTGTCAACAATTACTGCCACTCAGCATATGCCTGGACCATACCTGCCGGAAATCCTGACTTCATGTTTGTTACAAAGGGCAATGAAACAGATACAGATTATGAGATAATATTCAGAAGCTATACAGGAGCATTCGTATATTTCAATGTAAATAAGGAAAACGGCAATTGCAGCATAATCGAGGAGAATCCTATCACAAAGGAAAAGGAGATATCCGGTTCGATAAGCATTTATGACTATTTAAACTGAGCAGACGGTGATCTGAAGAAAAATTGTTCAGAAAACTGATAATACAGCAGCCATAAGGAGGAAAGATCCTCTTTATGGCTGTTTTTTTAGAATCAAATGTATAATTTAAGCTGAGCGGACACTCAGATTTGGTGCCGTATGTCAGTTTTATTGCCTTGAAAAATCCCAAAATATAGCCTTTTGCACAAACTTTATTACTGATAGTATAAAATTGGAAAAATAACAATATTTGGAGAGACTGAAAAGATCTTTTGTGCTACAATCGAAGTGTGTTACTATATTCAGGGGCATCTGCATAAACAGTGCTGCGGAAAAGTGCGCTGACTTTCATGGATTTCCCTGTGTGACCGCAATTATTAAAGATCGGAGGATGGTTTAATGGATCTGACAGGCAGGATCAGAAATAAGAAGACGCTATCTGTATTTCTGAGTGCTGTGCTTGCGCTGAACACCTGTGCCATGATAAAGATAAGCACCCACGGCTCGGGAACACCGGACTCGAAAGAGCGCCGCAGTGATATCGTGAACAGGGCATCAGCTTATCTTGATTCAAGAAAAGCAGGTGATAACAGCTATGGCGACAGCAGAACTATCAATGACACAGCATATGCTCTGAAAGCCTACAGGAAGGCGGGAAAGAGCGGACATGAGGAAAGTCTGCAATGGCTTTCAGAGAAGGTATCTTTCAGCAACACGGATATGACTGCAAGACTTGCAGCTGCATCCGGCAAGCAGGAGTATCTTGGCAATATGAAGGCTAAGCAGAATCAGGACGGAGGCTTCGGACTTTATCCCGACTATGCCAGCGATGTGCTGGATTCAGTTCTTGTGCTCGAGGCAATAAACGAGACAGGCTACAGCGGAGGTGAAATCTCCGGAGCAGGAATATGCTCATATCTTTTCAGCACAGAAGCTCCTGACGGAGGATATGCCTATGCTGAAAGCAATGAGAGTGACCCTGAGCTTACAGCAATGGTAGTATACAGCGCAGGTAAGTTCCTTACCGCCGGAAATTATGACACCTCAGCACTAGAAGCACCACTCAGCTATATAAGCGGGAATATCAGCGACAGCTATACTGATTCCGGAATAGACAAGACTATATATAAGTATCTTGCATATCTTGCAGCAGGTGAGAAATTCGATGCTGCATCTATCGTGAGTGAGCTCGGAAAGGCTGAGAGGCCGGACGGAAGCTTTGCAGGAAGTGTAAAGACTACAGCCCTTGCCATAGAGCTTCTCAGCGCACTTGACCTTGAAAACTCGGTAAGTGTAAATACATTCAGCACACAGCTCAGCTCAGCTGAGAGCAAGGCAGGAAGTGCCGCTCCGATAAAGGCAGTGACGGATATAGGCTATGTAAGCAACTACGATGCGGAGCTTGACCTGCGATTCACAGTATACAGCGACGGAAACCCCATATACGAGAATGTCAGCAAGGCATCACTGCCGGCAGCAGAGACATCAGCCAGCATAGAAGCCGGAGAATTCAGGATAAACGATCCCGGCAAGGAGGTATATGCATTGGCAGAGCTTCTCCGTGGGGATGTGCTTGTAAAGTCTCAGAGGATAGATATAACTGTATCTGAGGATGACACGGTATATTCCACAGAGGTAAGTCAGCTTGCAGTAAGCACTGATAAATATACGGCATTTACAGGAACAGATACAGAGGTCAGCGTAACAGCAACACTGCTCTATGCCACAAATATCGATAACAATGCTGATATAAGGACAAGAGTGCTGAAAGACGGGAAGGAGATAGCTTCAAGGACAGACAAGGTAGAGCTGGTTCCGGAGAAGAATTCAGTATCTCCCGAGCCGCTCATTTTCAGTGCCGATACCTCAAAGCCCGGAAAGTACACTATAGAATCAGTGTGTCTGAACGACGGAAAAGAGGTAATAAAGGGCGAGGCAGAGTTCAATGTTATCGAAGCGCCGGTAATAGATGATGAGCCTGAGGACGGAGCAGCCACACAGTTTGAGGTGACATGGTTCGGTCCCATACTCAGCGAGTACTATGTCTATGCAGGCAATGAGAAGGAAATATCCGCAGGAGCAGAGATAAACTACTACTCCAACGGCAGATTTACCGGAAAGGCAGAGCTTGCAGTATACAGAGGTGAGGAGCTCATAACAGAGAACAGCTTTGATGTTGAGCTTGAAAAGGGAACCCTCACATATTATGAGGGCAAGGCAGAATTCCCTGTTTATAAGAATGAGGATCAGCTCACATTCCATGTAAAGGATGCAGGAGAGTATGTGGTGACCGGCAAGCTTTACGACAGCGAGGGCAATCTTATAAAAGAAGGTCAGCGTAAGCTCATCGTAGTTGATAAGCCGGTACAGGATCTTATCATGAACAGCTCTGAGGATCCTGACCAGGAGAACATGATAAATATCACATGGAACGATATCAGCAATGATGCCGAGAGCTACAGCTACCAGCTCAACAGAAGGACCAATGGAGAAAAGTGGGAGCCTCGTTCTATATGGAATGAGGAGGAGCACATCAGAGTTCTGAATGTATATCCTGTTCAGCCCTATCTTGTGGAATGGATGGATACCACTATCAGCGATACAGAGCTGCCGGCAGGAAAGGGAATATTCGACATCGATCCGGTGCATATCTCAAACTTCAACAGCGATCCTGCTTCATACCTCTATAATCCTGACGGAAGCTGGAAATGCGATGTTATATTCTTCGGTACAGCAGATGTCAACGGCGGCTATGATCTGAGTGATAAATCAGTAGAAGAGTTACAGAAGTTCATAGACAGCGGACGAGGAGTTCTCTTCGGGCATGATACCATTTACCAGAGAAACTTCAATAAATTTGCAGAGCAGACGGGACTCTGGGTAGGTCCTAACAATGTAAACCGAACAACATCAGTATCAGTGGTAAAGATAGGAACTCTTACAAATTATCCCTGGGTCATAAGAGGTGATCTTACTGTTCCGAATACCCATACTTCAGGTCAGTATATCGCCGATGCGATAGAGTGGATCACTCTCAACAACTACAAGCGCACAGAGCCGAGCAACGGCTATACCGACGGCTTCTATCTCTGTACCAAGAATAATCTCGGTATGATACAGACCGGAGACAGTACAGGTCAGGCAACTGATGATGAGAGAAAGGTAATAGCAAATACACTTTTCTATCTATATCAGATCTCACAGCAGACCACAGCAAAGGACGCTTCATTCTATGATATCGATGCTCCTGATAAGCCGGAGCTGATATCATCCGATACACAGGACGGCAAGGTGAATGTCAGGGTAAAGACAAAGGACAATCCCACAGACTATGAGTATTACATCACAGCAACACCGGAATCCCCTGATTCAGACAGCGTGATCTCAAATGTCACAAAGCATACAGCTTTCAGCGATCTTGCAGGCTTTGTGGTAAAGGTAAGCGGAAGCTCCGAGGAGGACCCCGGACTTATCGAATACAACGAGACAAGAGACCAGATACTTGACATAGTTTCTGCTGACAACAGCGGTACAGCAGTACTCACGGCAGTGCCTACAGATTTTACTCAGCCGCAGTATATCCATATATTTGCAGTAGATAATGCAGGCAATGTCAGCGAAGAGTACATCATGCCCTTTGCAGAAAACGACATAACAGCCAATATCATAACAGACAAGAAGCTCTATTCATACGGCGACAAGGTGGAGATAGATGCAGATACACTTTCAGCTCCCTTCGGAAGAACTGCTGACATGAAGATAGAGATAACAGACGAATCCGGACTTACAGCCGCAGAGCTCGTATCCGAAAAGGATAAGACCCTTTCCGCAGGCGAGAAGCTTGAAAGTGAGGCAGAGTGGACTATACCTGCTGATACAACAGGCCGATTCAATGCAGTTATAAGATGGATGAAGGACGATACCGTAATAGCAACAGCAGAAAGTGTATTCAAAGTTGCGAATGACACAAGTATCGTTAATACAGTAGTCAGCGACAAGAAGAAATATCTTGTAAATGAGCCTGTAAACCTTGACCATGCGGTGTTCAATCAGAGTCAGGGAATGACTGAGAATGACCTTGAACTTGTAGTCAAGGTATATAATACAGCTGACGGTTCAGAGGCAGCTTCCTTTGAGCACAGCATAGGAATGGTAGAGCCCTCCGGAAATACCGGCTGCAACGACGCTATACTGCCGGATACTCTCATGAGCGGAAGCTACAGGGTAAAGGCTGCTGTAATGCAGGACGGAGTTCAGCTTTCCGAGGACGAGGCAGAGTTTGAGGTGACAGAGGATGTCACAATGCTTTCCGGAAAACTTGATCTCAGCGGAAACGGCGGAAAGGGCCAGGCAGCTGCTGAGGTGACAAATCCAGGAAGTGCAGACATCGAGAATGCTGAGCTTTCAGTGACAGTATACAAGGAAGGAAGCGAAGAGGCTGTATTCAGCTTCACAGAGACTGCAAGCATAAAGGCCGGAGAGAAGATCAGCCTCAGCAGGGAATTTGACCTCCCCGTACCTCCCGACGGACGTTATTCAGGTGTCCTGAAGGCAGTATACAACGGAAATACATCAGACCTTGACTATGACGGATTCGATGTGGTCTCAGAGATAACTCCGGAAACAACTACATCTGTAACAACAGCCGCAGCAGTAACAACGACCTCAACGACCAAAAAGGCAGCAGACCCGAAGACAGATTCACCTAAGACCGGTGACGGACAGATACCCGGATATATGTGGATAATATCCATACTCAGCATTGCAGGTCTTGCAGTGATAAAGATTACAGGAGGCAGCAGAAATGAAAACGAGTAATATCATTAAAGCAGCAGCCTTCGTAACAGCGGCAGCATTTACGATCAGCTCCACAGGAAGCTATGCAGGAGAAGTGCTCCTGAAGGAAAGAAACAGTGCGTCTATCGGAGAAGTACAGACTCCCGTAAGAAAAGCGCCTGCGGAAGCAGTCATAGTGGAGGACGGAGTAACAGATATCCAGAAGCTGAATCATGCCTATGAAAATGGCAGCAGCGAGAGAGTAGCTGAGCTCTGTGACAGCATGATAGCCGGAATGGAAGCCGATAAGGCTGAGGCAGAAGCAGTAGCAGTAGAGATCAGCGGCTGGGCAGATGATGAGATAATTGCCCGTCAGCAGCGCTATGAAAACGAGCTCAATGTCAGATATGCAGAGACCTTCAAGGCACTTACAGAGCTTAAAAACGGAATAAACCCAGAGGAGAATCTTGCATTCATCAACTCTGAGTTTGCTGAGCCTGAGGAGTATCATAAATCGGACGCAGTACCGAATATAGCAGTACTGCCTACAGAGCAGACAGTATCAGCAAGTGCGGCAGAAAGCAGTGCGGAGATAGTATCTCCGGCAGCATCGGCAGATGACCTTGTTTATGACAGGGATGTTTCAGACCCTGCGGCAATAAAGGAGCTTGCTGACAGACTGGGAAGTGCAAAGGATATATATCTTTTTGTAAAGAACAGCATAGCCAATGAAGCCTATACCGGCTCAAAGAAGGATCCTTCGATCACTCTGGAGCAGCTGGGCGGAAATGACATGGATCAGGCAGCTCTGCTTGTAGCTCTTCTCAGGGCAAAGGGCATACCTGCAAGATTCATGAGCGGAACAGTAAGGATAACTCCCGAGCAGGCTGTAGAGCTGACAGGAGCCTCAGATGCATCAAGTGCAGGAAGACTTCTTGCAGCAAGATACAAGAATACAGCAAGGCTCAACCATAACGGACAGATAGTAGGATACAAAATGTATCATACATGGGCAGAGGCCTGCATCCCCTACACAGATTACCGAGGCGCAGGAAAAGCCGGCGGTGAAAGTGTGTGGGTACAGCTTGATCCTTCATTCAAGAAGGTAGAGACAGTAAAGCAGAGCGTTGTGCCTGAGTATAATGATGATGACAGAAGACTTCTTGAGATAGTAAAGAACGGTCAGGAGGAATTCTCCGGACTTTATGAAAAGACAGATCTGTCACCTGAAAGCGTAGATGTTTACTACAGATCCTTAGTGGCTTGTGAGGACGAGTACATCCCTTCTTCACTTCCCTATACAGTGCTTGAAGCAGATCAGAGATATTCTTTCATAAAGGATTCTGACAAGGCTTCTGTAAGCATATCCGTTGACGGAGAGCAGCTCCTCAGCGAAAGTGTATCCAGACTTTACGGCAAGCCTCTCATAGTTTCATATGAGCCTGCAAGCGAGTACGACAGAGAGGTCATCGATAGATATGAAAAGATCACCGATGTACCAGCATATCTTGTCAATGTAGTTCCCGTAGTGACCTGCGGTGATGTTAAGAGCTCCGGAAGCATGGAGATATCACTTGGTTCAGTCCAGAAAATGGCCACCGTTATAAATGACGGAACAGGTACTACAGTGCTGGATGATACAGTCTATGCCGGCTCAATGTATGCTATAAATATCGATCTTCAGAAGATATCATCTGACGAAGCAAAGGCTGCTGAGGAAAGAATAGATGCGGCAGCAAAGGATTATTCTCCCGAGAAGACCTGCACTCCTGAGGTGCTTGGATCTCTTCTGGATTATTCCGGAAAATACTACTTCGCACTCTGTGACTCACAGTCCTCAGTGCAGTCAATGATGATGAATATCGATCATTCAAGACAGCTTGGACTTGCAATAACCGGATATCAGTTCCACAGACGTACATCATACGGTGTAGTCAAGTCACTTGAACCCGGTGCTTTCTATATCGACGTTGCTTACAACAGCTCATACAGCATAAATCTTGACGGCGATAAGAAAAAGGAGAAGGAATTCAATACTGCAATGGGTACGGTAGAGTCCTATTTTGAGGGCTATATCTGGGAACAGCTCATTGATAAGAACGAGACCTGTATCTCAACTGTAAGTGTTATGCAGGCAGCCCTGAATAAGGGGATCAGTCTCCGCTATATAACAAAGAGCAATCTTGAGGCAGAGCTTGCTGAGTGCAATATCGCAGAATCAGTACGCAGAGAGATAAGGGACTTCGTCAACAGGGGTATGCAGATAGAGGTAGTTCCCGAGACTCTCACTATAGGCGACTGGACTGGTACAGCCTATATCGCTTATGATATGAATACAGGCTCTGCATCCTATATGATCTCCGGAGGTACTGCCGGCGGCTCTTCAATGGACTTTGAAAAGCTTTTCCAGATCAACAATATTCTTTCAGCTCTCAATGCAGAGATCGCACTGGGAAGCATGGTCATCGGCTATACAAAGTTTGAGGTAGGCCAGTTTACCGGAAATGTAAAGAATACGCTTGAGGGCGCACATTCCATGATAGGAGCAGCATTCGCTCTCGGTTCAGCCTTCAGAATGAGATACGATACCTATGACTTTATCTTCAGATATGCTGAGGAGGGCGATGACTGCCTCGAAGACTTCAAAAACTTTACATATCAGAATATCTTCGATACAGTGGTGAATATCGCATCTCTCGGAGGCCAGCTGCTTGGCGGTGCAGCAGACACTATCATCAGCTGGGTGGCAACTATCATTTCGACCATAGAATTGGCAGATGAAATGAGCGATGAGGATGCATCAGCAAACGATAAGTTCTATGATGCAGTTGCTCTGATATGGGATCTGCTTGGAAAGGTTGCATTTTAGACTGAATATTATAACATGATATAGTTTAAGAGCGCACATCTGTGCGCTCTTTTTGTTAAAAGATAAGATGCTGCGGTTTTATTCGCCGTCAAGCTCAGGCTTTACAGAACTTCAAACAGCTGCCTGAACTGCTTTTCATTCTCCTTCAGGCAAACGAGGAAATATCTGACCTCTGCCTCTTCGTCGGTAATGGGTATCTCTACACGGTCTGAGCTGCTTCCGAAAAACTCGTTTGCAGTATCCGTGCTGAATGAGGGGAGAACAGAGGCATTGACTATCTCATCGAAAGTAAAGCGGTCGTTTTGTATAAGAAATCTGGAATGGGGCATCTTTCTGACGGCCATATCGTGCCAGAAGCCTATCTCCGACATCAGAAGAAAGTTCTCTCCGTCAAGGTCGGAAAAGGTCAGCTCAGCTTCATTTGCAAGCCTGTGTGTGGGCGGCAGCGAGAAGAACAGCTTTTCAGTTCCGCAGGCGGTGCTTATGTAGTGCTTATCCTCGGGCTGAAAATGCAGCACTATCAGCTGATACTGTCCGTTGTGGAGACCTTCCAGCAGTTCTGTTTCCTCTGTTATCTCGGTCTGTATCGTCATTGTCGGGCATAGCTGCGACAGCAGCGGAGTCAGTTTCCATATGGGTGCAGGCGCACAGACACCCAGCGAAATAGTTCTGCGGCTGCGGTCAAGATCACGCACCTGCTTTGGGATGCTGTCTATTTCGGAGATAGCTTTTTCGGCAAGCTCAGCGGTCAGTATGCCGTTTTCGTTGAGCTCCAGCTTGTTGCGGCTGCGCACAAACAGCGGTACACCTATCTCTTCCTCCAGCTTTCTCATATTCCGGCTAAGTGCAGGCTGTGAGAGATACAGTCTTTCGGCAGCTTCGGAGAGTGTGCCGTATTCCTTGAATGCAGCAAGCTGCCGCAGGAGATATAATTCCAACATATTATTACCTCAGTATAATTTTCGTTTATAGCAGTATACCGTATCGGCATTGTACAAATCCCAGGTGTTATGCTATAATATGGTTGTGACAGGATATCTGTTCCAATTATAACATGAACTGCTATCAAAATCAATACCGGAATGGAGGCGCACTATGACGGATAGAAAATTCCTGACCGTATACTTTTCGTGGGGCGGACACACAGGAAAAGCCGCCAGACTCATCAAAGAGGTCACGGGCGGTGATATATTTGAGCTGAGGCCTGAAAAGTCGTACTCCAAGATATATCCTATCTGCGCAGCACAGGCAAAAAAAGAGCGTGACAATGACGCACGGCCTTCCTTTGAAGGAGGAATTGCGGATATATCGCAGTATACTGACATTGTGGCAGGCTATCCTGCATGGTGGTATACCTGCCCGATGATAGTGCTGAGCTTTCTTGAGCAGTACGACCTCACCGGTAAGAACGTGTACCTCTTCAATACCCACGGCGGAAGCGGTCCTGTAGGCACAGACGACGTGAAGAAGCTGTGCAGGGGGAATGTCCACAAAAGCATTGACGGAAATCATCTGACAGAAGCTGCTGTCAGGGAATGGCTGAACATATAAAGGAGGATAAAGCTATGTACTTAGAAAATATCAACGGCCCTGCCGACATCAAAAATCTGGAGGTATCCCAGCTCCGGACACTTGCGGACGAGACAAGAGCCGCACTCATCAACAAGATAAGCAAAGCCGGCGGACATCAGGGACCTAATCTGGGTATTGTGGAGCTGACAGTGGCATTCCACTATGTATTTGACTCCCCAAAGGACAAGATAGTTTTTGACGTGTCCCACCAGTGCTATCCCCATAAGATACTGACCGGCAGAAAGGAAGCCTTCCTTGACGAGGAGCATTTTCACGATGTGACAGGATATACCAATCCCAATGAGAGCGAGCACGATATGTTCATTGTCGGCCACACTTCAACCTCTGTTTCCCTTGCTCTCGGACTTGCAAAGGGACGTGACCTGAATAAGCGCAGTGAGAATATAATCGCCCTTATCGGCGACGGCTCACTGTCCGGCGGAGAGGCTCTCGAAGCGCTTGACTACGCAGGAGAGTATGACAAGAACCTCATAATCATCGTAAATGACAATGACCAGAGTATCGCTGAAAACCACGGCGGACTCTACAAAACACTGAAAAAGCTCCGTGAATCCAATGGCACTGCCGAGGACAATATCTTCCGGGCAATGGGACTGGACTACCGCTATCTTGATGACGGTCACGATATCCCAAAGCTGGTGGAGCTGTTTGAGAGCGTGAAGGACATCGGCCACCCTGTAGTGCTCCATATCCACACTATCAAGGGAAAAGGCCTGCCCTATGCGGAAAAAGACCGTGAAAGCTGGCACGCAGGCGGTCCCTTCCATGTTGAGGACGGCTCACCGCTGTACCCTGATGAGGGCGGCGAAAGCGTTGTATTCAACTGCCTGAAAGAACTGCTGGACACAAATGAGAATGCCATCGTTCTGAATGCTGCAACTCCCATGGGACTGGGATTTGTGCAGGGTGTCCGTGAGGAATACGTTGACCGTGGACAGTTCATCGACGTCGGCATCGCAGAGGAAAATGCAGTCGCTATGGCAGGCGGTATCGCACGAAACGGCGGTACAGCTGTATTCGGCACATTTGCTCCCTTCTTCCAGAGGACCTATGACCAGATGTCACATGATGTGTGCCTGAATGACAGTCCTGCAACTTTCCTGATACTCAGTCCCGGTGCATACGGTATGAATTCAAATACCCACATTGCGCTCTGCGATATACAGATGTTTGCCCATATCCCAAATCTCATTTATCTTGCTCCTGCAAGCAATGAGGAGTTCACGCAGATGTTCCGCTATGCGACTACTCAGAAGCAGCACCCTGTTGCTATCAGAAAGGTGGATAATCTGAGATCCACAGGAATCGCTGACGATACTGATTATTCCGTTCTGAAAAATAAGATAGAACGCAGGGGCAGCAAGGCAGCAATCTTTGCAGTAGGTGGACTTGTTCCCATGGCACTGGAAGTGGCTGATAAAATAAAAGCTCAGACCGGAACGGAGATCACAGTTATAAATCCGAGATTTGTCAGCGGTGTAGATGAGGAACTGCTGAACACATTAAAAGCTGACCATAGTCTTGTCATCACCATTGAGGACGGCGAGGTCATGGGCGGCTACGGACAGAATATCGCAGCATTTTACGGCGATTCCGATATGCGTGTTCACTGCCACGGTATTTCAAAGGCATTCCACACTGAATTCAAGGCAGATGAACTGCTTGATGCTCACGGTATCTCCGCCGAAAAGCTTACTGCTGAGATAATCAGTGCGCTGAAATAAGAGCTCACCATATTTGGTGGCACAAGATGATATAACTATAAAAACACCGCCGCTCAGGAAGAATCTGAACGGCGGTGTTGTTTTTATTATGGGTAAGTGCTGAATTCAGGTAAGTGCAATCAGGTCAGACCTTTCATAGCGGTTATGCCCCTCAAGGCTTTTTTTGTATTTCCAGCACTTTATTGCGTCATCGAGACTTTTTCCCTGATTATCGGCGAAGAAGTCACGGATATATGTGTTGTACTCAAACTGCTTGTCAATGACTGTCTTGCCCTTTTTCCTATCTTCCAGGATCTGATAGTAGGCATTTATTGCATCGGCATAGGTCTTTCCTGCATTGCTTTTCAGCCACTTCTGGAATGCCACATTGAACGAAAAGGACTTGCCTATCTTATCTTTGAAAAAGGCACGGTGCTTTTCCGAGCACACGATATTTGCTTCGATAACCGAGCTTTCGTTAATGTCTCCGATGACAGCAGATGCTTTCCTCTGTGCCTGACTGTTAAGCACCCTGCCTGTTTCAAGGAAGTGTGCTATCCGCTCTGTAAGTTCCTGTTTTGAGCCAGATGTGGGCAGACTGTTTTCACGGCAGAACTGCACAAGCTCTTCTTTGAGATAGTAGAAATTTCTGAAAGCAGCAGCGTTCGTATTTGTTGTAAGTTCAGGTCTTTCATTCATATATTTTGCACCTCGTTCCTCTTATATTCCCCATCATAAGCACCTTGCCGCCCACTTTTTTGCGTGTATGCAGATGCAATGGATCATGGGGATAGGCGTATTATTTTTTTTTATCCGGCAAAGTTTTGCAGCAGCTTGCGGAGTGTACCTCAGCTGCGCCTGCCTTCCTGAGAGCCGAGGCAGTCTCAGAGATAGTGGAGCCGGTAGTGCAGATATCGTCTATCATCATTATCCTTTTACCGGCTGCAAGCTCCGGAACTGCGATGAATGCGCCGGTCAGGTTTATCGAACGGAGCTGCTTGTCAAGGAGCTTCTGCGGAGCCGTCGGACGAACCTTCGAGACTGCCTCCACACATACAGGTATGCCGAGCTCAGCGCTTATTATTCTGCATATCAGTCCGGACTGATTATAGCGCCGCTTCCTTATGTCCGCCTTCCACATCGGAACCGGTACAAGCATATCACAGCGGCTTATGATGTCAGTTTTCCGGAGCTTTTCTGCAAGTGCCATGCCTAAAGCGTAGTCAGCATTTCCGCATATCCCGTTTTTCAGCAGCTTTATTGCAGGCTTTACACTGCCGTTGTAGACGTATACTGCTGTGAAGCTGTCTGCTTCCGGTGGACAGAAGCTGTCATCATACAATGTAAGACGACTCTCACAATCTGTGCAGAATCTGTCCTGAGCACCTATCACACTGCCGCATATCGGGCAGCGGTTAGGATAAATGAGGTGCAGGAGTGCTCTTTTTGTTTTTAAGTCCATACAAATATCCTCCTGACAGCAGCCTGTTATCTCTGTAATTCACTTCACAATAAGGTAAAAATTCAACGACTTTGTCTATTGTGTCCTGACTGATTTCGATTTCACTGTATATATCCAACTCTTTAAGATCGGTGAAGTTTGCAAGTCCAGATAAATCGTCATTATCCGTGATGTTTATACCAATTCTTTTTGCTTCAGTAAAGTCTGCGAAATATTCAGGAGAAATGTACATATCATCATAATATGCAAACTCTTCTTCTGGGGTGGAGCCAGATTTTTCATAATTATATAATTCTATTTTGTAACCTGTTTTACCGAAAAAAGCAAGACGTATATTTTTTTCATGTAATATCTGATTTTTATGAGAAGATAGATAAACTGAGATAGTATTTTTTATTTTCACAATATCATCTAAACAATCAGTATTATCATACAATGGTTTATAATTGTCTTCACTTTTAAAGCGAAAATATATACCTTCTTCTCCTTCATTCTCTGATTTTATATATTTAAACTCTTCCAAATCAAGATCAGAGATCTGCTTTGAAACTTCCTTGCAATAATCAGGGCATGGAACTGGCTTTTTCTTTTCAAGATGACTGTTTATAAGTATATATGCAATAATCAAAATTGATATAATTAGTATAGCATATGATAATTTACTGTATCGTTTCATTTTTTCACCTAAATTCTTTTTAATATATTTCAAGAATGTTTGTAAAGCTATCGATAGCATCCTTATAATCATCATAATCAATGTAGAGAGCTTTTCCCCAATAAGATTTTTTTCTTATTCTCCCGCATTTTTTACTTCCCTCCACAGCCTTATTATACCTCATTTCCCTCAGAATTGCAACAAGTCTGAGGAGATTCACAGATGATTTTGAGTGAGATCTTTGAGTAATGCGGTCATATTCCAAAAGAACTGCATTTGTTTTATCGAAATGAACTGTCGCAAAATATGCGATAGTTCTAAGAATAATAAAACGTAATATATTGTGTTTTATATGCGGATTTTGGATTTAAAAAAGAATGTATTGCATATTAATTTAAAGTTGTCGATAAATATTCGATAGTCGAAAGCAAAAGATCACATAAAAAACGCTCCCCTTTTTCAGGGGAGCAAAATTACAGGGAAAATAAGGGGTTATGTTATGAAAATCATATAATAAGGATTTATGAAAGATATACAGAATTATTATGAACGAAAGCCGTTCTCATCGAAGAAGATGTTTTCTCCGTCAATTATGTGCCAGCCTGTATACATACCTGCTTCTGAATAGTATTTGGTCTTGTCAGCATTCCAGCCAAGCACTGCCCTGCCGTTTTCATCGAAGCTGAAAATGCGTGATATACCTGTGGACTTTAAAGCAACATCGTACTCACGATCCTTGATGATATATCCAAGCTCATCTGCATAGTATCTGCTGCCGTCAAATGTGAACATACTGCTCTTTACGCATAAACCGTCAGCATTTACAAAATATGTCTCGTTCTTGTTCTCATCATCAATGAAGCTGTTTGTTACCTTGTAACCGTTTTCGTCAAGGAAGTAATAGCCGTTGTTGATGAGGTGCCAGCCTGTGTAAACATCGCCGTTCTCGGTGATATATCTGCCTGTATCAATGAAGTTAACTGTTTCAGCATCGATAACATTCACCTTGCCGTCATTGTTTACATCCATAAGCTCCTTCTGGAGTGTGGAGAATTCATCTTCATGTCCGTTTGTGATGTAATCACGGATCATTTCTGTATCTGCACTGTTGATTATACCGTCGTAGTTGATATCGCCTCTCTTCAGATCGAGATCGATGTATGCTCCATTTTTGCCGTGTTCAACTGTCTTCTGTGCAACGATGTTTCCGAGATCATCTCTGAGTGAAACGGACTTGACAGTTAACGGCACCTTTTTGTTCGGGATATTCTGTACTTCTACCTTGTAGCTCTTGTTTGAGAAGTAATCATCATCGCATAATCCGTTTATATCGTCAACAACAGAGCCTTTGAAATTAACAGGCTTATTGTCCGATGTATTATATAAATGGGTAAAGTCGAATCTTTCCTGTGTACCCAGTGTCTTTCCGCTTTCAAGCTTTGTTGTCCAGAGAGAAACGCATGACTGATCGGCTGTATCGATATCTGCTTCGGCAACCAGCTTTATGTCCTTGAAATCAACATCAACGGTATAGAAATTGCCTGAACTAAATGCAGCAACTCTGTGACGGCTATCATCGTCACATACGATACCCTGTTTGCTGTTCTGATAGAATGCATCATACATTATCCACATATAGCCTTTGTTGCCCCAGCCAGTACCCCATGAGTTGAGTATCTTGAACGCACCCTTTAAGGTAGTGCCGTTGTATTCAGCTGTGATGTCATCGTCATATCCAACAATAGTGAAAGCGTGTCCAACATAACCGCTGTCCCACTGTTCCTTGCCTTCGGAGTCGGTATATTTATATTCGTTGATCTGTGTATTCTGAACATAAGCATATTCACCGTTATTTGCAGTTACTCTGTACTTTCTGTCGTTCTGCGGACGGCCGATCCTATCATGGCTGTTTACATAGTAATCATAATTGAAGTTGCCTTCTGTTGTTACGACCTTGCCGTTTCTGAGCTGTTCCTTGATCTTTTCGATCGTCTCGTCTTCGTTGCTGTAATTTGTTTTAATGAGATTTGCCTCATCAATTCTTGTTCTGAGTGCCTTGATGAGATACTCGGGTCTGCCTTCAAAATAAGCTGTATCCCAGTATCCTAATTTAGCATCATCAGTGGTAAGTACACCTTTTCCCTTGATGAATCTGTATGCTAACTCAAGAAGTGATCCTCCTGTACCGCCGTTATTGAGATGATTGAATACAAATGCAGGAGAAATGGTATAGTTATAAGCTGTACCGTACTTTTCAAAGTAAGCCTTTCTTACTTCATATGTCATCTGATAGTATGTGGAAGCAAATGAAACGCATGAACCATAGCTTTGATTGTATACAGCAGGAAAATACTGTCCGTTTTCAACACTAAGGTCGATTCTGCTTTCTGAAGCAGCATTTGCAGTGATCGTATTGTTTATCGGAAGTGTACCTGCTGCGGAAGCAGTGATAGTAAGTGCTGCAATAAATGCTGATATTTTCTTGAACATGATAATTTACCTCTCTTTTTTTCGGATCGTTTGGATCATTTAATTATAATTTACAGTAAGAATAACATATCTGCCTGTTTTTGTATCTTTTACAATACTGAAACGGGCTGTTGTGATCTTGTTTTCATCACGCATATCTTTATATTTTTTTTCTGCTGAAAATCCATATTCTCCTATATTTGATATTACGGCCGGTTCGTCTGTAGGAACTGTGAATACCGGTTTGCTGATATCAAGTCCGTATAGCCTGCCGTTATAGGTAATATATGAGTATGTGGGGAAATCTCCCGGCAGAGACAGAAATTCATGATCTGTGGAACTGAATTCAGGACCGAAACAGCTGTTCTCATTCTTTGAACTGCAAATGATCGAATAATAATAATCCTTCATAGTTTTCATGTCAGGATATATTTCAGGATCAACAAGACGGTAATTCAGGATAAAAGCCTGCCCGCCATTAGCAGATGCTTCATGAATGAGGGTAAGCTTTTCATCATCTCCCTCTTTTAGTATATTAAATGTCTTTATCTTTAATATATTGTCATACCCGGCAATGAGTTCTTCAGCTGTTTCACGGAGTTTATCTTCCTCTGACGGTTCATCGTTCTGGGGAATGATCTCCTCCTGACTGTTGCTTTCCTCATTCTGTACAGCTTCAGTTGTTTCTGTCTCTGTTTCTGTAATTTCTGTTATGGATGTTTCCTCTGTTGTTTCAGCCTCTGTGAATATGGTGGTTATTGCCGTTGTCTGAATATAAGTTGTTAATAACCTTTCGGATATTGACACACTTACCGATTTTACGGGAGGAACGGCAGTTGTCACTGTATCACCGACAGCAGCCTTGTGCGCTTCTGTGATCTGAGGCTTTTTTTCCTGAATGAACTGTATAGCAGTTTCACTTGTGGCAATACTGTCATCACTGACAGATATCTCGGAAATGCCTTTTTTCATATTATGCATCAGGGAAAAATTGATCCCCAGTGCAGCTATGACCACAGCTGTCGATGCAGCTGTTGTTATGACACGGAAAATCTGACTGCGTGAGCATTTCTCTACTCCTGAGACAGCCTTTCCGCTGTCGGTCATTTCGATATTAAGTTTTCTGTATATGGTTGAATAAATACGTTCTTTTTGTTCGTTTGTAAGTGCGTAGGTTTCATTGGAGAGATTTTCTGGCATATTATTATTCGTATCATTCCTTTTTCTTTTGGTACGATCTGACATTATTATCCTCCTAAACTGACATCGGCATCAGTAAGCATTGATTTCAGTCTTTTGCGTGCACGCAGACTGCGTTTTCTTACTGCATCGGCTGTCATGGATATAGTTTCACCAATTTCAATAGGTGATCTGTTATAGTAATACTGCTGTATTATTATAGTTGAATCCGGTTCGCCGAGTTCACGCACCTTTTCAAGTATAAGTGCGTTCCTTTCGGTACGTTCCGCATTTTTGACTATATTCTCCGCTGATGGTATCTCAGCAAAAAAATCTTCGTCAATAGACGTATTGTTTTCATAGTTCTTTATATGCCTGCGGTATGTATCTATCGCCCTTCGTTCGGCAATAAGACTGATAAATCCTTTCAGGTCATCGTTCCTTTTTCCTATTCTTTCAGATGACCGGAAAAAGTCTATAAAAACATCGCTTACGCATTCTTCTATATCTTCACGGCAGCAATGAGCATTAAGTCTTCTCATGACAATGGTGTATACATAATTGCAGTATTCATCAAAAACTTCTCTGCGGGCTTCATCAGGTGACTTTTTCATTTTTGCTCTGAATTCTTTGTCAGTCAAATGTATTCCTCCCTTCTTATGGGGTCGGGCGATCGCTCCCATAAAGCGTACTCGCAGCTTTTGTGAAATGTTGGACAAAAATTGTGCTTTTTTTCTGAGACATAAGATTTTTCATCATATTAAACAAAAATATCCCTCAATGTAGGCTAAAGATGTTTGCGATTGGTACCATAAATTTAACTTAACATTCTGCAAATATGTATCCTTTAAATTTGGGCAGACTGAGCTCTTAGCCTGCACTTTTTTGCACTTCGCCCCTGCTTGCATTTCTTTACTGAAACGAAAATATATGACGATTTGCTTATAACGAAGCACCGTCGCTCAGAACTCAAACTGAACGGCAGTGTTGTTTTTATTAGGGGAACTGCATACCGTTACCGAACTTTTATTGACACAGCAGCGATGCTATGCTATAATTGAAACTAACATAAATCGGAATTTGTGTGTATTTTGTGGGGAGATAACGTATGGCAAAATATGTCTTTAAGTATTGGTTTGAATGGGGCGGTACTTGCCTTTGGTCAGCAAATGATGCTGCACGTTTGAAATATGATTATGCAGTTGATGAACAGAAATTACCCATTTCTCAAAAACTAAAGAACCTGCTTTGGTATCTACAAGCATATCATGAAAACATGATGGATATGGATAATGCCCCTGATGATTCTCCATGGTGGACTGAAGAAGATACAATAATTTACAATAAGAAGAAAAAATTTGCTTACGATCAGCTCTGTATTGAGCTTGGAGAAGACTATGAAATCCTATATTGCGAGGATTAGCTGTTAGTATAAATCCTGATTTACCTCAGTAAGCAAAACAGATGTTAATGCCCCTGAGCGTTAATTGAAACGTTCAGGGGAAGAACTCCGCACAGCGGTGTTTTATTGACACGGCAGTGATGCTATGCTATAATTGTAACTAACATAAATCGGAATATATCTTATTAGGAGTTAATTATGCAAGAACGTATTGAAAAAATAAAAAACATAGTTGAAAACTGGATGCACTCTGATTTTCACTCTCCTGCAACAGATTCTGAAATAAGTGAGTTTGAGAAGAAGATGAAAGTTAAAATCCCAGAATCATATAAGGAGTTCCTGAGGTGCTCAAATGGAGCCGAATTATTTGGTGGAGATGCTTTCCTCTTTAGTGTAAATGCAAGTGATAAATGTAAAATAAACTATGATTTTTCAGAAGGAAAAGTTCCGAAAGAACTACTAATCATAGGCTTTTATAATTCGTGTCACATATGTTATGATGCAAGATACGGCTCGTTCTTTTTTTATGAATATGAAGATTATGACAGCATAAAAGAAGAGTGTTCGGAATTTTCTGACTTTTATGAGGTTTTAGATTATATTATCGATATAGCAATAAACTGATCATACTTTATTCTGATTTGTCTCATTAAACAAAACAGATGATAATGCCCCTGAGCGTTTATTGAAACGTTCAGGGGAAGAACTCCGCACAGCGGTGTTTTATTGACACGGCAGTGATGCTATAATTTACTAATACAAATCGGAGATCAAGGAGCTGACAAACTGTGACGATAGAATACAGAAAAGCTGAAACAACAGATGCAGAAATGCTGGTAAATATCTATAACGCTTCATTTTACAGCGATTACAGGAGATTTGGTGCTTGTCCCGGTTATGGTAAAACGATAGAAATGATGGAAGCTTCAATAAGAGATAATCCGAAATATATCATACTATGCGATAATAAACCTGTTGGGTGCGTTTCCTGTAAAATGCAGGAAATG
>DFHF01000045.1 GCA_002371825.1 Ruminococcus flavefaciens | reverse complement strand
CTTTTCGATAGCAAGACAATCCTCCATAGTATCTGCGTGGTCGTGATCAGATCGTTTGTATTCTATACCAAGAGCATCGAGTTTATCATATATAGCCATTTCAACGTCAGAGCGTTCATCTGTCGGACGTCCGCTGTAAAGAGTGCTATCTATATTCATATTAATGCTCCTTTACCAGTTTTCACGCATAAGAAAGTCTGCGATATGGACTATCTCAATGCCGTTATCGTTCCCTAAAGCGAGTGTATCGCGGCAGACCACATATTTATGGTAGTGATCCTTTATATCCATAAGATTTGCAGTCTCACGGTCGGATCCGTCGGGAAGCTGGACGCAGACCTGAACATATATCCTTTCATCTCTGCGAACGGCAACAAAGTCAATCTCTTTGGTATTGTTCTTGCCAATGTAGACATCATAACCCCTGCGCTTCATTTCGAGGTACACTATATTCTCGAATACAGCTGAAATCATTTTTGTATCGAAGCCCATCTGACTGTACTTGATAGAAATATCAGAAAGATAGTATTTTTCCTGAGTTTTGAGCACTGCCTTACCCTGAAGGTCGTAACGCTGACAAGGATAAATGATGAACGCTTCCCCCAGCCACTTCAGATAGTTGTAGATAGTCTCAACAGAAAGACTGCGGTTCTCACTTTTCAGGAACTTCACTATTGTATTTGCCGAGAAGGTCATACCAACATTTTCAATCACATAACGGACAACTCTGTCGAACAGCTCTTTATTGCGTATCTTATGACGCTTGGAGATATCTTTTGTGATGATGGATGCGTATATACCGTCAACGATCTGATACGCAGCCTTTGTATCGAAGCTGCTGATACCAACAATAGGAAAACCGCCGTACTGAACATATTCATCAAATACGTCTCTTGCCTGAGACACATCTTTATTCTTGAAAGTCAGGTACTCACGAAGCGAAAGAGTATATACAGGGATCGTCACATATCTTCCGGTGAGGTATGTGGATATCTCACTCGACATCAGCTTGCTGTTTGAACCGGTGACATATATATCAACATCGCTGTTTTCAAGAAGGTCGTTAATGACCTTCTCCCAACCTTTAATTTCCTGTAATTCATCAAGAAGCAGGTAGCATCGTCCTTTACCGGATATATCATTTTTCAGGTCAGAATACATATCCTTTGCTGAAAAATCTTCATACATGATTTCGTTGTATCTGCGTTCAATGATGTTTTCTTTTGAAGATCCGTGCTTTATGAGCTCATCAGCTACCATTTCAAGTATAGTGGATTTACCGCAGCGACGAACTCCGGCGAGTATCTTAACAATTGGAGAGTCTATAAACGGCTCTATTGCATTAATATAATCAGGTCTGAGTATCATAGTATCACTTCCTTTTTATCAATATACCATAAATAGTTGCAAGTGTCAAGACGTTTTTTCGGTATAGAAGAAAAAAGTCTTAAAATTAATCTGAACTTTCGACATTATAGAGGCTTTAGGAGAATGTCAAGGGATCAGACAGATTATTACTAAATACTATTATCTGTTAAGAGATAAGTTTATGCGTTTAAAAAAGAGAAGCCTCCACAGGGAGGCTATGATAATCAATAAAATGATAAAATAATGATATCGGGCTCTTAAAACAGGGAAATACTGTTGAAAAATATGTACAAGTTCGGGTCAAATCAAGTGTGGGAAATCTGTGGAAAAATCGTTTTATTCATCGCCTAAAACGGCGATATATCGACGAAAACACGGCATCGCTGATTGGGCTGCCGTGGCAGACGAACATAACCTTTATCATAGGTCTAAACCTCCGTATTTTGCCGTGTTTTGCCGCGATTTGCCTTTGTATACTTTGAAGAACGGGTGTATTGATTCTGTCAAAAATCACGGTGAACTCGGCAAATTGCGGCAAATCTTAGCATTCTAAGGACATCGTTAGTAGTAGAAATGGTAGTAAACACAGGGTGTGTTACTACTAAGGATTTTGGGGTAGTGTTCTTTACACTTAATCCATACGTCTATATTTATATAGTTCCAAAGAGTCAAATTCATCCTTTAGCAAGTGCTTCCTGACGCCTATAAGCCCTAACAAACGATTGACTGTTCCGTCTCCGTCCATAGGTTCGCCTTTCATTTCACCGTTTTCAAAAATCACACCTGCTTGCGTTCCGTATCCGCCAAAGTAATCTGTTTCCATATAAAGAAGCTGACCTTCGAGTGAACATTCTTTTAAGAAGCAGATAACGGAATCCGTAAGGTAATTCAAATACGGATAGTTACTGGTATTCTCTATATCCACAAGTTCTTCTATATCATCAAACAAATTGTCATTCAAAAATATGAGCGCATAGTCTTGAGGAAGGCATATCATCTCAGCATATACCCAGCCTTCTACAATCGGTTGAATGATATGTGTTTTTCCAATGATTGCTCTGACCATATGCCCCATAGATAAACCACCGCCTTCTTTTTCGTACCATACCATTATACCATAATCCTCTCATTTCATCAAGACAAAAAGGACAAAAAAAGCAGCGCATATTTGCCCTGCGGCAAACTGCGCTGTTTTTGCAATGCAAAACAAGCGGCTCACTTCAAGTGAACGGTTATGTTTTTTCAGCTGTTCAGTTCAGCTTCACATTCCTTCTGCCAGTCCTTATAAATGTCCACCAAGCTGACATCACCATCCCCGGCGAAATCATCATAGTTGTATTTAGCATCAAATGCTTTTGTGTTAACATTGTAGCTTAATCTGAATTCGGCAGGACATTTGCCGTCATATTTGTCACACACTTCCGTGATATGTTCCATATCTTCCTTCGC
The DNA here is from genome assembly GCA_002371825.1 of Ruminococcus flavefaciens. Classification (GTDB taxonomy): domain Bacteria; phylum Bacillota; class Clostridia; order Oscillospirales; family Ruminococcaceae; genus Ruminococcus; species Ruminococcus flavefaciens_L. Next base: position 74,929 of record DFHF01000045.1, on the reverse strand, counting down.
ACAACCAAAAAACTCTTTGATTTGTTCGTAATCAAACCAATGATGCAGAAGAACGACCTTTTTATCTTTCGCAAAGAACGCATTAAAAAAGTTCATGGAATCGTTTTGATAGATATAAATATACACCATATCGGCTTCTTTTTCGCCGTTCTCTAACAGTTCTAATGCAAGTGATACGATACTTGCCTGTGCATCGGTAAATGCCTCTTCAAATCCTTGTAACATATGTAGCACTCCTTAAATACTTTTATTGATCAAATAAACAGATGTAAATTCACCAGCAACTTGATATGTACCATTCCATTATACCATAATCCTTCCATTTCATCAAGTCAAAACGGGCAAAAAAATAAGGATCAAAATAACGAAGTATCTTGCAAAACGTGAAATACTGTGATATAATATAGTTAGTGACATCTAACAGTTTTATATGATCCGACAGTCGATAATTAAAAGAAAGGATTCGTTATGAAAAAGATACGTTCATTATCAAAGGATAAAATTGACAAAATATCCGCACTTATCGGTGCTTCCTTCTGGGACTGGCCATATGAGGAAGGGGAAGGCGGTCTGAAGCCCTTCTTCCCGTCAAAAGAGGCGATGACAGAGTACATGAAGTCCTTTGTCATCGCAGGTATCGAAAGCGGAACATTTTACTGCACTGACAACGGCGAGGGCTACATACTTATCACGGATACCAATGGAAATCATCCGAATTTCGGGAGCATAGTCCGCATGGCAAAGCGAATGAAAAACGCTCTTGGAGGCTGGGGAAAGCTGTTTTCATTTTTGAAACAGGCTAACAGCGGAAGTACAGGTAAGCCCCTTGAGATACAGATGAAAAAGCAGAAAAAGCCCTATATGAAGGTGGAAATGCTCATTGTGACCGAAAAATATCAGGGGCAGGGCTATATGAGAAAGCTCATGGAGTTCGCCTACAAAATGGCTGACAAAAACGGCTGCCCCTGTATTCTGGATACCGATGCAAAGGGAAAGTGTGACCGATATGTTCACCTCGGCATGAAGCTGGTGCAGACCCGTGAAGCGGCAGGCTGCAAGATATACGATCTGATGTACAGCAATGAAGTATCAGGAACGTATTTCTGATCGTTTTCATTAAGAAAGAAGGAACCGGAATGACAACACTATTTTTAACCCTTTTGATGATGGCAGGACTGCTTCTGCTGCTCTGGGGAGCAGTAGGATTTGTGCAGGACAAGCGATTTTTCACCTCTGCTCCAAAAGAGATACAGGAGGCTGTTCTGCCTAAACCGGAGCGCTTCAAAGGACAGCATATACTTGGCTGGGCGATGCTGATACTGGCTCTGGCAATGATGGTGGGAGCTGTGATCCTTGGCGCCTGGGACGGTATAAGAAACGATTTCAGTTTTGGTCAGTTTTTCGTAAGGAACCTTATTATACTTTGGGGCATGAAGGTCTTTGATATTGCTGTTTTTGACTGGTATCTGCTTTGCCACAGCAATTTCTTTCCACACTATTTCCCCGAAGTGAAAAGCATTGTGGGACCGCATTTATTTGGTTACAACTGGAAAACACATCTGAAGGAGATGCTGGCATATTTTCTGATCAGTTTACTGATCGCATTTATATGTACATCGCTGTTCTGAATGATTCAGCGGCACATCTGGAAAATGATAAAAATGGAGGTAATGATAGTGAGATTTGATAAACGGGACAAAGTTGTGAAAGCGCCTGACGGACTTTCGAGCCCGCTTTACAGGCTGACGAAAAAAGCTGTGACAGCGATGAAAATGAAACAGAATCTTGTAGGGACGAAGGAAGAAGTTCTTGCGAAAGCAGCAAAAATGAATGAGAAAAACCGGCATTATTCAATGCCCACCGACAGTAAGGCTCACTATACTGACCACCTTATTCAGGGACAGTATCACTGCCTTGAGATAAACTGCGAAAAGGCTCGTAAGGCGAAAGCAGTGCTCTTCGTTTTCGGCGGCGGTATGATTCTTGGCTCTGACAGCGGAGATGTGGGACTTTCCCGGAAAATAGGCAATATTACAGGCTCTGATGTATGGTTTCCGTATTATCCCATGTGTCACGAGCACGATATGCTGGAAAACGTAAAAATGATATTTGAATGCTATGAGAAAATGCTCAGATACTATAAGCCTGAAAATATCGTATTTCTTGGTTTTTCCTCTGGTGCAGCACTTCTTCTTGATGTCATCACATACATAAACGAACTTAATGACGGTGGAGCTGATTTCCCCATGCCCGGTCTTCTGATACCTGTATCGCCTGGAAGTGTACCTGTTACAGATGCCGAAAAAACGGCGATAGCTGAGCTCGACAAAAGGGACATAATGATTCCGGCAGAGTTTATGTTCACTGCCCGTGAGATAATGTGTCACGGCAGGGAAGTTCCTGAAAAATACCTTGCCACTGCTCACGGTGATTTCAGAAATGCTCCCATGACACACTTCTATTACGGAACTGCGGAGACACTGTGCGCCTTTGCACCAAGCTATGCGGAGAGCTACCGGAAAGCAGGTGCAAAGTGTATTATACATTTGGGAAAAGGTATGCACCACTGCTATGCTATACAATATTTTATTCCCGGCTGTAAACCGGCATTCAATGAAGTGATGCGGCTGATCAGGAATTATTTCGGTAAGGGAGAAAAAATATGAGTTTTACAGATAATTTTGGGAATCCTAAAGGACTTCTTGGCCGATTGATGCTTGTCAGCATGGATAAGGAGCATCTGCCTATGGCACAGTGGGCGTTGGAGCGAATAAGGATCCCTGAAAACGGCAAAGTCGCTGATCTGGGCTGCGGCGGCGGTTATAATATAAAGCGAATGCTGGAAATGAGTGCAAAGGCGCAGTTTTTAGGGTTGGATATATCAGATGAAAGTGTGAAAAAAGCGCAGAAGGTCAATAAAGACGAGATCGGCAAGCGTGTAAAGATCATCAAAGGCAGCGCTGAAAGACTGCCTTTCAAGGATAACAGTATTGACCTGATAACAGCTTTTGAAACAGTATTCTTCTGGAAAAAGCCCGAAAAAGCATTCAGGGAGATCTACCGTTCACTGGTAAATGGCGGCTGCTTTGCAGTCATCAATAATTACGGTGATCCGAATGTGGATTGGGAAAAGAAAGTTCCTTGTATGACAAGATATACGGCAGAGCAGATCGCTGATATGCTCAAAACAATAGGATTTGCAGATATATCAAAAAATAAAAAGGAAAAACTGTTTTTAGTAATAGGATATAAAAGATAAAGGAGTGTAAGTTATGAGTGCAAATTATAAAAATTGGGTTCCAAACGGAATGATCGGCGCGCTTACTGCCAGTACGGCGGTTCTGGGCGCAGGAACAGCCGCTCTGCTTTGCTCGGAGTTTGACCCGAGGCTGAAAAAGATCCTTGTTGGAGCTGCCGGAGCAGGTACACTTTTATGCGGTACAATGGCTGCATGGAGCATTTACGCTCACGGCAAGTTCTCTTACAGCGGCAACCGTAAGCTTTCTCAGGAAATCGTGGAGGGAACTGCGGAATATATTACACTGCCCGAAGGCGGAATCGGATTGGACGTAGGCTGCGGAAGCGGTGCACTTACCATAGCCTGCGCAAAGAGAAATCCTCAGGGAAGAATGATCGGTATTGACCGCTGGGGCAAGGAGTATGCCTCATTCAGTCAGCAGCTTTGTGAGGATAATTCTGACGCAGAGGGAGCAGCTAATACGGAATTCCACCATGGCGATGCCTGCAAGCTGGATTTCCCGGATGAATATTTCGATGCAGTTACCAGCAATTATGTTTATCACAACATCACCGGAGCTGATAAGCAGCAGCTTCTTCGTGAGACTCTCCGTGTTCTGAAAAAAGGCGGAACATTTGCCATTCACGATATAATGTCAAAGTCACGTTATGGCGATATGCAGCAGTTTGTCAATGAACTCCGTGACGCGGGCTTTGAAAGTGCTGAGATTATCGATACCACAAATGGTAAGTTTATGACAAAAGGGGAAGCAGCTATCCTCGGACTTAGCGGTTCATCATTGCTGGTATGAAAGAAGTGAAAATATGCCATTTCAAAACAATTTCTTCGATTTGATGGAAAAGGCGATGTTCGAATTTACGGCAGGGAGGACATCAGAAAGCTGTGCGAAAATGCAGGACTTCACATGGAGTCCTTTGAAAAACGTGGCTTCTGCCGCTTGCATTGTGTTGTAAGAAAGCCGGAATGAGGAGGAGAATATGTACATTCACAAACATGGAAACAATACAGATCCAACAGTAATCATACTTCATCCTATGGGGATAACGGGAACAAAAATGTATGAGGTAGTAGGACAAAAACTGGGGGGACTATTTCGTTATCGCTCATGATATGGGAGATCTTGGCAGTCTGATGGCAAATGACGGCATATATCGCTCAATGGTGACTAAACGTGCTGTCAGCACTGGCTGGAGGAATTAGAATCTGTTGTTGGCTTCAGATGAGGTCCATATATTACCGGAGAGCTCCTTAAAGTGAGTGACATACATTAAAAACAGCTCGCAGAAATGATATTATATCATCCTGCGAGCTGTTATATTTATTGATCCTGCGCTGAAAATGAGATATGAATTCCTATTTATTTCTTTTCTATATTCAGTTCAGGCAGCATCCGGGTCTTTACGAAAGATAACAATTTTTCCGGATCACGCGCCGAGAAGGCTGTTCTTTATGATACAAGCATCCATGTTGTTTACCCCATCACCGTCAACATCTGCACGAAGCATTCCCTCATAGGTAATGTGATCGTTATCGCTGCCATCCACTCCATATTTTGATGGTTTCTCAATAGACTGCATTATAAGGAGGACATCAGAGATATCTTTCTTACCGCTGCAGTTTGCGTCGCCGCTTATGAAACCTACAGATATGCTCTGAGGATAGCTGATGTAGTTCCTGAGCATATTAACAGAACTCATTACAACGGTTGATCCGTTCATTTCTGAGCTGAATGCTCTGTCCTTGTTGAATTTTTCCATATTCATATCGAATACTTCGTAGTACTGGATCTCAGGATGAGCAGAATAGTATTCATCCAAAGCATTGTTTACAGCATCTATATCATTATACTGTTCTTCCAGCTCACTGAGTATGTACATCATCATGCATCTTGATTCCTGCATATCACAGCTGATGCCGTTGTTGTTGAAGTCATAATTCATACTGTAGTTATTTCTTACTTCCTGAGGTACATCAAGAACCACTGTCAGTTCAGGATATCTTCTTACCATGTTGCCTACATAGCTGTGATCGTAGGGAGTATAGAATTCGCAGTCAAGGTTAAACAGAAGATTATAGTCTGCAGCATCTATACTGCCGCTGAGATCTATATCAGGCTCAGGAAGCTTTCCTGATTTTACGTTCTTATAATAATCAGGAAATGCAGCATTTATCTCATTTTCTGAGAAGATGTAGCCCTCCGGAGGATCAGAGCGCTCTTCAGTTGATCCGGGACCGTACTTGGCTGAAAAGTCTTTGTAATAGTCAAGGACGTTGAAAAAATCTCCTTCAAAGCCGTGATGTGCACGGTATTCAGTATATCCCAAATCCACATAATGGAGCGGATCAAAGTATTCCTGAGCTGCTGTGTTATATGTCAGGTAATACTGAGCGAGATAGTTTACGATATCATCTGTATCAGTATAGCAATAATTGGCAGCTGTATCACATAATGCAAAAGCCTTGTTCCATTCGCTTTCGGACATCCTGCTTCTTTCATAATCAGAAACTATCTCACTGTTATATCCAACACCTGTTGAGGAAAACAGACTGTCAAAATAGGTCTTTTCATTACAGTTGCTGTGATTGTAAGCAAAAAATGCTGTCAGTGCTACGTCGTCCATATCAAAGCTTCCGTCTGAATTGATATCTGCATCTACATATCCGCCTTCAATGAGTTCCTGTATAAATACATTGTCCATTCCCATATCATGGCATTCATATCTGAGCTTTTCGATAAATTCGTGTATAGGGGATATATTTACTCCGTATGTGCGGTCTATACAGTATTCGGAGCTATAAGCGTACCATCTTGATCTGTCTATATTATCGGCATCAGACTGATCAAAAAGCCTGTAGCTTCCGTCAGTATCCTTTACGCAGAACTTTGTGCGCTGAAAGTCCCATATACCAAGTACATCATTTCCATGTCTTAAAATATCATATGACATGGGGTCTTTATAGGTGTCAGGGCAGTTGTCGATATAGTATTCGGTATCAAAATAGTTCATATCAGGTCCGGCAACATAGGTGAAATAGTAATCGATCAGAGCGCCGGGATAGAGGGAGTATTTCTCTGTATGGATTTCTTCCTCTCCTGTTTCAGCATCAGTGTATGTAATATCTCTGAGTACACTTTTAGGAACAGCTTCATATTTTTCCATTATGTAATCGGGGGCAGTATCTTTGTAACCTCTGTAACGGTCATTTTTTTCTGCACGGTAATATGCATACAGGTCGAAAACGTCGAAATTTCCGTCACAGTTGAAATCAAGGTCGATATCGTAGTCTTCAATAAATGCCTTTGCTTCTGTTGCAATATTGAGATTTTCATTTGCAGGCACATATGTCTGAGCATGAACATTAAATGCAGTCGCATTTGACAGCGTTAACAGTGAAGTTAAAAATGCAGCATATTTTTTCATAATTATTTTCCCTTCGTATTCGTAGTCGATCTCCTGTTCGGGAGCTTTTTCAGTGATTACAGCGCCTGTAACAGCCGTTGTACCGGAAACTGCATGAACTGCCGCTGAGGAAGCAGAGCTGGTAGGTTCGGTATTGCTGACAGACGTGAATGTTGTATGAGGCCGATCGCTGGTTTGAATTACTGAAGTTGTATCTGAAGGAATAGTCTGTACTGAAGTTGATATGCAATTAGTTGAATTAGTTGTTACGTCAGTAGATACTACAGCTGTTGTTGCAGCTGTAATGACATTGTTGTCGAAGACAGCGGGATCATTTATATTACTGCCGCTGCGGAAAAAATCGGAACCGGATATGCCTACTGCCAGAAGTACCGCAGCCGCAGAAGCGGCAAAGGCATAGTAACGGTGAATAACCGGTTTTCTGTTGCAGCCGGCTTCTTCTATGAGGTCATCATCTATATTGTTTATACCTCTGTAAAGTTTCAGGTCATCCATCTATATACCCTTCTTTCTGCAAATACGCTTTCAGTTTTTTCCTGACTCTGAAAAGATATGTAGCAACTGTTCTGGCATTCATTTCATATAGTTCAGCAATTTTTTCTACGGTATCTGAGTACCAGTAGCGCCTTACAAATACCTTGCGGTATTTATCCGGCTGAGTCCTGAGGAAGGCACTGATCGCTTTTCCGAGCTGCTCATCATTTATCCGCTCTTCAAGACATTTTCCGTCAGGTATACATTCAGCCAGTTCATCCAGCGATACTGAAAATTCAGAATTCCTTTTCGTTCTGTTATTATATTTATACCTGTTTATTGCACAATTCTTTACAAGTCTGCAAAGGTAAGTTTTCAGGTTATCAGGTCGGTTTGGCGGAATAGAACGCCATACATCCATATATGCAGAATTCACACATTCCTCCTGATCTTCCTTCTGAGGCAGAATATTCCCTGCAATATAGAAGCACAGGTTTTCATAGCTGATCTTCAGCTCTTCGACAGCCTGTTCATTTCTTTCAAACAGCAATCGGATAATTGACGCGTCATCCAAAGCTACAGCCTCCTTTCGTGAGGTCCTCTGTTAATTAAGACAACATTCCGGATCGGATATTTCATTTTTTTCAAAATTATTTTCTGAGTATCATGTACTGCTGCTGTTCAGGATACTGTATGTCCGGACCATAAGGCCCGCTCATATGCTCATTTTGATCGTGATGCTTTAAATATCTGCCGTATTTTAAGCTCGTAGTCACGGAACATTCTATCCGATTTTACTATGCCGGTCAGCCGAGAACAAATCTTATAAGCTCTTTAATATTGGCTTTGTCGGAGAAATCTACAGGGGTATCATAAGCAGCCAGCATTCCCTTTTCGTCCTCGGTTGGATTTTTCAGGCCTTGCAGACGGATTTTCAGCATTTTCATCAGAACTTTGTCGCCGGCTGTCAGTTTACTGAAATCAAATCCGCCTCTGAGATAGAAATGACCGATTTTTTTCTGCTGTTCCTTTGAAAGGATCCTGTCCCAGAATACAGCCATTTCCTTCTCTCTGCCCGGATTTGAGCCGACAGCAAAAAGCACGATTTTTTTGCCTGAAAGCTTATCAAGATTTTTGGTGATAAGCTTTATTCCGTTGAAACCGCCGGCATACATCCCTCCGCCGCAGATTATGGTATCATAATCTATGATATCGGAAAGCTCCGGTTTTTCCTTGATATCGCAGTTGAGTTCTTCGGCTATCCACTGAGCATACTGCCTGGTGTAGCCTGATTTTGATTTAAAAGCAACTATTGTTTTCATATTGACCTCACATCTTTCCATGTATTTTTTCTAAGATCACGAATCGTTTTCCTCTTTCAGTTCATTCAGCCTGTCACAGAGCTTTGCAAGTGCGGAACAATAAGCGGTGGTCTCTTCATTGGAAAGGCAATCGAAGAGTCTGTACACAAAGCTGATGTTCTGATCTGCTTTTTTAGTGCGGATATTGTTTGCAGCTTCTGTCTTGACGAGCCTTATGGCTCGTTTGTCTTTTTTGTCCGGTACGACCTCAAGAAATCCTTTATCTATAAGTCGGTCAACTATCTGCCGCATACTCTGATGAGTGACACCTGACATTTCAGCCATTTGCTTGAGGGTAGGCGGTTCGGGAAATGCATCTATCATTGTTATCGCAAGCCACTGTTTAGCTGTGATATCCTCAAGACCGCTGTCCATTATTGCCTGCAGCCGGTTCGCACAGACAAAAATGTTGACATAGGCTATCAGCCGCTGATCCATATTTTCAAAATCGTACATAAGCGCCTCCTAAAGGTAGTATATTACCTATATATGCAGTATACTACATAAATCAGGATATGTCAATAGTGAGTCTTGTTTTTTCTCTCCTTGTGAAAATATAAAATTCCGGATGCCATAGCCAAGAATGATATTGAGCATGAGTGAACAGCAGGGGAGCGTATTGACTATTGGGTGTTTTTGCACTATAATAAAGCATATGGAGAGCTTTTAAAAGGAGATAACAATGGACATTTCATCTGTTTTTATTATAGTAGGTTTGTCGCTTACCGTTTTTGGAGCAGGTTTTACTGCATTAGCTTATTATCTTGGATTCAGACGGCCGAAATACCGCAGGGAGCATATAACTCATCATACCACCGGAAGGGTGGTGAGGATGTCATATCTGGTAAGCAGCAATGTACGGGTGCCTCTTGTGGAGTATGAGGTGGAAGGCGCCAGATATACTATAAGCGGACCACGCTTTTCAGGATATTCACCTTTTCCGTCTTCCGGAGCCCTCGGACCGAATCGCAGCAATATTCCTCTTCAGGGGCCTCTTCCGCTGGTAGTCCATTCTGCCGGAAACAGTTTAAGTGCTCAGAGAGATATGGCTGCCAGATATCCTGCCGGCAGACTTGTGGATGTATTCTATGATCCTGATAAGCCTGAATGTGCTTTTGTTGAAAGAGATGCACCTATACCAAGCTGGGCAGCAGCTATACTCCTCGCCGGTCCTTTATTTATACTTATAACAGGGATCGCATTATTGCTCGCTGGGCTATTTATAGGATAAACACTTTACAATGATTGTTGAAGGCCTCAGCTTTAAACAACTATATGTTTACAGGCAAAAAAACTTCCCCTTAATGCGGAAACTGAGAATGAAATGCGTTTGGCATATTTTCTGATTCCGCTTAAGGGGAAGTTTTATTAAGTCAAGCCGCCAGTCTGACTGACGGCTTTGATTTGTCCCGTTATTTCAAGGAAACCCTGTATTTCAGCTCTCTGAATGTGCAGAAAGAGAGAAGAAAAACTGATAGCTATTTTCTGACTGTGACTGAGTAAGAACCGTTTTTAACTTCGCCGATCTCAATTGAAAAACCAGGTTCTACTGTCTGTCCGCCGTTTGAATCATACCAATGGAATCCTGAAATGCTGCTGTTTACAACATCACCGGTATGATAGAAGTTATCCTTATTTGTATCATCGATTATTCGGATAAGCCGCCTGCCGTTATCATGATTTGTGAATTCACTGCCGCTTGCATACCTGAAATAGTTGTTCCAGCCATACTCGGTCGTTGCGTCAATATGATAAATGCGCACACCTTCACCTGATCTCTGCCACCATGCTGTGTTTTTTCCTACACCGCTGTTGTTGCCATCTTTAGTCGCATACTCTATGATGAAATATTCTGAAAAATAATCATCTGCAAGCTTACCGTTGGGGATGATAAGACAGTTTCCTGCATCTGTCTGTGCATTGCTGAGGGTATAGGTTTTCGTACCCTGTTCGGGAGACCATACCTGAACCTGATCTTTAGTGTACCATCCCTCCATTAGCTTTGAAAACGCTCCGAGATCTGATCCTGCATCTGTATCCATAAGCTCTATGCCAGCGGTTCCGTGCATTCCTTCACTATCATTTGGATTTGTGAAAAGATAATAATCCGGAAGCCCGGTGCAGTGACCGAGTTCATGACAGTAGGAGCTTATATAGTTCACATAGTTTTTAGTTCCTTCGATCTGTGCATTGCCTGTTATGATATGTCCTACGCTTACGCCGTCAACACGATATGCAGGATCACCGAATGCACCTGCACAAGGCCACCAGTCTTCATCTCCTGCTTTGGTAGGAGTTGTAAACAGAGTAGCATCTATCCTTCCGTCGCCGTTTCCGTCAAACTGCGAGAAGTCAACCTGATCCTTGAAGGCCTCGTAACATTCCTCAGCGATCTTGACTTTATTCTTATCGTATGCAGACTGGTTTTCCTTTGTAGTATAGCGGAATACCTGTCCGCTGAAATTCATGCTGCCTTTAGATGCTCTGCCGTAAAATGCGGGGAAGCTCTCGAAGGGATAGCAGGGACTTGATTCATCTGCCTTGCCGAATGAGATCTGATTGAGCTCATCCAGAGTAGGCTCGTAGTCATAGCGGCAGTCAGGGAAATCCACATAGAATACTACCAGCTTTGCATCTCCCTGTGTGGGAAGTGAGGCTCCGTGTTTTGCCATATTTGCGGTTATGAATTCTTTCTGTACCTGCGGGTCATCTTCACTGCCCCATTCAGGCAGCTCATTGTAGATCAGCAGCTGTCTTAGCAGACACAGATCATATGCATCGAGCCTGCTATCCTGATAAAGATCACCGGCTTTCCAGTTCGCCAGATATGTACCCGGTACTGAAAGCAGCCATTTCTGCATGAGCACAAGATCTGCAATTTCAGTTTTACCGCTTGCATCAACATCTCCGGGGAGATAGCTCGTTTCTGATACCGGGTCTGTAACTGCCGGATCCTGCTTTTCAGGCTGTGCAGCAGCAAGATCGAACCTGCCCTCATCGTTCTTTATTTTTGTCCACATATAGCGAAGCATCCAGCCGTCAAATTTTGTTATCTTTGCAGATGAACCTGCCATCATTATGGAGTTCTCTCCGCCCGGGAAACCACCTGGCGGGAAGCCGTCAGATTCACCCTCGCCGCCGTAGAAGTCTGTCATTCCAAATCCGTGACCGATCTCGTGCTCAAGAACATGAAGGCTTCCATATTGTATCATTCCGAGATAAGCAGTATCTGAGAGACGCTGTCCCCAGTCGCCGCCGCAGCCGCCGATGTCCGGGAAGCCCTGTGTTGCCCACATATACATATCAAAACGTTTATCAAGTCCGCCGGGATATTGGTAATCCTTTTCCATGAAATGATCGAAACGTGACAGCTCAGACGGTGCATACGGTTCTTTATCAGGGATAGTGTCCCTTCCGTTTGAGGTATCATACTGGGCATCATAGTATTTTGTATCAGTATAAACTACCTCATCATCATGCAGGTCAAGGAGGCAGTTTTTATCGATAACTGCCCAGCCGATGATCTTTACATCGATATGGTCGTAGGGCCAGTCCTCATAGCCTGCAAGCCAGTCATTCCAGGCATTTATACTGTCCGAAAGCATTTTTTCAAACTTCTGACGCTGTTCATAGGTAACAGTGCGGTAGGACTGCCACTTTACCACATAGTTGATAGTGCCTTTTCCGGCAACTATCTGGTCAAATAACGTGTTGCGGCGCACAGTGGACTTTTCACGGTCTATACGGTTCTGCCAGATCCAGTCAGCAGCATACTGAAAATCAGCAGGCATATCACTGATGCTTTCAGCAGATGCGGTTATCTCTGTCTGTGGAAAGAACGGTGTTGATGGCTGTGCTGCAAGGGGAGCTGTACACAGAGCTGATGCAATAAAAGCTGCTGTGATCCTGTTCCTTATTTTCATATATATACCCTCCTGTATTATTTCCTGAAGCATAATGCTTTAACTGTTTTCTATATATATTGTACAATCCGCATTATATAAAATCAATCGAATATCACGTTTTTTCAATACATTATTTTACCTGAAGATCATATCGGATTGTAATATTGTCTTGATATCTGGAAATAATTGTGCTATAATTGTAGCATAGAATCATTCGGGAGGTGCAGTATGAGAAAAAAGCCTTTGATCGGTATAGTAACACCTATTCTGGCAAGAAGCCATATACGCAGTATTGTCCGTGGAGCACTTGCTCAGGTAAATGCCTGCGGCTGTGACTGTATCGTGCTTGCACCCTTATGCCATTTTACTCAGTGTGAACCCGGTCATGCTTCCGCAGAACGCAGTATATACCGCCTGGTACAGTCGGATGTTTTTGACGGATTTTTATATGTCAAGGACGATACTACAATGGGGGATGAGCTGACCTCAGAGCTCGAATCTCAGCTGCTTCTTTCAAATAAATATGTGATGACTGTTGATGAATGTGAGCACCCTGTTTTTGACAGTACTCAGTACGATGATTATGACGACTTCGGGAAAGTGGTCCGCCATCTTATTGAGGTACACGGCTATAAGAAAATATACTGCCTGACAGGTCCGGAGTTTCGCTTTCAGGCACAGAACCGCCTCAGGGCTTATAAGGATCAGATGACTGAGCACGGACTGTATTTTGATAATAATTATTTCAGCTACGGTACATTCTGGGTGGATTCTGCTATAGCGTATGCAAAGAGGATCATTTCAGGAGAGCTTCCCCGGCCTGAGGCAGTCGTCTGCGGGAATGATGCCTGTGCAGCTGCACTGATAAAGGAACTGATAAATGCAGGGATACGGGTACCGGATGACATTGCTGTTACAGGCTACGATGGTTTTTCGGTTACGGACATGGATATCTCCCTGACTACCTTTAACCGCAATCATTATCAGCTCGGTGCAGATGCAGTTCGCCGGCTGTACCGCAATATTACCGGTATCCTATGCAGCAAGATACATCGTCCTGAAAGCGGCTTCATTATCGGCAGTTCCTGCGGATGCGTCAATATCCCTGCAAAGCAGGTGCTGAACGGACAAAGTGAAACTGTTCCCGAGGTCTGGAAGGAGAAGATATTCTGTGACGATCTGCCGTTTGATCTGGCATCATCACAGGATGTTCCGGAGCTCCTGCATAAAGCGGTGTACCATGCTCAGAAATTGTATAATATAAAGTCCCTGCAGATCTATCTTAATGAAGATGATGACAGGCTTTGCTGCAGGGCTTCACTTGAAAATAATGAGGTGCGCTATGAGGGGAAAAGCTTTTCTGCTGATGATGTTACAGGATTCCTGAAAAACAGTGAAACATCAGAATGCATATTCCTGTCACCTCTGCATTTCAATAAACGGTCATTCGGTATAATGGCTCTTTCATTCAAAGAAAAAGACAGGATCTATGACGAAAGCTATCTCAGGTTCGTTACTCATACAGCGATCGCTGTTGACCGTCAGCTTTATTTTGAAAAACAGCTCACGGAAGACCCTTCATATACTCTACGTCAGAAAGAGATAAGACAGAAACTTTCAGACCTGAGAATAAAGCTTATGAATGACCCGCAGCTTCCGTGGACGGTCGATAAGATGAGCCGTGAAGTCGGAATGGGCAGGAGTACTATTCAGAAGCAATATAAATCATGCTTCGGAAAAAGTATTTTTGAGGAGCTGATCCAGTTCCGTGTTGAACTTGCAAAACGTCTTCTGAGAGAAACTGACCTTTCACTAAGTGAGATAACTGAGCAGTGCGGTTACTCTACGGAAAGCTATTTTATGAAGCAATTCAAGAGCGTTACCGGGATAACTCCTACTGAATACAGAAAACAGGGTTCATCTGATCCGGACTGACATTCTGAGATATTTAAACTCAGAGCTTTTCTGCAGTTCTTATCGCAGGAAAAAAACTGCATATCAGGTCGTAAAATATAATTGCAGTATTTGTTCTTTTTATACTGAAACTGTTGACTTTTTGCGGTTAATATGATAAAATAATGCATATTGGATTAATTCGTCCGGATGGGCGATAATGTGCATATGGAGGGAAAAAGATGAAAAACTTATGGAAAAAAACAGCATCGGGGATCCTTGCGCTGCTTTTAGTCGCTGGAGCTTCGCCTGCTGCAATGGGTGTTAAGACATTTGAATTATCGGCATTATCTGCAAGTGCAGAAGATGACGTATCAGACAATTTTACATACTCTGTCAATGATGAGGGTACAGCCGTTACTATCAATAAGTGGATCGGCTCCGGCAGCGAGGTCGTTGTGCCTGAAACAATTGAGGGTATCCCGGTAACAGCCATCGGTTCATGGTCTTTTGCTCAGAATGAAGATATCACAAGTGTAAAGCTGCCGGATACTATAACTGAGATCGAAAATAATGCTTTCAACGGCTGTAAAGCTATGACAGAGATCAATCTCCCTGACGGCCTGAAAATAATAGATAATACTGCTTTTTCAAGCTGTTCTTCATTGACTGCTGTCACTATTCCTGACAGCGTGAAAATATTAGGTGTCGGCGTTTTTTCAAGCTGCAGTGCTCTGGAAACTATTTCGATACCTTCAAGCGTTACAAGCATAGGTGAAAGTGCATTCCGTGATACTGCCTGGCTGAAGGCAAAAAAACTGGAGGATCCGCTCGTTATCGTTAATCATATACTGATCGACGGTACATCATGCGCAGGTAATGTTTATATTCCTGAGGATGTTACATCCATCTGTGATATGGCATTTTCAAACTGCCGGAATCTCATAAAAGTCCGCATCCCTGAAAGCGTAAAAAGCATTGGCGGAAGTGCTTTCAGCTATTGTTCTGCATTGGATAGCATTGTGATCACTAACGGAGTTGAGAGCATTGGTTACCAGGCATTTATCGGCTGTGATTCCCTGAAAAGAGTCACCATTCCGGACAGCGTTACAAGCATAGGCGGAGGTGCATTCGCTATTTGCGGAAAGCTTGAATATGTGAAGCTCCCTGAAGGACTGACCACTGTCAGCAATACTATGTTCCAGGGATGTTCTTCATTAAAGTACATCAATATCCCTGACAGTGTAAAGACTATCGATGTTCGTGCATTCGCTTCTTGTCCTTCTCTTACAAAGATAGTTATACCTGATGGAGTTGAAAGTATTGGATTTACAGCATTTATGGGTTGTTCAAACCTCAGATCATTGTATATTCCTGCCAGTGTAACTTCTATAGGAATGTTAGCTTTCTCACTTTGTCCTGATCTGATAATAAGGGGAGAGGCAAACTCTATTGCAGAAAGCTATGCAAGCCAGAATAATCTGACATTCTATGATCAGAGTGTAGCTGATGCTGAGATAAACGGTGTTTCTCTCACTCTCAGTGATGACCTGGGACTTAACTTCGTTGTTGGTGCAGCTACAGATGACAATAAGGACGATTACTCCGTTAAGCTCACCGGTGTATGCGCTGAGGACGGAAAGACTCTCCCGCTTTCAGCTAAGACTGTGAACGGCGAGAAGGTATACTGCGTGACTGCAAATGTTACTGCAAACAATATGCAGGAGGATATCACTGCTGAACTCTATAAGGGCGATGTTCTTATTGATACGGTGAAGTATAGCAGCCGCTCATATCTGAGAGAGATCGCAGACATCCGCGGGGATGAGCACGCTCCTTCTTATGAGCTTATGATGTATTCTTCTGCACTCACCTATGGATATGCGGCTGAGAACTATTTCAATAACGGTACAAACAACCTCAGTATCCTGGATGATGAAGAGGAAATAGAGAAGTGTAAAAGAAAGATCCATTCTGTTTATAGTGAAGTGAATGAGAAGCATTTGTTTGTAACGAATGATCTTTATAAGCCTGATAATGAAGAGGCTAAGTTCTCACTTGTTCTGGACAGTAAAATGGCTGTTCGCCTTTACATTAAGGATATGCCTGCCGGTACTCAGGATACCGAGGGCGGTCTTATATCAGCTGCTGGCAGAAAGGGCGGCTCAGATTATCCTTCATATTTCGAGATAAAGGATATCACACCCCTTGATCTTGGCAAGGATAATATTATCAAAGTCGGCGATAAGACTTATAAATTCTCAGCACTGGCATGGGTTTATCGTATGCTTTCAAATGAAAATGCTGACGTTAAGAACAAGCGTATGGCTGCTGCTATCGCAAGATATGCATTCGATGCTTATCAGTATGTACATGGCGAAGTTTTAATGTATTAAAGGAGAATAATAATGGAAAAGTATATAACTCCTGAAATGGAGATCATCGAATTCGCTGCAGAGGATGTGATCACAACAAGTATCCCTGAAACAGAACTCGGTTAAATAACGATGAAAGGCGGCTCGATGCCGCCTTTTTCTTGATATGATCTCCTGCTGCATTTTGATTTATTTAAGCTTACAGGCAGGAAAAAGCCTTGCAGAATGGATGAGCAAGGCTTTTTTCATTATTCGGTTTTAGATAGTATGCTGCTGTTTAAGAATGCAAAGCATCCTCAAATCCTCTTGCAGCAGCTTTCTGTCTTTTTATGACAGATATGCTTTTGTTTTTTCTTCGCTCAGTGATAGCAGGAAGCTCCTCAAGGTGCATTAAAGTCATTCTGTAAGGTATCAGACGTGCTTCCCTATCTTTTTTGGCATCCTCAGCATTATCCAGCCACTGTATATACGGGCTGACCGGAATAGTGTCATAGCAGCCTAATTTCTTGAAATAGCTATAATCACCGGGGCAGCGGTTCTTAACACTGGCTGCGACCTTTGCAAATCCTGTTCGGATACCGTTCTTTAAAAATCCGTTTTGCGGCATGATATCAGAGTTGAATGCGATGGTCATTTTATCGTAAAGCTCTTCCATTTTTTCGCTGCTTCCCAGCTCGCAGATATCACTCAGATAGGAGCAGTTTAATCCGTCAAAGGTCTCGCAGTTGAATTTGAATGCAGAAATATCTTCTCTGTCGGATTTTTCATCCAGTATGAAGAAATAGGATTTGATAACTTCGTCTTCGATACCTGAACGTCCCAAGCAGGCGTGTCTTTCAAGGAATGTCTTGTAGCAGTTGCCAAGTGTTGCATAGTGCAGTTCACCGAAGTATACGATCATATCTGTATTGAGATATAATTTTTCAAAGGTCTTTTCCCAGTCGTCTTTAAAGATGCAGGTCCTGTTGCTGAAGCAGCACTGACAGCCGGTGCAGTGGCTGATATTTTTTTCTCTTAAAGTAATTACCTCAGTCTCAAATCCGCTGTCTTCAAATCTCTGCTTAGCATCTTTCATTGCAGATCTTATTCTTGTATTTTCTTTCTCGCAGGTGTCCAGTAAAACTACTCGGCCCTGCTTTTTTGCTCTTGGCATATTTTTGTCCCTGTAGTATTCTGCAATGGCTTTGGTGTATTTGAACCAGCAGAAAAGCTCTTCACGGCCTGTAGGGGAGAGGATCTCGGCGCTTTCCAGGCTAAGGCTGTTTATATACCTGAGATCGTTCCTTTTAGCCCACATCTCGAATTTGTTATGAGCCATAGTGTCGCCCAGCATTCCGGAAGTGGATAAAAATGTTATGGGTTTATCCTTTATCAGGTCATAATAATTTTCAGACAGTACATCCAGTAATTCGCCCATACTGCTGTGTACGTCAAAATGGAAAATTGCTCCTGACATGATTATGAGGTCTGATTTTTTAATTGCCTCTTCGATTTTTTCGGTAACGCTTCCGCTGAATGCAGGGATAATATCGAACTTATCTTCATTCAGTTTTTCCTGATACCATTTTTGCAGGTAAAGGATGGTTTGAAGTGTAAGAGATAAATTGTTTTTTGGAGAACAGTTAAGAACACATATTTTCATTATAAATTCCTACTTTCTTTGCTGAATTGTAATAATATGATTATGCTGGAAATTGTAATTTAAGTCGGTAACACGTTATAGATAGTTCCATTAGATTATATGCCTGCAATTTTTTCTGTTCTGTTTCCCTCTCTCAGAACATTATCATAGCACTGATATATTTTACTGCTGTGTTTCTATTCTCATATTTTTTTATGATAAGGCTATCCTCTGCATTGGTTTTCCTCCTTCCTAAAATATTAAAGTGCCTTTCTATTAACATTATACCATTTCTTTTCATAAATGACAAGTATTAGTTTTGCTTATTTTTTTTAATATTGGTCGTTTATTGTTACTATGATGTTTTATAAATGATCGGTTTTATTCTCTTATGAAAAATGATTCTCAGTACTTTTCCGGAGCATTTTTATGTTTTTTTAAGTCTTTTTTCAAAAAAATTTTTCTTTTTTAAAAATATCAATTAACTATAGTTTGTCCACTCTAACCTCACGATTTCGACGGAATGAAGCGGAATACTCCATGGAGGTGATTATGATTTTTATATATGTTGATATGGATAATTTATATCTGTATATACAAAGTGGATAAGAAGTTGTTTGGATTTGAAAAATTTCTGTGAATATACTTACATTTCAGGGCTTGCATGCTATAATTTATACAGTAAGGAAAGAAACACAAATTAAAAATTGCTTTTTGTGGTTGAGCACTCGGTGAGCTGGATAAGCGGTATGATATGCAGCCGAACAGCAGCCTGAGCTTAAAACAAAAAGCTTTTCATTATTAAGATCAGACGAAGATTTTACGTCTGAACGCAAAGACTATTCTAAGCAAGAGGTTTGCTGATGAAGGATAAAGATTTTAAGGATCTGAACCGGCGTGAGCTCGTTGAACTTGTCTATAACATCATGGATGAGGACGAGGAGGGCAAAGAAAAGCTTGTTGATCTGGAAGAAATAAGACAGGAACGTGTCGTACTTGATAACAGGGCCCGGTTCAAAAAAATACTGCTCAGCACATTGGCGGTGCTGACAGTTGTCGCTGCAATAGCAGTGCTTATTTCAATGCTTTTCCTGCCGGTGATCCAGGTGTCCGGCGATAGTATGCAGCCTACTTTGTCAGACGGGGACATTATCCTGCTCGTAAAAACAAAAAAGTTTTCTGCCGGCGATATTTGCTGTGTCTCATGGCAGAATAAATTGCTTCTTAAACGAGTTATAGGTCTTCCCGGTGACAGTATCAGCATTGACGCTGAAGGCAATGTTTTCGTTAACGGCGAAATGATCGATGAACCATATGTCAAGAATAAATGTCTTGGCGAATGTGATATCGAGTTTCCATATATTGTTCCTGATAATAAGCTGTTTATCATGGGAGACAGGAGAGATACTTCCGTGGACAGCAGAAGCTCTGTTATAGGCTGTGTCGACTACGATCAGATGGTCGGCAAAAAGCTGTTCAGAGTCTGGTCTTCATAAGGAGCAGTGATATTTTTGACTGAATTTTTGACTGAATTTTTGACTGAATTTTTGACTTGCTATTTGACGTTTAGTATTTGACAGAAGGGTGGTGATCCAATTGAATAGAAAGTTGGCTGATTACGTTAAGAAAGTTAAACTGCAGAAAAAGCAGCGGAAACGTGTATCAGCTTTTTTTGCTGCCATGTCGCTGACGGTTACCTGTTCTGTTTCGTGGCAGCTTCATAGTATCGGTACGGCAATGGTGGATGATACTCTGCCTGCTGCATCCGATGACAGTATTTTAAGTCTTGCAGCTGATTCGGAACTCTTTGAGACTCCTTCATCGTGGGAGGCAACTCTTCCAGATGTAGAAGGCCTGAGTACTCCGGAAAGTATTGCTCTTGTAGCTGAGTCACAGATAGGCTACAAGGAAAATACGATGAATTTCGTTGAGGTCGATAAGGACGGCGATCATAAGTGCTATTCACGTTATGGAGAATGGTACGGAAATCCCTACGGCGAATGGAACACAATGTTCACTTACTTCTGTATGAAGTATGGCGGCGTCGACGAAAGCCAGGTTCCCATTGGATCAGGATGCTGGGCTTGGACTGTAGAGCTGGATAAGCGTGAGCTTATTATACCTGTTTCCAGAGGATCGCCTCAGAGAGGTGCCATAGTTTTCTTCGACAATGATCTGGACGGAAAGGCTGATCGCTCAGCGATAGTTACTTCTGTTTCGGATGAGGACCAGAGCTTCACAGCTGTTGTGGGAAATGTGGACGGAGAAGTTGCTGAGGTAACTTACGATAACGGCGATGAAACTATTTTCGGTTATCTGATAGTTCCTGAGGAAAAGGCTGCTTCTTCGGAGAAAAATGCTACCGGTCCGGGAGACGATCAGGAGCAGCGTTCAGAGAATACATCTGATGCTGTACAGTTCAGAGAGTCCTCGGAATCAGGAATATAGGTAATTGCTTCGGCGGATAAGACTGCTTTCCCGGAAGGCACGGAAATGTCTGTTACCGATATCTCTGCTGAAACTGCTATGGAAGCTGCGGAAATGTTTGATATCGATATGCTCGATGCTGTTGCAGTTGATATCTCGTTCAGCGACAGTGAAGGCAATGAGATCGAACCTTCTGAGGATTCATCGGTGCAGGTGCAGATCATTCTTCCTGATGAGGCAAAGCTCCAGGGCGATGAATACTCACTCTTCCATATCGCTGACAACGGCGATGTGAAGAAACTTGAGGAAGCTGAGGTCTACGAAAGCGGTGCTGAGTTTACTGCGGAAAGCTTCTCCATATATGTCCTGACTTCAGGAGGATATGTGGACAAGGATCAGGCATTTATCGTTAATGGGCAGCCTGTTTCAAACAGCCAGTGTACCCCTTATCTGATCGAGTTGGGCGATACCATCACGATCAAGACAAAGGCTGAAAAGTGGAATAATGGTTTCCCCAGATACGAGGAGCAGGGATTCCCATATGGTCAGGATGAAAATATTCTGTCAAGGCAATCGCAGACAAATTTGCCTGATGAAACAGAAAACGGAACTACCTATCGAGTTGTTGAAGCTAAATACCTTGCGAAGAATCTTGGAACAACATCAATATCTGTTGTTGAGAACAGAAGCGGGCAACGCTCTACTTTCTATGTACAGGTCGTTGAGTCGCTTACAGAAAAACCCCAGATATATGTGGAGACAGCATTAGGTGAAAGACATAAGGATGAAGTTCATGAATATCTGGCGGCTATGTTTGGTGACTGGTACAGGGATCATCCCGAGGATTTCGTTACTATCAATGTCAACGGAAACAATGTTCCGAAATATGTAAAAAATAAAGACGGTTCTAATAATGGTTCAGGATATACCTGGATGTACGCTTTCAAACCTTATTGTGTTTCTTCCGGCGATACCATAGAGCTGGTAACTTATGTTCCTGCAGAGGATGCGGACAAGTATTCCTTCTCAGCAGTTTCAAAGGGTTCTCATACAGATGTGGGAAGTATAACAGTGGAGAATCATCCGGATCAGGATATCGGCAATGGAATGATACGCAAAACCGCTACGGTGACTGCGGCACAGGTAAGTTCAAAAAAGAATTCCTGCGTGCAGTTGGGCAAAGAGTATTTTTACATTTCGATCTCCGCCAATGATGTTGAAATGTCTCACGCCGATATCGAGATCGATGACGGCGGAAGCTATACCATCATCAAGGAAAAGATCAAAGACGGTAAAAAGGTTACTGAAAAGTATATCTATTCTGCTCAGGTCTCTAAGGTCAATACCTGTAAAATATACACTTATAACGAAGAGACCGGTCAGTTCGAGCCTTTGAAAGTTATCGGCAGACCAACTGTGACAGTGGGCAGCGGACCACTTGGCCGTAAGCAAACTATACCAAGTGAACATTATGGTGAGGATGTAATTTTCTATACTGATGATTACTACAACCTGCATGATGCCGATTCTCAGGCCAGTCAGTATGAGTGGACATCAAACTATGTCGATCGTGAGAAATATCCCCATGATCCGAGTTACCAGATCAATTACTTTGAAAATAACAAAGTATATCTTAGAGATGCTAACCCGGCTACAAATAAAAACTTCCTCCTTGGAGATGCTCAGAAAGCAGTATTCGATGTTGAGCTGGAATTGAATCTCAAGGAAGCTTACAGTATCTCTGATGACGGAACAATAACAGATATTTCCTCAACTGCACCGGCTGCAAGGACGGTTGACAGTATGGAATTCCCTCTCGACCGAAAGGATATCCTTGATGCTTATAACAAGTGTCCTTTCCATTCCGGTCTCGACTTTACACTTGCAGCTAATGCAGTAATGGTCGATTTTGAAATGAAAAAGGAAATGCCCGGAGCTGATTTCAGGGGCGGAGAATTTACATTCGAGCTCCTAAACGACGACGGCACTTCAACTGGTATGTTAGCCGTTAATAATGAGGAAGGAATAATCCAGTTCGAGAATCTTTATTTCGATTCAGTCGGCGAATATAAGTACAAGGTCGTGGAGCAGGCAGGAGATGATCCTAATATCATCTACGATACTGAGCCCCATGAGATAACTGTTATTGTCAGTCAGGAAGGCGAGCGTCTCGTCGCTGAAATTTCAGATGAGCAGATCTTGAATACGTTCAAGAACTATCAACAGTATAAACTCCCTGCAACGGGAGGTACAGGCATTATCCCTCATTTAATTATAGGCACATTTTTTATATCAGGTGCATCAATGCTCCTGGTGAAAACAAGGCGAAAGAGAGAAGCGTGAGCCCTCTTTTAACAATTATTATAACGTAAATTTATTGACAGAAAGGTGAAAAGTTATGAGAAAATCTATGAGAGCTATTACAGCTATGTTAATGTCTTCTACAATTGCTATGTCAGCAGCTTCTATAACTGCTATGCCGTCATTTGCGGCTGATGAGACAACTTATAAGATCACTATGGATACCACAGAAAATCACAGCTATACCGCATATCAGATCTTCACTGGTGTTCTTCATGAGTCAACTTCAGGTACAACCACTACAAAGACACTTTCTAATATCAAATGGGGTTCAGGTGTTGACAGTGCAGGTCTTATCAATGCACTGACGACAGATGGAACATACGGTGATGTTTTTACAGCTGCTATCGGTTCAGCAACCGGAGACGCTGCTGCTGAAAAGGTTGCTAAGCAGTTAGATACATACGCTGACAGAGGTGACGATGCAAAGGCTATTGCCAAGATAATCGGCAAGTACATTACCGGTTCCGGTAAATCCGGCACTCAGGATACTGGAATAACAGGCCTCACAGCTGGTTACTACCTCATCAGAGATACAACAGCTACTCCTCCGGAGGGTGAAACACTTTCCGAGTTCATGCTCGAAGTTGTATCAAATGTAAGTGTTGAAGCTAAGGATGAAACTGTTACATCTACAAAGACTGTTACAGATGTTAACGATTCAACAGGTGCATCTGAAGAGGGACAGAAAAATGCCGACTACGATATCGGTGATGATGTTCCTTATGTTCTTACTTTTAAACTTCCCAGCAAGTATGACGATTACGCAAAGTATCCTATCACTTTCACAGATACAATGTGTGAGGGACTTACTTTAAACTCTGATGCTAAGATCTATTACGGTGCTGATGATACAACAGGAACATCTATAGATTTTTCATCTGCTGCTGCAACAGGTGACTATGCAGGCGGTAAAGTATATACTTATTCTATCGACGATCTTAAGGCTGCTCAGGAAGCTGCAGCAGCAGGAACAGCTCTCAAGAGCCTTGGCGCCGGAGATGTTATCACTATCAAGTATACTGCAAAGCTCAACAGCAAGGCTAAGATAGGCGGTGCCGGCAACAAGAATACATATAATGTTACATTTGCAAGCGATCCTACATGGACAGGCGAAGGTGAAAACGAACCCGAAAATCCTCCTACAGGCCAGACTCCTCCCGATGTTAACGTTGTATTCACATACAAGTTAGTTGTAAATAAGGTGGATGAGGACGCAGCTGCTCTTAACGGCGCTGACTTTGATCTCTACAAATACGTTCTGGACGAGAACGGTGAGAATGGTACATGGACACTGGTTACAGCTCTGAATTCAGGTACTGATAAGCCTTCAAAGACAGGCGGAACAAGCGGTTCACAGTTTGTATTCACTGGTATCGATGATGGTCACTACAAACTTGTTGAGAAGACAACTCCCAACGGATACAATTCCATTGATGATATCGAGTTTGATATAACTCCTAATGAAAACGGTGATCTTGAGGATGTTGATCTTGGCGAAGCAACTTTCACAGCTGACGATGCTGAAGGTTCACTTACAGGTTCTATCCAGAACAATAAGGGTGTTACACTCCCCGGCACCGGTGGTATCGGTACAAGAATATTCTACATCGCAGGTATTCTGTTCCTCGCAGGCGGTTCTGTACTCCTTATCTGCAAGAAGAGAATGGGGATAAAGGAAAAGTAAGATTTTAAAACGCAATTATCAGAGGCAGGGAACGGCTTGGCTGTTCCCTGCCAGAAGATATTGCAGCAGGGAGAGATCAATGAAGAAACATATTCTGAATATTGTTATAATCCTTATGTTCGTCATTGGTTTCTCCGTGCTGCCCTATCCGGCGATCAGTGAGTATATCAACTCAAAACACGCTTCCCGTATTATTGCTTCATATAATGAAACTGTAAAAAACAGTGACGAGGCTGAACTGAAGTAGCTTATCGATGAGGCTGACGATTATAACAAGAGGCTCAGCCAGAACAGCTCCGCTTTTTATAACCCTGACCTTGTAAGCGGCTACGATGATGCACTTGATATTACAGGCAATGGTGTTATGGGATATATCGATATCGATAAGCTTAATCTGGAGCTCCCGATCTATCACGGAGTATCTAAGGAGGTGCTGCAGATAGGTGTGGGTCATCTTCCGGGTACTTCTCTGCCTGTAGGCGGTGAATCTACACACGCTGTACTGTCAGGTCACAGAGGACTTCCCAGTGCCAAGCTTTTCACTGATCTGAATGAGATGGAGGTAGGCGACACATTTACTGTTACTGTTCTGGACCGTGTCTATAATTATGAGGTGGATCAGATCAAGGTAGTTCTTCCGTCCGAAACAAGCGATCTTCAGATCGTGAAGGGTGAGGATCACTGTACTCTCATGACGTGTACGCCATACGGTATCAATACCCATCGTCTGCTTGTCAGAGGTGTGCGTATCGAAAGCGCCGAGGCAGTAAGAAAAGTTGGTGTGGTAGTCAAGAATGAGGCCTTCAGAATAGATCCGCTGATCGTTATGCCTATTGTGGCTATACCATTTTTGCTTATAGCAATGACAGCGGTGTTTATACACGATAAGAAAAAGAATCAAAAAAAGAAAGCAGGTGGTTGATCTTGTTGAAAAAAGTTTTTGCGGCTTTTTTTAGCTTTCTTAGCATTTCATTGCTACTGACGGTTAGTTTGCCTGTTGCGTCATGTGCGGATGATGAAAAGGAATTGCGTCTGATATGTGAGACAGGGTATACTCAGGTGGAGAATATGCTCTGGAAAGTTTATCATATCGGTGAAAGAAAGAATAACGAATTTACTTTAACAGGTCAATTCGAGAACTATCCCGTGGATATGAATAACATTTCAGAGGATAATATCCGTGAGACTGCGCAGGCCCTCGAAAGCTTTGCGATGGGGGATTCCCTTAAAGAAACAGCAAGCGGATATACTGATAAAGAAGGCACTGTAAGCTTTACAGGACTTGTTCCCGGATTATATCTGGCTGTTCCGGAATCTGTTGAGTCGGATTCTCAGGTCTATTATTCGTCTCCGCTTATTGTGGAGCTTACCGATGGCCCTGAAAAGGTTTTCCCGAAGGTATATGCTACATCGTCTACGGATGTGGAAAAGCAGTTCAAGGTGAAAAAGGTATGGCTCAATGATGAGGGAAATGCTGATAAAAGACCGGCTGACATCACTGTTGATATATTCAAGGACGGCAGCAGGTTCGATACTGTGAAGCTTGATGCGTCAAATGACTGGGAGTACAGCTGGAATACTGCGGATGCCAATGCTGAGTGGAGAGTTGTGGAGAGGGATGTGCCTCAGAATTATACCGTTCAGGTCGAGCATAATCTTATGCAGTTCCTCATTAAAAACTCTTATGCGGACAAGAAGCCGCCTGTTACAACTACAGCTCCACCTAAAAAAACAGGATTGCCTCAGACAGGTCAGCCCTGGGTACCGGTATTTGTTCTGGCAGCCGGCGGCATATTCCTGGTTTGTATTGGCATTGATCTGAAATTAAGAACAGATAAAAATGAAAAATAAACTCTGGAAGATAAGTATCTGCTGCGGAGTACTGATGATAATCTCTTCAGTTATGCTTTGTATAAGCAATATGCTTGAAAGCATGAAGGCAGGGGAGCGTTCGGAAAATATTCTGTCTTCGCTGAAGTCGCAGATCTCCTCTGAAAACGAATCGCCTTCAGAGGCTGTTACCCAAAATGCTGAGGATCTGTTTTATGAATATGAAACTCAGGCAAGCAAGGAGATCGTTATTGATAATACCGGCTATTCATGCTACATTACTATTCCGGCGATAGATATCGAGCTTCCGGTAATGAGCGGTTGGGATTATCAGAAGCTGAAAAATTCTCCCTCTGTGTACAGCGGATCGATCGGAACAAGAGACCTGATAATCGCTGCCCATAATTATAACACCCATTTCGGAAAGATATATACTCTTTCCGATGGCGACGAGATAATCATAACTGATGTAAGCGGTGAGAAATATCACTATTACGTTCAGGATGTTGAGGTCGTCAATGGCGATGATGCTGACGGAATGGTGATCGGTGCAGGTGAACAGTGGGATCTGACTTTGTTCACTTGTAATCTGAGCGGTTCAAAGCGTGTTACGGTACGGGCGGTCCTTGATGATGAAGAGCGTCAGCAGACAGATCAGAATGATAGTCAGAAGCGGTTTTGAACTGCTTCTGACTTTTTTATTTAACAGGGATTGAAAATCTGTTTTATTTGTGCTATAATCAATGTATCTTCAATGACAGGTTTTTTAGTTGTTAAAAGACATTGGGATCAATTATTTACGGATCGGAGGAATATTATGAAAACTTTAGTAGCTTATTTCAGTGCAGAAGCAGGAAAAACCCGCAGGATAGCAGAGGAACTGGCTAAATCAAAGGGTGCTGATCTTTTTGAGATCAGACCGGAGGCTCCATATAGCAAGTCGGATCTGAAATGGGTCAATCCGCTGGCAAGGTGCAATAAGGAGAAGATCGGCAAAAAGGACGTTCCTGTTGCTGAAAAGGTTCAGAACTGGAACGACTATGATACGATTTACCTTGGCTTCCCGATCTGGTATTACGGTGCCCCGAATGTTATCAATACGTTCTGTAAGGAGTACGACTGGAACGGCAAGGATATCTTCATTTTTGCCACATCAGGAAGCAGCGGTATAGGCAAGACTGCTGAAAAGCTTGCTCCTTATGTCAAAGGCGGAAATATCAAAGATGCAAGAAGAGTCACATCTGCAGCTGAGATAGACTGACTCTTAGACAGCTTCCCCTGATTTTTTATTGATCTATAAAATGAAAGCATCCGTATTATTTACGGATGCTTTTTTGCTTTTCAGCCCATTCTGATAATGGTCCAAAAATGCTATTTTATGATACGAAAGATTATTTCATTGCCGGCTGCAATACGATATAATTAAGACAGTGGTAAACCGAAAACAGATAATTTTGTAATTAATGTATGCTTTGCCTATGGCACTATAACAGTTTTATGGCGGTTATCAAGTATACATTAATTATCAGGAAGGGTGAAATCAATGAAAAAGTTTTTATCTGCACTTCTTTCATCAGTGATTGCTGTCAATTCAGCAGCTGTTCTTACATCTGCAAATGTGACAGAAAATGCTCTGTTGGTGCCGATGTATGCAGATGCAGCAGGTACTCAGTACGAGTTCGAGAAGGGTGCAATAAGCAGCAGCGGGGAAAATGAAGCAGAGATAAGCAGGCTTAACGGCGCCAGCGGAGGTATGGCTGTTGACCTTAAGGATGGCGGAAATACCGTTTCTCTGAAGGTGGACGCTTCTGAGGCCGGTCCTCACAGGATAACTATTCGCTACTGTCAGCCCTATGACGAGGACGGCAAGTATCAGAATGTTATAGTTAATGGAAAAAATATGGGAGAGATATTCTGCAAGTATACCGGTGACGGCAAATTTGATACTGTCAGTGTAAATGCTGAGCTCAAAAAAGGTGCAAATGACATTACTGTTGAGGCTTCTTGGGGCTGGACATTTTTTGATGCTCTGCTCATCGAGAAGGGAAGCTTCTCAAATTATTCCGGCGGCGGAAAGCTTTCAAATCCGAAGGCTTCCTCGCAGGCACAGTCCCTATATAATTTCCTCTGCGATACATACGGGAAGAACGTTATCTCAGGTCAGCAGGAGTCTACCTGGATGGGCAGTGAGGACTATGAATTCGATATAATAAGAAATGCAAGCGGCAAGTACCCTGCACTAAGAGGTCTTGACTATATGGGAGATGACTTCTCAGGCTGCAACCGCCGTGCAAAGAAGTGGTATGAAAAGGGCGGCATAGTTACGATATGCTGGCACTGCGGAAGCGATTTCAGCGGTTCTCATACTGAGGCTATGAATACTGACCTGAACTGGAGCAGCGCACTTACTCCCGGTACTGCGGAGTATAATAAGCTGATAGCAGGCATGGACAAGGGCGCTAAGGCTCTGACTGAACTTAAAGATGCCGGTATACCTGTAGTCTGGAGGCCTTTCCACGAATTTGACGGCAAGTGGTTCTGGTGGGGCAAGGGCGGCGCTGAGAACTTCAAGAAGCTCTGGCGTATAATGTATGACCGCTATACAAATTACTGGGGACTTGATAATCTTATCTGGAGCCTTGGCTACTGCGGCGATGTAAACAGCGGCTGGTATCCCGGAGATGAGTATGTTGATATCATAGGCTCGGATACATATGTTGATCATACTGAGTCACTGGCGGCTATGTACAATAAGACTGCTCAGGTCGCAAAAAAGCCTGTTTGTCTGCACGAAAACGGTCCTATACCTGATCCGGAAAAGATGAAGGCTGACGGTGCTAAATGGCTCTGGTTCATGACCTGGCACACCTCGTTTATTGACAGCAATCAGTTCAATACAGCTTCATATTTGAAGCGTGTCTATAACAGTGACTATATGCTCACTCTCGATGAACTTCCGGATATCTATCACTACGGAAGCAGTGCTTCGTACAGTGAGGATGGACCTGTTTTTGAGATAGCTCCTGCTGAAGCGGTCAAGGGCGATCTCAACGGTGATGGAAGCGTGAATACAGCAGATGCTGTTCTGCTGCAAAAGTTCATTCTCGGCGGAAGGGATCTGTCTATCGCTGACTGGAGAGCCGGTGATCTTTGTGAGGACGGAAGACTTGATTCATTTGATCTTGTCCTTCTGAGACAGGAACTGATCTCAGAAGGTGAAAAGCCTGTGCAGAAGCCTGAGGAGCCTCCGAAATCTCAGTATAAATACGATTCTGCAAAGAAGTACACTGAATATCCATGGAGCTATAAGAACGCTATCCCTCAGGCAGGAAAGATAGTCAAGGAAAACTACAACGGGATCAACGGTGCAAATTCTTTGAATGTATATCTGCCATACGGATATGACAGCTCAAAAAAATACAATGTATTCTATTTCATGCATGGTATGGGAGACAATGAGAATTCTCTTTTCTACAACGATAACGGAGAAATGCAGCGTGTCTTTGATAACATGATACAGAACGGCGACATTGAGCCTATGATAATAGTTACACCCACATTCAACAAGTGCAGTTCAGATACCTTCTACAATGCTGAGAATTTCTACAAGGAGCTCCGTGAAAGCGTTATTCCGTTCGTTGAAGGCAAGTATTCAACCTATGCTGCTTCATCATCAAAGGAAGATATTGCCGCTTCAAGAATGCACAGAGCTTACGGCGGCTTCTCCATGGGAAGTGTTTCTACATGGGCAGTTTTCGAGAACTGCGTGGATATCATCGGATATTTTATGCCTATGAGCGGTGCTCATCACTGGGGTACCGGAAGTGCTGATGCAGGCGCTCTTGCCCGTGCAGTTGACAGGGCAGGTCTTAAGAAGAATGAGTACTTCATTATGTCGTCAACCGGTACATCAGATTTTGCTTATCCTGTTCTCGGTCCGCAGATCGAGGATATGAAAAAATACAGTCAGTTTGAGTATACATCCGACTTCTCAAAGGGCAACTTCTGGTTCATTCTTGCTAATGGCGGAGAGCACAGCTGGTATTATGTAAGACAGTATATTTATAATTGCCTGCCGTTCTTCTTCCATCAATAATCAGCGATCACCTTTTATCCATAAATCTGTTCCAAACAAAAACTCCGCAGCTAACGGCAGTATTCATATACAGGGCAGGATATTCTGTCGAGGAAAGCTTTCTGAATAAAGAAGCTCCCGATGATTTCCGGCACCTATATAATGATACGCTGTTATATGCGGAGTTTTTGTTGTATTGACCTTGGATGACAAATGAGGTATAATCATATTATGGAGGTGATCGCATGGAAAGCAAGGGCAGGATAGGGGTCATCGTTCCTCATGTCTGCAGTAATATTGACACTGAGTTTATCGATATTATTCATTCTGAAGCGGCAGGCTGCGGTTATGATACGATCGTTATATCCGGTGTTATAAACTATCAGGATGAACAGCTCGAATGGAGCTATGCAAATGGTCAGACCAATATTTATGACCTTATAAGGTGCGGCGGCTTTGACGGATTTATCTTTGAAGCCAATATCTTCTGCAGTGAGATACTGCGGAAGAAAATTCTTGATCTGCTTCGCATGACGGATACGCCCTGCGTGACTGTTAATTACGAACAGCCCTATTATCCCACGGTTTCTGCGGATGAGACTGCACTGCTGTACCCTTCAGCGATCCATCTTATAAGAGATCATGGATGCAGAAAGCTTTACTGCATAGGCGGATATAAGGGTCACGCTCCCTCTGAGGAGAGGATAGCAGGATTCCGCAGGGCAATGGATGAATACGGTCTGCCGTATGATGAGGACTGTATTTTCTATGGAGATTACTGGAGAGATGTCCCTCACGATATCGCCGTGAAGATAGCCGGCGGTGAGATAGAAAAGCCGGACGGTATAGTTTGCGGCAGCGATATAATGGCAGTTGAGGTCATACGGACTCTGAATGAGAATGGGGTAAATGTGCCGGGGGATATAAAGGTCACCGGATGCGACGGAAATATTATCTCACAGTCAGAGCGTGTTTCTGTTACAACTGTGGCAGGGCAGGAGAGGATCAACGGCTTCCTTGCTGTGACTAAGCTTCTTGAGCTTATGGGGGAGAAAACCGGCGGCACTGAAATGAGACCTGAGCTTATTATCGGGGAAAGCAGCGGCTGCGGCGAAAACGGCGGTATCTGTAAGAACAGGAGCCTGTCAGATATAAGAGAATACGCAGGAACAGTTTTTGAGATTCTTGAACACCGCAGGACAAGCAGTCACGGTGAGATAATCAGAAGAATGTCTGAGAGCAAGGACATTTATGACGTGCTCAGCACCTTTATCGGCTGCTGTTATATGATACCCACAGGCATAAAAGCAGAGCTTTGTCTGTGTGAGGACTGGTGCAGGGATATAAACGACCCGTCAGTGTACCGCACCTCAGGCCTTTCAGATAGAATGCTGCTTGGTATAGATACTTCATTTGCCTTTGGTCAGAAGCTGTATCCGTTTAAAACAAGGGAGCTGTTCCCTTCGCTTAAAACAGCACATGAGCCCCGCCTGACAGTTCTCTCGTCACTTCACTACAAGGATCAGATCTTCGGATATGTGGGATTCACCTACAGGAAGGCTGTACATATCGTTTTTGATGAGTTTTATATGAGCTGGTGTGATTCTGTCAGCAGCGGACTTAATACCGTTCAGAACCGTATGTATAAGGACTATGTCAACAAGCGCATAGAATCCCTGTCGGAGTTCGCTCCCGTACTCGGTATCTATAATAAGCGTGGTCTTATCAGCAAGCTGATGAATATTATGGCTGAGAACAGCAATTCAGTGCTCACTCTTACTTTCCTTTCATATGTAAAGGAGGACAGGGTGCGCTATAGCGTTCCGCCTATAAATTCTATAGTAAATGCTATCCGTATCAGCGACGGCAATGCAGTGCTTGCAAGTATAGGGGAGAACATTATAGCTGTCGTAAAGTCCGCAGACAGTACTGAAAGCCATGATAACAATTTCGCACGGAGTGTGGCGGAGACTGTCAGGAGATCATACAGGGGCGCCCTTGAGATAAAGCAGGACAGGATAGTATTCCTCTCAGATACGGTTTCTGCTGCTGATATATTCAGCATTGAAGAGCGCATGAGCAGCATGGAGGATAAGCTGAAGGGAATGATGATAAGCCTTGGTTCAGGCCTTTTCAGCTACAGGGAGATATTTACGGCTCTGAGGGATGATATTTTCAGCCACCCTGAAAAGGAATGGAACGTTGAAGCTATTACCCACAGCATAGGTCTGAGCAAGAGCCATTTCCACAGGATATACCGTGAGCTTTTCGGGACAAGCTGCAAGGAGGATATCATTACTTCAAGAATGGATAAGGTGAAGTGGCTGCTTGACAACACCTCTCTTTCCATAGCTCAGATCTCTGAGCAGTGCGGATATTCCAACAACAGTCATTTTATCCGTCAGTTCAGCAGCAGGATGGGGATAACTCCATCTGCGTACAGGCGGAAAAAGGGTCAGAAAAGTGAGTAAAATGGGATAAAAGCACATTTACTCAGAGGTGTATTTGTTGTATCATTATTACATGGACGACAGAACAATTCTGCACAATATGTTCGATCGTTTCATTGCTTCGGAAAACAGTTCCTTTTTTGTTCCGGAGTTTTCCTAAGGGGACAGATCAGGTATCGCATCAGGAAACTGGTGCGATCATCTTTTTGCAAAAAAATAAGGCAGGGAAGGGTGTTCTTCTTCCTGCCTTATTTTTAGTTGTCATAGTGCAAGAACTAATCCAATTATTTTTTCTGCACTTTGTTTTGCCAAAAATGGAAAAATGAGCTTTACGTTACATTATTACAGCCGACAGACTTTTCTTATGAACGGGATAGTCATTCCGCCTGCTGCATTGCCGGCGGCAACGATGAGTATGTATCCTGTATCCTCCGGGAATGTACCGGCAGAAAACATATAGAATGCATCAGCTACAGAATGATTGAAGCCGCATATTATGAATATCATGACGGGTATGCATATGCCGAAAACAAAGGACAGATCTGCATTCTTTTTCCGGCTCTCCCTGGCATTGTCAACTGCAAGATACATCAGCATCCCGCAGAATGCTCCGAGAACAAGCTGACTTGAAATGCTGTCGCTGGTCTTGGTTTCCATGCATATACCGGCTTTTTCCCGAAGCGTCTGCGAAAAGCGTGTCTGTTGCAGCAGAAATGCCGCAAATGCAGTTCCTGCGGCATTTCCGATAAGTGTGACAAGGGTACTGATGATATATACGGGGGGATTTTCGGGGATATATCCCACCTTTCCCGTATACAGAGCAAATCCCCTCTGAACTATTGTGAAAAGTCCGAAGCTGAAAAGGAAGCTTCCGATGATCTTGTTTTCACATAACAGGTAAACTGCACCGCCTACGCTTATCATCAGTCCGGATAAAAAAGCATTTGCAGCAAGATCAGTCCAGCTTTTGACTTTTTTATTCATAGTCAACTACATTCACCCAGGAAAGGAGAATATCTTTCTCCTTGTCCTTCTTTTTTACAGACTGAGAGGCTGCAACTATTGGCATCCATGACTGTACATACTTCTTCTCTGTGGAGCTCTTTTTGCAGAACAGATCAAGATATTTTTCTGCACCTGCAATGTTTCCGTCAAGACAGAATTTGAGGTATGTTCTTGCTGCGTCAGCTGAGGCATTTCCCTGTGTTGCATGAGCCCAGTCAAGGATATAGGGGGTATTGTCCGGAGCAATGATGATGTTAGAGGGAGTATAGTCTCCGTGGCAGAGCTTATTGTGCTTCTTCATGCCGTCAAGACGGGTATGAAGATCGTATTTTGTGGTATCATCAAGGTCGGTGAGTTCTATCTTGCGGTTCATTTTATCCTTGAGACGGCTGAGCAGAGGACAGCTTTTTGACTGTATATCCAGCTGAAGATCTACGAACATATCCATATATTCATCATACTTCTTCGGATTTGCTGCAATAAGGTCTGAAAGCCGTGTGCCTTCAATGAACTGTGATACTATTGCCCATTTTCCGTCAATGCGTGTTACCTCGTAAAGCTCAGGGATATTCAGACCTGTCTCCTCAACTCTTGCATGGTTGAGGGCTTCGTTAAGAACATCTGCCTTTGAGTAGATCTCATCGAACAGCTTTATGCATTTGTTTCCGTCACGGAATATCTTTTTGTTTATTCTTTCTGAGATACAATTATCAAGTTTCATAGCCTTTTCTCCTTTTTCAAGCCTTGGGATACTCTTTTTCAGTGAATGTCCTGCCGTAATATGCATTGAGGTACATCTGCTTTATTTCACTGAGAAGAGGATAACGGGGATTTGCTCCGGTACACTGATCGTCAAAGGCATTTTCTGTCATTTCATCAAGAGTAGCCATAAAGTCTTCCTCAGAAATACCGTAATCTGCTATCGTATCCTTTATGCCGATCTTATGGCGAAGATCTCTTATAGCTGCTATCAGCTTTTCAAGCTTATCCTTTGCTGTCTTTCCGCCAAGTCCGAGATAGTCGGCTACCTCTGCATAGCGCTCAAGTGTGTGCGGATGATCGTACTGTGGGAAGGTTCCCATTTTTGCAGGAGTTTCTGCTGCGTTGAAGCGAAGCACATCTTCAATTACAAGTGCATTGGCGATGCCGTGAGGGATGTGGTGATATGCTCCCAGCTTGTGTGCAAGAGAATGGCTTACTCCAAGGAATGCATTTGCGAAGGCCATACCTGCCATTGTTGCTGCATTTGCCATTTTTTCTCTTGCCTCAGGATCATTCGGGCCGTTATCGTAGGCACGGGGGAGATATTCAAATATTATTTTCAGTGCTTTAAGTGCAAGTCCGTCTGTGAAATCAGTTGCCATTACAGATGCATATGCTTCAAGGGCATGAGTTACAGCATCGATTCCGGAAGCTGATGTGAGTCCCTTGGGTGCTGTCATGTGGAGGTCAGTGTCGATAATAGCCATATTCGGGAGAAGCTCATAGTCTGCAAGAGGGTACTTTACACCTGTGCTCTCATCAGTTATTACGGCAAATGGTGTTACCTCGGAACCGGTTCCGGCAGAAGTCGGGATAGCTACAAAATATGCCTTTTCGCCCATTTTGGGGAATGTGTATACTCTCTTCCGTATATCCATGAAGCGCATTGCCATGTCTGCAAAATCAGCCTCGGGATGTTCATAGAGCACCCACATTATCTTTGCTGCATCCATTGCAGAACCGCCTCCGAGTGCGATAATAACATCAGGCTTGAATACGGAGATCTGTGCTGCACCTTCTTTTGCGCAGGCAAGTGTAGGATCGGGAGCAACATCAAAGAATGAGGCGTGCTGTATGCCGAGTTCGTCGAGCTTATCTGTTATCGGCTTTGCAAAGCCGTTCTCGTAAAGGAATTTGTCTGTAACTATAAATGCACGCTGCTTGTTCATTACATTTTTCAGCTCGTCAAGTGCTGTAGGAAGGCAGCCGCGCTTCATGTATATCTTTTCAGGAGCTCTGAACCAAAGCATATTTTCTCTCCTTTCGGCAACTGTCTTGATATTGAGAAGGTGCTTTACACCAACATTTTCGCTTACGGAATTTCCTCCCCATGAACCGCATCCGAGTGTAAGTGAGGGAGTGAGTCTGAAATTGTATATATCACCTATACCGCCCTGTGATGATGGTGTATTCACAAGGATACGGCAGGTCTTCATTCTGCTGCGGAATTCTTCAAGCTTATCCTGCTGTGTAAGAACATCAAGATATATTGAGGATGTATGTCCATATCCTCCGTCTGCGATAAGTCTTTCTGCTTTATTGAAGGCATCGTGGATATCCTCAGCCTTATACATTGCAAGAACAGGAGAGAGCTTTTCGTGGGCGAATTCCTCGGAGAGCTCAGTGCTTGCAGTTTCTCCGATGAGGATCTTTGTTCCCTCAGGAACAGTGACACCTGCAAGCTCGGCTATACGGCAGGCACTCTGGCCGACTATCTTGGCATTGAGAGCACCGTTGATGAGGATAGTCTTTCCCACTTTTTCCTTTTCTTCTTTAGAGAGGAAATAGCAGCCTCTTGCTGCAAATTCAGCTTTAACTTTATTGTAGATGTTCTTGTGGACGATAGTTGACTGCTCCGATGCACATATCATTCCGTTGTCGAATGTTTTGGAATGAATTATTGAATTGACAGCAAGAATGATGTCAGCGGATTCGTCTATGATAGCCGGTGTGTTTCCGGCACCTACTCCGACTGCCGGTTTTCCGCTTGAATAAGCCGCCTTGACCATTCCGGGACCGCCTGTTGCAAGGATTATATCTGCCTCAGCCATTACAAGATTTGTCATTTCAAGACTGGGAACGTCTATCCATGAAATGATACCCTCAGGTGCACCTGCTGCAACTGCTGCTTCAAGCACTATTTTTGCAGCTTCGATTGTGGATTTTTTAGCTCTCGGGTGAGGGCTTATGATAATTCCGTTGCGGGTCTTGAGAGCAATGAGTGACTTGAAGATCGCTGTTGAGGTGGGGTTGGTTGTAGGGATAACAGCTGCGATAACTCCTATAGGCTCTGCGATCTTTGTAATGCCGGAGGCTTTGTCTTCCTCAACTATACCGCAGGTCTTTACGTTTCTGTAGGCATTGTAGATATATTCTGATGCGTAGTGATTCTTTATTACCTTGTCCTCAACTATGCCCATTCCTGTTTCTTCAACAGCAAGCTTAGCAAGGGGGATCCTGTTCTTGTTTGCCGCAGAAGCAGCTGCAAGGAAGATCTTATCGACCTGTTCCTGTGTGTAGGATGAAAACTCCTTCTGAGCCTTTCTGACCCTTTCTATAGCCTTTTCCAGCTTTTCGGTGCTGTCGGTGATTTCATAGTTCTTTTTCTTCATATTTACCTCCGTTTTGATAATGCTTTGTCAGAGATGTTAACGGAAGGCAGGGGAGCTGATCCCGGCTGCCTGTTCCGTTAAGTCATGGAGAAACAATGTGAGCTCATCTCTTCGTTATTTTTTTATCAATGTTATGATATCATATTGATAAAGTTTTGTCAATAAGTGTTAGTCATGTGTAACAGATAACTGCTTTAATAGTTTCTGCTTTTTATCTTCGATTATTCAGAAAATGAAAAGCCGGCAGTAAGGAAAGCTCACTCTGGCGGATCGCAGGTTATTTTTACGAGACTATAATTTCAGGCTCGGTAACCTTTTTTTCGCTAAGGGGAGCAGCCTTAAAAATGCCGGCTTTGTTTGTAAATCAAGTCATATGCATTAGAGAGAAAGGGCAGCAGATCACCGTCCGGAAAAACAGCTCACTCTGCTCCTCATTTGAAAAAGCTTCTGCTTTATAGTCTCCATGAGGCAGCTTCACGTCTGCTCTCAATGAAATTGCGGTAGATCCCTTCTTCACTCATAAGTGTTTCATGGGTGCCCTTCTGAGCGATTTTTCCGTTTTCAATTACCAGGATCTGATCGGCATTACGAACAGTTTTAAGTCTGTGTGCTATCATGATGATAGTTTTTTCCTGAGTGAGTGCTTCTATAGCTTTCATCAGCTCGGCTTCGTTTTCCGGGTCAACATTTGCTGTGGCCTCATCCAGCACGATTATGGGTGAATCCTTCATTATTGCACGGGCTATGGAGAGACGCTGCTTTTCGCCTCCGGAGAGAGAGGCTCCGCCTTCACCGATAACTGTATCATAACCGTCGGGGAGACTCATTATAAAGTCGTGACAGCAGGCTTTTTTGGCAGCTTCAATGACCTTTTCCATAGGCGCTTCCGGCTGACCAAAACGTATATTGTTTGCAATGGTGTCTGCAAAGAGATATACCCTCTGGAAAACAAAGCTGTAATTTCTCATCAGTGCATCCATACTGTATTCCCGGACGTCTCTGCCGTCAAGTGTTACTCTGCCCTCGTCAACATCCCAGAAACGTGAAAGAAGCGATGTGAGGGTAGTCTTTCCGCCGCCTGAAGGTCCTACTATGGCAGTGGTCGTGTGTTCAGGTATATCAATAGTTATGTCATCGATGATCTTTCTCTTTTCATAGGCAAAGCTGATGCTTTCAGCAGCTATATTGTGGCTCTCAGGTCTGATATCCTCGCCTGAGATGTCCATCTGGGGAGTATCAAGTATCTCCTGAGCCTGACGAACACTTGCATCAACTGTTCTGAGCAGGGCGGAGTATTTTCCCGCATTGTCAAGCTGCGCGTATATAAGATATGAGCTGATTATCATGATGATAGTGGTGAGCAGGTCCATACTTCCGTCTATATGGAGCAGGACTGAGACAAGCACTATCACTGTTCCGACTGCCTTGAGCCAGAAGCTCTGCATTGTCATAAAGGGGATAAGTCTGAGCTCCATGGCGGAGTTGGCATTCTCATTCTCGTCTATTGCAGAGTTGAGCTCACGGCTCCTGTCTCCGGTAAGACGGAAAGCTTTGACCTCGAAGATGCCCTGTATGTACTCTATTACTTTTGCGACAAGGGCTGAGTCCTTCTCAATTTTCTGTTTTGCCATTCCGGCAGATACCTTCATCATTCCGCTGTTTATTATAAAGAATATCACAAGTCCGCCGCAGAGGATAAGTCCTATCCGCCAGTCATAGAAAAGTATCATTGCTGTGATGACAGCTGTTGTGAGAAGTCCGGAGCATACGAGCATAACTACTCGTGTTGCAACATTTTCAAGATTCTGCATTGTGTTTGTGGTAACGGACATTATCTTTCCGAGACTGTTTTCATTATAGTAGCCCATGGGCAGGTAGCGCAGGTGCTCAGCAAGCTGCATACGCTTGTTAGCGCAGGTGTTATATCCGCCCTCAGTCTGGAGCATAGTTGCTTTTGCCTTGAATGAGCCTGAACCGATAATGCTTACAAGCATTATGCACAGACAGGTCAGACAGGTCTTTCCGGTCACATCATCATCGAGAAGTGCCTTTGCCATGCAGGCTATGGCAGGTATTTTCAGAGCCTCAAACAGTGCCTGAAACAGGCTCAGGACTATTGAAGCGTAGAAGCGCTTTCTGTCCTCTGCATCGCAGAAAGCAAAGAAGTTTTTCAGTATCTTAAACATCGTTTTCGCCGTCCTTTACTGAGATATGTGCAGTCCACATTGAACTGTAAAGACCATTCTTTGCCAGCAGTTCGTCATGTGTGCCCTGTTCCTCGATATTTCCGTCACTGATGACGTAAAGCCTGTCAGCATTTTTTACTGTGGAAAGTCTGTGTGCGATAACGATCAGAGTTTTTCCCTTTACAAGACTGGCCACACTGCGCTGGATAAGAGCTTCGTTTTCAGGGTCGGTATAGGCTGTAGCCTCATCCAGGATTATTATATCTGCATTTTTCAGCATTGCTCTTGCAATGGCGATACGCTGACGCTCTCCGCCTGAGAGATGCCCGCCGGAGGTTCCTACAACAGTATCATAGCCCTTTTCAAGTCCCATTATGAAATCATGGCAGCCGCATTTCCTGGCAGCTTCTTCCACTTCCTTATCTGTGGCTGACTGGTCACCGAGACGGATGTTCTCACGCACTGAAAGATCAAAAAGGAAGTTGTCCTGTGAGACGTAGGCTATCTTTTTATTGTAGTCGTTGAGAGGGATGTCCCTGATATCAACTCCGCCCAGGGATATGCTGCCGCTGTCTGTATCCCAAAGGCTTGCGATAAGTCTTGCAACTGTGGATTTTCCGCTGCCGGAAGGTCCTACAAGTGCTATGAATTCTCCGCTGTGTATGGTCATTGAAATACCATGGAGTATCTCCTTGTCTGAATAGCTGAAATGCACATCGTCAAGTACGATGTCTCCGCCGCTGATATTCTTTGTAAGCTTCTCAGGGCGCTCCATTTCGGGAGCGTCTAATATGTTCCTTACTTCGGTGACTATGGTATCCATCTGTGCGATATCGTCGGAGTAGGACATTACTCCGATAAGAGGTTCTATAAGTCCTACTGTAAGGATTATAACAGTGATGAAGTCAGCAGTGCTTATGGTGCCGTGAATGGCCATTATACCGCCGATAGGCAGAACAGAGAGCATAGTGGCAGGCATTATGCACATTGCAAAAGTCATATAAACGTTGCATTTTCTCATCCAGTCAACAAAGCTGGAGGCGCTTTCCTTTGCTGCGGCAGCGAATTTTTCATAGCTTGACTGAGCCTTTCCGAATACCTTTATTACCTCGATACCGTTGATATATTCAGTTGTAACGGCATTGAGAGCTTTTGTTGCCCTGACAGTTCTCGCATAGTTCTCTTCGTATCCGAACATCATAAGAGCATAGCATATGATTCCCAGCGGGACTGTGATAAGTGCTGCGAGACCAAGCTTCCAGCTTATGATAAATGTGTATATAATTATGATTATAGGTGCTCCTATTCCCGTTGTAAATTCAGGAAGTATATGTGCAAGGGTAGTCTCAATGCTGTCTATGCGCTCTACTATTGTGCTTTTGAGTGCTCCCGAAGGCTGACTTATAACATTGCCCAGCGGCATTTTTGCCAGCTTGTCAAGTGATTTTTTTCTTATCACTGCAAGGGTGTGGAATGTTGCAAGGTGGGAGTTTGCTGTTGAAAGTGCATGAAACAGCGAATGTCCCAGCCACAGCGCAAGTATTATGACACAGTTCAGTATATATGCGCTCTTGTCAGTGCTGCCGCTGAGCAGGTCCTTTACTATATCTGCAATGAAATAGTAGGGCACGATACCGCATATCATGCTCAGTGCTGCAAGAATAACGCTTGCAATGAATTTCCCTTTTCGCTCGCCTGACTGACTGAGAAGCCAGCCAAAGGAGCCGCTTTTATCTTTTCCCATTATGATTCCTCCTGCCTTTTTCTGTAATTCTGAGGCGCTGTGCCCATGACGTCACGGAATGCCGCAGAAAACTTTGATGCATTGTCGTAGCCGAGCCGCTGTGATATCTCTGCGATATTTATGCCGCTCTCTGAGATGAGCATTGCGGCGGCGGCTTTCATTTTATAGCTTTTGATGTACTGATATATCGGAGCACCGTAAACTGCCCTGAAAACTTTCCTCAGGGTAGCAGCTGGCATACCTGATATCTCTGATAGTTCGCTGACGGTAAATGATCTTTCAAGATTATCTGTTATCAGCGAATGAAGCTCCTTGACCTTGTCAGTCTGGCTTGCAGGATAATACTGTCTCTGCTCGGTCAGCTGTGCAGGGTCTATTGTGCTCAGCCAGAGCAGCAGCTCTGATATTTTGATCTTGAAATAATCCAGTCTGACGCTCTTAGGCGGATGATAGAGCTGAGTAAACAGCAGGTTCAGAGGACCGTTTTCTCTGATGATAAATTCCTTGCTGTTATGACAGAACCTTTCTCCTATGGCTTTCAGGTCTGCGGTAAAAAAGGGGAGCTCCTTTTTCAGCGATGCTTCGGCCAGTCCCTGCATAAATCCTATAGTTATGCCGTGATAATGAGACAGCGGCAGCTCGACTTTTCCTTCGTGGTGAATACGCCTGTCGATACGCAGGTCTCCGGCTTCCATGTAGTAATGTCCGCCCAGAGCGTTTGTATGCTCTATCCGCCCTTCACGGCAGTGGTCAATGCAAAGCACTGTTTCTGCATTCTGATACTCGGAATTACAGCTTTTCAGATGAAAATCGTTGTACATAAGGTATATTCCCTTAAATACACGATACATTGTCATAAATCCTTCTCCGGAGTCATCATCCAGCCTAAGCACTCTGCATTCTCCCTCTGAGGCCACCTCGTGAACATTAGAACCGAAACCAGCCTTGTCAAGGGTCTCAAAAAGATCTTCGTTCATTTTATATCTGCCCTTTCATTTTAAACTTCTTAATTGTTAGATTAATCTAACTTTCTGCTATAAATATAAGCCTTGCTTCCAAGACCAGTTTAAATTATATCACGGCGGGAACTGCGTTTCAACTCCATTTTATTCCGGATGCTCCGTTCTGACATTTTTTTGATGCTGATAAAAAAGAGGCACACAAGCTGTGTGCCTCTATATGCTCTGCAATATGTATTTTTCAGATCAGAAGGTGATTGTTTCAGGTGCCTCTGTCATAGAGCTGAATACAGCTGTTGCATTTTTGAAATAGAGCACCTGTGTATTGTCATCGTCAACACTGTACATAGATTTCAGTGCGGGTATCTTTTCAAGCATTGCCACCTTGACTTCACGGTTATTGTCATCTACGAGCTCTCCTGAAACACGGAGCCATTTACCGTCCTTGAAGGCACATATCTCTACTTTGGGATTTGCAGCGATCTGTTTTGATACAGGCTTCACTCTGCCTGTCTGGATATAGAGACGGCCGTCATAGATAAGTGCTGTGCCGAATGGTCTGACTCTTGGCTGGTCGCCTTCAACTGTAGCGAGATAGTAGGTCTGAGCCTCATCGAGGAACCGGCATACCTTTTCAATATTTTCCATAATAAATACCTCCATGTCATTGCGGGTGATCTCGTTT
Organism: Ruminococcus flavefaciens; assembly: GCA_002371825.1. GTDB lineage: Bacteria > Bacillota > Clostridia > Oscillospirales > Ruminococcaceae > Ruminococcus > Ruminococcus flavefaciens_L. Next base: position 31,836 of record DFHF01000045.1, on the reverse strand, counting down.
ATTATATAACTATAATAACATAAAAATCTGAAAATGTCCATAGTCTGCTCAGATCATTTTCCAAAATCTATAAAAGATTTTTGTTGTTTTTGTTGAAATTGATGCGAAGATATGATATAATATATGTGTATTTTTTCTTCGCAAGGAGGTAACTATGTCTGACGTAAAAACTATAACTGAAGAATTCATCAGTTCTCATGCGGTGAATTCTTCTGCTCTAACAAATGCAAAAAAGATCTCAAAAAACGGAGGGTTCAGGAAACTCTGCATATCTGCGGATAATACTCTGATATTCGGTGACTGCTACGGAAGCGGCAGCAAGCCCTATAATGCCTCTGTTGACCTTTCAGGTGATACAGCTGTATTCCGATGCTCCTGTCCCAGCAGACAGATACCCTGCAAGCATTGTCTGGCTCTTATGTATGACTGGACGGCTCAGAAGGACTTCACTGTGGGGGAGGTACCGGAGGATATTGCAAGAAAGCGTGAAAAGATAGAGAAACGTGCTGAAAAAGCAGCTTCACCAGATGCTCAGAAGGCTGCTCCGAAGCAGAACAAGTCTGCTGCGGCAAAAAAACTTAAAAAGCAGCGTGAGGGGCTGGAGCTGGCTGAAAGATTCGTGCATGATATCCTCAGCAACGGTATTGGTTCTCTGAATAAGGCTGCCTGCGCTCAGTATGCAGGTCTTGCAAAGCAGCTGGGTGACTACTATCTCCCGGAGCCTCAGGCCATTATGAACGATATTATCAGTGCGGTACAGACACTTTCCGAGACCCCTGATGACAGTGAAACTTCACGCATAATAGCTCTTTGTGTAAGACTTGGCTCGGCTGTCAGGAAAAGCCGTGATTATATAGATTCTAAGCTCGAGACCGGTGAAGTCCTGCCTGAGGATAATATCCTGTACGAAGAAATGGGAGGGGTATGGAAGCTCTCTCAGCTGAAGGAGCTTGGACTTTACAGGGAAAATACGGCTCTTCTTCAGCTCTCATTCGCCCGTATAGACCTTCCCTCACGGCAGACTGTTGTGGATGAGGGCTTCTGGATAGACCTGGATACCGGGGATATCTTCCGCACCGACAATATCCGGCCGTATAAGGCTTTGAAGTATATTCAGACAGAGGATGCCAGATTTGATCTTTATATCGCCAGAGAACTCTATCTCTACCCCGGAGGCATGAACAGACGTGTCCGCTGGGAGGAAGCAGAGGCGCTGCCGACTGAGGAAAAGGATTTCCGGCAGGCTATATCCAAGGCTCAGCCCACTATCTCGGCTGCGGTGAAAATGGCGAAGAATGAACTGAAAAATACTCTTTCCCGCCCATATGCTGCGGTACTTATAAAATTTGACTCCATAGGCTATGCCCGGGACGGTCATGGTGTTGTGAAATGCGGAGATGAGACTATTGCGCTGCGTGAACACTCTGCATATCCCGGTGCTTGTGATTCACTCAGGCTTATTGCGGGCAACCTCAGCGGCGGAGCTGTTTTCGGCGGACTTGTATATGACTCCGATGAACACCGCTTCTTGTTATGTCCGTTCTCTGTAGTCACGGAAAACAGCATTATAAGGCTTTAAGGAGGAAATTATGGAAGTCAGAACAAATCCCTTTTATGAACTGAGAAATCGTCTTTATGCTTCGGCTGCCGCAGGATGCTCACTTATTGCTGAGGATTTTCGCCTGAAACGTGCGATCGAGGCTTTTCAGCCTATGTCAGAGGCGAATAAAGTGTTCGGACGGCTTTACGCTATGTGCAGTGCTCTTCTTGGATCGGAGAATAAGGCGGCTGATATCATCGACTGTATCGCTCTTGCTGATGCTCTTGCTGTGACTCAGGGTACCTTTGCCGACAGCTCCGAAACTGCTCCGGCTGAGCCGAGAGAGTACATTAAGCCTGCACAGCTCACTCTCAATGCTCTTGAAGCCAACAGAGAGAAGATCAGAAAAACTCAATATGCAGATCAGGAGTATGACGGGGAGTTTTTCAGATGCCTTGCAGACCCGAGGATACTTTCTGCATTTTTGGATATAGCCGGAAAGAACGGTACAGGTGTGGCAGACCTTCTTGTTAATGCTGAAGCTGTTTACGGAGAAACTATCGTTACGCTGCTGTTTGATTCACTTGATCTCTCTGACAGCAGAGCTACAGGCAATCAGGTCAGGTTCATAAGCAGTGTGTACCGTGATAAATATAATGACCGCTATACAGCTCTTGCTGAAGATGAAAGTGATCCGCAGGGGATACGCATAGCTGCTATAGAGGCAATGGCTTATTCCGCAGATAATGAGGAGAAGCTTACAACTCTTTATAAAATTTCAAAGGGAAAAGTGAAGAATGCAGCCCTTCTTTCACTTGCAAAGCTCAACTCAGAAGCTGCGGAGGCTCCGATAAAGAAAATGGCGGACAGTCCGAAAAGCACAAGCTTTGAATTCCTTGTCACTTCATATGGGGAAGCAGCTGAAAATTATGCCCGCAAAGAAAATCTCCATGTTATAGAAAACGGAATAAAGGATAAAGACCCTGAGCATCCCTTCAAATACGGGTATTATGATCTTCTTGCAAATAAAAAGGACGGTATTATCGATGTTTATGAAAGATGGGCTGAGGATTACTATAAACGTGATCCGGAAAAAGTACCTTACAGCAAAGAGCCGAGTTATACATCCATCAACAAACCGCTTATCAGTAATCTCTTTGAACATGAGGATGCAGTTTACCGTGATATGATAAGGAGGCTTTACAGTAAATATCCTGTGTATTTCTCATTATCTGCACTTGTTCTGGAGCTGACAGAGGATCCGGAAAATGCCTGCAAAAAGATATGTACCGACCATAGATCATATGACAGGGATGTGATCTATATCATCCGCCATATATTTGCAACACCTGACGGATGGTACAGGCTCAGGAGAAATTATAGCTCAAGCAGTGAGGATTACCTTAATATCAAGCTGTTCAGATCGATCACCGATGATATTCTTTCCTTTATGACGGACCCTGTTGTCGTGTATGACCATAACGAGATACAGGCACTGCTTAAAACAGGCCGGGAGCGTGATATCGCTTTTGAAAACATGAAGCAGAGATGTACGCTGTTTCAGTACCTTCTGGGCATATGTCAGTCTTCTGACCGTGAAAGAGTCAGAGACGCTGCGGAAAAATTCGCATGGAATATGATAAGGAATTATCCCTGCGATGAGGCTATGCTGCTGCTGCCCAAGGTGGCTTCAAGGCCTCTTGACGGAATGGTATATAACTATGCAAGGTTCATCCTTAAACACGATCACCCAAGGTACTGGACCTATTACATAGAAAATAATTCTATCCCTGAGGAAGTCATCATAGGCGACTGCAAAAGGCTTATGGCTGAAATGAAGTCCGATAAGTTCTCATACAATAACGTTTTTATGGATGATATAAAACGTGTCCTCGCAAATCACGGAGTAAAGGAGTAATTACAATGGCACAGGATATTCTCAGGCTGTCAGCAGAACAGCTTTATAAAAATGAAATAGATGCACTGATAGCAAACGAAAAATCACCGGTACCTGAGGGCTGGCAGATGTCACCGGCTTCGGTGCTCAAATATATCATGGGCGGAAAGGTCAGAGATACGGAGATAACTCCGAAATATATGGGCGACAGAAGAGTGGTGGAGATATGTATAGCTACCCTGCTTACTGACCGTGCGCTTCTTCTCATCGGAGAACCGGGAACTGCTAAATCATGGCTCTCAGAGCACCTTACTGCTGCTATAAACGGCAATTCCTCACAGGTGATACAGGGAACTGCCGGCACTACTGAGGAGCAGATACGCTATTCATGGAATTATGCCATGCTCCTTGCACAGGGGCCGTCTTTTGATTCACTGGTGAAGAGCCCTATATACAATGCTATGGAAACAGGTACTATCGCAAGATTCGAGGAGATCTCCAGATGCGCCAGCGAGGTCCAGGATGCACTCATTTCCATACTCTCGGAAAAACGCATATCCATCCCAGAACTCTCGGAAGAAGTGGCTGCGAAGAAGGGCTTCTCCATTATTGCAACTGCCAATACCCGTGACAAGGGCGTGAACGAAATGTCATCGGCGCTGAAAAGACGATTCAATATCGTTATCCTTCCTCCGCCGGCAGATATGCAGACTGAGATAGATATTGTAAAGACCCGTGTGGCTCAGCTCTCAAAGGATATGGAGCTGAATTCCGCTATGCCGGCTGACAGCGATTTTGTAAAGATAGTTACAGTATTCCGTGAGCTCCGTGAGGGCAAAACTCTGGATGGTCAGCTGAAAATAAAGCCTACCAGCGGTGTGCTCTCCTCAGCTGAGGCTATATCGCTGATGGTCAACAGTATGGCGCTGGCAGGAAGCTTCGGAAACGGCAAGGTCACCGATTCTGAGCTGGCTGCCGCTTTACAGGGAGCTGTAGTCAAGGATGACGACAAGGATAAGGCGGCCTGGGAGGAATATCTCGAAAATATTATGCGGAAAAAGGGCAGTGACTATGCCTCACTCTATGCGGAATGCAGGGAGCGTAACGCATAATGGCTGAGTATTACGGCGTAAGACATCTGTCTCCGGCCTGTGCGTATTATGTAAGGGAATTTCTCGACCGGACTGCTCCGGATATTGTGCTCATAGAAGGTCCCTCTGACCTGAGCGCACTGATAGACGGCCTCTGCGGCAGAAAGGTAAGGCTGCCTGCGGCCATACTTGCGTATACCACAGAAGCTCCGGTGCGGACGGTGATGTATCCTATGGCTGAGTTCTCTCCGGAATATCAGGCTATGCTATGGGCAAAAAAACACAGCGTTCCTGTGGAATTCTGTGATCTTCCATCAGGCAGTATCCTTGCAGCAGAGGAAAATGAAAGAGAGGCAGCCGACGGTGAGAGCATATATTCTAAGCTTGAAAAGCTGACTGGTCTGGATACCGATACATTCTGGGAATACCGGTTCGAGCACTCTGAAAATTATGAGGACTTTATCGCTGCTGCTGAGGAATACGGAAGATCCATCCGTGAATTTTCAAAGTCTGATGAGCATAATGAACTGCGTGAGGCATATATGCGCCGGAGAATAGCAGAGTCTGAGGAGAAATACGGAAAAGCTGCGGTCATAACAGGCGCTTTCCATACCAGCGGGATAAAGAATATACCATTTACCGAAAAGGATTTTAAGCTTACGGAGAAGCTGAATATAGTCGGAGCAAAGTCAACGCTGATGCCCTATTCATACTACCGTCTCTCTTCTCGCTCAGGCTATGGAGCAGGCAGCAAAGCTCCGGCATATTTTGAGCTGCTCTGGAATAACCGGATCAGGGGAACACTGGAAAATACTGCTCCTGAATATCTTTCAAGGCTTGCTGCATATCAGCGTGGGAACGGCTTTTCTGCTTCGTCGGCAGAGGTGATAGAGGCTCAGCGTCTGGGAGAAACTCTGGCTGCTATGCGTGGAGGAAGACTGCCGGCACTTTCTGATCTGAGAGATGCTGCTGTGACCTGTCTCGGACACGGCAGTTTCGGTGAGATATCCCTTGCCTGCGCTGATGTTGAGATAGGTACCAGGATAGGTGAGCTTCCAGAGGGTACAGTCTGCACTTCGGTGCAGGAGGACTTCATGCATCAGCTAAAAGAGCTAAAGCTTGAAAGGTTCCGTACAGCCTCTGCCCAGGAGCTGGATCTTGATCTGCGTGAGAACCTGCGGGTAAAGTCTGAGAAGTCAGCCTTCCTTGACCTGAACCGCTCCTTCTTCATGCACAGGCTGAGGCAGGCAGGAGTAAATTTTGGCGAAAAGTTAGCCGCAGCTCAGGATAATGCTACCTGGTCGGAAAAATGGATGGTGAGCTGGACCCCTGAGACAGAGATTCAGATAGTTGAAGCTTCACTGAACGGTGATACAGTAGAGGAGGCTGCAAGAGCTTCTCTTGATATGAAGCTTATAAACTCGGAGGATCTGAGCACTACGGCTGAAACGCTTTATACAGCCATGCTCTGCGGACTTCCTGACTGCATAAAAACTGCGGTCTCCGCTGTTCAGAAAATGGCAGCAGACTGCGCTTCCCCTTCAGATGAGGGCAGGACCATCGGCACCTTGTCAGCTATAGTACGCTTCGGAAGCATCAGAAAGCTTGATCCCGAGCCTCTGACAGGCATAATCAGCCAGCTGTTCCTGAAATTCTGTTTACAGGCCTACTCAGCCTGTATATGTGATGCCGGTGCGGCGGAGGATATGATAAATGCTGCAGCTGCGGTCTATGATGCCTGTCTTGCTCACGATTTCCTCGACAGCGGCCGGCTCAGAAAGCTCCTTTCTGAGATAGCTGACAGTGACATTGTAAATCCTCTTGTCTCAGGCTTTGCCTGTGCTCTTCTTGCAGAAAAAGGAGAGATCTCACCGGATAAGCTTTCTGAGCTGGTATCCCGCCGCCTCTCTAAGGGGACTCCTCCTGCAGAGGGAGCAGCCTGGTTTGAGGGACTTGCAAGGCGCAACCGCCGCAGTCTCATAGGCAGGCTTACACTCTGGGAGAAGCTCTGCGGATTTATCAGAGGCCTTGATGATGAGGAATTCAAGCCTGTTCTTATCGCTCTCAGGCGAACCTTTGCCGAATTTACTCCGGCGGAGAAAAATGATATTGCTGAGAATATTGGAGAGGTGCTGGGCATATCTTCCCAGCAGGCTGCTGAGATCATAACCGCTGAAGTCACAGCAGAGGAACAGCAGACTATCGACGAACTGGACGATTTTGATTTTGGAGATATTTGATATGGAAGATATGCAGATACTTAAAAGGTGGAGACTTATACTGGGGGCTGAGTCACAGAAGCAGCTTGAGTCCTTTGGCTGCGGAGGCCTTTCTGCTGAGGATATCCTTATGGATACAGCACTTTCACAGATATACGGCGGAAACAGCTCAGGCAGCGGAAAGCTTGGCGGACATGGCCCCTCTTCTCCTATGCTGACCAAATGGCTGGGAGATCTACGCTCGCTTTTTTCACCAATGGAGATCAGGGTCATTCAGAAGGATGCTATCGAACGCAAAGGGCTGAAACAACTGCTGATGGAGCCCGAAATGCTTGAGGAGCTGGAGCCTGATGTTTCGACTGCTTCACTTCTGCTCATGCTCAAGGATCAGATACCGGAAAAATCAAAGGAAAATGCAAGGGCATATATAGCAAAAATAGTTGAGGATATCAACAGACGGCTGGCAGACGACCTGCGGCGCTCGGTAACTGCAGCTCTGAATCGCCGTGAGCATTCACCTATACCCTCGGCTGCGGCGCTTGACTATAAAATGACTATCCGCCGCAACCTTAAAAACTACGATGTTCAGAGAAGGGTACTGCTTCCGGAGAGGTTCTACTTCTACGAGAGAGCTTCCCGTTCTGCTTCCAGGACAGTGATTCTCGATATCGACCAGAGCGGCTCAATGGGGGAATCAGCTATTTATTCCTCTATAATGGGGTGTATTCTCGCAAGCATACGTTCAGTCAGGACTCATATAGTCGCTTTCGATACTGCCGTCAATGACCTGACCGACCTTTGCAGTGACCCTGTGGAGCTGCTATACGGTATACAGCTTGGCGGAGGTACGGATATCAACAACTCTGTTGCTTACTGTCAGGAGCTTGTCACTGAGCCGGATAAAACTACCATGTTCATCGTTACTGACCTTTATGAGGGCGGCAACCGGGCTCAGCTTATCCGCAGACTGGAGGAGCTTAAGGATTCAGGAGTAAATCTGGTGATACTTCTTGCTATATCTGACAGCGGAAAGCCCTGCTTTGAATCAGGTCTTGCAGAAAAGGCATCTTCACTGGGGATACCATGTTTTGCCTGCCCGCCGGAAAAGCTTCCGGAGCTTCTGGAGGCTGCACTGAAACGCCGTGACCTCAGGATATTCGAGAAAACGGCATATGATAAAAGATAAGCTTATAATCTGAGAGACAGGCAGTCTTTACCTGCTGATATTCTGCGGTGATTATTCCTGTAGAGCTCCTGTCTCTCCTGTTTAATGGATAATGTGGCGATTTTTGATTGCATTTGAGCCGATTTTTATCCATTATTCTTGACAAAACCATATAAAATGTGATATGATAATACTTATGTACCAATTATTAAGGAGGTCACGTTATGGAGACTATTAATGAGATCGCTGCAAGGATCCGTGAATTGCGGGAAGTTTGCGATCATACACAGGAACAGCTTGCTCAGGAACTGGGAATACCGGTGGAGCAGTATGCTGGATATGAAGAAAACGGAGATTTTCCCATAAGCGTCATCTATGAGATCGCAAATAAATTCGGCGTTGATTTTAATGAGCTCGTTACCGGCGAACCCAGCCGTATAGATACATTTCATGTTGTCCGCAGGGGCAAGGGCAGAAGCATCAGCAGATATGAGGGCTATCGCTTCAAGGATCTTGCTTTCCGTTATGCCAATAAGATTATGCAGCCGCTCCTTGTTACACTTGAGCCGTCTGATGAGCCTGCAAAGCTGGTAAAGCATACCGGCCAGGAGTTCAACCTTGTACTCAAGGGCACTGTTGCTGTTGTATTTGAGGACCAGGAGATAATTCTCAATGAAGGTGATTCTATCTACTTCAACCCGACTTACCTCCATGGACAGCGCTGCGTGGGCGATACTAAAGCAAGATTTCTGACTGTTATCGCTGAATAAAATACTTTACTGAAGTATATACAAAGGAGTTTTTGTTAAAATGCTTTTAGACCGTTATCTTCCCCGCATTGAATTCGATTCATACGAGGATTTCGTACAGAATTATCGTGTAAACGTTCCGGAGGATTTCAACTTCGGCTGGGATATCGTTGATGAGTGGGCAAAGCAGGAACCTGATAAGAAGGCTCTGGTATGGCTCAGCCATGATAAAAAGGAGCGTACCTTCACATTCACAGATATCTCAAAGCTCTCAAACCAGACCTGCCACTATTTCCGCAGCCTCGGCCTTAAAAAGGGAGATGTAGTGCTCCTTATACTTCGCCGCCGCTGGGAGTACTGGGTCATCGCTACCGCACTCCATAAGCTGGGAGTTATCCTCATTCCCGGAAACCTTCTGTTTACAGCTCATGATATATCATACAGAGGAAATATGGCAGAGATCTCTGCAATCATCGCCTGCGATGATGAGTATATCCGCAGACAGATCAATGAGGCTGCTCCGGAGATAAAGACTCTCCGCAGAAAGATAGCTGTTGCCGAACCCTGCGAGGGCTGGGATTTCTTTGAGGAAGAGATCGCAAAGTATCCGGATACCTTTGAGCGCCCGACTGACGATCAGGCTACCAAGGCAACTGATACTATGCTCATATATTTCACATCCGGTTCCACTGGTATGCCTAAGATGGTCTGTCATAATTTTGCACATCCTCTCGGACATATCGTCACTGCAAAGTACTGGCATCAGGTTCAGGAGAATAAGCTCCATATGTCCATATCAGATTCCGGCTGGGCAAAGTTCGGCTGGGGAAAGCTCTACGGACAGTGGATATGCGGTGCTATACAGTTCGCCTATGACTTTACCGGCAGATTCAATGCCAAGGATATCCTTGAGGTAATAAGCCATTATAAGCTGACTACATTCTGTGCTCCGCCTACAATGTACCGTTTCATGCTTCAGGAGGATATGACTCAGTATGACCTGTCATCAATACAGAATTTCTGTAATGCAGGTGAGCCTCTCAATCCTGAGGTTTTCAACCGTATCTACGAGCTCACAGGCAAAAAAATGCGTGAGGGCTTCGGCCAGACTGAGGGTACAGTACTTATCGCAAACTTCCCGTGGATTGAACCGAAACCCGGCTCTACCGGAAAGCCTTCCCCGCTTTACAATATCCACCTTCTCCGCCCGGACGGTACTGAGGCAGAGGACGGTGAAGAGGGCAGCATAATGGTTTGCGGTATCGATAAAATGCACCCCACCGGACTTTTCTGCGGCTACTACAAGAATCCCGAACTCACAGAGGCTGTTCTCGGCGGTGAGAATTATGATACCGGCGATGTTGCATGGCGTGATTCAAAGGGATATTACTGGTTCGTCGGCAGAAATGACGATGTTATAAAGTGTTCAGGCTACCGTATAGGACCATTTGAGGTAGAGAGCGCTCTCCTTACTCATCCTGCAGTTGTTGAGTCAGCTATCACAGGCGCTCCTGATCCTATCAGAGGTCAGGTAGTAAAGGCTACTGTAGTGCTTGCAAAGGGGTATACTCCGTCTCCTGAGCTTACAAAGGAGCTTCAGGATCATGTAAAGCATATGACTGCTCCTTACAAGTATCCCCGTGTTATCGAGTATGTGGATGAGCTCCCGAAAACTCTCGGCGGAAAGATCAAGCGTGCTCAGATAAGACATCATGATGAGGAAGCTGCAAAATAAAATGATTCACGAGCATCAGTATTTTTGATGCTGACTTAATATCCGTTCAAAAGGGAAAGTGCATTTGCGCCTTTCCCTTTGTGCTTTTAAAGGAGGAAAAATGAAAGCAGAGGAATTTCTTGATATACTTCATACAGCCGAAAAATTAAAGGATACTCCCAGACATTGCACTACTTCAAAAAGAAGGACAGAGAGCGTTGCCGAACATAGCTGGAGGGCTTCGCTTATGGCACTTCTGCTTAAGGAGGTATTCCCGGAGGCGGATATAAACAGAGTAGTGGAAATGTGTATCGTACACGATCTTGGGGAGTGCTTTACCGGGGATATCCCGACATTCATTAAGACTGATGATGACAGAGCAGCAGAGGATGAGCTTATGGATAATTGGATAAAAGCTCTGCCGGACGGTGTCTCGGAAAGGTTCTCAGCACTCTTTGAGGAGATGAACGCACAGCAGACTGTGGAGGCGAAAATTTTTAAAGCTATCGATAAGCTGGAAGCACTGATACAGCATAATGAGTCTCCGCTGGATACATGGTCGGAGAATGAGTACGAACTCAATAAGACCTATGCTTTCGATACCGCAGCTTTTTCAGAGTGGTTTACGGACCTGAGAAAGGAGATACTTTCCGATACCTTGAAAAAGCTTGATGAGGTCAGCAGGTAGGCCGGCAATAATGTGCCGATGCTTGACATCAGGCGGTATATAGTGTATAATTTTTATGCAGCACCGCACAAAATCGACTGACCGGGAGCGTTATTATTTGCTGACACATCATATGTTTAAGATAAGGAGTTATATCATGTTCGGATCTATCAGCCTGTTTTTATCAGGATCCAGCTTTGTTTTTGTTGCACGGAAGCTTTCGGTGAAAAATCCGGATATAGTGCTTCCAGGCAAAAACAGTCCCATTTCAGAAATCAGTAAAAATGCAGGATAATGTGAAAAATAAAGCCGGTGCAAAAAAATCCATCAAGCAGCGTGTACTGTTCTTTTCCGGACTTGCTGCTGTGGTCGCCGGCATGAGCATACTCGCTTTTTTCGGCGGCAGAAAGCTCTACAGGGAATACCAGAAACAAAAACTAATGCGGGAAAATCCTGTTGTGGAGATAGCTGACCTGAATATAAAAGCTCCGGTCCTTGAGGGGACAGATAATAAAACTCTCTCAAAAGCGGCAGGCCATTTTGAGGGGACAGGAGATTTCGGAAAAGGAAATTACTGCATTGCCGGCCACAGCAGTACGATCTATAAGGAATATTTCAATAACCTGAAAAAAGTTCGTCCCGGCATGAAGATCAGACTGTATGATAAGGATAAGAAAATGTATTCTTATACGGTCAGGGAAAGCTTTATTGTTGATCCGGATGAGATCGGTGTGCTGAAGGATTTCGGCGACGTCAGGATAACTATTATCACTTGTACCGATGATGGGACTCAGAGACAGGTAGTAGTCGGTATTTATGACGGATGATCGTCTTTGTTATATGTTTATTACACCATTCTGTGACTTTAGATTCAGAAAGGAACACACAGCCATGCTTGATTTTATAACAATAAATACACACAGCAGTATCAGGATCGATGCAGGGAAAATAATCTATTCGGATCCGTTCAAAATAGAAAATGAGCCTCATGATGCGGATATCATCCTTATTACTCACGGCCATTTCGACCATTTTTCTCCTGATGACATCAGAAAGGTAATGAAGCAGGACACGGTCATAGTCTGTACAAAGGACAATACTGAGGCCGGAAAGCTTGGCATTGTGGTAAGAAATATCTCCGCCAATGAAAAGTTTGATGTTAAGGGGATAAGCTTTGAGACTGTTCCGGCATACAATAAGCTTAAGCCGTTTCATCCGAAGTCAAAGGGCTGGGTCGGATATATCATAAACAGTCAGGAACACGGACGGATCTATATTGCCGGAGATACTGATATCACTTCGGAGAATCAGCAGGTAAAATGTGAAATAGCATTGCTGCCGGCCGGAGGTACTTACACCATGAATGCTAAAAAAGCAGCAAAGCTGGCAAATACTATCCGCCCTGAATACGCTGTGCCGATACACTATGGCAGTGTTGCCGGTGATCCTGGCGACGGAGAGATCTTCTGCTCTGCTTTGGACAGCGGTATCAAAGCAGTTATAAAAATAAAGTAAGAACAGAATATCCTGAATAAAACAAAATGCCCCGAAGCGAACTTTATCGCTTCGGGGCAGAATTTATATATGATAATGTCCTGAGATAGTACGGGTCTTATTCAAGCCAGTCACTTATCTTGCTCTCAGCCTCCGGAATGTCGTTCCAGTATATAGTCAGTGGGTCATCATCAACATTTGCACCGGGTTCAAGCTCCTTTACAGATGAGACTGTTGACGATGCTCCGCTTCCGCCGTGGCAGACGAACAGGCGGATATTCTTGCCGGTGAGATCATACTCGTCGAGAAAGCTGCATCTGTGCTTTCCTGCACATTTTCACTTACTGCTGCTGTTTCCTTTTCAGGAGCAGTAGGGACTACTACAGAGTAGCCGGAGGAGTCTTTTTTACCGCAGGAAACTACGGTTAAAAGACTGAGTGAAATGAGTGCTGAGGTTATTATTATTCTTTTCATGATATCACCTTTCCTGATCGTGAAACATTGTTGAGGGATGAAATTGAAGTCTCTTAAATGCTGATCTGTCTTGCAGAGAGCTGTTTTAAATATTATATCATAAAAGCGCAAGCGTTATGATATAATCGCCCGATATGCAGTGAGCAGATCTCCGATCTGCGTATCTGCAAGGGCATTTTAATAAATATATAATGAATGCTTTGCATTCATTATATCATATCAGCAGGGCTGTATCAATACTGATTTCTTATCTATATCATAAGTTATTCTTATATAAAGCTTCTGGTCTTTTGGCTTGACCGGAGAGGAGACGGGTGATATAATTAAGGTGTAATCAATAACTGCTGCAAGTGGGATATTGCTTCTGCTGTATCAGGGGAGCGCAGTCTGCTTCTTTACATGATAGAGGACTTGCAGATCTTATTTCTTTATGTCATGCTCATTTTTAGCTGCTGAGCAGACATTGCTTATGATAAGAAAAGAGGTGTCAGTGCTGAATGAAAATATTTATTGATGCAGACGGCTGTCCTGTGGTCGATATAGCCGTCAGGACTGCAAAAAAATACGGTATACCCTGTACAATAATATGTGATACTTCTCACTCGATCTATCGTGAAGGCGCAGAGACTATCGTGGTGGATAAAGGAGCTGACAGTGCTGATCTCAGACTGGTGAATCTTATCAGTGCCGGAGATATTGCCGTTACTCAGGACTACGGCCTTGCAGCAATGTGCCTTAGCAGAAGAGCCGTCGTGCTTGATCAGGACGGCAGACGCTACAGTGATGAGAATATCTCCGGACTTCTTGAATTCAGGGCAGTATCTGCAAAGATACGCAGGAACGGCGGCCGTACAAAGGGAAGGCCTAAGCGTACCGCTCAGCAGGATAAGGACTTTGAAAACGCTCTGAACGAGATATCAGGAGGAAAAGGTCAGGCATTATAGTCTCAGGCTATTTTATGAGGAACGGTCAGATTATCTGAAAGGAGCAAGCTATGAAAAAAATGATATCATTGCTGGCAGCTGCTGTGCTTGCAATGCCGGCAGCATTGCCGATGAAGGCCGACTGTGCGGAAAGACCTTCAAAATTCACTGCCTCATTCATACAGGGCTGGTACTGCCGTGAATGGAACGAAAGCCGCTGGTCAGAGGAATTTATGGCTGCACGGGATGCAGGCTTTGATTCACTTATAATACAGTCTGTATTCGATATCATAAGGTCCGGAGGAACTGCTGAGGGCGCATCTGAACGTGATCCGTCGGCCTATACTTCCACAGAGTACCGCTGCTTCTATCCGACTTCTTATTCTCCGGAATATAATTACGGGGACACTCTTGAATGTGCTCTGAGAGCTGCGGAAAAATGTGGGATAAAGCTCTGGATAGGTACTCTTTATGATGAGATGTGGTGGAAGTATGGCTGGGGAGAGCCGGATGACTATTTCAGGGACTGGTCAGCAAGCAACGGTAAAAGCTGTGCTGATATCATAGAGGAGATATGGGAACGCTATGGTGAAAAATACGGAGATCAGATCGCCGGCTGGTATTATCCGAATGAGATCTGGAATATAGATTCCGCCTGTGCCGGTACAGACAGCGGAGAATATGCTGAAATTATCGGCAAGAGCATTGGCTGCTCCGTGGACATGATAGAAAAGCTGTGTCCGGAAAAGCCTCTGATGATAAGTCCGTTCTATAATCCGGAAATATCGTCGTCAGCTCAGTACAGCAGCTTTATCAGTGATATTGTCACTGTATCCGGACTGAGACCGGTGGATGTTTATGCTCCGCAGGACTGCGGCGGTTCCGGATACAGTGAAGAAGTCATCAGGGAGTGGATAGCTGCACAGAAAGAGGCTGTGGGCGGCAGGATGAGATTCTGGGTAAACAATGAGTGCTTCGATAAGGAGAGCGCTCCCATGAGTATAGGTACACTCAGCAGTAATTATTATTCTACCTCTGATCTTGCAGAAAAAAACATCCTTTTCTCATGGGATCATTACTATGCTTCCGATAACAGTCTCTCCGAGGAGTTTGCCGGCTTTTCAATGGATAATATCATGGGTGATCTGAACAGGGACGGTGTATTCAGTATAGCAGATGCAGTGTGCCTTCAGAAATGGCTGCTTTCCGCACCGGATGCCCATATCTCAGACTGGAGACTTGCTGATCTCTGCGGTGACGGCAGGATAGACGGTTTTGATCTTTGCATGATGAGGAGCGAGCTTATCAGAAATGCAAATGAGAATGTTATCATTGTTACGGATATATCTCAGCTTTATACAGCAGTAAAAAATGCGGCTCCCGGTGATGTTATCAAGCTGGCTCCGGGAGAGTATGACTGTGCTTCAAAGATGATCAGCTCTGAAACAGACGGTACACCGGAGGCTCCTATCACTTTATCTGCTCTTGATCCTGACGATCCTCCTGTGCTGAAAGGAAATACTACAGAACACGGTTATGTTCTTCATATTCTGGGAGATCACTGGGTGCTGGACGGACTTGTATGCACTAACTCTCAGAAGGGGATAGTGCTGGATAATTCAAACCATACTGTCATTAAAAACTGTGAGCTCCATACTCTCGGTGCGGAGGCTGTGGCTGTCCGTGACGGAAGCTCATACTGTACTGTCAAGGGATGCTATATCCACGATACCGGACTGCGCTCTCCCGGATACGGAGAGGGAGTATATATCGGCAGCGCTAAGTCGACTACCGGCTTTGACTATAAGTGCGACCACAATAAAGTGGTGGACTGCACCTTTAAGAATGTTGCTGCCGAGCATATTGATGTCAAGGAATATACAACTGATACCGAGATATGCGGCTGCACCTTCTACGGTGACGGAATGACGGGAGAGAACTATGCCGGCAGTTTTATTGACCTGAAAGGCAATGACTGCTATGTTCACGACAATGTAGGCTACAGAAACAAGAATCCAAAGATAGTCGCTGCATTTGAAGTGCATGAACAGGCCGAGGGCTGGGGATATCACCATGTATTTGAGAATAATACACTGTATATGGATCAGCCCTATGGTGCAGAGAATACAAGCCGGAGAATGTATGTTGTGGACGGCTGGTTCAGTGATTTTTCAGTGAAGGATAACCGTGTCGATTACGGTGAAGGACTTGTTTCCGCAGACAGCTGGGAGTACTATAATTCGGATCATGTTACATATCTGAAGTAAGGATACTTAGGTCAAAAAAGAGCTTTCCGCAGGGATATTATTCCGACGGAAAGCTTTTTTTCAGATATAGTGTATCCTGGACCTGTCAAATCTGTCCTGCTGGGGACGTGATTCAGCCGGGTAGCCTACAGGTATGACTGCATATGCACGAAGTCCCTTAGGCAGGCTCAGTGCAGCCTCGGCTTTTGTCATCCTGTCCTCAAGAGGAGCGGCACAGAGCCATACTCCGCCCAGTCCGAGAGATGTTATCTCAAGGAGCATATTCTCTGCTGCACAGGCAAGGTCTATCAGGACAGTCTCGCTCCAGCGCAGGTCCTCAGTGCGGTAACAGGGGACTATCACCATAGGAGCATTTGCCGCACAGGCAGCATATGGACTTATCTCAGAAAGCTGTCTGATCTTTTCCTTGTCAGTCACCAAATAGAATTCCCATGGCTGCTGATTTCCTGCTGAGGGTGCTGCCATTGCAGCACGGAGTATCTGCTCCGCTTTTTCAGGTTCAACAGGCCTGTCCTCATATTTTCTTACACTGATCCTTTCAAATATCTCTTTCATCTTTTACCTCCAGACTATCCCCGGTATTCAGACCTGTAAGTCGGCTGTCGGGGACTCTCAGCCATTTTTCATTTCCATTTGTATCACGGACAAGGACGCTGTACATAAGCTCTTCGTCTTCCGGGATGCCTTCGCAGCCGTAGTCCTCTTCAAATATTTTCAGTATAGTATATTTCATTGTCACGCTCCGTTCTTATCATCATCTGTGCCACTGGGAGTTGAGAAATTCCACTCTGCTCCTCAGCCATTTCAGAAGATATTCAGCAGCAGATCTTTCGCTGAAACAGCTTTTGGCCGGCTCTGAGAGTTCATCTTCATATTCCTGATTGCAGATAAGGTTATTCCATAGCCTGTAATTCATGTTGAAGTCCTCTTCCAGTGAGGTCTTGTCGTCCTCGATGAGCTGGAAGGTGCGGTCAAAGACGCCGCTGTCATAGATCTTTGTCCACTTGTCCTTTATCATATCCTGATACCAGTCCTCATAGGCGAGCACCAGAAGCCATGGGTTTGCTGCTTCGTAGTCATCTCCGTCAGCAGAGGGGACTATATTTGAAGCATAGAAGCCCTGTCCTTCAGTGCAGCGGTCTCTGTTTCCCATTGAGGAGTCAAAGTCCCATGGGGCTTCAAATGTGAGTTTCCTGCTGCCGTCGGCACTGAGGTCAGCATCCATGAAGAAGCTTGACCAGTATATGTCAGCATCGCAGGTAAGCTCGCTTATAATATACATATCCACAAGAGACTGTACATTCACTACGTTTTCCACAGCCTGACGTGGAGTGATATCAGTGGTTTCAGTGATAGTCCTGTAGTCATCAGAGGTAAAAACAAAGGCCTTGTGGTTGTAGGCAGCCTCATACATTATCCTGTAGACATTGTTTACAAATGTGGCTATGGTATCGTGCTGTTCCTGAGAGTATATATCGCTCTTTATGGAAACACCTATCTCTTTTTTATTGTCGTCCGGAGATGCGGGGAGACACTGTATAGTCCGGCCGCTTCCGCCGCTGCCGTCATATGGAGTAAGAGGAGCGTTGTCCGCAAGCTCAAGTGGGAAGCTGTGGAGCTGGTCCTCGTTGGTGAAATACCCGTCAAATTCAAGGAAATAACCGATATCTGCGCCGGTGTAGTCCTTTTCCGGACGGGCAATATCCACTCTTCCGCCGGCGGCCTGCTGCATTTCGGTAAGGAGGTAAACCCCAAGGTATTTTCCGTTCACCTCTACATGGACAAGCTCAGCATCGGCGGCATAAAGTCCGTCCTCTGAGAGTATCTCTCTTGAGGCATAGAGCGCAGCCTTGTTCCTCAGTATGGAGCCGTCCTTGTATTCGGCCAGCAGCAGCCAGTTCTTGAATTCTTCGCCGCCGTTAAGTCCAAGCAGGTTCTGTTTGCTTTCAAATTTTATCCTGAGAGGCTTTTTCTTATAGAGCGTGGTCCAGTTGCCTCTGACCTTTACTTTTGCGGCAGCAGGAGACATAAGACTGCTCCCGTCAGAGCCTTTGAGAGATATGGTACAATCTTCATAGTACGGCTCGGGAGGAGCTTCATATGTGGGATCCCATTCTGCAATAGACTCTGAAACGTGCTTTGCTACAGGCTCATATACAAAGTCCATTACATCAGGTGCATTGCTTTTGGTAGTGATAGAGATTAGGGAGAGCTGTGATACTGCCTCGGTATCTGCGGAGGAAGAGGTCTTTTCTGTTTCAGTTGCTTCCTCTGTGACAGAGGCTGTTGAGGCTTCAGTGGATACAGCGGAGCTTCCGGAGCTGCTGCTGTTTGCGGAGCAGCCTGTCAGCATACCTGTGACAAGCATGAACGCTATAATTTTTTTCCTCATATTCATAGTTTTATTTTTCCTTTGTAAATTATACTTATGGCTTAGCAATAATGCAATTATAGCATAAAGGTAATATAAAGTCAAATGAGCATAAGTGTGTCCGGAAAACTGCCGTATTAAGGCATTTATGCTCTTCGGGGCTGTAAAAAGTCCACCTTTTCTGTAAATTATAGGTTGATATTTTTATACAAAAATTGTTAGAATTGTATATATACTATAGATAATAAGACTAAAGGGGGATATGCTTATGCTGAAAATTTTTAAAACCACATTGGCCGCAGCACTTGGTGTTCTGCTTACAGTTCAGCCCGCTCTCAGCGGTATTGCTTCTGCGGAACCGGATGTCTCAGGTGTGACTGCACAGTTTTTTGTGTCTCCTGACGGAAGCGACAGCGGAGACGGTTCTTTTGAGTCTCCGTTTAAAACCATTGGTGCTGCAAGAGATGCAGTCCGCAGACTGAATGGTGATATGTCAGGGGATATAGTTGTCTATCTCAGGGGCGGAGATTACCGTATTACTGAGCCTGTGGTATTCGACATCCGTGACTCCGGCACCAATGGCCACAAGATAATCTACACTGCTTACAAGGACGAAGTTCCGGTCATAAACGGTGCTCAGAAGGTATCCGGCTGGACTAAATACAATGACAAGCTGTGGTCTGCACCTCTTGACCGTGATACAAAGCTGCGTAATTTCTATGTCAATGACAGACGTGCAAATATGGGCAGCGTTCGTGTTAATGCAAAGGGCGGTTACGGAGAGTACTCCGTCAGGGCAGGTCAGGCTGACTGGGCATGGGATTCCGGCAAGAAAAGTGACGGAGTTTCTTACAATGCCTCCGATATTCCAAGGATAACTTCAAACTTTGATGACCTTGAGATAATCAACGGCACTACCTGGAACGAAAATATTGTCTGCACCCGTGATGTAAAATATGAGAATGGTTCACTTGTGCTCCTTATGCAGCAGCCATATGGTGCTATTGCTCAGACTCCCGGATGGGGAGCAGGTTTCTCAACCGGCGGAACACATACGATATACAATTCACTTTCATTTGTGGATGACCCCGGAGAATTCTACTTTGATAAGACTGCCGGAAAGGTGTATTACTATCCCCGTCAGGGAGAGGATATGTCTTCTGCTGATGCTGAGGCTCCAATTGCAGATCAGCTTATTGTTATCAAGGGAAATTCTACAAGCGATCGTGTGACCGGAATAAGCTTCGAGGGCATAACCTTTGCCAACACCGATTATCAGCTCACTGATGTAGCAGGCTCCCACGGAAAAACTACCTGTCAGGCTGCTCAGACTTATACTGCATTTGCAGATTCAAACTGGCATAAGTACAAGTACGAAATGGCAGATACTCTCCCTGCGGCAATAAATGTAACAAACAGTGATTCTATAGAGTTTATCAGAAATGTTGTAAAGCACACCGGTGCAGACGGTATCTCCATGACTAATGATGTTATTAATTCCACAGTCACCGGTAACTATATCACAGATATAACTTCAAGCGGCATCACAGTGGGACATCCTCAGCATATCTATATAGGCGATGCCTCATGGGATAATCATGAGAAATTCCCGAAGGGTATCGAGGGAATATGTAAAAATGATCTCATTTCACAGAATATGCTTTATGATATAAGCGTCGTTCACGGCTTCGGAGGATGTGCTGCTATCACAACATATTATGCCGATTCTGTGAAGATACTCAGCAATACTATCGAAAAGACTGCCTATAACGGAATACATCTTGGCTGGGGCTGGTGCAATTTCAAGGACAGCACCACCTGCCGTGACAATATGATCTGCTATAACAGGGTTATCAACAGCCTTAATCGTCTCCACGACAGCGGCGGTATCTATACCATAGGACAGATGCCAGGTACTGTTATCAATGAGAACTATATTCAGGGCATCCCGGCAGCAGCTCCCTATCAGCCTACATACGGTCTCCATAACGATGAGGGTACAGCCTATATCCAGGAGAATGACAACGTTCTTGAAATAAGTCCGAATGTTACATACACTATCAACTGTGAGGAGTATGGCGACAAACATGATCTTACCATAAAGCGTACATATGCTACAGTCAATAAAATGGGAAAGAATCCTCCCTACAGCGATATCGATACTCCTATAGTTGTGTCGGATAACGTATGGCCGCTGGAGCAGTACAAGGTGTGCCTGAATTCAGGTGTATCCGGAGAATACAGCAGTCTTGTTCCTGTATGGCTCAAATCCGAGGCAGATCAGGTATTTCCTGCAAGCTGTCAGACTACGGGCGGAAGTATGCTTCCTATCCGCAGTGGCGGAAATACAGTCTGGATAGCTCCTGACGGTACAAGCTCCTTTAAGGCGGGAAGCTCTATGACAAAGGCCGGCGGTTCAGCTGATAAGATAAGGACTCCTGCTGATGAGGGCGAATACAGGATCTATGTTGTGGACGGCAGTGGAAAGATACTCAGCAAGTCCTCACATATACTCAGAGTTAGCGGTTCATCCTCAGGGACTGAGGCGGAGAGCGCTGACTACAAATCAGGAGTGCAGACCGAAAACTGCAGCGAGGGCGGCACTGATGTTGCCTATATCGAGGACGGAGATTACATCGGCTTCAAAAATGTCGATATGACCGGCGGCGAATCCATAGATCTCCGTATCGGCTCAAACGGCGCAGAGGCTTCACTTGAGGTACGCATTGATTCTCCTGACGGAAAACTCATCGGAAAGATGAATGTCGAAGGTACCGGCGGCTGGCAGAAGTGGGCTACACAGAACTGTACCATTTCTCCTGTTGACGGAAGTCATGACCTTTATTTCGTATTCAGAGGCGGGGAGGGCTACCTCTATAACCTTAACTGGTGGAGACTGAATGTGGCTGAGACACCCTTCACTCTTGGAGATGTGGACAATGACGGTCATATCGACAGCTTCGATCTTGCACTGCTCCGTGAAGCAGTTTCGGACGGGGATATGGATGATATCAGAGCCTCCGATATCGACGGAAACGGTGAGATAGATAATAATGACGTTCATCTCCTGAGTGAGTTCATACTCGGTAATAGAACCTCGTTCCCGAAAGATTAAAAAGGATGCAGCACTGAAAAGTGCTGCATTTTTAATCGTCTTCTGACTGCGTTTTGTCCACCAAATCTGTGAATTATGTGTTGCGAAATAATGAATAATTTTGATATAATTAAAATAGACATAAATCTGCGTTGAAAAGAAAGAATAATTGTACGCATTTTTTTACGAAGGAGGATCGCTGATGAAAAAAATTCTATCAGTCGCCATGGCAGCAGTCATGGCAGGGGGAATAACTGCGGCTTTTGCTCCGCAGAAAGTCCATGCGGATAATCCGTGTATACAGACAATCTATTCCACAGACCCTGCACCTATGGTGTATGATGATACTCTGTATCTTTATACCGGCAGGGACAAGGATAATTCCAGCAACTACTTTATGCCGGACTGGCATTGCTACTCTACGACAGATATGCAGAACTGGACTGACCACGGCTGCATACTCTCATGGGACAGCTTCACATGGGGAAAAGAAGACTCAGCATGGGCTGCACAGTGCATAGAGCGCAACGGAAAATTCTACTACTATGTTACACTTAATCATAAAAACGGCGGCGGAAGAGCTATCGGTGTAGCTGTTGCAGACAGTCCTACCGGCCCCTTCAAGGACGCTCTTGGAAAACCTCTTGTAGGTCCTAACTGGGACTACATTGACCCCACTGTATTCATCGATGATGACGGTCAGGCCTGGCTGATGTTCGGAAATCCTACCTGCTACTATGTAAAGCTGAATGAGGATATGACCTCTTATTCAGGAAGCATAGGAAAGTTCGATATGAACAAGAATACATTCGGCCCCAGCGATAAACGTGCCTCATCATATGGTGAGGGACCGTGGTTCTACAAGAGAAATGGACTGTACTACCTTGTTTATGCTGCATTTTACGGCAGTGACGGCGGTGAGAGCATCGGATACTCAACAGCTCCTTCTCCCACAGGCCCCTGGACATATGGCGGACAGGTAATGAAAACTCATAACTGCTTCACTAATCATCCGGGAGTTGTTGATTATAAGGGAAAATCCTATTTCTTCTATCATGATGCAAGCCTTAAGGGCGGAGGTACCTTCGACAGAAGCGTTTGTGTGGACGAATTCGAGTACGGCAGGGACGGTTCAATCCCTACTATTACTCCTACAAAGACCGGCCCTCAGCAGATAGAGGCTCTGAACCCGTTTGTAAGAAATGAGGCTGAGACGATCTGCTACAGTGAAGGGATCAAGACTGAGACCTGCAGCTCCGGCGGATTGGATATAGGCAATATCGAAAATGGAGATTACATCAAGGTCAGCGGAGTTGATTTCGGTGACGGAGCCGATAACTTTACTGCAAGTGTTGCTTCCAATACTGACGGAGGTACGATCGAGCTCCATATCGACAGCAAGACCGGTCCTGTTATAGGAAAGGTGGATGTTGGCAATACAGGCGGCTGGCAGACATGGGATGAAGTTACCACTGATGTAGTCGCTGACGGAGAGCACGATCTGTATTTCGTATTTAAAGGCGGAGACGGATATCTGCTCAATGTTGACTGGTGGAAATTCAGCGGCCCCGGAGGTTCAGATCCTGATCCTGTAGATCCCGATCCGGAAAGCTATATTATCCATAATACATTTGAAAGAGGCACAGAGAGCTGGTCCGGTCACGGCGGTGCAAGTGTTTCAACCACCTCATCCGGTGCTTATCAGGGCAAGAAGTGTGTTAAGGTTACTGACAGAAGCGCTGCATGGAACGGTGTAGAAAAGAAGCTGGGCTCTTCACTTGAAGCAGGCAGCACATACAGCTTCAGTGTGAATGCTAAATATGATGACGGTGATCCCACAAGCGTTTTCCACTTCACTTTGCAGTACACCGGAACTGACGGTGAGGTCTACTACGATAAGCTTGATACAGTTACTGCTGCAAAGGGGCAGTGGGTACAGCTCTCAAATCAGAATTATACCCTTCCTGCCGGAGCCACAGATATGATAATCTTTGTGGAAACAGGCGACGGCAAGGCTGATTTCTATATCGATGATTTTGTTGCAGCTCAGAAGGGAACTGCCATTGATGGAGCAGTAGGCGGAACTTTTGCCCTCGGTGATATCGATGCTGACGGCCGGATAAATGCCTTTGATCTGGCTCTTGCAAGAATGGGTATCATCAGCGGTTTTGATTCGGATATGGCCGCACTTGCAGCCGATGTTGACAGAAGCGGTAAATTCGAGATAAACGATGTAGTGCTCATACAGCAGTTCATTCTCGGAAATATCAAGGAATTCCCGGATAATACTCCTGAGCCGGAGCCAAGCAATTTTATATATGATTCTGCACTCCAGTTCAAGGCAGCTCCCGATAAATATCTGGAACCCTGTTCACAGGCCGGAAAGATAATCAAGGAGAGCTATACCGGTATCAATGGCAATAAGAGCCTGAACGTTTATCTGCCTTACGGATACGATTCCAGCAAGAAGTACAATATCTTCTACCTTATGCACGGCGGCGGGGAGAATGAGAATACCATATTCAGCAATGATGTAAAGATGCACAATATCCTGGATCACATGATAATGAACGGCGAATTAGAGCCTCTTATCGTGGTCACACCAACATTCAACGGCTGTCCGGCACCTGATAACAACATGGGTGCAGGTACAGTATGGGACGAGATGCGTCAGAGCATAATCCCGTTCGTTGAGAAGAAGTATTCAACATATGCAAACTCAACTTCTGAGGCAGACCTTAAGGCTTCAAGATATCACAGAGCATACGGCGGATTCTCAATGGGAGGCGGCTCCACATGGAATATGTTCATCAATAATCTTGACATCTGTGCATATTATATGCCCCTTTCAGAACATTGCTGGGGCGGACTTACAGGACTACAGAATGCGATAGATAAGTCCGGATTCCAAAAGAATGAATACTTCATCTTTGCAGCAACAGGTTCAAAGGATCTTGCTTACAACAATATGCTGGGACTTATAAATCCCCTCAAGCAGGACACAAAGCGCTTCACCACAACATCCGATTTCTCAAAGGGCAACTTTTATTTCCTGGTTGCTGACGGCAGAGATCACTGGTGGGACCATGTAAGACACTATATCTACGATGCACTTCCCTATTTCTTCCATGAGGGACAGTAACTGAATAAAACAATGAGCAGTCGGGAGCCCGGCTGCTCATTTTTATATTTCCGATGGAAAAAGGGAGGCCTTCACTTGAAGGTCTCCCTGATCTTGTTATTGGCTTATACTGCTATTTACAGTTTCTTTTCAAGCAGAGTCTGTCTGAGCAGTACCATATCGAAGCCGTTTACTTTACCGTCGGAATCCATATCTGCGGCAATGTACTGAGCTGATGTGAATTTAGTATTGTTCAGGAGGTATTTCTGCAAGAGCAGAAGGTCTGCTATATTAACGTTTCCGTCTGCATTTATATCGCCGGCAAGACTGCCCTCTGCAAGATTATCGAAATCCAGCCAGAGTTTAACATATTTGCTGTCAGGAGCGTATGCAGGGGAATTGGTATTCTGTGATGCGAGCTCCGAAGCTGTAAGAGCCTTGCTGTATATCCTTACTTCATAGAATTCAGCCTGTGAGCTTCTCAGTGTCTCTGGACAGAGTCCGATAGTTATCGGATAAGAGGAAGGCTCAACACCAGCAGTGGTACCGGTTGCCTTTTCGCCTATCATTTTTCCGTCACAGTAAACACGGATCATATTGTTCTCAGCATCGTAAATACCTGCTACCTGATGCTTGCTGCCTATCCAGCCGTCAGTCGTGGATATCTTGCAGTAGAGAGAACGCCACTCGCCGCCTGCGAAAATAAAGAAGTCGAGAGAGCCGTTCTCAGTTCTCATTGCGAATGAGTGGTCGCCGTTACCGACGAACATATTGAACTGAGGATTGCCTGTAGGAACGATATTTGCTTCTACAGTAAAGGAATTCTTGCCTGAAACAGCATTGTCGAGGTCGCTGCAAGGGGGAATGGTCACGGCATTTACAACTGCATTGCCGGATGAGGTGGTTTTAAGCTGAGCGCTTCCGTTTATAGGAATGATAAGCTGATTATTGCTCTTATCCTTAACGACAACTCCGTCTGAACGCAGCTTTGCGGCAATATTTGTGAGCTGCTCGCCGCTGGCTGAAGAAGCTGCCGGCAGGATGGTGTAGCTCCACTTATAGACCTTGTTTGAAGGCAGACGATACTTTTCCAGTGTTCCCTGACCGCAGGTAGCACTTCCTGTACCGAGTGAACCGTAGTCAACGCTGAGGATAGTCTCTGAACGTGGTCTGAGCTTGAAAACGTGGTCTGCGGCATTGAGGTCCTGGGGAGTGAAGTGAAGTGCGCTTGCCTCCACCTTTCCCTCTGCTGAAATGAGAACTGAATTTTTCTTGGAGATGTCCTTTACGGATATCCATTTTACATCAGTGAGATTTCCGGTATCATCGGCCTTCATATAGGGGAAGAACATACCTGATACAGTATTGCTCCATACACCCTGACGGCCGTTGGTCTTTCTGTCGTTGAAGGTCTCAACAGGACCGTTTCCGTACCAGCTTACATCCTCGGCACCTTCAGGAAGCTTAATTATAGAGCCGACTCTTACGAAGTTCCCGAGACCTGAATGTGTTGCGTCAACGGAAATATCCACCTTTACGCTGCCGTCCGGACTGATGGTGTAGATCATATCCACAGCAGTATCACCGGCATTGGGAAGGATGAGATGTGAGGTTATTTTTTTCTGCTGACCGGAATCATCAACATCAATTGATCTGACATTTATTTTATCTGCTGCCTTTTCCCAGGCGGTATCGAAGATCTTGCTTCTTGCGTTTCCACCGTCATTTTCAACGAGACCTCTGTAGAAATTAGGTGCAGGGCCGTTCTGGATGAGAGTTTCACCGTTATAGACGTAGTTCTCAATGAGACCGCTGCTCTTGTTTATGCTGAACTGGAAGTTATCACCGGAAACGGTATAACCGGAGCCGCTGTCCTTTACACTTATGCTGCCTGAGCCGTGATCGTACTTAACGGGAGTGCCGCTGCTGTTGATCGGTATCTGAGCATAGGCGATCTCTGCGCCGCTTTCATAGGTGCGTACAGCGTTCTTTGTTGTAACTGAGATATCAAGGATGTATTCGTCGCCTGAGAGACAGTTTGCCGGTACGCTGAACGGTATATCCACAGTTCCTCTGGTAAGAGGAGCAACGTTTGCGGAGGTTTTTCCGCTGTCTACAGCTACACCGTTTTTCAGCAGTGACCAGTTGATATCGTAGTCACTGAGGTTTACGAAATTATTTTCGTTGTATACGCTTACCTGATGATTGCTGAGTAGAGCGCTGTCTGCTGAGAACCAGAAATTCTGGTACTGGAATTTTACTTCTGCTGCCTCAGGCTGTTCAGTTCTGTCCGGGCTTATGATACCGTTTTCACAGAAGCTGTTATCATTCGGACGGTCGCCCCAGTCTCCGCCGTATCCGAAGAATTTTCCCTTGCTGAGCTCTCCGTAGAGGTTCTTGTGAGCATAGGGCTGTGAGTAGTAATCCCAGCCGCCGCCGACCTTATCCAGCGGGACTGCTCTTGACTGGTCGACCCAGTCCCAGATGAATCCGCCCATCATATTGTCTGAGCTTCTTATAACGTCCCAGTATTCTTTGAGTGCGCCCACTGAGTTGCCCATGGCATGATCGTATTCGCACATAACATAGGGTATCTTTCCGCTTCCGGCATTACCGCCCAGCCATTCAGAGCCGGGGTACATATTACTGTTCATATCAACGCCCATGCTGTTGCCCTGTCCTTCACTGTGTACAGGACGGGTGGGGTCGTTATTTTTGAAGTACCAGATCATGTCTCTGAACATACCGCCTGCATCATCGGGGTTGCTGGTATATGCCATTTCGTTTCCTATAGACCATGCAACTATAGAAGGATTGTTCTTGAGGCGCTGGAATGCAGTTTTTGTCCTGTCCATAGCCAGTTCATAGAAAAGAGCTTTTGCGTCGTTATTGTTCATAAGAGCATGGGCTTCCATATTTGTCTCGCCCATAACGTACATACCGTACTTATTGCAGAGCCAGTAAAGGTAGGAGTCATTGCTGTAGTGAGAGGTACGGATAGCGTTGACATTGTTCTTCTGCATGAGGCGGATATCCTCGTACATAGTTTCCTGAGGAACAGCCTTGCCGTGGAATGGGTCAGTATCGTGGCGGTTAACACCTTTGAGCAGGAGGCGCTTTCCGTTTATGGTTATAGGCTTCCAGCTCTTTGTAGTGACCTTGTAGCTGTTGTCCACCTGAGTTGAGGTGAATCCTATCTCACGGAATCCCAGCTGTGCAGAGAGTATCTCCGCAGTATTTCCGTTTCCGTCGATAAGTTTTACTACCAGCGCATACAGATTAGGATCCTCCGCAGACCAGAGCTTTGGTCTGTCTGCCTTTGCGTAGATGAAAACTGATTCCTTGCTCCATCTTTTAAGGCTGGGTACATCGTAGGTATCATCGGAGAGGATGTTATTTCCGTTCTCGTCGAAGGCCTCTACCTTTACCTTCCAGCCGTTGCGCTCAACTCCCGTGGTGTTGGAAACATCCACCTTCATCTGCAGCTCTGCATTGGTATATGTATCGTCCAGCTCCGTGCGGACAGTGTAGTCATTGATCTGAACTGACGGACTGCTTACGAGGAAAACGTCACGGAATATACCTCCGTCATAGATCATATCCTGTCCTTCAAACCAGGTACCGTCGCAGAACTTGTGTACCTCAACGGCGAGGGTGTTTTCGCCGTCTACTATATAGTCAGTGATATCGAATCTGTGGGGACTGAAGGTGTCCTCACTGTACCCGACTTCCTTTCCGTTGACGTATACATAGTAAGCTGATTCAACGCCGTCGAACTGGATAGATATCCTTCTTCCGTCGTTTCTCATCTTATCGTCCACAGTGAACTTCTTCCTGTAAAGTCCAACGGGATTGTAATTTGTGGGAGCGCTCGGCACAGGAACATAATTATCGTATTTGCTCTGCCACGGCATAGTGACATTGCAGTAGATAGGGAAGTCGAATCCCTGGCTTGTCCAGCTGTCGGGCAGGCTGACGGTTTTCCAGCCGTCCCATGGGGCAGCTGAGTAATTTGGGTTCATGAATCCGCCGTTTATAAAAGGCTGGGCCTTTTCGGCATTCTGGACAACGTTCAGCTCCCAGTCCTGTCCCTGTCCGGTGAGCAGCTGGAAGTAGTCTGAGCGTTCACGGGCATTATAATCCCAGACAGCATTCACAGCTGAATCTGTATCCTGATAGGGGATAGGATTTGCTGAGGGTGCTTCACGGTTGACTGAGAATACGTCTTCTGCTCCGTTTTTGCCGGTCCACTCCTGATGAGTGAACTTCACGTCGGTAGCATCAGCTTTCTGCGGAGCTTCCGGGACATATCCTACTGACATTGCGGCAATGACCGAAGCCAGAGCCACTGAGAAAATTTGCTTCATAGTGATCCTCCTTTTTAATAATATCCCTCATAAACAGATATAATTATCATTAACATTTTATCATATTTATGTGAGTTTTGCAATATGATAAAACGCAGGAAAGGTGGACAAAATCATTGGATTTTTCAGTTTTTCTTCTCTTTCAGGTGCTCAGGAACAATGCTTCCGCCGTTAAGAACACATTTTTTGCATGGAGTTACCATGTATTTCTGCTTTGAGAGGTAGTATCTGCACTTTGTACATTCCTTGTGCTCCGGTGCGTGGTCAATAATTTTTGTGAGAAAAGACAGTTTGCTCATGTGTATACCTTCCTTTTAGAATTTTTTCTCCGCTCAGCCACATAATAACATTGCTCTGCGGGACTTTCCGGACAGCAGATAACGGGAGTTCCTGCTGCTTGATATGCATACACTGATTATACTATATTTCACTTTCATTTTCAAGCAGAAAAAGGCGCTCCGGAGAGCTTTTTCTGCCCGGAGCGCTATGGTCATCATTTGGTTTTCTGTTCTGATTTTATATCGTTGATTTTATCCGTATCAGTCCCGGAGAGCTTTTTATTTCCACGGGGCTTGGTGTTCTTTGAAACGATATAGTCCAGCACGAGCATACTGATGAACAAAAGTACACATATGATTATAATTAAGATCTTCATTTTTATTCCTCCGTAATATTTATTG
Organism: Ruminococcus flavefaciens; assembly: GCA_002371825.1. Taxonomy (GTDB): domain Bacteria; phylum Bacillota; class Clostridia; order Oscillospirales; family Ruminococcaceae; genus Ruminococcus; species Ruminococcus flavefaciens_L. Next base: position 2,003 of record DFHF01000045.1, on the reverse strand, counting down.
CTCGGCACATTGCAGACTTTGGTTTGCTGTATGTGCCCTTTAAATAAAACGAAGGTTCAGATCTTGTGCCCGTCCTGATCGTGAATGTATTTTATAGTTGTTTTCTGACTGCTGGTTATGCTTATGCTGTGCAGCCAGATGATGATATACAGTAATATTGCAGAGATATACAGCTGAGTATGCCCTCCGGAGGAATGGTGGAGGAGTTCGGGCTGATATTTATCCCCGGAACTGTGGACTGAGGAGATATGAGGAGAGCGCTCCGGCATTGTGAGCTCGTTTGACAGCAGAGGAGAATTGCTGCGGTCAGGAGCTGAAAGTCTGCTCGAAGCCTGTGATCCGGGCTGAAATGAGTATTCACTTCTGCTCCTGTTATTTGCCGGCCAGAACAGCGGCAATAGAAATAATGCTGTGAACAGAGCTATTATTCTGAATCTTTGGTCGCTGCAGCGCTTCACACTCTCACCTCACTCTCACATAATATCACAGATACAGTCTGTATATTTATAATACTCAGAGCTTATCGGCGATATCGAAAATCATTCTTTCGGTTTTCTCCCAGCCTAAACATGGGTCGGTGATAGATTTTCCGTAAATATGTTCATCTATCTTCTGGGAACCGTCCTCGATGTAGCTCTCTATCATGAAACCCTTGACCAGCTTCTGGATGTCGCTGTTATATCTGCGGCTGCTGAGCACTTCCTTAACGATACGGGGCTGCTCAAAGGGTCTCTTGCCGGAGTTGCAGTGGTTGGTGTCGATGATCGCAGCGGGATTTGCAAATCCCTTTGCCACATACATATCATAGAGAAGCTGGAGAGTCTCATAGTGATAGTTAGGCATACTCTGACTGTGGTGGTTCTCATATCCTCTGAGGATAGCGTGAGCAAGGTCATTACCCTTGGTAGTGACCTCCCAGCCTCTGTAGAGGAAGGTGTGTCCGGACTGAGCAGCCTCAATTGAGTTCATAAGTACGGGGAGACTTCCGCTGACCGGGTTCTTCATTCCTACCGGAACATTAAGACCGCTGGCAGTAAGTCTGTGCTGCTGATTTTCAACGGAGCGGGCACCTACAGCAACATATCCGAGAAGGTCGTTGAGGTAACGGTGATTCTCCGGATAGAGCATTTCATCTGCACAGGTAAAGCCGGTCTCCTGGATAGCACGGAGGTGCATTTTTCTTATTGCTACTATACCCTTGTACATATCCGGTTCTTTGCTTGGGTCGGGCTGGTGGAGCATACCCTTATAGCCTTTTCCAGTAGTTCTGGGCTTGTTGGTATATATTCTCGGCACGATGAAGATCTTATCGCTGACCTTTTCCTGTACATCTCTGAGGCGGCAGATATAATCGAGAACACTGTCCTCATTATCTGCTGAGCAGGGACCTATTATGAGCAGGAGCCTGTCATCGTTTCCTCTGATGATGTCAGCAATTTTTGCATTTCTCTCAGAGATAGTCTTCTGAGTTGCTTCTGATACCGGATACTGTTCCTTGACTTCAGCCGGTATGGGAAGCTTGCATTTGAAATCCATATTCATATTTTTCTTTCCTTTCTGCATTCAGATGCCATATGAGTTCATCCCATAAAACATAGAATATTATATCACATCTTTCCTGCTTTTTCAATATGGCTGTTTTAATGGTTTTGGGCAGGGGAGACGGTATGGAATATGTACAGAATAATTGACATATTTGCTGGCCTGTACGGAACGGTGCTGTGAGAAAATGCAAAGATGATGCAGCAGAAGCTGCTGAAAAAGTAAACATTATGTAACGGAATGGGCCTTTTCGGCCGTATTTGACTGCGGTTTGCAAAAAATGCTGTGAAATAATGAAAAAATTTCCGGAAAGGCTTGCAAAATCTCTTGAAATAGTGTAAAATATAATTGTATGTTGTTATATTATTAACAACGCTTAAAAATGTATCTTATAACGAAAGGATGTCATACCCATGGCAGGATTAAACAAAGTCACTGTAGAAGACATTAACGTAAAGGGC
>DFHF01000055.1 GCA_002371825.1 Ruminococcus flavefaciens | reverse complement strand
ATGGACTTCAAGGTTGGCGGTACAAAGAACGGTATCACAGCTATCCAGGTAGATATTAAGGTCGACGGACTTACTCCTGCTATCATCAAGGAAGCATTTGAAAAGACAAGAAAGGCTCGTCTTTACATACTTGACGAGATCATGCTCAAGGCTATTCCTGAGCCAAGAAATACAGTTAACAAGTATGCTCCTAAGATGCTCCAGACAAAGATACCTGCTGATAAGATCAGAGAGGTTATCGGTTCAGGCGGAAAGGTCATCCAGAAGATATCTGCTGACTGCGATGTCAAGATCGATATCAACGATGACGGAAATGTATTCATCAGCGGTATTGACGGAGACAACAGCAGAAAGGCTCTCCAGATCGTAGAGACTATTGCAAACGGCCCTGAGGTAGGCGCTATCTACCGTGGTAAGGTCGTAAGGATAATGGAATTCGGTGCATTTGTAGAGATCGTTCCCGGTATGGACGGACTTGTACACATCTCAAAGCTCGACAAGCAGAGAGTTGAAAAGGTAGAAGATATCGTATCTATCGGTGATGAGATCGTAGTTAAGGTAACAGAGATCGACCGTCAGGGCAGGATAAACCTCTCCCGCAAGGACGCTCTTGCTGATATCGAAGCTAAGAAGAATAAGTAATTTAAATGGACTGTGCAATTGCACAGTCCATTTTGCATATTTATAAATGAAAACGGACAAACAATGTTTGTCCGTTAAAATTTTATGATATTCTTTTTCCTTTTCCTTTTTTTCTTTTTTCGATAGGCTTTTCCTCGCCGCCTCTGTCCTCGAAAATAACTTCATCCTCGCTGGGCTCTTCCTCGATGAGTTCAGGATTGATCTCACCGATACTTGTGTAGTATGGGTTGATGACGTATTTCTGAATAACAGGATAGCTGTTGAAGCAGGTAACATAACATAAGAAAGCTGCCGGGAATATCGTTATGATTATCATAAACAGGGGAGCTGTATAGAGAAGCAGAACGAACATGAATGCAAAACAGATGAAAAAGGCAAGCGTTGTCAGGATATTCTTTTTCATAGCAACAAATGAAAGCGCAAAGGAATTTTTTATAAGATTTTTCAGTGAAAGGTTAGTAGCGATGAGCATAAGATAGATGTAGTAATTCATCATCAAAGCTATCAGAGCGATACTAAGTGTAAGCGTCATAGGAACAAAGAATATTTTTGTGTTATACTGAGCGGCCATAACAGGGTAGACGTTGAAAGAAGCGTATACCGAGAAAATTATCAGGCAGTTCAGGAAGCCGATAATGGAAGCTTTCTTGAAATTCCTCTTGAATGCCCTGAAGAAATCTCTGACTATAAAAGTGTGCTTATCAAGAAGATAGCTTCGGATGACCTTAGTCATACCGGCTGTAGCCGGCCCGATAGTCATCATAAAAGTCAGCATCAGCAGAACACACAGAACGATTATGACTGTGTAATTATTGAAAAAACTGATGACGCTCAGTGTCAGCATCAATGGGACAAAGAAGACTGTATACAGCAGGTTTATTCCCATTAACTGCCAGAATCTCCGGAACAGGATATCAAAAAACAGCCGTGCGCCTTTCTTTTTGGGGGCGTGTTTTGATATACCCGGACCGGATGTTTCGTAATCAAAAAATGCCAATTTAAACATCCTCCAGTATTTTTAGCTCAGACCGGCAAACAGAAGATTTATACCGGCATCTGAAGCTGATATTATCAGAGATATAAGGATCAGAACCAGATATTTAGTGCAGTACAGCTTTAGTGCAGCTTCCTGATGTTCAGATTTATCACCTCCGGTCCAGCATGACAGGGTATATACAGAGGCTCTTAAAAGTTCACGAACGCCAAGAATGAGTACCAAAGAAGAAAAAAATGCTTTTGGAAGAATAAGTACAGCTACGCTCAAAGCAGCTTTTGTGCCGAATGAACTGTACAGAAATGCGGCAGATGCACCTATGCCGAAGCCTTTGTAAATAAGCAGCAACGGTCCGAAAGGTTGTCCGAGGGCAAAGAATCCCAGTACGAAAGCTGCAGTCAGTGTAATAACTGATAAAGCGAAGCTATGGGATATATACCTTATAAGGCTTTCTCCGTGATAGACAGGTGCCGCATACTGATGTACAGCTGCGGATGGATCAGGAGAATACTTCACCTGAAAAACTGCACCGGCAATTATACCGGCAATCAGGAATGCTGCGAGTATGTATACATAGGTCATTCTGCTGCGCTGATCCAGATAACAAATATGTCTCAATCAAATCATCCTTTCTTTGTAGAAAGGATATGCTGAGGCTTGTACGATTAGAACATAAAATTACTTAGAAAGCTCGTAAGCTCTCTTAGTGCAGCTTTCGCAGCAGTTCTTTACAGTATCGGTAAGCTTACCCTCATAGAGTCTGTCAAGGCCTGCAAGAGTAGTACCTCCGGGAGATGAAACCATTTTGATAAGCTCATCAATAGAGTATCCGGAATCGGTTATCATTTTTGCAGAACCGATAAGGCTCTGTGAGAAAAGCTCTTCAGCAGCAGCCCTGTCAATGCCTACAGACTCGGCATAGTCGATGAAGCCCTTGGCAAAGAGATAGATGAACGCAGGTGAGCTTCCGTTTATAGCAATGATCTCCTTCATCTTGTCCTTGGAGATAACAGCAGCTTTTCCGCAAAGGCGGAAAATTCCGAGTATGAGGTCAAACTCTTCGTCTGTAACTTTTTCATTTCTTGAAAGTGCAGATGCGCCTTCACCGAGAAGAAGGGGAGTATTTGGCATTACAAGGATAACCTTAGCCTCAGGAAGAGTTTTTCTTGCAACAAATTCATCGGTAATGCCTGCTGCGATGGAGATAAAAACTGTGTCAGCAGTTGCGGCAGGAGCAGCAGCTTCGAGGACACCTTCTATTATCTGGGGCTTTACAGCAAGAAAAACGTACTTACACTTAGAAACGAGGTCTGTTTCACTTGTGCAGGGTGTTACACCGTTTTCAGAAAGAGCACTGAGCTTAGCCTGATCCGGGTCGAAAGCGAAAAGGTCTATCTTTTCAGAAGCTGAGCTTCCGGCAATACCTTTCATAATTGCGCCGCCCATATTGCCGGCGCCGATAAATCCTATATTTATTTTACTCATAAAGATCACTCCTTAAAAATATTCACTTACATATTATACTACATATTGTACAAAATTGCAAGTGATTTTTTGGCAAAATAAAGTCCGAGGCCGATAATAAGGGGAGAGTAGAGATTGTTTCCTGCATTTTTTTACGGGTTTCACAATTTTGTAACATATAAATGTTGACTATTGGGCGATTTTGTGGTAAAATAGTATCAGCAAGTTTACGATTAATAATGATCGGAGGATCCAACTATGAAAAAAGATGCTTTCAAATATGTATGGACTGATAAAAAGCGTACTCTGTTCGGACTGCCGCTTTCTTTCACACGCTATTATCTTACAGAAACAAAATTCGTTACAAGAACCGGCTTTCTCAGTGTTGATGAGGACGAGATCGATCTTTATAAAATCACAGATAAAAAAGTGCGCTTCCCATTATTTCAGAGAATGTTCAAGTGCGGCACTATAATCATATACAGCAGAGATGCAGACACACCCTCAAAGGAAGTACACTGCATAAAGAATGTACGTCAGGTTTCAGAGCTGATAGACAAGTATCTCAATATAATGCGTGATAAGTACGGTATACGAGGAAGAGATATGATGGGGCTTCATGCAGGACACGATAATTATGATGATTACGATGATTATCATGATGACGGCGATCAGTATTGATCCAAGGGGGTAATATTCTGTAATGCTACCTTTTATAACAGAAAAAGAGACCTGCTGGAGCAAGCTCAAGGCCGAGACCCGTCCGATATTTATATATGGAATGGGTGACGGTGCCCTGAAGATCATGGCAGTGTTCAGGGAAATGGGTATAACAGTTTCAGGTATTTTTGCCAGTGATGATTTTGTAAGAGGACATTCCTTCGAGGGGTACAGAGTGCACAAGCTCTCTGAGATTGAAGAAATGGTTGATGATTTTGTTGTGGTCCTTGCTTTTGCGGCCGGATATCAGGAGATCGTAGATAAGATCCATGAGATCGCATCACGCCATACACTTTATGTTCCGGATGTACCTGTAGTGGGCAGGGGGCTTTTCACATATGATTATTGTATCGAGAACGCTGAAAAGATACAGCAGGTGTATGACAGTCTTGCTGATGAGTATTCCAGAAGAGTATATGCCAGCATAATCAATTTCAAGATCAGCGGTGATATAAAGTATCTCTCTGCTGTAACGACTCCTAAGGAAGAGATCTACAGGAAGATCATAAAGCCTTCTATGAATGAGGTCTATGTTGATCTTGGAGCCTATAACGGCGATACTATCAGGGAGATCCTTGAGTTCACAAGAGGTACATATAATTCAATATATGCTCTTGAGCCGGATAGGAAAAACTTCAAGAAGCTTGCAAAATTTGTCGATGGTATGAATCGTGTTTATGCATACAATGCTGCGGCATGGTGTGTTGATACTGAGCTCCCGTTTGCTGCAAAGGCCGGTAGGCAGTCGGCGATAACAGCAAATTCCGAGAATATGGTGACCGCAAGATCAGTGGACAGTATCCTTGGAAAGAAACCTGCAACTATAATAAAAATGGACGTTGAAGGTTTTGAGAGAGAGGCGATATGGGGAGCTGCCCTTACTATCGCTCATCATTCACCGAAAATGATGGTATCACTCTATCATAGAAATGAGGACATTTTCGAGCTGCCGCTTCTGATCAAGGCGCTCAATCCGAGATATAAGCTTTATGTAAGACATCAGCTCTATATTCCGGCTTGGGAGACTAATCTCTATGCAACGGTGTGATCTTAATTAAATAAAAACAAGCCCGGAGGCAGTCGCTTTGACCGCTTCCGGGCATTTTATTTAATCAGTTGCTTTTCGGATTACTGTACCCTTTGGGAAAGTTTTTTCGGACAGGAATGAGAATTTCATCATTGCATGATTAGCAGTTTCGATCTCCTGACCGTTTTCGTCGAAGAGCTTGTCCAGTACCATTTCAACAGGCTTGCATGACGGAGCAAGAAGCTCTACAGTATCGCCTGCAAAGAAACGATTTCGCTGAGTGCAGTAAACAGTGCCGTCTTTGCACTCTTCAACTACAGCAACAACGTCATAATTGCGGATATATCCGCTGTTTTCGTAGTACTGGGATTCCTCCGGAGTTCCGAAAAAGAATCCGTTGCAGTACTTTCTGTGGCTGACCTTGAACACCTCATCTCTTATCCATTCGGGAAGGACGAAGTTGTCCGGGTCCTTATAGTATTCATCAACGGCCATACGATAAGCATTTGTTACAACAGCGACATAATAAGCTGACTTTGCACGACCCTCTATTTTCAGGCTTTTAACACCTGCCTGAGCAAGCTTGTCGATATGGTCGATCATGCACATATCCTTAGAATTGAGAATATAGGTGCCTTTTTCGTCCTCAAAGACGGGGAAGAACTCTCCCGGACGTTTTTCTTCCATGAGATGATAACCCCAGCGGCAGGGCTGAGCGCATTCTCCACGGTTTGCGTCACGGTTTACAAGGTACTGGGAGAGCAGACATCTTCCGGAGAATGAGACACACATTGCGCCATGAACAAAGGTCTCTATATCAAGATCCGGAGAGGTCTTTGCACGGATCTCCGCTATCTCATCAAGAGAGAGCTCACGAGCCAGAACGACTCTTTTTGCGCCCATATCATACAGCTCCCTTGCGGTAACGTAGTTTACGATACCTGTCTGAGTTGAGATGTGTATTTCCATATCAGGAGCATATTTTTTTATGAGCATAAGAAGACCGATATCAGCAACTATAAGAGCGTCCACACCGGCTTCAACAGCCTCTTTGACGAATCTTTCAAAGAAGGGGATCTCGTTGTTGCGAGGGAGAGTATTGCAGGTAAGATATACCTTTACTCCCTTTGCATGAGCAGCATTGACAGCTTTGACCAGCTGTTCAAAGTCGAAATTCATAGGTGATGCTCTCATTCCGAACTGCTGTCGGCCGAGATATACGGCATCCGCACCGTAATTCAGTGCGGCGCCGAGTCTTTCTTCATCGCCTGCCGGGGCGAGGACTTCGAGTTTACTGAGCGGCATTGTTTTCAGCCTCCTGCTGTGCAGCCTCGTATTCAGCCTGTTCCTGGTTGATAGCCTCTTCATTTTCGAGGTGTTCCTCATAGGTCTTGGCGAATCGGGTCTGTCCTGTATATGTGTTTGCGTAGAAATAGAAGTATTCGCTCTTATGGTCTTCGAGAACAGCGTCTATGGCCTCAATACCGGGGTTACAGATAGCTCCGGGCGGGAGACCTGTTCCGACGTAGGTGTTGTAAGCGTCCACAACAGCCTGATCGAATACCTGCATATTCTTCTTTATGAATTTTTCAGCGTAGTTCTTTGTTGGGTCTGACTGGAGTTTATTTGCAAACTCCTCAGGATTTCTCATACGGTTCCAGAATACTGAAGCAACAAGGGTCATAGTATCCTTTGTAGCGGCTTCCTTCTGAACGATAGAAGCCAGAGTGATGAGCTGGTCAAGGTCTAAGCCGAGTTTTTCCATCTTAGCATATCTGTCCTGAGTCATTTTCTGATCGAAGTTGGAGTATATCTTCTGGCAAACCTTTTCGGGCTCCATATCCTTGTAGAAGAAGTAGGTATCTGGGAAGAGATAGCCTTCCATGCGGTAGTACTTGAGGTTTGAGCCTTCGGGTATCCTTTCCTCGAACGGGAAGTTGAATCCGCCGGCATTGAAAGTGAAGATAAAGTCGTTTGCGTTGCAGACTCCCTGTTCCTGAAGGAGCTGAGCAGCATCAAACAGAGTGATTCCTTCCTGGAATGTAATCTCGACAGCCTCCTTATCCTCCTCCTCGTTTGTGGTGAGGTTCTGGATAATTGTTTCATAGGCCATATTCGGGCGAACGAAGTGCTCGCCGGGGATATAGAGAGCTTCGGTTTTTCTCATTTTAGAGAAGAGCATGAAGAACTTGGGGGATTTAATAATTCCCTCTTCCTTTAGCATATTTGCTATATCCTCAGTGGAAGCGCCCTCCTGTATAACGACCATTTTGGTCTCATCGCTCTTACCGATACCGAGCATATCTTTACCGAAGCCTATTATTACCATAGACAGGATTATGGAAACTGCGAAAATAAGAGTTGTAAGAATAAGAACACCGGGGAGTCTGTTTCTCTTTCTTCTTCTCTTTTTCTTTTTTCTCGGAGCCATACGCTGTGGCGGAGCATCGTATTCATCCTGAGGATACATTTCCTGCTGATAGTACATATCATCCGGATTCATTGCATCCTGGGGCTGAGGCTCTTCATAGGGATACTGTTCAGCAGGATCGTTGTAATTCTCAGATTCATATGCAGTATAGTCGTCATAGTTCTGAGAGTAATCATCCTGAGGAATAGCAGAGAGCCCTTCTTCCGGGGCCGGAGTGATCTCGGGCTCCGGCGCAGACTGAGAAGGAGTATCAAGCTCTCTCAGTATATCGTTTATAAGGTCGTCATTTTTCGGCATTGCAGAATACCGTCCTTTCTTCTGTGATTATAGAATCAACACGGATATCGTGCTGCTGCATGGGCAGGTCTGGTGTAATAAGCTCCTCATAGGCGAGAGCAATAGTGTGTACATATGGATGTGAGGCGATGAATCTGTCATAGAAACCGCCGCCGTATCCAAGTCTGCCGCCCTGAGGAGTAAAGGCAAGTCCTGGAACAAGACAGACAGTCTGTCCGGATAATTCCGGCTGAGGAAGCTCAGGGGAGGGCTCTCTGATACCGTAGGAGCCTGTATCAAGCTGATCCAGAGATGAAACAACATGGAAAGACATCCCGTGATCCTTGAGGCAAAGCGGAAAAGCAATAGTTCTGCCAGCTTCGGATAATATGCGGGCGGCGGCCCATGTATCGATCTCTGAGCGGAAAGAGGCATACAGAAGAATGACATCTGCATGGGCTATACGCTCATCAGCCAGCAACCGCTCAGTTATTAGTTTATCTTTAGCCTGTTTGTCCCTTACAGAAGCTCTTATATCAGTAAAAAGCTTTCTGAGTTCCTTCTTGTTTTCCATGTCAGTCACAGAGTATAGCCCTGCGCTGTCTGTCGCTTTCAGCTTTTGAGACAGCTTTTTCAACAAGTTTAAGACCAAAATCTATAGCAACACCGGCACCTCTTGCAGTAATGAAGATACCGTCCTCGGCAACACCTGAGGAAACTATCTCTGCACCTTCGAGCTGAGCCTCGAATCCCTCGTAGCATACAGCCTTTCTGCCTTTGAGCAGACCCTTATGTCCGAGGATAGAGGGAGCTGCGCATATTGCACCGATGTACTTATTATTTTTTACGCAGAAATCTATAGCTGCCTGAACGTACTCTGATTTTTCAAGATTGAGAGTACCGGGCATACCGCCGGGGAGAACTATCATTTCAAGCTCATCAGTAAGGGGAGCTTCCTGAGCGATAGTATCAGTAACAACAGGAACTCCGTGGGAGCTTGTAATAACGTTATCTCCGATACCAACAGTAATGACCTTCTTCTCGCTCCTTCTGAGAAGGTCGATAGGAGCTATAGCTTCTGTTTCTTCAAATCCGTTTGCAAGGAAAACGTAGATCATATCATAAGTCCTTTCATTTAAAAATAACAGTATATTTATTGAGGAGAAAAGCAGGGTTATAGGAGAGCTTTGATCTTCTTAGACCCTCGATGCCCAGGTCCTCCTCACGGTTGATATATTCAAAACCGGAAGCCTCTCTCTCAGCAAAGAGATGGGAAATCCCGGTGTATATGCCATTGAAAGAAGTATCGGCTTTTTCTATGTGGACGCAGAATGTATTGGAGTTTAGCTTCTCACCGATAGTAACAGCGGCAGCTTTTCCACCGATGCGGATAATACCGCCTTTCAGCTCCAGTTCATTGAAATAGGAGAAGTAAGTGTTTATAGCGAACTGTTCTGCAATAAAGGAATGGTCGGCTTTATCCTGACGTTCATTGTACTCTGCAGTGCAGAAAGTGATACAGTCATCGAAATCCTTTTCAGTGATATGGGAATAGGAGTAGTCCAGTTCACTGAATCTTGCAAGATGATTGCGTTTGCCGTGATATTTTTTTCCTTTAAGGGAGATGAAATCACGGGTGAGGTAAATATAATCAGAACTGTCACGGTCAAGCTCGTATGTGAAAGCGTCGGGAAAAAGCTCTCCGAACATTTTCAGCGAGTTATCGGTGACACCGGTCATTACCAGCGGGCAGCCGAGATCAGAGGTGAATTTTTTCAGCTCCGAGAACAGCTCTTTGTAGTCGCCGCAGCCGGCAGGAAGTATAAAATGCGGTATGCCGTCCTCAGTATCGAAGGCGCAGCATATATAGAAGTCTTTATAAAAAGATATCTTTGAGCCGGCAAGTCTTCTCCAGGCCATATTATTGGCGAAGCTGTACTCACAGCCCATAAAATCCGATCTTTGAAGTGCGGAGCAGATACGCTCCTTGTCGGATACAGAGATATCTCTGAATTCAAGCATATGATCCCTCCATAAGATCAACGGGAGTTTTTAAGTGAGGCAAAGTAGTCACGGACCTCTTTTATCTTTCCACAGCTCATTTTGCCCTCAGGACATTTGCCGTCAGCTACACATGAAGGACCGGCATGAGAAAAGATGTGGGGGGCTGTTTCAAGGCAGAGCTTAAGCATCTCATTGGCAACAGCTCTTATTTCCCATTGTGCACGGTTGCAGCATCGATGTGCAAAGAAGTTAAAGAGTGAGCGCACATTCATTGTAACGACTATTTTTGTCTCGCAGGCATTTGGCAGGAGAAAACGAGCATCCTCATTTGCCAGTTTTCTTGCTTTTGAGCGGGCTGTCTTTTCATCAAGGCCTTCGTCCATAAACTTCTGAGTATGCTCCTCTGTGAGAAGATCGGCGATCTTCTCATAGCTCTTGGTTATCATGCTTATAGCCTTGCTGAACTCTTCATTTGCCTCAGGCAGATCGGCGATAGCCGGCGGAGTAATGAAATCAAATCCATTCTCATTGACATATCTCTGACTTTTCTGTGAATATGAAGCTATTCTGTGACGGACAAGCTGATGTGAACAGGCACGGGATATTCCCTCTATGCCGAAAGTGAAGCTGACGTGCTCCATAACGCTCTCATGTCCGATAGAGACGAGCATATCGATAAAGCTTTCAGTCTTTTCTTCAGTGAGACCGTCCCTGAGAGAACCGATATCACTGCTTGAATAGCAGAGCTTTGCGGCAGTAGCCACAAGTCTTTCAGGATCGGGAGTATGTGCGAGCAATTCAACTTTCATCAGATTACCTCCGCTTACAAAAATACATATATTAATATTCTACCATTTTTTGAAGATCAAGTCAAGGTGAAAGAGCAAATAAAATGTGCTCTGCACACTTCATCTGTAAAGAAATGTGACAAAATGAAAAAAATTATTGAATACCTATGGACAAACCGAAAAAAATGTAGTATAATAATCTGTATCTGGAATCTATTAATTCTAATCGGAGGAATTTAAATGAAAAAAATAAACAGGTTTGCCGCTGCAGCACTTTCATTTGCACTTGCGACAACTTTTGCCGGATGTGATGCTCCGGGAGCAATTACTTTTGGAAACGGAACCAAGAATGCACTTACCATAGACGGATATGATGTTCCGGCTGGTATATTTATCAATAATGAGATAGTAGCATACAAACAGGCTATGTACAATGTTATGCTCTCTACCGGAAAACTTCCTTCATTTGACGATATGAAGAAGGAAAAAATAGAGGATATGGATGCAGAGGACTGGATCCAGAAGGAAGCTACAGAGACCTGCAAGCTCTATGTTGCTATCGAAAGAGAGTTTGACAAGCTGGGCGAAGAGCTTTCTGATGACGAAAAGGCAGAGATCAAGAGCTACATAAAGACAAATGCTGACAATGATTTCTTAAAGGATAATGGTATCAGCGAAGATTCTGTTATGAAGACTCAGACTAACATTTATAAGGAGCAGCACCTCTTCGATCACTATTTCGGCATCGATGGTGAAAGGGGATGTTCCGAGGATGATCTCAAGGAGTACTTCAAAGATAATACAGCAAGAGTAAAGTATATTGAGATCAAGACAACTGATGCTGAAGGCAATGCTCTTAGCGACGATGTAAAGCGTGAGCTCAATACAAAGATCGACAAGTGGATCAGAGATATCAATGCTGAAAAGACAAATGATAAGAAGATGGCTAAGGTTGACGAGGTGAAGAAGGAGTACGAGGAGTATGCAGCAACTCTCTCAACCACAGCTGACGGCGAAGAGGGAACTACAGCAACCACAACTACCACCACAACAACAACTACTACAGCAGCTTCATCCGGTGATTCTTCAGATACAGCCACCACAACGACTTCCAATCCTTATGAGAACGAAGTTACTGTGACTAAGCTCACCACTACAGAAGCTGACAGCAGCAACAGTACTACAGATACTGAGGCCGAGCAAGAGACAGACGAGCAGAAGGCTGAAAAGGCATTCAATGAGAAGGTGTTCAGTGATATGCCTCTTTACAAGGCTGAGAAGTACGATTATGACAAGGATACGATCTATATCCTTATCAAAGGCGATATCGCTGAGAGAATGACTGACGATGATATCTGGACAAAGGATAAGATCGATGCAGTTCTCAGAGAACGCTATGCTAAGGACTTCTCAGATTGGATCGAGGGTATCGCAAACAGCTATTCTGTTGAGAAGAACAACTCAGCATATAAGAGATATGCTCCTTTCAAGCTGGATATTAAAGACGTTTCATTATACGGCTGATAAAAATGGCCGCCGGAAGATTATTCCGGCGGCTTTTTATATTTTATCTGCTCCGACTTCTATCCATGCCGGACGGAAGCCGCTTTTAATAGCTATATTCCAGGAATGAAGATTTGCGATCTGAGTGCCGTAGAATGGTATATCTCCGTTTTCGATGATCTTGTTCCTCAGCAGCGAAACGAGGTAAGTTCCGATCCCTTTGGAACGGTATTTAGGAACAACATCTATACCGATCTGCTGCCAGCCGGGAGCGTCCTCGGAGCAGCCTGCCATGCCAAGAATATCCCGGCCCTTACAGGCACAAACGACTATTCTGTCGGGGCGTTCCGGCTTATACTCAGGACAGATAGCATTCGGGAACCGGCTGTCACCATAGAATTTGTGGATCTCATCGTCGAAATACCATCTGATATCAAACTTCCCCTGCGGTATTACAGTATCCGCAGTGGGAAGGAACATATGTGAGGTCTCACCAAGTGAGTAGCCGTATTTATTTAGCTCCGGCTCAAGGGTAAGAAGCTTTGGCAGTTCAAAAAGCTTGTATCCGGAGCCTTTTTTCAGAAATTCCACAAGAGCGCTGTCAAGCTTTTCGTCGGCGGAAATAATAACATTTGAGCCTGTTGTTACCATACGAAAGAAGAACTTTTCATCGGAATATCTTCTTCGGCCTTTGTTTAGCGCCGGTACAGTGAGAACGTTTTCTTCTATATCGAAATCTCTGGGTGTGCAGTTAAAATCCTTTGACAAAAGAGTTTTGAGTTCACTGTAGTAATCCTTCATAATAATGCCTTTCATATTTTGTTGTATTTCCGTCCCTGCCATGTACCGAGAGCTGCAAGCTTTTTGTCGATACTGCTGATGACGGATTTTTTGTCGGCGCTCCACAGAGGAGCGATAAGCTTTTTGCGGTCACCATCTCCGGTTATTCGCTCTATGACTGTTTCTTGCGGGAGAACTTCAAGCTGCCGTACTACGATATCCACATATTCATCCTTGGTAAGAAGGTCAACACCGCCGTTGGAGTACATTTCCGCAAGCTTAGTGCCGCGGATAACGTGAAGCATCTGAAGTTTTATTCCGTCCGGTTCAAGTGAAGCAGCTTCAATAGCGCTGTCTGTCATCATTTCCGGAGTTTCTCCCGGAAGGCCGTTTATAAGGTGCAGACAAACCCTGATGCCGGCATTTTTCAGTTTATTGTATCCTTCAAGAAACTCATTGTGAGTACAGCAGCGGTTTATGAGAGAAATGGTGCTTTCGTGAGCTGACTGCATACCGAGTTCGACAGTAAGATAAGTCTGTTCACTGATTTCTTTAAGGAGACATACGATGTCATCCGGCAGACAGTCTGCACGGGTGCCTATTGAGATGCCTGCAATGTCCGGAAAACTTAGGGCGTCATATATAAGCTGCCGGAGCTTTTCAGCCGGCATATAGGTATTTGTGTTAGCCTGAAAATAGGCAAGCAGAGGCACCCTGCCGTATTTTTTTCTGATGCGCTGAGATTCAAGAGAGAGCTGCTCGGTCAGAGAAAGTCCGGGATTTGTGAAATATCCGCTTCCTCCGTCGCAAAAGATACAGCCTCCGTATCCTTTTGAACCGTCTATATTAGGGCAGGTAGCTCCGCATTCAAGAACAGCTTTCTGGAGCCTTCCGCCGAATGTTTTTTTATAGTGATAGCTGAGTGTGTGATATCTTTTGTTGTCATTGCTATAAGGGAAAGGATTTATATTCATGCCGATACCTCCATAACAATGTTACCATATAAGACAGAGTTTGTCAAATTATATGTGATCCACTAAAAAATCGCAACATATGGTCTCTCCGGCACTTGACATTCCCGGCTAAAAGGGTTACAATTAATATATGCAGCAAACGTGCTGGCAAGATGTCAGAATGCGAGCAAATCTTAGAAAAGGAAAAACAGCTTGAAGAATAATATTGTACTTATAGGAATGCCCGGAGTTGGCAAAAGCACGGTCGGAGTTATACTTGCAAAGATACTTGGATATAAGTTTGTGGATACCGACCTTGTTATACAGGAGAAGGAGAAAAAACTGCTCCGAGATATAATCTCACAGCAGGGGATCGACGGCTTTATCAGGACCGAAAACCGTATATGCAGCCGGCTCAGAGCGGAAAAATGCGTTATAGCTACCGGAGGCAGTGTCGTCTACGGAAAGGAAGCGATGAAGCACCTCGGAGATATTGGTACGATAGTATATCTGAAGCTTGATTATCGTAAACTCAGATACAGACTTGGCAATATTAAAAACAGAGGCGTAGTTATCCGTAAGGGACAGAGATTGATTGAACTTTATAACGAAAGAACGCAGTTATATGAAAAATACGCTGATATAGTCATTGATGAAAATGGCTGTAATATTGAAAAGACCGTTGGTAAAATTCTGGATAGCATAAACAAATGACTTGTGCAAAATGCACAAGTAGTATGTGCTAAAAGTATTGAAATGCACAATTTTGTTTTTTGCACAAAAAACTTCTTTGACAAGAGTGGCTTTTTGTGTTATAATATAGCTTAGGTAATTATTATGAAATCTTAAGAGTCCGATGCTCTTCAGCAGCTATACTGCTCTGGCTTGCGGATATCGGAAAGGAAATGATATGTCTAAGATCATTGCAGTTACATCCGGCAAGGGAGGTACGGGAAAATCTACAGTATGTGCCGGCCTTGGCTATACTCTGGCAAAACAGGGACATAGGACCCTGCTTATAGAGCTCGATTTCGGACTCAGATGTCTCGACATCATGTTTGGCATGGAAAATGATATAAAGTATGATCTCGGTGATGTTCTGTCCGGAAAGAAACAGCCTCTTGAAGCTGTTAGTCAGGTGCCTATGGCAACTAATCTGAGTCTTCTTTGCGCTCCCAGAACACTTACAAGCGTCACGGCAGAGCAGATATACGATATATGCCGCTCCATTAAGAAATATTTTGAGTATATCATTATCGATACCGGCGCAGGTATCAATTCCCATGTTTTTGATATAGTTGAGCAGGCTAACCTCATTCTTGTAATATCAACTCCAGATCAGGTCTGCATCCGTGATGCAGCTCTCATGTCTGATGAGTTCTACAACAGAGGAAACAAGAGCCAGCGACTCATTATAAATAAGGTCAGCAAAAAAGTCATCGGTAATGCACTTGTAACCAATCTCGATGAAATAATCGATAAGGTAGGCGTACAGCTCATTGGTGTTATCCCGGATGATTTCAAGATGACAGTAGCTACAGGCAAAGGAAATCCTATCCCGACCGATTCAGAAGCTCTTAAGGCATTCGATGCCATATCCAAGAGACTGGACGGAGAGTTTGTTCCGCTGACCGTTAAAACATCTTGAACCAGAAATATATTCCGCATTGCGGGGAAAGGAACGAAAAATGAAGATAGCGATCATTGCTCATGATGCAAAAAAAGAGCTTATGGTTCAGTTCTGCAGTGCATACTGCGGTATACTGTCCAAGCATACGCTTATAGCAACAAATACAACAGGAAAACAGGTAAGTGAAGCTACAGGTCTGCCGATAAAGAGATATCTCAGCGGACAGGGAGGAGCAGAGCAGATCCTTGCACTCCTTTCATGCAACGAAGTTGACGTTCTTCTCTTCTTCAGAGATCCTATAAATCCAAAGGCTACTGACGTACATGGAATGAACCTTCTCAGGCTCTGCGATGTCCATAATGTGCCTGTTGCAACAAATATTGCTACCGCTGAAGCGCTTATACTCGCTCTTGAAAGAGGAGATCTTGACTGGCGTGAAGTCGGTACACCGAGCATCTGATGTTCAATTGTCCCTGTACAGGGACAATTTTCATGTATAAGAGATTTTAGTCGTAATAGCGTATAATTTTTAAGTATGTAAACAAAAAATATGCATCTTGACGTTCCTAATCAAAATGAAAGGCTGAGAAAATATGGCATTAAATATCAAACGTCCCAACGGTACAGAAGACGTCCTTCCCAAGGACATCCACAAGTGGTATACCGTTGAGAAGATAGCAAGAGAGACCGCTGAAAGCTACGGTTTCTCCGAGATCAGAGTCCCGACCTTTGAAAATACTGACCTTTTCCTTCGCTCTGTCGGAGAGACAACTGATGTTGTTCAGAAGGAAATGTATACTGTCAAGGCGAAGGAGACTGAATTTACGCTGCGCCCTGAGGGAACCGCAGGTACTATCCGTGCAATGCTCCAGAATGGACTTCTCAATGAGGCTCTTCCTCAGAGAGTTTTCTATATACTCTCATGTTTCCGTCATGAAAGACCTCAGGCAGGACGTCTCCGTGAATTTCACCAGTTCGGACTTGAAATGGCTGGAAGTCAGTCGCCTGCTGCTGATGCCGAGGTAATATCTCTTGCAAAAACCATCCTCGACAGACTTGAGGTAAAAAATATAGAGCTTTATATCAATTCCATAGGCTGTCCCACTTGCCGTGCAAAGTATCACGAGGCATTAAGAGCTTATTTTGAGGCCAGAAAAGACGAGCTCTGTGAGACTTGTCAGGACAGACTTACAAAGAATCCTATGCGTATTCTTGACTGCAAGAGCCCAATCTGTCAGGAAATAGGCAAGGATGCTCCGCTCATACTCGATTATCTCTGCGAGGAGTGCAGTGACCACTTTGAAAAGCTTAAGAAATACCTTACAAATCTGGGAATAGATTATAAGGTCAATCCGAAGATCGTCCGTGGTCTTGACTACTACACAAAGACTGTATTTGAGTTCGTTACAACTGAGATAGGTGCACAGGGCACTGTCTGCGGCGGCGGACGCTATGACGGTCTTATCGAGCAGCTTGGCGGCCAGCACGTTCCCGCACTTGGATTTGGTATGGGAATCGAGAGACTTCTTCTCGTTATGGACAAGCAGAACTGCGCATATCTGGCACCTAAGAAGTGCGATATATATTTTGCTACAATGGGCGATGCTGCACTTGAAAAGGCTATGGAGCTTGCAAAGCAGCTCCGTGAGTTCGGCCTTTATGCTGAATATGATCTTATGGGCAGAGGCCTTAAGGCTCAGATGAAGTATGCAAATAAGATAGGTGCCGCCTTCACGATCGTCCTTGGAGATAATGAGCTTGCGGAGAGCAAGGCAAAGCTTAAGGATATGGAAAAAGGCGAGGAGACTGAGATACTCCTTGATGATAAATTCGTGGGGAATTTTGAATCAGTATATTTCAATAAAATGATGGATGTTCTTGATGATCCTCAGATCATGGGAGCATCTAATAATCCGGTTGAGGTGAAAGAATAATGGCAGATACAATGAAGGGTCTTAAAAGGACTCATTACTGCGGAGAAGTTACAGAAATAGGAAAGGAAGTCGTTGTAGGCGGCTTTGTAGACAGGATAAGAGATAAGGGCGGAGTTATTTTCCTCGTTCTCAGAGACAGAACCGGTGTAGTTCAGCTTCTCTTCAACGAGACTACTGATCCTGCTATTTTTGAGAAGGCTTCTTCATGCAGAAGTGAATATGTGGTAATGGCTAAGGGCGAAGTCCGTGAGCGTGAGAGCAAGAATGACAAGCTCAAAACAGGTCATGTAGAGATCTTCGTTACAGACTTCAGAATACTTGCAAAGGCTCAGACTCCTCCTTTTGAGATCACAAATGAGACAAAGGTAAATGAAGAGCTTCGTCTTAAGTATCGCTATCTTGACCTCAGAAGAGCACCTCTCCAGGAGAATATCATAAAGCGTCACGAGATAGCAAGAGTTACCCGTGAGTATTTCTATGAGAACGGCTTCCTTGAGATAGAGACACCTATGATGATGAAGTCCACACCTGAGGGTGCAAGAGACTATCTCATCCCATCAAGAGTACACCCCGGTAAATTTTATGCACTTCCTCAGTCTCCGCAGATCTATAAGCAGCTCCTTATGATTTCCGGTTATGACCGTTATATCCAGCTTGCCCGCTGCTTCCGTGATGAGGACCTCAGAGCTGACAGACAGCCTGAATTTACCCAGATAGACCTTGAAATGTCCTTCGTTGATGCAGAGGATATCCAGGAGTGCGTAGAGGGCTTCGTACAGAGAGTGTTCAAGGAAGTAATGGGTGTTGATGTGCCTGTACCGCTTCCGAGACTTACTTTTGCAGATGCTATGAACCGTTACGGCTCTGATAAGCCTGATACACGATTCGGCTTTGAGATCCAGGATATCACAGAAACTGTAAAGGATATAGATTTTGTAGTATTTAAGAGCGCAATAGAGGACGGCGGTTCAGTCAGAGCTATAAACGTCAAGAACGGCGCTGCTGCATATACCCGCAAGGAGATAGACAAGCTGGTTGAACACGCAAAGGGTATCGGTGCAAAGGGACTTGCATATATTCGCTGGGCTGACGAGCCTAATTGTTCTTTCAAGAAGTTCCTCGGCGAGGGAGATCTTGAAAAGATATGTGCTGCAGTTGATGCTCATGAGGGAGACCTTGTGTTGATCTGCGCTGATAAGACAAAGACTGTTCTTTCCACACTTGGTGCTATAAGACTTATCTGTGCAAAGAAGCTTGACGTTATCCCCGAGGATAAGTACAACTTCCTCTGGATAACAGAAATGCCTTTCTTTGAGCATGATGATGAAAACGATACATGGGTAGCAGCACATCATCCGTTCACAATGCCTATGGAGGAGTGTCTTGAATATCTTGATACCGATCCTGCAAATGTCCGTGCTAAGGCATGGGATCTGGTACTCAACGGTACAGAGCTCTCCAGTGGTTCAATGCGTATAACTGATTTTGAGCTCCAGCAGAAGATGTTCGAGGCTCTGGGCATGACTGACGAGGAGATCCAGGCTAAATTCGGTTTCCTTGTTGACGCATATCGTTATGCTGCACCACCTCACGGCGGTATGGGAATCGGTCTTGACAGACTCGCAATGATAATGTGCAAGGCTGACAGTCTCCGTGATGTTACAGCATTCCCGAAGGTTCAGAACGCAAGCGAGATCATGTCTGAGTGTCCGTCAACTGTTGACGATGAGAGCCTTGATGTTCTCGGCATAGCTGTAACAGCAAAAGAAGATGAGTAATCGTTTTTATGCCGTATGCGGCATACTTGAAATAGACGGAAAGATACTTTTTGTACGGCATACATATGGCGCAGCTAAGGACAGGATACTTATACCCGGCGGATACGTCAAGGAAGGGGAGTTCCCGTCAGAGGCCGTAAAGAGGGAATTCTTCGAGGAGACAAGTGTGCAGGCTGAGGCTGATTCAGTATTTGCGATACAGTTCAGAACAGATCAGTGGTGTATAGTTTTCCGTATGAAGCATATCTCCGGGGCACCTGTTTCGGACGGATATGAGAACAGCGAAGTCCTTCTTCTGACACCGGAGGAAGCTGTTGAACGTCCTGACATCACAAATATGAGCAGAGCTATACTCAGATCATATATCAGTGATAAGGATAAGACTCTCGAAAAGGGCGACTATCAGTCGATATCACTCGAAAGAGGGACCTATGAGATATTTGGGGTATAAAGGTATTCCAAATCTGTATAAAATCACAATGAAATTCTTCTTGACATTATCAGTTATTTGAGTTATAATAAAAAAGTAAATTGAATAACGTAATAAAGGGAGCTGTCTGTAGGGTCAGCTCCCTTTGTGTTATTTGGCAAAATGA
This sequence comes from Ruminococcus flavefaciens, assembly GCA_002371825.1. Lineage (GTDB taxonomy): Bacteria > Bacillota > Clostridia > Oscillospirales > Ruminococcaceae > Ruminococcus > Ruminococcus flavefaciens_L. The sequence continues at coordinate 19,348 of DFHF01000055.1, read as the reverse complement.
ATGTTGGTCATTATTTTTGCGGTTATCTATTGACATTTATGATAGAATGTGATATGATATATAAGTAAATGACCAATGGTCAATTTGATTTAGGAGGGATAGAATGGCATCTGAAACTGTAAAAAAGATTCTTGAGGCAGAATCAGAAGCTGAAAAAAAGATGTCAGAAGCAAAGGCTCGCCGTGATGACATCATCAGCTCTGCACAGGGAAAGGCAGCTCTTACCGTCCAGAAAAGTCTCAGTGAAGCAGCAAAGGAATCCGGAAAAATAAAAGCCGGATTCGGAAAAAAGCTTTCTGCATACCGTGAGGATGCGGAGCGAAGCTGTGAGGACAAACTTAAAGAAGTCCGCAGCAGAGCTGAGAAGAATATGGATAAGGCCATAGACGCTATAATAGGCCAGTATTTCTGAGGGACTGTTTTCCCGTAAGGAGTGTGATGTGAAAAATGGCGAAGCTCAGAATGAAAAAAATCGAACTGATCGCTTTGCTTACAGACAGCAAAAAGATAATTGAATTGCTCCAAAGGCATGGTGTCATAGAACTGTGCAGAAACAGTGATGAAGAGCTTGAGAATACAAATGTAACGGCTGTTGTAGGAGAATTTGAGAAATTTCGCACTACAGTTGTTCAGGCAATGGATGTACTTGATCGCTATGCACCGGAAAAAGGCAGTATAACCGATATGTTCGGAGGACGGACAGAGGTTGAGACCGATAATTTCGGAAGAGAAGCGATGAAGCTTGAAAAGATAATGTCTGCTGCGGGAGAGATACTCCGGCAGAACAAGCTGATAGCAGATTCTGAGAGCCGTATATCTCAGCTTGAGGTAAAAAATGACACGCTGAAACAGTGGCTTCCTCTTGATGTTCCAATGAATTTCAGGGGAACCGATACCACGAAAGCCTTTATCGGAACGGTGCCCTATGCTGTCAGCGCAGAGCAAATTGAGGATATGCTGCCGGAAGGCTGCAGTGCTGAGACAGTATATTCGTCAAAGGAGCAGACTGATCTCTTTGTGATATGTTTAAACGAAGCTGCTGATGAGGCAGAAGAGATACTTCGTAAAAACACCTTTATCCCTATATCCGATCCCGACAGTCATACTGCGGCGGAGCAGATAAAGCTTAGCGGTGAAGAGATAAGCAGATTGGAAAAAACTATAGAATCTGCTGAGAATGAGATAAAGAAGCTCTCGGAAAATCGCCGTGAGTTCAAGTTTGCCATAGATTATCTTACAATGCGTAAGGATAAGTATGAGGCGCTCAGTTCTCTTGGATTTACGGAGAACACCTTCGTACTGACAGGCTTCATCCCTGAGAAATATGCAGATCAGCTCCGCAAAGAGATCGAGAGCAAGTATACGGCTTCTGTTGAATTCACAGACCCGGCTGAAGACGAGGATGTGCCTGTACTTCTTGAAAACAGCGGATTTTCTTCACCTGTCGAGGGTATAACAAGAATGTACGCAATGCCTGGAAAGAAAGATGTTGACCCGACTCCGGTAATGTCGTTTTTCTATTATCTTTTCTTTGGAATGATGCTTTCGGACGCAGGCTATGGTCTTGTGATGCTGATCGGAACTACGATAGCACTTAAAAAGTTCAGACTTGAAAAAAGCATGAGAAAGACACTGACCATGTTCCGGAATTGTGGTATATCCACTCTCATATGGGGAGCTCTTTTCGGAAGCTGGTTCGGTGATATAGTACAGGTTGTAGGGCGGGAGTTCCTCGGAAAAGACATAGGCAGCATCGCATTATGGTTCGAGCCTATGGATGAGCCGATAAAGCTGCTTCTGTACTCCTTCGGACTTGGAATACTCCATCTTTTCTTAGGTGTAGCAGTATCCTTCAGGATGTCCTGGAAGGAGGGGCGAAAGCTTGATGCAGTGCTTGACACTCTGCCGATTTATATGATAGTTCTTGGAGTTGCCCCATTGGGAGCTTCTATACTGACAGATGTTCCGGATATACTCAAAACCATAGGTACTCCGGTACTTATTGCAGGTGTAGTACTTCTTGTACTGACTTCAGGCAGGAGCTCGAAGTCTATATTCGGCAAGTTTTTCGGCGGACTTTATGCACTCTATAATACAGCAACCGGATATCTGAGTGATATTCTTTCATATTCGAGACTTCTTGCTCTGGGACTTGCGACCGGCTCCATAGCAGGAGTTATAAATCTTATCGGAACAATGCCTGAGAATACGGTATTAAAGGCGATACTGCTGGTTATTGTATTTATAGTTGGTCATACAGTAAATATGGCGATCAATCTTCTCGGAGCATACGTTCATACAGACAGACTACAGTTTGTTGAACTGTTTTCAAAATTCTATACCGGCGGCGGAAGGGAATTTTCACCACTCACCGTCAATACAAAGTATATAAAATTCAAGGAGGAAAATTACAATGAATAGCATCGGATTAGCATTAGCGATAATAGGAGCAGCCTGTGCATCACTTTTTGCAGGCATAGGTTCAGCAAAGGGAGTAGGTCTTGTCGGAGAGGCAGCTGCCGGCGTGGTATCAGTAGACCCGAATAAATTCAGCAAGGTACTCATACTCCAGCTTCTTCCCGGTACACAGGGACTTTACGGACTTCTTACAGCCATACTCATGCTCAGGAAAATAGGAATTCTTGGCGGAGATCTTGCTGATCTTTCAACTGCACAGGGACTTATGTTCCTTGCAGCAGCAATGCCGATAGCCATCGTGGGACTTTTCTCAGGTATAGCACAGGGCAGAGCAGCTGCAGCAGGTGTAGGTATCACTGCAAAAAAGCCTGAGCACAACGGAAAGGGAATAATCATGGCAGCAATGGTAGAGACATATGCTATCCTTGCACTTCTTGTGTCTATCCTTATAATCAACAATATATCTATCTGATCGGAACGGAGGTATAGACCATGTCCGGAATTGACGAGATACTGAATATGATCGGAACACAGCAGAAGGATAATGAGGACAGGATCATCGCTGCGGCTGAAACAAAGGCTGCACAGATACAGAAGGAAGCTGATGAAAAGGCAGCAAGGGCTTATGACGAGTCAGTTGAAAGGGCAAAACAGCTTCATCAGAGGAATTATGAAAATGCCTGCTCATCTGTAGATACAGAAATGAAGCGCAGGATTCTTGATTGCAAGGTTGAGCTGATAGATGAGACTGTTGCAAAGGTGCTTGAAAAGCTCAGGAGCCTTCCGGATAAGGAGTATTTCTCACTTATTGCGAAGATGATAAAAAGTCACATAAAGGGAGAAAAGGGAACTGTTTACTTCGGAAAAGATGATCTGAAAAGACTTCCGGCAGATCTCAGTGCAGATATAAGCTCCGCAGCAGAGATGGCCGGAGGAAGCCTTGTGATATCAGATGTGCCTGCTGAAATAAGTGACGGATTTGTGCTTGAATATGGACTCATCTCAGAGAATTGCAGTTTCTCAGCTGTACTTGAAGCAGAGAAAGAGGGAGTCCGTGATCTTGCGGCGAGACATCTTTTCGGGCAGGTGAACTGAGATGAGCGTAAAATATGCAAATGCCGTTGCAGCGGTAAAGGCTATGGAGAACACTCTTCTCACCAGGTCTGATATAGACCAGATGATCTCTGCACGGACAAGAGCTGAGGCAGAAGCCATAGCTTCTGCAAAAACCAGCGGAAATGATTCCCTTGAAAAGGTCTGGGAAATGCTCAGCAGCTATGCTCCTGATGACATGGAGCTGAGGATCCTTCTTTACAGGAACGATTTTCATGACCTGAAGGCAGTTTTGAAAGCCACCATAGCTAATCGTGATCCGTCAGTTTATTATATCAGCCCTGCAAATGTAAGTCTTGAAGAGCTCTCAAGAGCTGTTTCAACAAAGGAGTTTGATATTCTTCCGGCTCACTTAGCTGAACCTGCTGAGGAAGCCTATGAGCTGCTTACAAGAACTCTTGACGGCCAGCTGTCTGATTCTCTGATAGATGCGGCTGCTCTTAAAGCGATGCAGGATGACGCAGAGAAATATGGCGGAGAATTTATGAAGAGCTTTGCGGCTCTGACGACAGTGTGTGCGGATATCAAAACTGCATACAGATGCAGCAGAAACGGAAAGAATGCCGGCTTCATTGAAACAGCAGTCTGCGGAAGCAGAGAGATAGATAAACTCTCTCTTGTCAGGGCAGCACAGACAGGCACTGAAAGTCTGCTGAGTTTTCTTGATACCACACCATATGGCGAGGCAGCCGCTCTGCTCAGGGAGAGTCCCGCCAGATTTGAGAAATGGTGTGATGATAAGATAATGGAGCTTGCTGAGACTGCAAGATTACAGGCATTTGGTATAGAGCCTCTTGCTGCGTATTATATAGCAAAAGAGGCGGAGCTGAAAAATCTCAGGATACTTGGAGTATGCAGGGAATGTGGTTCAGACAGGGAAACTATCGAGGAAAGGATGAGGAAGCTATATGTATAAAGCAGCGGTAATAGGCGACACAGCCAGTGTTTCCGGTTTTGCAGCATTAGGCCTCACCGTTTTCCGTGAGACTGAGCCAGACAAAGTAAAAAGGCTCATAGCCAAGCTTGCAGCAAGTGAATTTGCGGTTATATATATAACAGAACCCACAGCGGCTCTTGTAAGTGATACTATCAGCAAATACAGAAACAGTCAGCTTCCGGCGATCGTGCTTATACCTGCCATAGAGGGCAATACCGGTGACGGTATGCGAGGTGTGCATGAAGCCGTAGAAAAAGCTGTAGGTTCAGATATATTAAAGTAGGAAAGAGGCGGATAAACTGAAATGAGCAGCATAGGAACAGTAGTAAAGATCTCAGGCCCGCTTGTAGTAGCAGAGGGAATGAGAGATTCAAATATGTTTGACGTAGTGCGTGTCAGCAGCAAAAGACTTATCGGCGAGATAATAGAAATGCACGGCGACCGTGCTTCAATACAGGTATATGAGGAGACAGCAGGTCTCGGGACAGGTGAAGAAGTTGAGTCCACAGGCGAACCTATGAGTGTAGAGCTTGGTCCGGGACTTATCGGCAGTATTTTTGACGGAATACAGCGCCCGTTGGATGATATACGCAGAGTATGCGGAAACAATCTCCAGAGGGGCGTAGAAGTACCCTCACTTAAGAGAGAGCCACTCTGGAAGTTCACCCCTGCAGTAAAGACCGGAGATAAGGTCGTAGGCGGGGATATAATCGGAACAGTTCCTGAGACTGATATAGTTCTTCATAAGATAATGGTCCCCAATGGAGTTGAGGGCACAGTCAAGAAGATATCTGAAGGAGAATTTCATGCAGATGAAGTAGTATGTGTCATTGATACGGGCAAGGGTGACAAGGAGCTTACCCTCATACAGAAATGGCCGGTAAGAAGAGGCCGTCCTTATAAGAAGAAGCTGACACCTGATATGCCGCTTGTTACGGGACAGAGAGTTGTAGACTGTCTTTTCCCGATAGCCAAGGGCGGTGTTGCAGCAATTCCGGGACCATTCGGAAGCGGAAAGACAGTAACTCAGCATCAGCTTGCAAAGTGGGCTGCTGCTGATATTATAGTTTACATCGGCTGCGGAGAGCGTGGAAACGAGATGACAGACGTTCTGAACGAATTCCCGGAGCTCATTGATCCGCACACTGGAAAGTCTCTTATGGAGAGAACGGTTCTCATTGCCAACACCTCTGATATGCCTGTTGCAGCCCGTGAGGCTTCTGTGTACACAGGTATAACCATAGCAGAATATTATCGTGATATGGGTTATTCCGTAGCACTTATGGCTGACTCTACCTCACGCTGGGCAGAGGCTTTGCGAGAGATGTCAGGCCGTCTGGAGGAAATGCCCGGAGATGAAGGCTATCCAGCTTATCTTGGAAGCCGACTTGCACAGTTCTATGAAAGAGCAGGAAGAGTCATCTCAAACGGTACCGACGGACGTGAGGGTGCACTATCAGTTATCGGAGCAGTATCACCTCCCGGAGGAGATATCTCAGAGCCGGTATCTCAGGCTACTCTGCGAATAGTAAAGGTATTCTGGGGACTTGATTCAAATCTTGCTTATCAGAGACACTTCCCCGCCATAAACTGGCTCACGAGCTATTCGCTCTATGCAGATTCACTTGCAGACTGGTACAAGAATAATGTATCAGTTGACTGGATGAAATACAGAGCCCGCTTCATGGAGATACTCCATGATGAATCAGAGCTGAAGGAGATAGTAAAGCTCATAGGTATGGATGCACTTTCTGACGGAGACAGACTGAAAATGGAGACTGCCCGTTCGATTCGTGAGGATTTCCTGCATCAGCTTGCATTCCACGAGGTCGATACCTACACAAGCCTTAAAAAGCAGCTCTATATGATGATGCTTATACTGAATTTCAACGATGAGGCTCTTGAAGCGCTTAAAAAGGGTGCAGACATAGAAGCAGTAGCAGGACTGCCTGTCCGTGAAAGAATAGGCAGATTCAAATATGTAGAAGAGGCAAAAACAGACGAAGAGTACTCAAAGCTTTCTCTGGAGATATCCACTGAGCTTGATGACCTTCTCAGACTGGAGGAAGACTGATGCCAAGAGAATACAGAACCATTGAAGAGGCAGCAGGACCTCTGCTTCTTGTAAAGGACGTAGAAAATGTCAGCTACGGAGAGCTCGCAGAGATAAGGCTCTCTAACGGTGAAAAAAGAAGATGCCGTGTTCTTGAGATAGACGGCACAAATGCACTTGTACAGCTTTTTGAAAATGCTGCCGGAATAAATCTCAAGGACAGCAGCGTGGTATTTTCCGGCCACCAGATGGAGCTGGGAGTATCTGAGGATATGCTTGGACGTGTATTTGACGGTATGGGACGTCCGATAGATGATGGTCCGGAGATAATCCCGGAAATGAGAATGGATGTAAACGGCCTTCCGATGAATCCTGTTGCAAGAAAGTATCCTCAGGAGTTCATCCAGACCGGAGTATCTGCTATAGATGGACTTAACACCCTTGTAAGAGGCCAGAAGCTGCCGATATTCTCAGCCAGCGGACTTCCTCATGCACAGTTTGCTGCACAGATAGCTCGTCAGGCACGAGTAAGAGGCAAGGACGAGCAGTTTGCGGTAGTCTTTGCAGCAATGGGAATCACATTTGAAGAATCCGAGTACTTTGTACAGAGCTTCAAGAGTACAGGTGCACTTGACAGGACAGTGCTCTTTATAAACCTTGCAAATGACTCAGCTATAGAGCGTCTCGCAACACCAAAAATGGCACTGACCGCAGCTGAGTATCTTGCATTTGAGAAGGGGATGCACGTTCTTGTTATCCTGACAGATATCACAAACTATGCTGATGCTCTTCGTGAGGTATCGGCTGCAAGAAAGGAAGTCCCCGGTCGAAGGGGATATCCCGGATATATGTATACAGACCTTGCGACAATATATGAACGTGCAGGCCGTCAGGACGGCAAAGAGGGCAGTATCACTATGATACCAATACTCACAATGCCGGAGGACGATAAGACTCATCCTATCCCTGACCTTACAGGATACATCACAGAGGGACAGATAATTCTTTCCCGTGAGCTTTACAGAAAGGGAATAAATCCGCCTGTAGACGTACTGCCTTCACTTTCGCGACTTAAGGATAAGGGAATTGGTGAGGGCAAGACCCGTGCTGACCATTCCGACACTATGAACCAGCTTTTCTCAGCCTACGCAAGAGGAAAGGATGCAAAGGAGCTCATGGTGGTGCTTGGTGAGGCGGCACTTACTCCAACAGACCTTATTTATGCAAAATTTGCAGATGAATTTGAGCGCAGGTATGTATCACAGGGCTTTGAGAATAACCGTACTATAGAGGAAACCCTCTCAATAGGCTGGGAGCTTCTTCACCTTCTTCCGAGGAGTGAGCTCAGGAGAATCAGGGAGGAATATCTTACCAAATACTATGATACACAGGACTGAGGTGAGCTTTAATGGCCAGATTGAATGTTAATCCAACCAGAATGGAGCTTACTAAGCTGAAAAAGAAGCTCGTATCTGCAAGAAGGGGACATAAACTCCTTAAGGACAAGCGTGATGAGCTTATGCGTCAGTTCATGATAATGGTCAAGGAAAACCGGCAGCTCAGGAGCGAAGTTGAAGCTGGTATATCAGAGGCTAACAGATATATGGCAGTAGCAGGCTCTGTAATGCAGAGGGAGGTACTGGAAACAGCACTTATGCTTCCGAAGCAGGAGGTAGAGCTTGAAGTAAGCGAAAAGAATGTCATGAGTGTGGAGATACCGGTATTTGTACCGAAATACCGTACAAGCGACAGCAATGACATTTACTCCTATGGTATGGCATTTACTTCCATAGACCTGGACGGAGCAGTAAGTGCGCTGAGCGAGATATTCCCGAAAATGATACGGCTGGCAGAGGTAGAAAAGGCCTGTCAGCTAATGGCAGACGAAATTGAAAAGACCCGCCGTCGTGTAAATGCCCTTGAGCATATAATGATACCGGATTATGAGGAGACTATAAAGTACATTACAATGAAGCTCTCCGAAAATGAAAGAAGCACCACGACTTCACTGATGAAAGTGAAGGACATGGTGCTGAAGGACAGTCATAAATACAGTTAAGTGCATCTTAATCCTTGGTTTTAAGCAGCTTGAATTTCCGCTTTGATATGGTGAGAACACCGGCTTTTTTCAGCTTGGCGATCTCACGCTGTAAGGCGCTGCGGTTTACACAGAGATAGTCTGAGAGCACTGTAGTTGAAAAGGGTATCTGCGGAGTTTTTCCCTGGGGGGTCTTGTCCTCGATTATTTCGAGGCAGCTTATAAGCTTGTCCCCGATGGAGCGCTGACTGAGGACCTCTATCCTTTCGCTGAGGTTGATAGTCTTTTCTGACATCAGTGAGAGGAGGTTCTCGACTACTTTTGAATGGCACTGACAGGCATTCTCGCATCTTTTAGTTATCTCTGAGCGGCGGACATACATTATCTCACAGTCAGTTTCGCTGATTATCTCCATGCTGGACCTTTTAGAGACGGTGAATGTGAAGAATGCACCAAAGACACTCTGCTCTTCGAGAGTTTCTATAATAGTCCTGACACCGTTGATATCGTACCTGACCATGACAGCCCTTCCGCTCAGTACAATACCGATCTTATCAGTATAATCCTCGAAGCCGGCAATGGTGCTTCCGGCCTTATATCTGCGGATGTCAGGGTTAAAGCAGGTTATCATCCTGTGACAGTCGTTCTGGTCGATACCTTTGAAAAGAATGTTATCTTCTGGTAACATAAAAATTCCTCCGATGTTGCAAAAGCAACAGATTTTTTCATGCTTTTATGATACAATATATTCAGACAAAAGTCAAGCATATTCTAAATAATCACAGGAGGTATACCGAAATGGATGTAAAAGTTATCGGCGGCGAAATACCGCAGGAAGAGATCAATGCTTATATTGATTATGGAAAGAAGAAATACAGCAATAAAAAGATAGCTGCAATGACAGTCACACTTGACGGAGATTTTGTTGACCTCCGATACGATTTTGCTGATATTCCTTTTGACAGGATCAGAAGAATAACCGGATATCTCGTAGGAACTTTAGACAGGTTCAATAACGGAAAAAGAGCAGAAGAGCGTGACAGAGTAAAACACAGTGTATAATGCTGAGGCAGCACAGTCGTAAAAGACAGCAAGCTGCCGGCATTTTATTTTAAACAATGGAGGTATAAAGCTATGGCAAAGTATGTATGTCCCGTATGCGGATATGTTCACGAAGGAAATGAGCCCCCTGAGAAATGTCCTCAGTGCGGAGTTCCCGGATCAAAGTTCATAAAGAAGAAAGAGGGCGAAAAGCTTGTTTTTGCCTGTGAGCACGAGGTAGGTATAGCTAAGGCTGTTACAGACCAGGAAATAGTTGAGGGACTTCGTTCCAACTTTACAGGAGAGTGCACAGAGGTAGGAATGTATCTTGCAATGGCGAGAGTTGCCTACAGAGAGGGTTATCCTGAGATCGGTGCATACTGGGAGAAGGCTGCATTTGAAGAGGCAGAGCACGCTGCTAAGTTTGCAGAGCTTCTTGGTGAGGTAGTATCTTCTTCAACAAAGGAGAACCTTGAAAAGAGAGTAATGGCAGAGCACGGCGCTACAGAGGGCAAGCTCAAGCTTGCTAAGAGAGCAAAGGAGCTCAATCTGGATGCTATCCACGATACAGTACATGAAATGGCAAGAGACGAAGCACGTCACGGCAAGGCATTTGAAGGCCTTCTCAAGAGATACTTCGGCTAATAACAAAACACGATACCTCCGGTTTTAGCCGGAGGTATTTTTTCTTTGTGAAGTGACAATGCCAACTCGTTATTATTAAAGCATATCATCATTTGAGAAACAAAGCAATGGTAATGTTCACATTTTTTTAGCTGATGAATATACTGTAAAGCGGACGAATTGAACGGGGGCGGCATATGAGAAGAAGGCGAAGGAAAAGCTCCGGCCTCCGTATAACTGCGGCGGCTGGAGCTTTTATATTTATAATTATAGTGATAATTTTACTTTGGGTCAAGGCCGAGAGAGCCATGAGACCGGTGGCTGCTATGCAGGCTGAACAGTATGCAAGGCGTTCAGCCAATGAGATACTCGCATCAGTAGTATCAGAATATCTTGAAGAGAGCCAGTATACATACAGTGATTTTGCAGCAGTACTCTACGATGAAAACGGAAGAGTAACTGCAGTGGAATCAATACCATATAACATAAACAGAGCGCAGTCCGAGCTCACAGCAATGGTCAATCGCAGACTTGAATCAAGCACTGACGAAACAGCAGCAATATCCGTTGGTACCCTTACAGGAAAGTATCTTCTTGCAGGCAAGGGACCAAAACTGAAAATAAGGATATGTCCCAATGGTGAGGCGGAGACAGAGCTAAAGAGCACATTTGAGAGTGCAGGTATCAATCAGACAAGTCACAGGATATCAGCGGTAATAACAGTAAAGATAAGCTCGTCAATGCCATTGTATAGTTTTGAAACCGAGGTCAGCTTCGAGTATCTGCTTGCAGAGAGTGTAATCGTCGGCAACGTACCGGCACTTAGCCGATATGCATGGAGCAGTCTTGGGTAGATTATTTTCTTGCCTCTGCACAAATCCATGACTTATCAGGTCTTGTGTGGATCGAAACTTCTGAGAATCCGGCATTTTTAAGTAAGGCTTCAAATTCATCAGGAGTAGGATTGAAAAGTCCGTACTTCTTTATATTGGCCATATCCTCCTCACTGAGATCGGCACCACCGTGAATATCAGCAACTATAAGGAACTGACCATTCTGATCCAGAACACGGAAAACTTCTTTCAGGTTTTCTGCCGGATCAGGCCAGAAATAGAAGCTTTCAACGGTGATTATCCTGTCGAAGGATGCATCAGAGAAGGGGAGTGCTTCCACAGAAGCATGGATCAGCTTCATTTTTCCTTCCGAGACAGCGTCCCTGTTTCTTTCAGAGCTCATTGAAACTGAAAGCTCAGAGTGATCCACGCCTGTAAAAGTGCCGGTGGGAAGAATTTTTGAAAGCTTGTGAAGAGTTTCGCCGCCGCCGCAGCCTATATCGAGAATACGATCGTTTGACGAGAGATCAAAGAATGACAGCGCCCATTCTGTAACAGGAGCGTGTCTTACGTTCATGCCTGAGAGCATTTCTTTTCCGGCTTCACCGTGGGGACGAGAAGGGTCCCCGAGTTCAGTAACAGATCTTTTCTGATCGTTCATAAAAATACCTCCATTCAGTAAAATGAGCGGCTATTAAGCCGCTCATAATTTTATTCAACAGTAACGCTTTTAGCGAGATTTCTCGGCTTATCAACATCATATCCCTTGGCAACGGAAACATAGTATCCGAGGAGCTGAAGCGGGATAACGGAAAGACTTCCTGCAAAATGAGGGTCAGTCTGAGGAATATATACAGTAAAGTCTGCAGTATCCTCCATGCTGTAATTGCCATAGGTAGTCAGACCCATAAGGAAAGCTCCACGGCTCTTAACCTCGACCATATTGCTGACGGTCTTTTCGTAGAGATCCTGCTGAGTGAGTACGCTAATAACAAGAATACCGTCCTCGATAAGGCTGATAGGACCATGCTTGAGTTCTCCGGCAGCATATGCCTCGGAGTGGATATAGCTGATCTCCTTCATCTTAAGGGAGCCTTCAAGGCTGATAGCGTAGTCGATACCACGGCCAATAAAGAATGCATCCTTAGCACCTGCAAGCTTGTTGGCGAACCACTGGATACGCTCCTTATCCTCAAGGATCTTCTCGATCTTGTCAGGGATAGTATAGAGTTCGCTGAGAAGCTCTGAACACTTTTCTTCAGAGATCTCACCTCTTGCAACGGCAAACTGTATAGCAAGGAGGTAGCCTGCAATAAGCTGAGTACTGTAAGCCTTTGTAGTTGCTACAGAGATCTCAGGGCCGGCAAGGGTATAGAAAACATTATCTGCTTCACGAGCAATAGATGAACCTACGACATTAACGATGCCGAGAGTCTTGATGCCCTTATCTTTAGCTTCTCTGAGAGCAGCAAGACTGTCTGCAGTTTCACCGGACTGGCTGATTATGATAACAAGGCTGTCCTTGACAAGAGTCATTTTTCTGTAGCGGAACTCAGAGGCCAGCTCTACTCTTACAGGGATAGAAGTAAGATCCTCGATAACATACTGAACAGCCATACCGACATGGTAAGCTGAGCCGCAAGCGACAATATATATCTGAGAAATTTTCTGCATTTCTTCATCTGTGAGACCGATTCCTGAGAAGTCGATCTTACCGTCCTTGACAACGGAATTGATAGTATCTCTGACTACCTTAGGCTGCTCATGGATCTCCTTGAGCATGAAGTGTTCGTAGCCGCCCTTTTCAGCAGCTTCAGCGTCCCACTTGATTTCAGTAAGTTCCTTGCTGATAACTTCACGATCGATATTGTAGAATGTAACAGCGCCTTTTTCAAGCTTAGCGATCTCCATATTACCTATGTAGTAAACATTTCTTGTATACTTAAGGATAGCCGGAACATCGGAAGCAACGTAAGTTTCACCGTTTGATATGCCTATTATCATAGGGCTGTCCTTACGGGCAGTATATATCTCACCGGGAAAGTCCTTGAACATAACACAGAGAGCATATGAACCTCTGATACGGATCATAGCTCTTGCAATTGAGTCCACCGGACCGAGACCGTACTTTTTGAAGTAGTAGTCAATGAGCTTAACAGCGACTTCAGTATCTGTCTGAGACTTGAACTCATAGCCGCTTTTAACGAGTTTTTCCTTAAGCTCCTGATAATTTTCGATTATACCATTATGAACGGCGATAACATTTTCGTCATCGCTTGCATGAGGATGAGCGTTTAAAGCAGAGGGCTCTCCGTGAGTAGCCCAGCGGGTATGACCGATACCGCAGGTACCATTTACAGCATCTCCGTTATTAGTCATTTTCTTAAGTTCTTCAAGTTTACCTTTAGCCTTGACTATCTCAGTATCGCCGTCTCCGTCTCGAACTGCGATACCAGCTGAGTCATAGCCTCTGTATTCAAGCTTTGAAAGTCCGTCAAGCAGGATAGGTGCTGCCTGAAGGTCTCCAGTAAAGCCAACGATTCCACACATAATAATTTCCTCCGGATCTTAATATCTGTATATCCGGCAGCATAACTGCAAGGATACAATAATACTATTATACACTAAAACGCTGATATTTGTCAATATTAATATCAGTGATTATTTGATGGTATTGCTGCTTTGTCGACTTTTTTTGAAAGAAAAGTATCGTTATTGACTTTGAGGACAAGGTTCTCAGGTTTTGTATAATCGGAAGCATTACTTTTCATATGGACAGTTTTAAGTTTTGCCCACATTGAGCCGACAGCGATTCCGGCAATGAGCATACCGAGAAGAAGACATATAAAAAAGACCAAAACCGGACTGCGCTCGGTTTTATCTCTTGATGAATCGTCTTTTTTGCTGTTATTTTCGGCAGCTTCATCATAATACGGGTCATATTCTTCAACATAATCGAAGTTCATATCATCGTCGCCGAAGATCTCATCGAGATCTTCATAGTCGAAGTCTTCGGTATACGCAGCATTTGCCTCTGACAAGCTGCATTCAAAGCCAGTAAATGTTCCGATGTTCATGGAAAGAATGGCAGCGGAGGCAGCAGCGACAGCTGCAAGTTTTTTCAGATTCATGATACACCATCCTTAAAACATTCCAAACAGGAAAGAAAGTCCGAATAAAACGGCTGTTGAAACTGCTGTGATGCCGAAGAAAAGCTTCATTGCAGCAGAAGGATCGGCAGGAAGATCTCCCACGAATTTACCGGTCTGACCGTTCATAGCAAAGGTGTATTTATTGCCATTCCAGGTTGTGTTCAGGATCCATACCGGATAAAGGGCATACTTGGCTTTTCCGTTATTGAATCTGACATTAGAACTTTCGGTAGTAACATTTGAATAGCCTTGTACAGTTGATATAAAGGCTTGCTCAGTACTTCTTTTTATGCGCTGATTAGCTCTTTCGACGCTTTTTTCAGCAGATACGTCATATCTGTCGGCAAGATATCCTGAGAGATATGCTGTCTTGAACTCAACAGCATCCTTAATATCAAATGGTTCAATTGATTCCATAAGGTCATCCGGCATTTTTGAAGAGCCGTCAACGGGGACATTTGCGAAAGATAATGTACCTTCACGGACGGCGGAATAATAACTGATCTCTGTATACCTGTAGGAACTGTCGCTCCATGTCTTGCGTTTTTCACCTTTGTAGATCATATTTGCGTCAGCTTCTGTATCAAAGAGCCATACAGGAACATATACGCCCTTGATCTCATCGATATGATTCTGTTCCTTGAATACCTTCGGAAGAAGCCGTTTGCCTTCAAGATGCTTGTTGAGGGCTTCGGTGGCAGCTTTTTTATCCAGCTTGAAGGGGATAACAAGGTCTGGTTTTAGGTCACCGGAAAAATTCCCTGACATAACAATTGGAGCGTCACAGTAAGGGCAGCTTGAAGCAGCTGTAGTATTATCAGTAATGATCTGAGCTCCGCATGACTGGCAGGAATATACACTCATGCCGGCAGTTTCCTCACTGTTCCATTCGCTTCCTGCTGAGGATTCCCAGTTCATATTGTCACCGGAGGCTGCTGCCAGCTCCTGATTGTATTGCTGAACTGTGTCCACATCGAACTCGGATTCGCAGAAGGGGCACTTCATATTCTGTGTGCCGCTGTTGAATTCGAGCTTGCCCGCACAGCACGGGCATTTATATTCTATAAGATCGGCCATAAGATCACCTTTTAAGTAAGAAAATACGGTGCAGCATCATCAGCAGAGAGCTGCACCGTTATATCGTGGAATTACTTTACGATATCTGAATCATCGAAAGGATCTCCGCACTCAGCGCAGAACTTAGGAGGATTTGTAGGATCGGCAGGCTCCCAGCCGCACTTATCGCAGCGATAAAGAGGAGCACCGGCCGGCTTGGGCTTACCGCATTCAGCGCAGAATTTGCCCTTATTTATAGCACCGCATTCACAGGTCCAGCCAATAGGAGCATCAGCCGGCTTGGGCTTGCCGCACTCAGCGCAGAACTTTCCTATATTTTCCTTGCCGCAATCACACTTCCATGTAGCAACAGGAGCGGGCATAGGCTTACCGCAGTTAGCGCAGAATTTGCCTGTATTGTCAGTACCGCATGAACATTTCCATGAACCGGCACCAGTGTTTCCGACAGTTCCGGGAGCAGTAGTTGCTCCTACAGCACCCTGCTGCTGAGCCATATTGAAGAGGTTCTGAGCGTTGACACCGCCGGCCTGCTGAGCCATACCCATACCGAAGAGACCCATAGCAGCGCCGTTTGGATTATTAGCAGCATTCTGCATAGCCTGAGCCTGAGATTCGATAAGTGTAGCGGCAGCATTTGCGGGATTTGTATTCCAAGCTCTGTCCTCGAATTCCTGGATACGCTTTGTATCTTCAGCGGAGATTGTTGCGGAGTTGATCGTAACCTTCTCGATCTTAAGACCTCTTCTTTCGGTCCACTCCGGATTGAGCTCGACTTCGATAGCACTCTTGACTTCGCTCTGACGGGTAGGAAGCTCATCGTATCTTATGCCTGTAGCAGAGATCTTTCCGAAAGCAGGCTGGAGGCAGTCAAGGAATTCGCTCTTGAGCTGTCCGTCAAGTTCTGCACGGGAGTACATATTTGTAACGTTTCCGCATACATTTGTGTAGAAGAGAACGGGATCAGCGATCTTATAGGAGTAGATACCGTTGCAGCGAACGCCTACAGTAAAGCTTCTGCCCAGATCCTGATAAGTCATTCTGAAGGGAACAGGATTCTGAGTACCGAATTTATTATCGATGAGTTCCTTCATATTGAAGAAATAGATCCTCTGATCCTTAGCAGCGCTTCCGCCGTGCTTGATACGTTCCCATGCTTCCTTGATAGTATTTTTGAGTCCGGCACCGAATGAGCTTGAGAAAATACTTGGTGAGGTACCTGTCTGGTAAGTATAGTTGCCGGGTTCAGTAGCTATCTCAACGATAACACCCTGGTCAACCATTATCATAGCCTGACCTTCATGAACAACGATGCCGCTTCCATCGGAAATAACGTTATCATTGCCCTTGGTGTTTGAGGAGTGTTTGCCGAGCTGCTTTTTACCTCTCACAACGAGAACGTCAGCAGGGATAGAATCACAAACGTAGAATTCAAGCCATGTATCAGCAAGAGTAGTTGCTGCACCAGCAAGAGCTGCATGAATAAGACCCATAATTAAGACTCCTTTCGGGATAAACCCAATAAAATGATATTTATACGGAAAATAAGCAAATTCCGTTTAATTACAGTCAGTAATAAACTAACGCAACATAATTATAACATATTTCTACAGAAAATGCACCCCTTTTTTAGAGAAAATAATGTTTCCGAGAAATATTTTTATATTTTAACTATATGAGTGGGAAGTTTATTCCCATTCTTTCCATATCTCCGGACTGTAACCCAAAGTAGCTTTTTTGCCGTTTCTGACAACGGGAACAGCGATTATCTGAGGATTATTGAGGATCTTTTCCAGCTTATCCTCGTCAGAGAGATAATTGAGCAGAGCCAGCAGGTCCTTATCCTTGGCATTCGGATCAATAAGCTTATCTGCACCGCCGAGCGCTTGGGAGACACTGGTGAACTCGCCTTTGCTCATACCTTTTTCCTTCATGTCGATGAACTGATACTTTATGTTACGCTCCTTGAAATAGCGTTCAGCTTTTTTGGAATCGAAGGATTTTTTAGTGCCGAATATCTGTATGTTCATGATTTGTCCTCCGCAATGAAAGCAATATCGATATTATCAACAGGCCTTGTGATATCAAATGTTATGCTGTGGAGAGTGAGACCATTCTGAGCAAAGAACAATCTGACAGCTGTAAAGTGTGAGAACAGAGGCATTTCCCTTGACTGTTCAACAGGTTTGCCGCCTGTACCATTCCAGGTAAATGTTCCGCTGGGAGTACCCATAAGGTAGACTGTCACAGGGATCTGAGCCAGTTCTCCTGCCTCAGAGGAAGCAGATATCGTCACATTATACCAGCCGGCTTTAGAGGTTTTGAGTCCGAAGCTGTAATTTTCATCAGCCTTTGAGACAACACCGCTGAGGTCAATAGTGAGTCTGCCGTCGAGGTCATACCATTCAACCGGCTTATCATCTGACATTTCCTGTTCAGGACGATTTATTATCTCGATCTCATCTGCCTGACCGGTCATACGCTTCATTGCGTTGGATGACATAATAAATCTCAGGATATTGACTGCATTTCGCTGCAGCTCAGCTCTTGTGAGAGTACCTGCTTCAAGTTCTGCTGCAACATTATCCTCATGATCTGAGCTGTCAGCACATACCATGTACACATCATTCTGAGCCTTTGCCATAGCTGCGAAGAGATTTCTGTCAGGCTTGCCGCCTCTTTCGTTTATGTTAGCCCACCAGTCTGTCATGACAAAGCCTTTGAATCCCCATTCCTCACGGAGTATAGTGGTGTTGAGGTCAAAATTGCCTGCGGTCCAGAGTCCGTTTACAGAGCCGTATGTAGTCATGATAGAGTCAGCTTTACCGTCACGGACAGCTATTTCAAAGCCTTTCAGATAGATTTCTCTGAGAGCTCTTTCAGAAACAACTGCATCAAGGAAATGACGGTTTGTCTCCTGATTGTTTCCGCAGAAGTGTTTGATAGTACCTGTAACGCCGGAATTATGGAGCCCTTTCAGCTCAGCGGCAGCCATAGAGCCTGTAAGGAACGGATCCTCGGAGAAATACTCGAAATTACGCCCGTTGAGAGGATGACGATGTATATTCATACCCGGTCCGAGCAGGCATTCAACGTGATTTGCAGCCATTTCAAGACCCATGTATTCGTATAATTCAGTTATAAGCTTTTTGTTGAATGTGGAGGCTATCATAGTGCCATTAGGCAGGCTGAAAGCCTTTGTGCCGCAGTCAAGGCGCATACCGGAAGGTCCGTCCGAGCAGCAGGCGGCAGGTATCCCGTAGTTTTCAAGAGCGTCGGTAACTCCGCCGAAAGCAGAAGCAGTTCCGGCAGTAACTCTCGGGCTGCCCATTCCTTCGCCTCGTATTATGCAAGCGAGGTCATTATCGGATAGCTGGGCAATGAATTCACGCATATTATTTTTTCTGCTGACAACATCTGCAAGCTTTATGCCCTTGTCGCCGGTCTGCTTGATCTCCTTGGGAAGCTTGAAGCTTCTTCTTCTGGCCTCATCGATGCTGCTGAGAGGAACAGGTTCTTTTTCGGGAACAAGACCATTCTCGCCTTCAACTGGTCTGATCCTGTCAAAAGGAATGACAGGAGCCATAGCCTGGATACAGCGTTTGAAAAGAACATTTGATTTTTGTTCAATACCGAAAGCCTGCACAGCAGTGCGAACACTATTTCCCACATAGAAATTATGCAGGCCGGCCTCATTTACCCAGCAGAACTGGTTCCCTGAAGCGCCGGAATCGTCATAAGACATGATATCGGCGATATTTATATCGATATTGAGAACCTGAGTTTCACCAGGAGAGAGGAGGTCGGTCTTTTCAAAACCGCAGAGCATACGGGAGACATTTCCCAGTTTGCCCTGAGGAGGCTCACAGTAGACCTGAACGACTTCTTTTCCTGAGTAGGAGCCGGTATTGGTGACATTAACCGTCACGGTAATTTTTGATCCGTCACCGGAGGTGTGGACAGGCTGTATCCTGAAGGTGGTGTATGAGAGGCCGAAGCCGAAGGGATAACGTACTTTTTCCTTAGCGAAGGTCTCGAACCAGCGGTATCCGACATAGATATCTT
>DFHF01000014.1:42734-46146 GCA_002371825.1 Ruminococcus flavefaciens | reverse complement strand
GGTTTTCAAGATGCTGTTCGCTTGTCTCTCTCAGAGACAGCTTTAATATTATATCACATTCATTTCAGTTTGTCAAGTACTTTTTTCAACTTTTTTCAAACTTTTTTCTGTGATTGCTTTCCCTTTCGGGACAGCTTTAATATTATAGCACAGAACTTTCGTTTTGTCAAGAACTTTTTGAAGTTTTTTCAAAATTTATTTTTCTGTGATGCCGCTCTAACAAGACAGCTTAAATATTATATCACTTATCAGTGGACTTGTCAAGTACTTTTTTCAAATTTCTCAAAAAACTTTTCCCAAAGCCGAAACTTGAAATCACTTGTCTGTCTCACTGACAGCTTATTTATTATATCACCATATAGCGACAAAGTCAACCCATATTTTCCCACAAGGTTGGTCGTTTATTATTCCTTTTTTGTGTGCAAATTGTCAGCTGTCAGGATAATATCAGCGTTATATGGAGCTCAGGGCGGTTTTCTCTTACCGAAACAGTCATTCCCGAGCTGTCATCCCGCCCTGCTTCATATATAAGTCCGAACACTTTCTGCTCATTAATATATGTTTCTTTGAATTCATCATAGAGCTTTTCCGTTGCAAGCTTCAGTTCGATCTCATTTTCTCCAGCTCTTAGCTCCCGGAGGATTATCTCCTTTGCCTCATCTATAGTTTCAGCGAAATGTCCGTTCAGCTTATAATAGCTTCCGCCTTCCTCACCGCAGGGAAAAGGCTCAAACAGTTCTTCATCAGGCTGATGAGTGCGATAGAACTCGTCATCATCACACAGGAAATACATTCTTCTCATGTCGCCGCTTATATCAGTATCATCCCATGTCACATCTATATTATACCATTTTCCGTCCACTTTCACCTGATTCCAGGCATGATTCTCTCCCTCAGCAACTCCGGTCACGAGAGCAGTCTCCACTCCCTCTTTAGCGCAGAGCACTGAAAAAGCCTTTGCATAGCCCTCGCAGTTAGCCTTCTTATTTACAAGGCATCCATAGGAAGTAGAACTCAGCCCGGACTCGTCACTCTCAATATAAGTACAGGTTCTCACAAGGTAGTCATGAATCCTCATCACTTTGTCAGAGTCACTGTTATTCATTGCGATACCGGCAGTCGCTTTCGCCATAGCCTCTTCAAGCTCAGCCAGCATACGGTCGTGTTCTTTTTCATCGACTCTGTAAACTATCCTTGCTTCCCTCACCTTATTTGCGGTATAGTATTCCGAATCCAGCTGGAAGAACATCCCCTCCTGTTTTTCTATCATGCAGAATATCTTATTGTAGGTCTCTCCCGAAACATCATACGGCAGAAGTATTTTATCATCGCATTTTTCGATGCCACGGTAAAGAGCCTCATAAACAGCCTGTTCCTTTTTGCTGAGTGTCCTGTACACCGGCCTCATCTGTTCTTCCTCATAGGAGAGGTACTTCGGCTTCGGATACTTTCTGAGGAGACCCACGCTTTTGGCAAAGCTGTAGCCCATAAACACCGTTACGCAAAGAAGGGCGGCCATTAATGAATAGAACACCTTGTTGTTTTTCATTCAGCCGCCCCCTTTATTATTTTTCTGAGATCATAACCGTATTATTTTTTATTTTGAAGTTCGGCAGATTCTCAATGAATCTGCTGAATTTTGAGTAACCGTAAGTCTTTACGCTGAACTCCGGTATTTTTGTGCAGAGCTGTTTTTTCAGCTCACCAAGGTTGTATCCCTTTGTACCATTTGTTCGTATTATAGCTGCAAGAGTATCCTCTATCCTTCTGAGGTCAGTCTTGTCTGATTTCTGGGATACAAGTATGCTGCTGCCCACCTGTCTGAAGCTGAGGCAGTCAAAGTCTTTAAGGAACTGAGAAAATTTCGAGTAGCCGTAATTTCTCACGTCAAAATCAGGATATCTTCCCTGGAGACGGCTTCCCAGCTCTCCTATATTTATCTCCTCCTGAAGGTTTGCATTCTCTGCGATAATGCGGATTATAGCAGATTCAAGAGTTTTCATCTCCACCTTGTCATTATCATCAACGCTGCCCTGAGTTTCCTCCTCAGCGATAACTTCAAGATACTTGAAGGCATTGCAGGCAGTGCTGAAGGGCTTCGGAGTTTTCTTCTCGCCCATTCCTATGACGTGCATTCCCGACTCTCTGAGTCTTATGGCAAGGCGGGTAAAGTCGCTGTCACTTGAAACTATGCAGAAGCCGTCAATATTATGCGAATAGAGTATATCCATGGCATCGATTATCATGGCAGAGTCCGTTGCATTTTTTCCGGTGGTATAGCTGTACTGCTGCACCGGAGTTATAGCATTGTCCAGTGCCATATTCTTCCAGCCGGCAAGATTCGGACGTGTCCAGTCGCCGTATACTCTTTTATATGTTACAACACCGTAGTTGGATACCTCGTCAAGGATATATCTTGTATATTTCGCAGCAACGTTATCAGCATCGATAAGCACCGCATACCGCATTTCCTTTTCCATCACTTCACCTCATCTGTCAGTCACGCAATTATATTATCACTTATCGCCGTAGGAAGAATACTCATACTTTTCTCTGCCAGCGTAAGGGGAATAGCAGTCATCTCCCCAGTCTATTGTCTCCTTCATGCTATCAGGGCAGCGCATAGCCTTTTCATATGTAAAAGGGCCTGTTCGGCGCAGTGTTGTTATTCCTGAAAGTTCCTCGTCCAATAAGATGTCTGTAAAAGTTGTGTCATAATAGTATATCATATGCCTGCCGTCCGGGCTTTCCAGCTTTTTGATGATCTTCATATCATCTTTCGCTTTGATCATTGTAAATCCGACAAAGGCTGCGGCGATGCCAAAGACAGCGATCCCTGATATAAACAACCCTTTTCGCTCGCCGTATCCCACACGCTCGATCAGTGACAGAACACATATCAGGAACAGCAACAGCGGTACAAGAAGAGCAAACACCGGCTGAAGTATCATTTCCGATACCGGACCTATAGCGATGACCTTATCATCCCCATTGCAGCCGATAGCTATCGCCGCCGCAAGTATCCCCATTACTATTTTTGTGATCTTCATTTTAATTCCCCATATCTTTTATATATATAAGCAGTTATTACAGTATAGCTGCTCCCATTAACTGTTAACCGGACTTTTCCAGGCTCGCAGTAATGATTCTTCCCCCAGTCATATAACAAAAAATCCCGAAACTAACTGCTTCGGGATTCATTTTATACCAAGGTTATTGCCCCAGTACTATGGAGCGGATTACGAGGCTCGAACTCGCTACCTCCACCTTGGCAAGGTGGCGCTCTACCAGATGAGCTAAATCCGCATTTTCAAAGGAACAAGTGGATCACAGAAGACTGACCGCTGACGATCCGTCCCCTGCAAATCATGCACCTGATCGTGGTGCTTCCGGTCGGAATCGAACCAACGAC
>DFHF01000014.1:0-42668 GCA_002371825.1 Ruminococcus flavefaciens | reverse complement strand
GACACGGGGATTTTCAGTCCCCTGCTCTACCGACTGAGCTACAGAAGCATGATGGCGACCCCGAACAGACTCGAACTGTCGACCTCCTGCGTGACAGGCAGGCGTTCTAACCAACTGAACTACGAGGCCAATGTGGTGGGGACTACAGGGCTCGAACCTGTGACCCTCTGCTTGTAAGGCAGATGCTCTCCCAGCTGAGCTAAACCCCCACAGCTTTCCATCGTTTTTGCCGTCTTGTCCCTGACGACGATAATAATTATATCACAGCTTTTTCGATTTGTCAAGCATTTTTTGAAAAAAATTTCAGATTTTTTTGAAACCCCTGAAAAACGGCGAAATACAGGGGATCATTCCCGCAAAAAAATATTGATCCCCGTTCATCCGATTATATCTTTATTGAAAAGCCTCATAACATCCATTTTGAGGGCGGAGTTCTCACGCTTTCTGAGCTCCGGGTCCGCAGCCAGCAGCTCACGGGCGCAGTTCTGAGCCTTGTTCATAAGCTCCATATTGCAGGCTATATCAGCAATTTTAAGCGGTGGAAGTCCGTGCTGAGCGCTTCCGAAGAAGTCTCCGGGACCTCTCATTTTAAGATCCTCTTCTGAAATTCTGAATCCGTCAGAGGTAGAGGACATTATCTTCATCCTCTTCACGCAGTCATCGGAGGTATTATCTGTTATAAG
The DNA here is from genome assembly GCA_002371825.1 of Ruminococcus flavefaciens. GTDB lineage: Bacteria > Bacillota > Clostridia > Oscillospirales > Ruminococcaceae > Ruminococcus > Ruminococcus flavefaciens_L. The sequence continues at coordinate 41,985 of DFHF01000014.1, read as the reverse complement.
GATGCAGGTACTCTCATACTGCCCTCTGCCCACACGTCCTCTGAGCTGGTGGAGCTGAGAAAGTCCGAAGCGCTCTGCATTTTCTATAACCATAACTGCCGCATTGGGCACATCCACTCCGACCTCGACTACAGTGGTACATATAAGCACCTGTATCTCGCCATCACGGAATTTTTTCATAGTCCTGTCTTTTTCAGCAGCAGACATCTTTCCGTGAAGGAGGGCTGTAGTGTAGCCCTTCAGGTCGCCTGTTGCCGCATTTTCAGCATAGGTCTTGACAGCAAAGAGTTCACTTTCGCTCTCCTCTATCATAGGGCATACCACATACGCCTGCCGTCCCTCGTCAAGGCGCTGGCGGACAAATCCGAAGGCTCTGCTCCGGAGCTTTCCCGTTACCGCATATGTATTAACAGGCTTTCGGCCGGCCGGAAGCTCAGTTATAGCCGATATATCAAGATCACCATATATAATGAGTGCGAGTGTGCGTGGGATAGGAGTGGCGGACATTACCAGCTTATGGGGAGAATCTCCTTTTTCAGCAAGAGCCGCTCTCTGAGCCACACCAAAGCGGTGCTGCTCGTCTGTAATTACAAGGGCAAGATCCTTATACTCCACATCCTTCTGGATTATCGCATGAGTGCCGACTATAACATCTGCCTCTCCGGAGGCTATCTCCTCACGGAGAGCCGCCTTTTTCTTTGCAGTCATTGAACCCGTCAGCAGGCAAACCTTTACCCCGAATGGCTCCAGAAAGCCGGAAAGGGTGTTGTAATGCTGGACTGCAAGTATCTCCGTAGGAGCCATAAGCGCAGCCTGTGCTCCGTTTTTCGCCGTAAAATAGCAGGCTGCTGCTGCGGCGGCAGTTTTTCCGCTTCCGACATCTCCCTGAAGTAGGCGATTCATGGGTACATCACGGCAAAGGTCACCGACTATCTCACCCACAGCTTTCTTCTGGTCACCGGTAAGTTCAAAAGGCAGTCCCTCTGTGAAGGGGCTGATGCTTATGCTGCTGTCCATTTTATAAGCTGTACTTCTGCGGCTGCGGGTCTTCATAAGGGACATACCCAGCTGAAGCTTCAGCAGTTCATCAAATGCAAGTCTGCGGCGGGCAGTCTCTGCGGCCATATCGCTGGACGGAAAATGTATATTCTCCAGAGCCTCCTCAAGGGGGCAAAGCTCATACCTGCGGAGCACATCCGGCGGCAGGGTCTCAAAGGGCTCCTTATGCATTATATCGAGAGCCTGACGCATACTGTTCCTTACCATAGTAACGGAAAGTCCCTGGGTGAGGTGATACACCGGCTGGATAAGGACATTCTGGTCTGCACTTATATACACCGGAGAGCTTATCTCCTTGCGCAGAAAATTTCCGGTGACTTTTCCGTACATATAATAGGTGCTGCCCTCTTTCAGAGCCTGAAAATAATAGACATTATTATAAACGACAATGAGGATATCATCTATGCCGTCAGAGGCAACAGCTTTGCAGATAACAAGTCCGCCTCTCACTCTCTGGGGCGGCAGCTTCCTGAAGACTGTCAGCTTCAGAACATTATAATCATTCAGCACAGCCTGAGCCACCGGTACATGAGCCCGGAAATCGAGGTATGCTCTGGGGATGTGGTATATCAGCTCATAGGGAGAATTTATCCTGAGTTTGCGGTACTTTTCTCCTCTCGCCCTGCCAACGCCCTTAAGGTATTCTATTTCCGAAAACAGATCAGCCGGCATAAAGTATTCCTCCGAAAAAATAAATAAAGGGCGGCACAAGTCCGCCCAAACACCCAGTATAAATTAAGTCAAATTGCTTATCTCTGCTCACAAATAAGCTTGATGGCTGTTCTTTCTTCGCCATCTATCTGGATATTTGCGAATGCAGGGATGCAGATGAGATCAATGCCTATAGGAGCAAGGTAGCCTCTGGCGATAGCAATAGCCTTAACAGCCTGATTTGCAGCGCCTGCTCCGACAGCCTGTACTTCAACAGCTTTCTGCTCTCTGATTACACCTGCGATAGCTCCTGCAACTGAGTTAGGTGAAGAGTGTGATGAAACTTTTAATATCTCCATAATATGACCCTCCTGTAAGTGGATTTTTGTACAAATAATGTTAACTCTGCCAAGCAGTATATCAGTACACCTATATTATAAATGATAATCGAAAAAATTTCAAGTAGCTAAACATATTTTTGGTAATTATCTAATAATTATTCTCTCAATTTTGTGCGATTTGCCGCTTTTTTCATCAAATTCGGCTATTACACCGCACAAAAAGCAGTCTCCGGAGGCCTCACGGAAGCGTACAGGCATATGAAAACGGAAACGTTCAACAGCCGGCTGTATCTCGACACCGAGGCAGGAGTGCTCCGGTCCGGTCATTCCTGCATCGGTTATATAGGCAGTGCCGCCCTCAAGAATAGTCTCATCCGCAGTCTGTACATGGGTGTGAGTGCCGAAAACTCCGGTCACTCTGCCTGCAAGGTGATATCCCATAGCCTTTTTCTCGGATGTAGCCTCCGCATGGAAGTCCACAAACACATTGGGGCAGTCTGTCTCCTCAAGGATTGCGTCTATTTTGGTGAACGGATTATCCAGCGGGTCCATAAAAGCTGTGCCCATAAGGTTTATAACGGTAACGGAAAAAGCTCCCATATCCAGGGTGCAGACTCCCCGGCCGATGCATCCGTCCTCGGGATAATTAGCCGGCCGGATTATATAGTCCTCATCATATATGTCGAGAGCCTCACGGCGGCGGAAGGCATGATTGCCTGTAGTGATAATATCCGCTCCTGCTGATATTATCATATCCATTGAGTATCTTGTTATACCATTGCCCTGTGCGGAATTTTCTCCGTTGACAACAGTCACATCTATATCATATTGCTTCTTTATAAGTCCAAGCTTAGCAGTAAGGAAGTCACATCCTGCTTTTCCTACCACATCGCCTATAAACAGTAATCTTTTCAAAATCAGTCATCCTTTGTTTTTATATCAGTGCTTTCCTCATATCCCCAGAAGCTTCTCCGCATTGCGGAAGAATATCAGCTCCCTTTCGTGCTCCGAAAGAGGCATCCTGTTTATCAGAGCTATCTCATTGGCAGGGTCATCCCATGGGCAGTCGCTTCCGAAGAGTATCCTCTCTGCGCCCTGCTTCCTGAGCAGTCTCCTCATTGTATCATCATCGATATAACCTGCAACGACTCCGGTATCGAACCAGAGATTGGGATATTTCCCGGCGGTAAGCTTTTCCGTTTCGTCCCAGAGATTTATCCCGCCCATATGAGCAGCAACTATCGTCAGTCCGGGGAATGTCTCTGCCACAGCGGCAAAGCTGCGGGGAGTCGCCTTTATATCATCCTGTCCATACGGGTCCCAGCCGCCGTGAAAAACGGCTATAAGCCCCAGCTCTGTCATTTTTTCATAGAGAGGGAACATCCTCTCCTCATCCGGTGCAAAGGACTGATATTCCGAGTGGAATTTGATACCGAACAGTCCAAGCGATTTTATGTGCTCAGCTTCCTGAAGCTTGTCCTCAGCATCAGGATTTACCGAGCCGCAGCAATATATCCCATCTCCCATAATGCTGGCAGCCCAGTTGTTGATGGCCGTCTGCTGAGAGGGCTTTGTTGCTATGGGAAGAAGCATTGCCGAATTTATCCCACGCTCTCTCATGACCCTTTTCAGGTCTCCGAGAGTGCCGTCTGTGGCAGGCTTTATCCCGCTTGTATCAGCCAGTCCGGACATTGCTCTTTTCGCCAGACTGTCTGTGAATGCATGAGTGTGAAAATCAAAATAGCGCATTATTACTCCATAACGTGTTCAAGGGCATAGCTGTATATGGTCTGTACATGGTCATCGCAGAGAGAATAGAATATCGTCTTTCCCTCACGGCGGGAGCTGACAAGTCTCGCCTGCTTCAGTACTCTTAGCTGATGAGATATGGCAGACTGTGTCATTCCCAGCAGTCTTGCTATATCACAGACGCAGAGCTCGCTGCGGCATAGTGCAGATATTATCCTTATCCTTGTAGAATCGCCGAATATCTTCAGCAGGTCAGCGGCCTCACTGAGCACGCTCTCATCCGGCAGCTCAGCAGCTACCTTTGCAACTATGTCCTCATGTATACTTCCGTTTCCGCATATATGTTCCGCCATTGTACAGACCTCCTTTATGAGAAAAAAATTACCGCAAGAAATACAGCTCCCGCCGAAAAGGCAAGGCTGATGATAAGTCCGAGAATACAGGTAGTCGCAGCATATCTGTCAAAAACAGTCCCGGAGCTCTTATGGAGAAAGACACTGCAGGTTTTGCCCTCTTTGTACATGAATCTGGGCTCGCTCGGGAAAACACATGGGTATTCCTTTCCGCCGCAGCTGTAAAAGGCACATCTGAATCTGCTGCCCTCCGGTTTTTCCGTCTTTGTGAAAACGGCCTCAGTCCTGCGGGAGCGCAGCAGTCTCCACACAAAGAATATGAACAGAAATGTCATGGCGAAAATAATGAGGGCTATCAGTCCGAGAGCCGCTGTTATCATTATATCCGCACTTACCCCGAAAACTATACAGAGGGCCACTATGACTGCCAGCACCGCAAAGAACTCCATACCGCACCTGCTCTCTAATAGGTATATTATCTGTTATTATAACACATTTCTGTCTTTTCGTCAACAAATCCGGAACCGTGACAGGACTGTCTGCTGCTCCTGAGCACAGTGCAGCAGCGAGGGCTGCGGAAATGTTTTTTCTCATCCTCACCGTGCCGGGCAGTATTCTCATGTGCCGGAAATCTGCCTTATCCGCCTAAAAAAAGGCATTTGTATAGTCAGTTTAGACAAAATACAGCTTTTTTAATTAATAAAACGTTACATTCCGGAAACTTTTTTATTATTTACTTGAAATGCAGATTATAGGGTGATATAATAATGAGGTAACGCTCATATCAGGCCAGACGGCGGATATGGATAAATTTTGATCTGCGGCGGATCATGCCGTGAAAGGAAAAAGAAATGAAAAAGAAACTTGCAGCATTGCTTTCAGCCTGTCTCGTGCTCTCAGCAGCATTCTATTCCTGCGGAAACGACGACGATGACGATGATTCTTCCCGCAGAAAGAGTAGCTCAGGGATATCCTCTGAGGAAACAGACCCCAAGTACGATCAGAACGATGATGACGAAGAGGAGACTACCACTGAAGTAACCACAACTGCTGTTACTACTACAGAAGCTGTGACCACTGTAACCACTACAGCTTCCTCATCTGGCAGCAATTCCGGAAGCTCCGGCGGAAACTCATCCTCCAGCAGCAATCTGCCTCTTATCCCCGCTTCTGAAGCTCCGGAACCGGCAGGCGGCGATGTAAAGGGCATATGGGGCGGATTTGAAGGCTCCAACAATGTAGAGGGAATGCTGGAATTCGGTGACAACGGTGTTGGCGCAATGTATGCCGATATCTCAAGCACTATGCACTTCAACAGTGACGGCTCACTCACTATGGAATCTCTCAAAATGAACAAGGATTCAGTATCCTTCGACGGCAAAACCATAAGAGTAAAAATGGACGCAGCTTCAATGGGCATAGATCCTTCTTCACTCGAAGGCGAAAATGCTGAGCTCTTTGCTCAGGATATCCTCGTACTCGAAAGGATAGGCGCTGCCGACAGCTCCTCTATGGACGGTGAATACAAATTCAACGGCGGTATTATGGGAGATGCTCTCAGCTCACAATTTGCTCAGGAGTACGACTCTTTCAGCAGCGATAACCTGATTGTTGTTATAAAGGGCACATCCCTCCTCATGAAGATCGACAATATTTTTACATACACTATAAGCGGAAAGACTATAAACATGAAAAGCGACAACGAAATGTTTACAGACAGCTTTGAGCAGGCAGATGTCGAGTACACAGTAGACGGCGATACTCTCTATATGTATAACGCTGAAAACGACGGCCAGGTCCTCAGACTGACCCGTGCCTCATTCTGAGATAATAAAAAGGATTTACCGCCTCAGAAATACTGAAGCGATAAAAGCATATATATTTTACAGTTTTAAGGAGAAGAATTCAATGAAAAAATTAACCGCATTATTTATGGGATGCATCATGATCACAGGCGCTTTCGCTTCATGCGGAAAGGACGAAGCCGACAGCAGCAGCAGTAAGAAGGACAACGATCCTTTACAGGGAAAATGGACAATGGACGTTGAAGAAATGCCCATGAACCTTGAATTTAACAGCGGCAGCCTCAGCCTTGAGATGGACCTCAGCGAGGAGGCTCACTTCAGCGGCAAGAACTTTATCGTAGAAGGATCCGATCTGGGTGCAGAAAACACTTCCTTTGAGAACGATAAGCTCACTGTAAACATGAACAGCACAGATCTCCTTCACATGACTCGTATCGAAGGTGAGGGCGATGCTCTCGACGGAACTTACAACGAGCTCGGCGGTATGCTCTTTGATGAACTCGCAAAAGAAACAGGCGATCTTGAACTCAAAGCAAAGATCGACGGAGAAAAGCTCATCGTTATATATGACAAGTTATGCACATATACAGTCAGCGATGATACTGTAACTCTCAAGAATCCTCCCGCTGCTCTTCTCGGAGAATCCGGAAAGGACGAGGCTGAGATGAAGTTCAAGATCGAGGGAGATAAGCTTACACTTACAAGCGACGACGGTACTGAAGATACTCTCACAAGAGTTAAGTGATCCGGAGGTGTATTTATAAATGGACGGCGTCCCGGACGGCAGTTCAAATAGTATAATTCCCCGACGAAGATACAGAACGGAGGGGACAGCATGACGAAACGTATAATAATACTTATAGTGATACTGGCTGTGTACGGCCTTCTCGAATTTACCGAGGCGGCAGTCGTGGATATAAACGACAGCAAGCTGGAAAAACTGGCATCAGGCGGCAATAAACGTGCGGTAAGGCTCAAAAAGCTGACCGATCAGCCTGCCCGTTTCCTTGGTTCTGTCCGTACAGCAGCTGCTGCCGCAGCTTTCATTACAGCCTCACTTTCAGCAGTATTCTTCTGCGGAAAGCTGACATCACTTATCAGAAAAACAGGCACAGATATTTCCTGCGGCGCTCTTAACGCAGCTTCTGCCGCTGTTATAGCTCTTGCGGCAATGATAATCGTTCTTATCCTCGGAAGGCTCACCCCCAGAGGACTTGCTGCCAAAAGCCCGGAGAGATCTGCACTCCGACTGAGCGGCTTCGCCGCCTTCATAACGGTACTGTTCTCCCCTCTCTCAGGATTTATGAACCTTACCGCGGGAGGCATACTCAGACTTCTCGGCATCGATCCCCATGCCGCTGACGATACCGTCACGGAAGAGGAGATACTCATGATGTCAGATGCCGGTGCCGAAAAAGGCACTATAGATGAGGACGAAAACAGGATAATCAAAAATATCTTCGCCTTCGATGACCTTACCGCAGAACAGGTCTGCACTCACCGGCCGGATGTATCCGTGCTCTGGAGCGAGGACAGTACTGAGGTATGGGAGGAAACTATCCACCGTTCAAGACATTCTTTCCTGCCGGTGTGCGGCGAAAGCGTGGACGATGTTATAGGAGTCCTCGACGCAAAGGATTATTTCCGGCTCGATAACAAGAGCCGTGAGAATATAATGGCAAACGCTGTTAGCGAGCCCTGCTTCGTACATGAGAATATGAAGGCCGACAGGCTGTTTGAACAGATGAAGCAGAAGGGCGCAGATCATTTCGCTGTCGTTGTCGATGAATACGGCGGAATGACCGGCATCATCACTATCACCGATCTTGTGGAGGAGCTTGTGGGCGACTTTGCAGACGATGAATCCGATGAGCCTTCAGCAAGACTGGAAAAACTGGAGGATGATCTCTGGAGCGTACCCGGCATAACCTCCCTGAGCGAGGTCAGCGAGGAGCTTGATACAGAGCTGCCTTCAGAAAAATATGATACTTTCGGCGGTTATGTTGTGGCCATACTTGGCCATATCCCCAAAAACGGCAGTCAGGAGGCTCTTGATACAGACAGGCTCCATATCGAAGTCCTTGAAGTCAAGCACCACCGCATCGAGCTCTGCCGGGTAAGAGTGCTGCCGGATGAAAAGGCCTCAGCGCCTGAAAACGAATAGCTTAAAGGGACGCAGCAGGATTGCTCCTCTTAACGGAAAATACGGTTACCGAATCCGAGATCACAGTCTCGTAAATGTGACCTGAGTTCCGCAAGAGAGCACTCCCTATGCGTCCCTTGTTTATTTTATAAAAAATTTCTCAATACTATTGTAAATGGCGGAAAACTGTGATATAATTATTAGGATAGCGGTACTGTACCGCAGGACATTATCAAAGGAGTGATCGTATGGTAGGCTTTGAAAATCATATCGGCAAGATATCTGTCTCTGAGAATTATCTCACTGAGATCGTAAAACACGCAGTAACAGACTGTTTCGGTGTAGCTGACGTCTGCAGCGTCAACACCTTCCATTCAGCCGCCTCTGCCCTCACATTCGGCAAGGCTTATAAAAAGCAGAAAGGCGTTGTTATCCGTACCGATAAGAACGGCGGCCTCATCATCGATCTCCATATAAAAATGACATACGGCACCAATATTACTGCCGCTGTCAGCAGTATCATCCACAAGGTGACTTTCGCTGTGGAAGAGGCTGTTTCTATCGATGTACACAAGGTCAACGTCTATGTGGACGAAATGACCGCCTGATAAACCATTTCAGAATCATCAATAAATGTACCGGCCTTCCTGCCGGAACATGAATGAATTGGAGGACTTTGCTGTGATAAACGGTTCTATGCTGAGAGATGCCATTATTTCGGCTGCGATAACCATAAATAACAGAAAACGTGAGGTGGACGAGCTCAATGTCTACCCTGTTCCGGACGGAGATACCGGTACAAATATGTCCATGACCATCGGAAATTCCGTGGCTGAACTCAAAAGGCTTGACGATAAGGTGACTGCCTCAGAGGTAGCCTCCACCGCAGCTTCTGCATTCCTCAGAGGCGCAAGAGGAAACTCCGGAGTTATTCTCTCCCTTATCTTCCGTGGAATATCAAAGGGACTTGCAGGCTGTGAGGAAGCCGGCTGCGATAATTTCGCAGATGCTCTTCAGCTGGGTGTCGAAGCAGCATACAAGGCTGTAATGAAGCCTGTTGAGGGTACTATCCTCACCGTTGTAAAGGCTGCTGCTGCCAAGGCTAAGGAGGCAGCATTGTCAACAAGCGACGATGTCCTCTTCTGGCACGATGTCTGTGATGAGGCAGAAACAGTTCTCGGAAAGACTACAGAAATGCTCCCTCAGCTCAAAAAAGCCGGCGTTGTAGATGCAGGAGGAAAGGGCCTCGTAATTATATTCCGTGCAATGACAGCTGTTTTTGAGGGCGGCGCTATAGCTGTCCCCGACGAAGCACCTGCTCCCGAAGTAACTGTAGACTCCTTCCGTACAGCAGTCAGCGAGTACGATGAGGAGATAAACTACACCTACTGTACCGAATTCATGCTTGAGAAAAAAGAGAATTGTCCTGATGTGTTCATGCTCAGGGCATACCTCGAAACCATCGGCGACTGCGTTGTTGTTGTTGACGACGACGAGATAATAAAGGTACACGTTCATACGGACAACCCCGGAAATGCCCTCCAGAAGGGACTGGAATTCGGACGCTTCATCAATGATCCCCGTCCGAAGATCGAGAATATGCGTATCCAGCACGAAAACAAGGTCAAGGAGGCAAAGGCTGCCGAGGAAGAGGGATTCGCTCCCGCAGAGCCTGAGAAGGAGTTCGGATTCGTCGCTGTTGCCGCAGGTCACGGACTTGAAGCTATGTTCAAGGATCTTGGCGCAGATATCGTTGTCAAGGGCGGACAGACCATGAACCCCTCCACTGATGATATCCTCAAGGCTATCCTTAAAACTCCCGCAAAAACAGTTTTCGTTCTCCCCAACAACAAGAATATAATCATGGCAGCAGAACAGGCTGTAAAGCTCACCGACCGCAAGGTATGTGTGCTCCAGACAAGAACTATCCCCCAGGGCATCTCTGCTATGCTGGCCTTTGACGAGTCCCAGGATCTTGCTGAGAACCGTCTCAATATGACTAAGGCCTTCGAGAAGGTCTCCACAGGCCTTATCACCTTTGCTGCAAGAGATTCCGAATTCGAGGGACACTCCATAAAGGAAGGCGAGATACTTGCCCTCGACAACGGAAAGCTCTCATTCACTGAAAAGGATATAAACAAAGCCACATACAAGCTCACAAAGAAGCTTGCAAAGGGCGATGTGAGCTATGTTACACTGATCCACGGTGCAGATGTTACTGAAGAGAATGCAGAAGAGCTCCGTAATTTCATGCAGGGCAAATTCGGCGACAAGCTTGAAGTCATGCTTGTAAACGGCGGACAGCCTGTGTACTATTACATAATCTCAGTTGAATGATTTTTTCGGAGACTGCTGAAATAACGGCGGTCTCCTTTTGATAAAACAACGGAACAGCATATCCCTCCGCAGATGATCTGCGGTATCCGAAAGGAGTATTCCCGATGACACGAACCAGAAGATCACTGGCAGCATTAGCAGCCGTTTCCATGCTTATGTCAGCCGCTGTTTCATGCAGCAGCAAGGGCAGCAGCTCAGAGGCTCCCACATCAGCCACTGAAGAGTGGAAGGGCGGCGACGATATAGCTGTCGACAGCGATGTGATGAACAGCCTGGGTCTGACAAAGACCTCAAAGGGCGCAAACCCTGATATGACTATCACCTGGCTGTCCGACTACGACCTCAACCCCAGCGGAAACAACGACCGCTCTGTAGCTCTCGCCATATTCGAGGACTACTACGGCGGCCAGATAAATTACGTCCACACCGACGTAAATGACAAGTTCACCATGCTTGCCGCAATGATAGCCTCCGGCGACGATATAGATATGTTCCCATATGAATGGAGCGCTGTACCCAGCGGAGCCCTCACCGGCCAGTTCGATCCCCTGGATCCATATTTCGAGTCACTTGAGATAGACTCCGATCTCTGGGCAGATATGTCAGATACTATCGATATGTTCGCTCTTAACGGACAGCACTATGTGATCCCCTACTCTGTATCCGATCCGCTGCTCATAACCTACAGCAGAAAAATGATACAGGAAGAGGGACTTGATGACCCATATGAGCTCTATAAAGCCGGAAACTGGAACTGGGACACCTTCATGAGCATGATGGAGAAATTCAAGGAGAATGCTCCGGAGGGTCAGACAAGATACGGTATAAACGGCTGGTTCGGCCAGGCCATAATCCAGTCCACAGGACATACCGTTATAAATGTTGAAAACGGAAAATTCGTCAATAATATCGACGATCCTCAGATAGAAAAGGCTGAGCTCCTCATGCAGGAGATCGCCCAGAAACAGCTCTACCGCAATGAATGGCTGGATCATTTCCCGGAGGATCACTCCACTCTGTTCTTTGCCATGGCTGACTGGTCTCTCGGCAGCTCGAATGCCCTCAACGAGGGTATGGATCTTATGGCAGTACCATTCCCGAAGGATCCCGCTGCGGATAAATACTACCTGAGCTGTAACTTCGGCGCAAGAATGCTTATCAAGAATTCCGCCCACCCTCAGGCAGTTGCCAACTACATCAAGTGCGAAAGACTTGCAGCTACAGAACCGGCTTTCAGGGACGCTGCAAAGGCAAAGGCTCTTATTGAAGACAGATCAGCTTCCGGAGTCCTCAGAAGCGTTGTCACCGAAGAGCAGTTCGACGCTATACAGTCATATCTCAATTCACCGTCAACACAGCCTATGTTCGATTTCGGCTACGGTATGGGAAATGTCATGAACGGCCCTGGAGATTATACCCCCGAAACCAGAGGCGTTATGGACAATATTACAAAAACTCTTCTTGAAGGCGGCAGCGAGATCGATTCATGGGCTCAGCTCCGTGATTCACTCTCAGGCATCATCGACAAGGAGATCGCAAAATTCAATAACTGAATAAGCTGAAGTTCCCGGAAACAGCAGATGATATGAAAGCTGTCTCCGGGAATTTTTTATGTTCAGACTGCAAAATGTGAGAGTTTTTCCGCCTGAGAACGTCTAATAATTATACCTCAGGCACTATTTCGTCCCTGTGATATATCACATCCCACAAACAGCGGCATTAATAATTGTATATTGCTACAAAAATATGCATAGTCCGTAACCGGCGGCCAAAAGGAGCGGACTTTATATATGGCGGTATAAAGGCAAAAATCCTATGTTATGCCACAGCTGTATCATCTTTTTCATCAAAAAAAGCACTTGCAGAAAAATGCGGTTTGTGATATAATGTTATTTGTACTGTTATATCCTGCGGACGTCTTTCCTCCGCCGGATACATAAAAATAAAAAGGAACTGCTTCCTGACAGACAAGGAGAAAGAATATGAAAAAAGTAGTTATAATCGGCGCAGGCCCTGCCGGTCTTACCGCAGCTTATGAGCTCCTGAAAGACGGCTCCGGCGAATACGAGGTAACTGTCCTCGAAGAGACTAACGCTATCGGCGGTATCTCAAAGACCGTAAATTATAAAGGCAACCGTATGGATATGGGCGGACACCGCTTCTTCTCAAAAATGCCTGAGGTAAACGAGTGGTGGAGCAATATGCTTCCCCTTCAGGGTTCACCCTCAATGGACGATATCATGCTCAAGAGAAGAGTACGCATACAGAAGGGCGGCCCGAATCCTGAGAAGGAGAACAGAGTAATGCTCATGAGAAGAAGAGTATCCCGTATCCTCTTCAATGATAAGTTCTATGATTACCCTGTTTCTCTCAAGCCCGAAACTATCAAGAACTTCGGATTCTTCACAACCATGAAGGTGGGCTTCAGCTACCTTGCAGCAGTTATCCACAAGCGTCCTGAGACAAATCTGGAGAACTTCTATATCAACTGCTTCGGTAAGCAGCTCTACTCCATGTTCTTTGAGTACTACACAGAAAACCTCTGGGGACGCCACCCCAGTGAGATAGACGCTTCATGGGGAGCTCAGCGTACAAAGGGTCTCTCTATCGTAGGCATCATCAAGGACTTCTTCGGCAAGCTCTTCAAGGTAAAGAACCGCAAGGTGAATACCTCACTTATCGAAGAATTCAAGTACCCTAAGCTCGGCCCCGGACAGCTCTGGGAGGTCACTGCTGACGAGATAAAGAAGCTGGGCGGTACTATCATCATGGAAGCTCCTGTAAAGAAGCTCCACAAGGACGAGAATGACCACCTCACAGGTGTTACTTACATCAAGGACGGCAAGGAGATAGAGCTTGAAGGCGACTACATCATTTCTTCAATGCCTGTCAAGGATCTTGTTGCCGGTATGAACGACGTTCCTGAGAATGAGGCCCGTATCGCAGCAGGTCTGCCCTACCGTGATTATATGACTCTCGGTGTACTCGTTCCCAAGCTCAACCTCAAGAACAAGACCACTATGAGAACTGTCGGCAATATCGTGCCTGACTGCTGGGTATACGTTCAGGACAGACGTGTTAAAATGGGACGTTTCCAGATATACAACAACTGGTCTCCTTACATGGTAAAGGACCTGAAGAATACTGTATGGCTGGGTCTTGAATACTTCGTTACCGAGGGCGATGAGTACTGGAACATGAGCGAGGAGGAATTCTCCAAGTTCTGTGCAAAGGAAATGGTGAAGCTGGGTCTCATAAGCAAGACCTCAGATGTTCTCGATACCCATATGGAAAAGGTAAAGAAGGCTTATCCTGCTTACTTCGATACCTACGAGGAAATGGATACCCTTATCTCCTACCTCAGCAAGATAGACAACCTCTACTGCGTAGGACGTAACGGTCAGCACCGCTACAACAACCTGGATCACTCAATGGCTACATCCTTTGAGGCTGTAAAGAACATCAAATCCGGTACTGCTGACAAGTCCAATATCTGGAGCGTTAATACCGAGAAGGAATACCACGAGGAGAAGAACAAGTAATGGCAAATTCTCAGCTTCAGGAAGTAAAGGATATTCTCCGTGAAAAAAAGTTCGGAAAGCTTTTTTCCGGCGATACTGAAAACACTTATATCCAGTTCTTCCGCTATCTCTTCGTAGGAGGCCTCGCAACAGTCGTTGACTGGGGAGTTTCCTTCATACTTTTCAAGTTTGTTTTCGGTGAACGCTATGCCGTTGCTGCCAATTCAATATCCTTTGTTGCAGGACTTGTAGTCAACTACGTCATCAGCACCTTCTGGATATTCAGCAACTCCAAGGTAAAATCAAAGCTTATGGAGTTTCTGGGATTTGCGGCTATCGGCCTTGTGGGACTGTTCATGACAATGGGCATCACAAAGCTCTTTGAGATATGGCTCGCTGACAAGACAAGCCTCTTCCAGATACTTGCCAAGATAGTCTCAACTGCCGCTGCATTCTTCTGGAATTTCTTTGCAAGAAAAATACTTCTTTTCTCAAAGAAAGAAGACTGACACCGCAGAAAACGGATCACATCTATCAAACTATAAGGGGAGGCTCTTGCGGCCTCCCCAATAATTACATTACACAGGAAAGGATCTTTTTATGTCTGAAAAGAAGAAAAAGAATCAGAAAAGTTCCGAAAAAGCCAGTGAGACAGCCAAGGCTGTGAAAGAAACAGCTAAAAAAGAGCTCACTGAAAAAGAAACTGCTCCCATAGCAGAAGCTGTTTCTGAAACTGTTTCAGAGACTGCTGAAGGAACTGCTGATACCGCCGCAGAGATCATATCTGAGGCAAAAAGCTCCGGTGAGACTGCTGCACCTGCCGCAGAAGCTGCTGCAGAGGAAGCTCCCGCCACATTCTTGGAAAAAGCTGTCTATCTGAAAAAAAGATACGGCAAAAAGACTCTTGACATTCTGACATATGTAATGTCTTTCGGTATCTTCGCTTATGTTGTATACTACCTTGTGTACTTCATAACCGTTGCCTACAAAAAGGAATTCCACTCCGACTGTACTGATACCATCATGTGGGCAAATGCCTCGGTAGAAAGCGGTCATGTCTATGACGAAGCCTTCGGCTATGCCTGCTTCCTGCCTTTCGGAATAAACGTCATAATGCAGCCCCTTATCGGTATCTTCGGCCTGACAATGAAGGCTCATGTCTGGGGTATGATGAGTTACTTCATACTGCTGACTGTGTTCTTCATACTCATGCTGAGAGAAATGCACTGGGATATCCGTGCAATATGCCTCGGCACATCAGTAATGCTGGCCATGACAACCTCATCGGAAAAGCTCCGTGAGATATTCTGGCAGCACACTATCTACTATTCACTTGGAATACTCTTCATCGTTATCGGACTTTTCCTCTATTTCAGAATGATGAACCTGAGCGAAAAGCTGAAAACGCTTAAGCCTGACTCGACAAAGGGGAAGATAACCTTCCTGCGGTGTCTCCTGCTGTTCCTCATACTGGCAGTTTTCATCATGTTCACTGCTACCGACGGCATCTCCGCACTTTCTATATTCGCAGTTCCCCTTGTAGGAGCAATTCTGGCTGAACACTTCGCTGACACTTCAAATAAGCTTATCAGCAAAAAGAGCCTCCTGACTGTGGCTATGAGCGGTATCTTCGGATATATGATAATCCTCGGCGGCAAGGTAAATAAGCGCTGGGCAGGCGACCTCGTTGCAGGCTATCAGGACGCTAACTCCATTTATTCTCCTATGAGTGAATGGACAGACCACACCCACTCCTTCCCCCTGGCATGGATGAAGCTCAACGGCGTAAAGGATATGGGTTACGCAAAGCTCAATGATAAGGACGGTATCCAGAATCTTATCTATATCGCAGCTTCTCTCCTCCTTCTTGTTCTTCCTATAGTTGCTACATTCTTCTATCCCAAATTCAAGAAGGCAAAGGATGCCCGTATGCTCCGCTTATTTGTATGGATGCACTGGGCTTCCTCAGGAATAGTTCTCCTGGGATATATCGTAGGTGTTATCTCTGCTGCTGACTGGAGAATAACTCCGATAGTGGGCACATCACTTATACTTTCGATACTCTTCGTCCACTGGGCTGTTACAAACGCCACCAGCGCTTCAAGAGTAGTTGCAGTGCTCTCAATACCGATAATTATGGTATCTATCCTGAACATCAAGAACATCAAGGAAATGCCAAGAGACGGCTATAAGGAGAACAACCTCTTCGGTCTGGCCGAATTCCTTGAGGATTCAGATCTTTCATACGGCTATGCTACATTCTGGAATGCAAACGCTATTACCATTATATCCGATTCCAAGGTCAAGGTGCGTGACGTTAATGTCGACCAGAACGGTGTAAGCAAGAGAGTTTACCAGGCTTCTGATAACTGGTACAAGGATCAGGAAGATCAGGACGATTACTTCCTGCTTCTCTCACCGCCTGAGCTTCAGGTACTCTCCGATATACAGAGTCCTCTCTTCAATGAGGCTATGGATATCAAAAATGTATATGTAAACAATACAGAATACACAGTCCTTATATTCGATCATAACATAATACCTCAGTGGTAATGATATGGAATAATAAACAAATTAGCACTCTCACACAGAGAGTGCTAATTTTCATCATTCGGTCACAATCCTTTGATTTTTCTTTCATAATCCGGCAGTATCATATAGACAATGAAACGAAAGGAATGATACCAATGGAAAATGTATATCTGAAAGACATCCGCATAAAATAATATCAGTTTTTAATGGAGGTATGACTTATGATGTACGGACTTACACCTTTTGGAAGAAATTTCGATCTCTTCAATGTTTTCAATGATATGGACAAGGACTTTTTCGGAGGCGCTATGCCAATGAATTCATGCAGGACTGATATCAGGGACGAGGGAGAAAAGTATGTTATGGAATCTGAGCTCCCCGGCTTCGAGAAGGAAGATATCAAGCTCGACCTCAACGGTTCATGCCTTGTGATATCAGCCGAGCACAAGACCGAGAACAATGAAAAGGATGACAAGGGCAATTATATCCGCCGTGAAAGAAGCTACGGTTCATACAAGAGAAGCTTCGATATCCCGGATGTTGATGTTGAGAAAATAAATGCCGAGTACAAAAACGGTATCCTCACTATAGACCTTCCCAAGAAACAGCTTGAAACTCCTGTGGCTAAAAGACTTGAGATCAAGTGATAATATCATCAAAAAAAGGACTGCATAAGCAGTCCTTTTTTACATTATAATATCCTCGAATTTGCCTCTTATGGTCTTTACAAGCTCCTGTGGAGAAAGTCTTATCTGAGTACCTATGCGTCCTCCGCTTATATAGAAAAGCGGCAGCTCCTCAGCTGTATTATGCACCACTGTCATGAACTGCTTTTTCATCCCTATGGGAGTACATCCGCCCCGGACATAGCCTGTGACCTTAGTTATATCCTTGACGTGGAGCAGCTCGACTGACTTCTCCCCCACGCTTTTAGCAGCCTTTTTCAGATCAAGCTCCAGTGCCACCGGCAGCAGGAAGCAGTAATAATTTCCTGTTTTTCCGTGAGCTATAAGTGTCTTGAAGGTCTCATCCAGAGGCTGTCCCAGCTTTTCGGCAGTATGTATGCCGTCGATAAACTCCTCGCACTCATAGGTCTGGACGGTATAGTCTATCTTATTCTTATCGAGAAAACGCATAGCGTTAGTCTTTAACTCTTTTCCCATTACTGCTCCTTATCTCTTGCCATCCTGCTGTAGACGCAGCCGCAGTAGTTCTGTCTGTACAGGCTGTACTGCTTTGACAGCTCGATAGAATGTTTATACCCGTCATGCTTTTTGAAATCGGAGAAAAGGTAGGGCACCCCGGACTCCTCCGAGATACGTCCGCCGCACTCGTTTATGAACGCACAGTCCTTATGGGGACTGATAGTCAGGGTAGTTGTGAAATAATCGCAGCCCAGCTCCTTTGCCTTTGCTGCAGCAGTCCTGAGCCGGAGCTCTATACAGCGCTGACAGCGCTCCCCTCTTTCCGGAAGCTCTTCCAGTCCCTTTGCCAGCTCATAGAAAGGCGCAGGATCGTACTTTTCTTCCAGCACTTCTATATCCAGTCCCATTTCCCTTACAAGTCTTTTCAGCTCCTCACAGCGGAAAGAGTACTCCTCTTCCGGGGCGATATTCGGATTATAGAAATAAAGTGTTATCCGGAATCTTTCTGCGATATAAGTAAGGGTATGGCTGCTGCACGGTGCACAGCAGGCATGGAGCAGCAGCGAGGGCCTCTCCCCGGAGCTTTCCAGCTCTGCCAGCTTGTCATCCAGCATTTTCCCGTAATTCACTTTTGGCTGCATTACTTATCCTCAAGATTTTTCAGAGCCTTCAGCTCATCCTTATTTATCCTTATATTTCCGTCCTTAAGAAGCTTTACCTCGCTTCTGTCAAGTGTAGCCGGCACCTCTGACTTTTCGGTCTTTACCCTGAGCTTTCCTGTGATGAGGTTAACATCCTCTACACGGCCCTTATCGCCGTCAGGAGTTACCACGATAGCTCCCACCTTAGGAGTTATCTTAAGCAGCTCCTCATATACATTCTGCTCATTTTTAAGGCAGCACATAAGTCTGCCGCAGGTACCGGATATTTTAGTAGGATTCAGGGAAAGTCCCTGTTCCTTGGCCATTTTTATTGAAACGGGCTGGAAGTCTCCCATATAGCCCTTACAGCAGAATTCTCTTCCGCATATACCCAGGCCGCCCAGTATCTTTGCCTCATCTCTTACACCTATCTGTCTGAGCTCGATACGGGTACGGAAGACCGCAGCCAGATCCTTTACCAGCTCACGGAAATCCACACGGTTCTCAGCAGTAAAATAAAAGAGGAGCTTATTATTATCGAAGGTACACTCCACGTCCACAAGGCTCATATTAAGCTTACGGAAGGCGATCTTCTCCTCGCATACAGCGAAGGCCTCTTTTTCACGCTCTCTGTTTCGCTCAACGGTTTTCATATCCGCAGGAGTAGCTATTCTGATTATGGGTTTAAGGGGAGATGAGATCTGATCGTCCTCGATCTGTCTGTTAGCTATGACCACCTCTCCGCACTCGACTCCTCTTACTGTTTCGACTATAGCATGATCTCCCACCTTAGCCTCGATATCGCCTGGTGAGAAGTAGTATATTTTTCCGACGCTCTTAAAGCGTACACCGACTATTTCTTTCATAAAAGCTCCTTTATTATTATATCAGGTATCCATTATATCCGCACACAGTGCAGCAAAAACAAGAGGCATATTCACGTTGCTGTCAATAGCACGTCTGGCTCTTTCGATATGCATATGCATCCTTATAGCCTGATAGGCAGTTATCTGCTCTGAGAGCCTCTGAGCGGCCTCTCTGCAGCAGCCTATAGCCGGAGCGGCATTGTCCTTGCTCAGGACAGCTGCATCACGCACGAGAAGGTCCAGCATAGAGAGCACCTCTATACCGTCGCTGCGCTCACGGCTTGCAGGGAATATAACGGAATTAAGGCTGTATTCATCTCTTCTTATTATACTATCTGCAAGGGATTTTGTCAAATCCACTCTTCTCCGCAGGCCCTCGTCGCTGAGGTACTCCAGGCATCTGCCGATATTTCCGTGAAAACAGTTTACAGCGCTCCCGATATCAGCAGCAGGTATATCCCTGGCAGCAAGAGCCTCTTTTGCCTCATCCTCGGTGCAGAGGGATACTCCGAAGCACACGCAGCGTGAGATGATAGTGGCGAGGAAAGCTGATTTCGATCTCACCGTAAATATAAAGAAAGCATAGTCCGGCGGCTCCTCTATCAGCTTCAGCAGCTTATTCTGGGGACGGATATCAAAATTATCGCAGTCCGTGAATATATATACCTTGACTCCGCTGCTGTTGTTTGGCTTGACATAGGCATCGGAAGCAACACCTGCAACTGTCTCAACGGAATAGCCTCCCAGCTTTCCGCTGCGCTGAGGATATACCACATCCGGGTTAACGCCATCAGCAATAGTACGGCAGGACGGGCAAACTCCGCAGGGCTTTCCGTTGACTTTATTTCCGCACATCAGGAGCTGTGCATAATATCCCGCAATAGTTCTGCGGCCGCTGCCCTTTTCGCCGTATAGTATAAGGGAATGGGCAGTCCTTCCGCTCTCAGCCATAGCCTCCATAGTGGAGAGCAGCTGATGATTTCCAAAAATTTTATCGTTCATTATATTTACCTTCATGGATAAAGTCACTTTTCAACAGGCAGGCTGGCACAAAGTTGATGTGCGGTACTGCCTTTTATTATTTTACCACACTTACGCTTTCAATTCCATACCTTTTGAAAATATTTATACATTCACGGCTGATGACCTCTCCGCTTGCAGCAATGGGTACAGCCGGCGGACACGGTACCATAACCGCACCGCAGATACGTCCTTCCGCCCTTTCCACAGGTATGACCTCTGAAGGCGAGAATACAGCCTCCCTTATGGTCATGGCCTTTTCAGGCAGCTCCATAGAAAACTCCGCTCTGACCGGGATCGTTTTCTCACACTTTTCCACAGCAGCCTCAACAGAAGCTGAAAGTCCCGCAAATTCCTCCTCAGTACTGAACGGAGACATTAGCAGTATAACTATATCGCTGTCGGCATATTCGCACTCTGTACCGTTCTCCCGGAGCTTCTGTGCAAAGCTGATACCGTTATATCCGCATTCGGAAGCTCTGATGGTTATGTGGAAAGGCTCTCCGAAGCTGAAAAGCAGTCTGTCCGCAAAGCTTTTCCGGAACATTTCCGCCCTGCCGGTATTCACCGCAATATCCCTGCGGATATCCTCAGCAATGTACTTGCAGCAAAGGTCCAGTGACATCATGACCGGATAAGAAGGACTTGTACTTGCAAAAAGACCCATGGCCGGCTTCAGAAGCGGAGCGTACTCCTCCCGTGAGGTATGGAGCATTGCTGCTCCTGTAAGAGCCGGTAGCATTTTATGGGCGGAATCGCAGCACATATCGGCTCCGAGAGCTATGGGGTGAGTATTCTCCGGCATAAAAGCAAGATGTGCTCCGTGGGCATTATCAACGATAAGTCTTGCGCCATAGGCTCTGCAAAGGCTGCTGAGAGCCTTTATATCTGCCAGAGCTCCTGTATAGTCCGGTGAGGTAACGTACACACAGGCAGGTCCTCCGCCGGTGCTCAGGTGCCTTTCGATATCTTCCAGGTCAGCCCTTCCTGAGAGAAGCCCTCCGCTGTAGACCGGCAGGGACCACTCCACATCGATACCGAGAAGTGCTGCGGCATTGAGAAAGGCTCTGTGAACATTTCTCAGCGCTATGATACGTCTGCCCTCATTTTTCATTATGGCCAGCATAGCCTGTATGCAAAGTGTAGAGCCTGCGGCAGAATAAGCTGTGGCCGCACTGCCGTAAAGTGAAGCCATATTTCTTTCGCTCTCTGCGATTATACCGTCGGCTTCAAAGAGACTGTCCGCACCGCATATCTCAGTGATATCACAGCGGTACAGTGCTTCCAGCTCCGGCAGAGGCGCTCTGCCCTTATGTCCCGGCATATGCCCCCTGAGGGTACCGGAAGCAGCATATTTCATTATATAATCATAAATAGGTGTATTCATTTTTATTCCTCAGATATAGTATTGCAGTACCCGGAAGATACGAAGTCTTCCACGGCACATAGCCGCCGATACTGCCTGCTGGGAGATACCGAGCCTTTCAGCTATCTCAACGGTATTCATCCCCTTAAAATAGTATAGCATAATTATCTCCTTTTGTCTCGGTGTAAGCTCATTATTTATTACTTTTAACAGAACTTTTCTCAATCTCTGCGCCGGAAGCTCGTCACCGTCGTAACCGAGTATATTTCTTATACCCTTATCTGCCTCACCTGTAAACTGGTCTGAGTAGCTTTCACGTATCGCCACGTTCTTCCACCTTCTTTGCATATCCGGTGAGGTGAGCGACTATCTCTGCAAGCTCTCCGTGCTCCGTATAGAGCAGCCGTATCCTGCGTTCGAGGTCGAGCTCCTCTATCTGCGCTTTGTCTCCGTTTTTTCTGAGCATATTCCTTTCCTTAGTGAGCTGATGGATACGTTCCTTGGCAAGTCTGCGGCTCAGCTCATAGCTTCTTATAAGTTCTCTCATATTGTCCCCCTTTCAGGCAATGTTGTTTTTAAGATCAACTGCATATCACGGATAGGTTCAGGGAGATGTTTCACGGGTAGCTGAACAAATGTTCGATTCCTTGTAATTTATATTATAGAACATTAGTTTCCGTTTGTCAATAGAGGCGAACATATATTTTATTTTTAATTAAAAATGATCTCCGCTCTGCAGTCCCGGATCCGCAGTATATCTGCAAAAAAACGGCTCAGCATCCGCTTAGCACAATAATAAGCGGTTGACAAAGCTCTGCTGACATTATATAATTGTAGATACATACCGCATCAATAAAATCAGCATAAAACGGAGAACATATATGGATAAATACGTTTGGCTTTTCCCGGTAATATTCATCATACACGACATGGAAGAAATAATCGGTATCGGGATATGGCTCAGAAAGAACAAAGAACTGATTGAGAAAAAATTCCCATTCATGCTCAAGACCTATAAAGACTTCTCTACAGAGGGATTTTCCCTTGCTGTAGCTGAAGAACTGCTGTTATGCTCCCTGATCTCGCTTACAGCCCTGCTGACAGATAACGAACTGGTCTGGTGTCTCTGGCTGGGCGGATTTACAGGCTGTACCCTGCACTTTGCAGTACATCTCCTACAGTCAGCCGCACTCAGGAAATACATCCCGGCCACAGCTACAAGCATTGTATTCCTTCCTGTAAGCATATACATAATATACAAGTGCCTGTGCACACTTAACGTCAGCACAGCTCTCCTTATCGCAGGTATGGTCATCGGCACCGCAGCTGTAGCAGTCAATCTTCGTGCTGCACAAAAGCTGATAGGTTGGTTCACAAGAAAAACAGGCCTGCCTCCCATAGTATAAAAATTGCTCCCCGGATATCCTTCTTCCGGGGAGCATTTCTGATATATTGATAAGTATATAAATATCCGCAGCAATTCCGGCTGGAACACCGGAAGCGCTGCGGACCGTTCATAATATTCAGATCCGGTAAGGACCTTGTTTCCGGCAGGATCAATAGTTGCCGGAGGTATCCTCCATAAGCTTGAACTTGATATCATAGTAGGATATCTTGCCGTCCTTGTCGATATGTGCACAGGTAGCAGGAACAGTATCCCCGGCACCGTACTGAGAGCTTATAGTATCATAGAATTCATCGTAGGTCTTAACGGCCTTACCGTTCACCTCTGTAATGAAGTCGCCTTCCTTGAGAGCGGTATTCTTTATATCAGCATCATCGCTGATAGAGTCTATATAGATGCCCTCAAAATCCTCCGGTAGCTCAAATCCAAGAGCATCCTCGATAGCTTTCAGCTTGTTTTCGGAAGACATATCTATAAGTGTTATGCCAATGCGGAAGCGTCCTCCCACATAGCCGTCATGGATGAGCTGCTCCATTATCGGTACAGCCTCATTGATAGATATAGCAAATCCAAGTCCCTCAAAAGAGGAGCTTACATACTTTGAAGAGGTTATACCGATGACCTGACCGTACATATTAACGAGGGCTCCGCCGGAATTTCCGGGGCTGATATCGGCATTTGTCTGTATGCAGTCCATCTCAAAGCCGGTGCTGTCGCTTTTTATCTTACGGTTGACTGCGGAAATGATACCGTCAGTAACAGTGCTTGAAAGATTTGCAGGGTTTCCGATAGCTATGACCTGCTCGCCCACTATAGCCTCATCGGAATCTCCGAGAGTTGCCGGCTGGAGCTTTGCATTATCCACCTTTATTACAGCGATATCAGTCTTGACATCACGGCCGATTATCTTTGCCGGATAAACCTTTCCGTCAACGGTATTGACAGTGTGGTAGCCGTCAGCCAGAAGCACATGGGCATTGGTGACGATATAGCCGTCATCAGAAAGAACGATACCGGAGCCTGTTCCCACCTGATCGCCGTTTTTGGAAGCGATAGCGGTCTCATAGGTATATATCTCCACAATAGAAGGTCTTACCAGTTCAGCCACACCCTCGGGAGTATATTTTCCGTTTTCGTCCTTGAAATTTTCCGGATCATTTGCGCCCTCAGGCTTTGAATTGCGATAGAGTACGATCTGCTTTGCATCTACCAGCTTATCGATAGCATCCTTGCTGTTCAGCACATCGTGTGCAATACCGAACACTGCAAGTCCGAGTGAACCGAGTATAAGTATCACAAACAGGATGATAGCCGCAGCTTCACCTCTGCTGCGCTTTTTCTTTATATCCACTGCTCCCTGTTCAAGCTGACGGCGTTCAAGCTCCTCGAAGCCTATAGGCTCGTACATAAAGTCATCATAGCGCCTCGGAGGCGGATTATTGTAGCCGCCGTACTGAGGCTGTCCATACTGCCTCGGAGGAGGCGGAGGCGGCATCATCCCGCCGTAGCCATAGGGTCTCTGCTGCTGGCCGTAGCCGCCGGGACGTGAGAAATTCTGTCCCTGACCATAGGGCGGAACATTGTCCATACGTCCGCCAAAATTCTGAGGCGGAGGCTCAGGAGCCTTTTCATGCTTTGGTATATAGTCAGAATTCTGCTCCTGTGAGCTGTTATTCTGATCGAATCCGTTTTCGAGATCGTCTCTTTCGTCCATAAATTATCCTTTCTATATGCGGATATCACTTTTCCGCTTCACTGTTATCAGGTACCTGTATTTCAGGATCACGCTTTTCCGGGAGCTGCTTTTCAGCCGTCTGCTTTTCCGGGGGCTTTCTCTCGGGAAGTCTCTTCTTTTCACTGAGCTCCGGTATCTGTATCTGGAACTCAGTATATTCGCCGTAGATGCTCTTTACCACGATATGTCCCTTATGCAGGTGAACTATCTTTCTTGAGATAGAAAGACCTATTCCCAGGCCGGCCGCATCCTTTCCACGGGATGAATCCGTCTTATAGAATCTGTCGAACACCTGCTGTATCTCCTCTTCGGTAAGGCCCTCGCCGGTATTTCTTATTCCGACAGTACTTATTCCATCTGACTTATCAAATGAGAATGAGAGCGTTCCACCCTCATTGACGAATTTTACGGCATTCTCTACAATATTATATATTACCTGCTGCATGAGGTCAGGGTCTACAACGGCTATAAGTCTGTCGCTGTCAAGACCTTCCACCTCAAGGCGCTTATCTTCGATCTTCTTTTCAAACATAAGAACTGTCTGTACCACAAGATCGGTGAGGTTAGTCTCCTTGAAATTAGGCTTGAGGGTACCGGACTCATATCTGGTCATATTGAGCATTGAAGAAATGAGTATCCTCAGTCTCTGCATCTCATTTGAGACGAGTACAAGGTATTCATTCTGGCGTGATTTAGGGATAGTGCCGTCGAGTATACCTGATACAAAGCCGCTGATAGTGGTCATAGGAGTTCTCAGCTCGTGTGATACATTGGCGATAAAGGTCTTTGATGTCTGTTCACTGTTCTCCACTTCAGAGGCAAGGGCATTTACATAGCCTGCAATCTCCTTCGGGATACCGTCCTCATCGTCCCTTATCTTCTCGGAGAAATCTCCCTTGGCGAACATCTCGCAGACCTTCAGGAAATCGAATTCATAGGCTGCCTGCTTTCTCACCTTTTTCCTCAGGATAATAAATGAGAGATACAGGGCGATAAGTGCAAACACGAGGTATATAAGAGCCGATTTCAGCATAAACATATTCATGCTGTCGGTCTTTTCTCCGAAAACGACATACATCCTGTCCGGAGCTAACTCATTCCCCTTCTTGAGGTATGCTCTTGAACCATAGAGGAAGCAGGGCTGGTTTTTCGAGAAGGAAGCTGAATCAAGGGCAAGATAGCTTCTCTTCTTTCCGTCTATAGCCTTTTTGATGCTGCTGGATATAGCCGGCACTTCCTCAGCCTCATTTTCATCGAAGCTTCTGGTATTATCCATACGAGCCAGCTCAGCACTGTCAGTGACGTATTTGCTGCCGTCATAGCTTGCAGATGAGAGAACACAGTCGCCGTCTTTATTGTAGATATATATTTTCAGCTTGTTCTCGGAGGAAAAGCGGTAATGAAGACGCTTCACGCTGTCATCCTCGATATTGCCTGATTTCTTATACTCATCCTCCAGGCAGGAAATAAAAAGGTTTCCGGTGCTTTTCAGCTTTTTAAGCTCGTTGTTCTTATAAACTCTTGTTATCAGTGCAACCACAATGACTCCCACAAACAGCAGAGCCAGCAGAATAGCGAACATTGAGTATTTGAACGAGCGGTAATAGGAGCTGTCCTTATAGTTCAAAGTGTTTCACCTCGGTATAAAAACAGGGGACGGCTGTCCCCTGATAATGATTAGAGTCAGCAAGAAGCTGTCTGCAATACATCCGGCAGACGGAGCATTATTCCTCTTCGTCGGCCTCAAATTTATAGCCCACGCCCCAGACTGTCTTGAGAGCCCACTTATCGGAAACTCCCTCCAGCTTTTCACGGAGGCGCTTGATGTGTACATCTATTGTACGGGAATCACCATAGTATTCAAATCCCCATACTTCATCGAGAAGCTGGTCACGGGTATATACCCTGTTCGGATTTGAAGCAAGGTAGAAGAGGAGCTCCAGCTCCTTAGGAGGAGTATCTATAGTCTTTCCGTTGACCTTAAGCTCATAGCGGGTCATATTAACGGAGAGCTTGTCATAGTGAACTTCCTTCACCTCAGGCTCAGCAGCGCCTGTACCCACACGGCGGGTAACGGCATTTATACGGGCAATAACTTCCTTTGCATCAAAAGGCTTTACGATATAGTCATCAGCACCCAGCTCAAGGCCTATGACCTTGTCGATGGTCTCGCCCTTGGCAGTTATCATGATTATCGGAACATTGGACTTCTTTCTTATCTCACGGCATACCTGCCATCCGTCCATTCCGGGGAGCATGATATCAAGGAGCACCATATCAGGCTTGAGAGCGTTGAATTTTACTACAGCCTCCTCACCGTCATGGGAGAGGATAACACCATAGCCGTCCTTTTCGAGATAAAGTCTGAGAAGGTCGCAGATATTTTTGTCGTCATCAACAATAAGGACTTTTAAACTTTTATCTATAGCCATTTTGAACAAACCTCATTTCCTTTATTAATAGAATGTTACTTTTATTATAACGCAAATCGAAGATATTGTCAACAAAAAATAAACAAAAAATAAATAAAATTGCTTTAAACTCCGTTCAACTTATCAGCATATCCGGAGCTATGGTTTTCAGGTCTTAGATATGGAAACGGCTTGAAGAAGTTTTGAGTTTTCAACAGTCTTTTCAACTTATTGTGCACAATTCCAAAAATTGTGAAAGCTTGCTGAAAAGTCTTGATTTCTTGTAAAAAGGTGGTAAAATATACTTAGCACTCAAAGAAAGAGAGTGCTAAACTAAACAGCTAATTATTTTTCAGGAGGTATATATCATGACTATAAAACCTTTACAGGACAGAGTTGTCGTAAAAATGGTCGAGGCAGAAGAAACTACAAAGAGCGGCATCATCCTCTCCGGTTCAGCTAAGGAAAAGCCGGAAGTTGCTGAGGTCGTAGAGGTAGGCCCCGGAACTTCAGATGTAAAAATGGAAGTAAAGAAGGGCGATAAGGTCCTCATATCCAAGTACTCAGGCACAAACGTTAAGCTTGAGGGTGAGGAGTACATCATCGTAAGAATGGAAGACATCCTCGCAATAGTAAAATAATGCGTAATGCATAATTCGCAATTATCGGTCTCACTTGACGGTGACAATTAAAAGCATATGATCCGTGAGCGTAAGCAAGCAAAAATAATTACGCATTACAGATCAAGAATTGATTTAAAGGAGTAATTTATCATGGCTAAGAATATAAAGTACGGAGAAGACGCAAGAAAGGCTCTTCAGGCAGGTATTGACAAGCTTGCTGATACAGTAAGAATAACAATGGGTCCTAAGGGAAGAAACGTTGTTCTCGATAAGAAGTTCGGCGCTCCCCTCATCACAAACGACGGTGTTACTATCGCTAAGGATATCGAGCTTGAGGACGCTTTCGAGAATATGGGCGCTCAGCTCGTTAAGGAAGTTGCTACAAAGACAAACGATGCTGCCGGCGACGGTACAACTACTGCTACCCTTCTCGCTCAGACTATCGTTCGTGAGGGTATGAAGAATATTGCAGCAGGCGCTAATCCGATGATCCTCAAGAAGGGTATCTCAAAGGCTGTTGATACTGCTGTTGAGACTATCATTGCTAACTCAAAGGCTGTTACAGGCTCTGAGGATATCGCAAGAGTCGGCACAGTTTCATCCGCTGACGAAAAGGTCGGCAAGCTCATCGCTGAGGCTATGGAGAAGGTAACATCCGACGGCGTTATCACCATCGAAGAGAGCAAGACTGCTGAAACATACAGCGAAGTTGTTGAGGGTATGCAGTTCGACAGAGGCTACATCTCACCCTATATGGTAACTGATGCTGACAAGATGGAAGCTGTTTATGACGACGCTTACATCCTTATCACAGATAAGAAGATCTCATCTATCCAGGAGATCCTTCCCCTCCTTGAGCAGATCGTAAAAATGGGCAAGAAGCTCGTTATCATTGCTGAGGACGTTGAGGGCGAGGCTCTTACAACTATCATACTCAATAACCTCCGTGGAACATTCAAGGTTGCCGCTGTAAAGGCTCCCGGATTCGGCGACAGACGCAAGGAGATGCTGAAGGATATCGCTGTTCTTACAGGCGGTGAGGTCATCTCTTCTGAGCTCGGCCTCGAACTCAGCGAGACTACTATCGATCAGCTCGGCCAGGCTAAGCAGGTTGTTATCCAGAAGGAGAACACTATCATCGTTGACGGTGCCGGCGATAAGGAAGCTATCAAGTCCAGAGTTGCTCAGATCAGAAATGCTATCGAAAATACTACATCAGACTTCGACCGTGAGAAACTTCAGGAAAGACTTGCTAAGCTTGCCGGCGGTGTTGCAGTTATCAAGGTAGGTGCTGCTACAGAAGTTGAAATGAAGGAAAAGAAGCTCCGTATCGAGGATGCCCTTGCTGCTACAAAGGCTGCTGTTGAAGAGGGTATCGTTGCAGGCGGCGGTACAGCATTCATCAACGCTATTCCTGCTGTTTCCAAGATGATAAACGGCCTTGAAGGCGACGAGAAGACCGGTGCTAAGATCATCCTCAAGGCTCTTGAGGCTCCTGTACGTCAGATCGCTGAGAATGCTGGTCTTGAAGGAAGCGTTATCGTTGACAAGATCATCCGCTCACGCAAGGCAGGCTACGGCTTCGATGCTTACAATGAGACATACTGCGATATGATCCCCGCAGGTATCGTTGATCCTACTAAGGTAACTCGTTCAGCACTCCAGAATGCTGCTTCAGTTGCATCTATGGTGCTCACAACTGAGAGCCTTGTTGCTGATATCAAGGAGGACGCTCCTGCTGCTCCTGCTATGCCCGCAGGCGGAATGTACTAATTCATAATGTATAAAAAAGGCGGACCTTTTTGGTCCGCCTTTTTATTTATGAAGCCTCTGATTATTCACAAAAGCCAGTTTTTTCTCCCTCTATTTGTGAAAACCGACAAAAAACAAGTCCCTAATATGTTAAACTGCGAGAATTTTACAGGATAGCCGTAAAAATGCGTGACATTTTAAACTGATTGTGTTATAATATTTATAAGGTGTTTTTCAGCCTTTTTACATTGATAATGAAGGGATCGAAGAATATGGACAACAATTACTCCCACAGACCCAGAAAAAGGATCTCAAAAGAAACTGCCAGAAAAAGACAGCTTACTGCGCTTTGTGTCATTGCATTCATAGTGCTTATGATAATCATACTGATCGCCAAGGGCTGCTCAAAGGACAGCAAGAAAAGCAGCGGATCATCAAATTCAAATACCAATACGGTCACCACTACAACAGTACCGGTAACCGCTACTGTACCTACTATCACTACCGAAGCTGCTACCGTTGAAACTACTACTGTAAGCAGCGCTCAGACAGGTGAATTCAAAATGCGTAAGTACACCTATGCCCTTGCTGTTGGTGAGACCGATACAGCTTGGATCGATGAATACCCCGACGGAACTACCGAGGACGACGAGCGCTGGTCATCTGACAACGATAAGATAGCTACCGTTGACCAGTACGGCCATATCACAGGTGTTGCTCCCGGAGACTGCTACATAACAGTACGTTCTGCTTCTGATCCTACAAAGGAAGCTCAGATAAAGGTCATGGTCACTGACTAAAGTAAAAAAGCTCCTCTTTAAGAGGAGCTTTCATTTTGTCAATAAAGTCAGATATAAGATGATATCAGCCACGGACGCCCAATGGGCATCCCTACATCCGGCTGCTGCCTTTGCAAGGGAAAACGCCATCAACGATATTCACCAATATTTTTGTCAGGCTCTGAGCTCCTCTTTAAGAGGAGCTTTTCTGCATATAAACAACACATAAAAGATCGGGGAAGGAACTTTTTATGAAGCTCCTTCCCCGATCAGTTTTTATTCTCCTTTATGGACAATGCCAGTTCATACGTCAATTGCCGAGAGCCTTTTCAAGCCAGACATTTGCGATATCCAGCGCCTCATAAAGACCACATTCCTTTTCTGTGTTCTTTACGAAAGCCTTCATCGGATCGTCTACCTTGGTAGCCATCTGAACTACTCTGACTTTCTTTGCAGATTTGTCATCATTTGTATCGATTATCTGTATCCAAATAACGAAGGGATCCGACATATAGCCATAATAAAGCTCATTTCCCTTTCTCACCAGTGGGTATCCCTTATACATAAAAAACTTGTCGTTCATAGTATTCCTCCGTTTCCGGAGCTGCATATCCATCAGATGCGCTCCTTATTATTTCCAGGTCGTAACATAATCCTCGTTTGTATCGAGTCTTGCAATATTGTCAACAAGGGTCTGTGCATATGACTTTGTGCCGATAAATTTAGGTTTACCGTTTACAACGATAAGCGTCTTCATTGCAGAGTAATCATAGAACTCGATCGAAAAATCCTCCTTGAGATAAGCGTCATGGTAATTTACTGATACCATAGGCTTTCCGGCAGGTATCTCAGCATCAAGAGCGAACTCCTCGCCGTTTGATCTTACAAGGAATGAATAGAGCTGTCTGTAGCGCTCTGTATCGAAGGGCTGGCCGTTTCTTGTAGTATCGAAGTCACTGGCATCGCAGTCCTTGTGATCCTTGTTCTTATCCCTGGCAGTTATCTTGAACTCCTCTTTGCGGCCGTCAGCAGTCTCATAGGTCATGCTGTCGATATTCCATACATTATTGACGATAACCAGTCTTGAGGCAATGTCTATAGGCATTACACTTGTCCACGGCACCTTGCTCTCAGCAACAGTGAATATCACATTGCTGCCTTCAAACATAACGTGGGTCTTGCGGACGGTATCCTCATCGTCATCGGTATAGATATCGCTGAAAAGCATAACATACGGATCATCTTTGCCGTCGCACTTCATAGTTACACGGCAGAAGGGATCATCAAGACCTGCCTTTTTGATATCCTCATCTGTGCAGTGTACCGCATAGACTTCATCGGCAGTAAATCCGAACATACCGTTTGTAACGCTCTCAGAACGCTCAACTGCAAGATATGCATTTACAGGTTCTACCAGTTCATGCTTTGCAGAAGAGCCTCCTGCCTTGGAATCATCGCTGTTTTTGCCGTATTCTATAACAATATCGTAATCGATATCCTTACGGTCCACAGAAAGCGATCTCACTATCGGATCTGAATTATCCTGAGACTTATCCAGCATTCTGAGCTGTACAAAATCTGTAGGTGACTTGAATAAGTCTTCCACTTCAGAATTGAAAACTGTATATACAGTGTTATTGCCCTCTATCTTGAAGTATACCTGTGTAGGTGCGGCAGGATTCTTTATACCAACGAAGAACTTTCTTACCACTCCGTCCTCGTAGGTGACCTCAGCAGTTGCCGCAGGCTTATCCAGTCCGAATTTTGAGAGGTCAGAACTGTTTTCATCTATAACAGAAACTGCTGTAAGGCCGTTGATATCAGACATGAGGTAACTGAGTGCGGAGTAATCCATTACCACATCCTCATAGTCCTTTATGGTATACTCTGCAGATGCTGCATCACTGCTGCCTGTATCTGCTGTACCGGTCCTGACAATGCTGAAGCTGCCATTCTCGTTTGTGACATCCATTGTTTTTACTGTTCCCTGAGCCGGATGAAGATGCCAGTCAGGTTCATCTGCGGGGATCTGATCCGGAGTTATGGGGAGTGCGGTACTGTCCTCTACCAGAACTATTCCCGCACCATAAGCTCTTGTGGTAGTCTCCTCTGTTATTTCGGATGAAGACGAGCTGTCCTTATCTGAATTATCGGTGAGTTTCAGTGCAGCCAGTCCGCCGCCGAGAACGACGAGGACTGCGCCAAGACCGATGATACCTTTGAGCTGTTTATTCATCGATTTCTTCTCCTTATAAGAACAAATAGACCGATACCGGCAACTATGATAGGAATAGCTGCTATTATCATGAGTATATGATTCTCCTGCTTTGCGGTAGGAGCGATAACTGCGTGCTGAAGAGCCTTTTCAGGTATAACCACGCCGTTCTCCTTGCCTGTCATTTTATTGAGCATGTTCAGCAGGACATTTGCATTGTTGTATGTGCTTGACTGAACGATATAGTTTTCATCTGTCATGAATGAGCTTCCCAGAACAAGAATGCTGCTGCGGAATACATCGAACTGCACTCCGTGCTCCTTTGTGGACTTGACTGCAACGCTTCTTGCGCCCACATCCAGAGAGGGCTCTGCCTTCTCATCAAGCAAGCTGTAAGGCACTGATGTATCAGATGATTTGAGCACCTCAGTTGTAACACACTGATTATTTCTTGAGAGTACACTTACTTCTCTTGAGAATGGAGCTATGATCGGGAGAGTATCATTGGGCACAGTTCCCACGGACTCCTCATCAGCAATATTGAGAAGGATATTTGTGGGCTGGTTTCCAATGGCATTGGGGTCACCGAGTACCCACGGCTCTACCTCTATACTCCAGTCAGCCAGGAACTCATTGATATTAGTGAGATTTGTGCTGGCCAGATCAGGGATAAAGAGCATATTCTTGCCGTATTTCTCATCGTTGTACATAAAGCTGCCGAGAGATTCGATGATAGCATCGCTGAAATCCACCTGAGGCATAGGGATGACTACCATATCATAGAGCTCTGTATCAAGCTTATCACTGGCAAGATCCACAGATGTACATTCATAGCCGTTCTTGGAAAGGAGATTATCATTGAGAGTTTTTACAATATTGGCATAATCGTCCCTGTAGATATTCTTTCCGTTCATCTTATCAGCAAAGGCTACCTTTACGATATGAGAATCGGTAACGTTCATTATCTGTGAAGTAATAGTGCTTTCACCTGCAAATACCAGGGATAATACCTGATTCTGAGCAGCAGCCTTGTCACCCATTATCATATTGCTGATATCCGAGGACTCAAGCACTCTTACATTCTCTCCGGAGTAGAACACCATGCTATCCTTGGTTATCTCACCGTTGTAGTACTGCTTATACTTTGAGATAGCATCCGGGTCGGTGCTGAGGTTTACATATTTTACAGTGACCTTGCCCTTTCCGTCGCCCTGTCTGGAGTACATCTCGTACTTATCGAGGATGATCGGTATCATCTCATAGGGGAAATCAAGGGGCTCCGGCTCTACCTGGAGATACATACGCAGATAGAGCTCATAATTATATGCAGCCTGCTCTGACATTTCAGCAAATTGTGTACGGGGCATAGTGACAAGTATCTCAACATCCTGATCGAGATTTTTGAGGACGTCGATAGTCTCATCACTGAGCTCGTATCTGTTATCGCCTGTCAGGTCTATTTTCATAGGACGGCGCTTCTCCATGACTGTCGCCATAACGTTCAGCACTATAACTATAGCACATACTATCGCAATGGTGATAAGTGACATGGTGCCGTATTTCATTTTCTTAAGCATTCCGGAGCTGCCTTCCGCAGGCTCCCTGCTTGTTTTGATATCGTCTGTATCAGTTTTCTTCATGCTTATCATACCTTCCTTTCATAGAGTTATCAAGCCCAGCGCTTTTTCTCCAAAACCTTCACAGTGAAGAAGTTGAAGAGGAAAACTATGCTAAGGAAGAACAGTACACTTGAAAGACTGAAAATGCCTCTTGTGAATTCAGTATATCTTGCTCTCATGGAAAGATGTGAAAGGAAGTTCATCATCTTTTCACGGGTATCCACACTGAATACCTTGCTTATGATAGAATTGCTGTTGAGCTTTTCAAGGGCAGAATCATCAAAAGCATAGAGTACAAGGAAGAAGAACACTGACACTACCGCAGAGGACATCTGATTCTCTGTAAGAGAGGAGATGAAAACTCCGATTGCGATGAATGCTGCTCCCAGAATGAGCATTGCAAAGTAGTTGCCCAGAAGTGAGGACCATACCATGTCATCGCTCAGAAATTTGAGTATAAGTGCGTATATGAAGATAACGCTCTCTGCTATTACATAGAGTGTGAAAGCGGCAAAGAACTTTCCGAGTACAAGCTCCCACAGGCCTATAGGTGCAGTAAGGAGTCCCTGATCGGTGCGGTTCTTTTTCTCTTCGCTGATAAGTCTCATAGTGAGAACAGGTATCAGGAAGATCACCACTATGAACATTGAAACGAACATCGGCGAGATATCGCTGAGTCCTGATTTGATAACATCGTTATAGAAGAAATATCCTGATGCGATATAGAAAACCGTAAGGAAAACGTAGCCTATTCCCGATGTAAAGAATGCGCCCATTTCACGTCTGTATATTGCGCCCATTATTCCTCGTCTCCTTTCTCATCCGGGGCATCTCCGCCAGCTTCTTCAGCGGCCTCACGGGCAGCCTGTTCTGCGGCCTTTGCCTCTTCCTCGGTCATAAGATTAATCCTTACCTTAGGCTTTTTCTCCTTGGCGGCAGAGCCCTTTTCGGATTCATCATGGCCGAATCCCTCACCCATAGTGATCTTGAGGAAGATATCCTCCAGGGTAAGGTCTGAGAGCTGGAGCATAAGGATATTCCAGCCGTTTTCATTACAGAGCTTATTGATAGCCCTGCGGACATCGGTCTTGCCGTCTGTCTCCACATCATAATCGTAGATACCCTTTTCACGCTCCATATCAGCACGGACATACTTCACGCCGCTGAGGTTTTTGAGAGCCTGAACGATCTGATCCTTTTCAGCTCTGGAGTGGTCGGGGCCTTCGATACGAAGGGTCATCTTATGCTCATTTGTAATATTCTTGGCGATCTCGTCAGCAGTACCGTCAGCTGCAACAACACCCTTGTTGATAATGATTATCCTGTCGCAGACAGCCTGTATCTCAGGGAGAATGTGTGAGGAGAGGATGACGGTATGTCTCTTGCCCAGCTTCTTGATAAGGGAGCGTATCTCGATTATCTGATTAGGGTCGAGGCCGACGGTAGGCTCATCGAGGATGAGCACAGGCGGATTGTTTATAAGAGCCTGAGCAAGGCCGACTCTCTGCTTATATCCCTTTGAGAGGTTCTTTATAAGCCTTGGTCTCACATCGTTTATCTTGCAGAGATTGCAGACATCGGTGAGATGAGCCTTGCGGGGCAGTTTACATTTTTTAAGGTCGAAAACGAAGTTGAGGTAAGCGTCAACGGTCATATCAACGTAAAGGGGCGGTATCTCAGGGAGATAGCCTATATTTGCCTTTGCCTTTTTAGGGTCTTCAAATATATCCACGCCGTTGATGAGTATCTGACCGGAAGTTGAAGATATATAGCCGGTGAGCATATTCATTGTAGTTGATTTGCCTGCACCGTTAGGTCCGAGGAAGCCGAGTATCTCGCCCTTCTCCACCTTAAAGCTTATATCATTTACAGCTTTTTTATCGCCGTAGCGCTTTACCAGATGTTTAACTTCTATCACTGGAAGCCCTCCTTCAGAAGTTATTATTCTATTATAAGCCGGTATAGCAGAAGCTGTCCGCAAAATGCCGGCACTCTTTAAATA
This sequence comes from Ruminococcus flavefaciens, assembly GCA_002371825.1. Taxonomy (GTDB): domain Bacteria; phylum Bacillota; class Clostridia; order Oscillospirales; family Ruminococcaceae; genus Ruminococcus; species Ruminococcus flavefaciens_L. The sequence continues at coordinate 5,915 of DFHF01000014.1, read as the reverse complement.
TTAGTTCCTGTCTGTGACAGTAAAGTGAAAACAGGCTGAATATTATATGTCAGCCTTAAGTATATCGGCAGATATCTGAGCCTTCAGCTCATCCAGAGAACCAAACTTTTTCTCCGGCCGGATAAAGTCCTTAAAGCAGACATCTACAGTTTTACCGTAAAGGTCGCCCTTGTAGCCGATGATGTGAGTCTCAGCCAGCGGTCTGCGAGTGCCCTCTATAGTAGGCTTTACTCCCACATTAGTGACCGACGGCAGCACTCTTCCGCCGACATTTGTCAAGGTGCTGTAGACACCGTATCTCGGCACCAGCTGTCCCTCGGAAAATTCCTGATTTATAGTCGGGAAGTCAATAGTCCGCCCGATATGATTTCCGTCCGTGACCTTGGCATTTATGAAATAGTTAAAGCCCAGCAGGACGTTTGCGGAAGCAATATCGCCTTTCAGCAGGAGCTCTCTTATGCGGCTTGATGAGACTATACTTCCGCCGTACTCAACGGGGCTGACTATCTCCACCTCAAAGCCGAAGCGCTTTCCGAATCCGATAAGCTCCTGAGCTCCCCAGGCAGCATTTTTTCCGAATCTGAAATCATTGCCGCAGCACACATGAGCTGCCCTCATCTGACGGCAGAGTATCTCCTCAGCAAATTCTTCACCGGAAAGGCTGCAAAAGCTTTCAAAAGGCGGACTTAGTATATCGTCGACCTTTATCATCTCCCAGAGGAGCATCTCCTTTTCGGCTCTTGTGTAGATATAGCCCGAAGCACCTCCTGCTTTCCTCAGGACACATTCAGGCTCGAAGGTGAACACTGAAGCAGAAAGTCCGTTTTTCCGCTGTGCCAGAGCCGCATTTATCACAGCTCTGTGTCCGAGGTGAACTCCGTCGAAAAGTCCCAGCGCAGCTGCTGTTTTTTTCTTTTCCATAGCCTCACCCCAGATTCTTTCCCACACGCAGAAGGCCATTCTCACGGTCAGTCACTGCTGTGCCGAAGAAAGTGCCGTCCTGAGCGTATATCCTGTAGGTATCGCAGTCCGGGAGTATCCCCCTGACCCTTGCCATATCCAGCTTTACACCGTTACGGTACATTCTTGCCTGTGCTTCGCCCAGAACAAGCTTAGGAAGCGAAACGAAGGCCTTATCAACAGACAGAAGCAGCTCTTCAAGCCTGTCCTCGTCCTTTGCCTTCTGTATCTCATCGAAGGTAAAGCAGTCAGCAAGAGCAAAGCCGCAGGATGAGGTCCTGACCAGAGATGTCATTATCCCTCCGCAGCCAAGTCTTTCGCCGATATCATTTATTATAGTACGGATGTAGGTACCCTTTCCGCAGGCTATCTCAAGCTTTCCCTCACGGGTATCGGCAGCGTATTCAGTAAGTTTCAGCGAGCTGACCTCGATCTGTCTTGCCTCACGCTCCACCTCTATCCCCTGCCTTGCAAGGTCATAGAGACGCTTTCCGTTCACCTGCACTGCTGAGTACATAGGCGGGAGCTGCATTATCCTGCCGGTGAACTCCGGCAGCACTGCGAGGATATCGTCCTCGGTGACAGCCATATCTGAGATGTCCCTCACATTTCCCCAGACGTCCTGGGTATCAGAGGTCTGACCCAGCCTGAATCCGGCCAGGTAGCTCTTTGTATTATCGGGCATTATATCGCAGGCCTTTGTGGCATTTCCCACGAATACCGGCAGCACTCCCGTAGCCATAGGGTCGAGAGTTCCTCCGTGGCCGAGCCTTTTCATCCCGAGTATTCCCCGGAGCTTTGCCACTACATCGAAGGAAGTGAAGTCCTGCGGTTTATTTACGCAAAGTATCCCGTTCATCAGCCCAGCGCCCTTTCAACAGCTGAGATCAGCAGCTTCTTTGCGCTTTCCAGGTCGCCCTCAACGGTGCAGCCTGAAGCCTTTGCATGACCGCCGCCGCCAAGTTCCTGACATATAGCGGATACGTTCACATCATAAGCTGAACGGAATGAACACTTATATACACCGTCCGGGCGCTCACGCATGAGTATGCCCACCTCGGTATTTTCCAGCTGTATAGTCAGCGGAGCAAAGCCTTCCAGCTCCTCCATTTCTATGCCCATATCGCTCATCATTTTCTGAGTTACGGCAATTATAGCCAGCTTTCCGCCGAGATGGAGCTCCATGAGCTCATTTATCCTGCTCTCCAGCTTCATTCTGCCCTCTGACTTGACATCGAACATATAGCGGTTGATACGGGCGAAGTTTATATCGTATCTTCTCATCATATCAGCAGCTATCTCATGCGCTCTCGGAGTTGTACAGTCGTACTTGAAGCAGCCTGAATCCGTAGCAATGCCTGTATAAAGACACATAGCGCAGTGACGTGTGATCCTGACTCCCATAAATTCAGCCAGGGAGTAGATGATCTCACAGGCAGCAGTAGCCTCTCCGTGAAGGAGGGTCTTCTCCGCATAGTTCTTATTTGAGATATGGTGGTCTATACAGAGCTGCACCTTATCGCCGTAGATCTCCTCATATCTGCCCATGAGCTTTGTATCAGCGATATCCACAGCAATGACCGTCTGAGGCTCAAAATCCTCACCGGCGCCGGTCTCAGTTATAAAGTCGTATCTTTTCGGGAACTCATCGTGGCAGACCACTCTGCTCCGCACACCAAGCTGTTCAAGGATATCCTTGAGTCCGAAGCCTGCGCCTATGCAGTCTCCGTCGGGATTGCGGTGTGTGATGATGACAGCGTCCCTGCAATTGCGGAGAAAGGTCTCCGCCTCGCTGAATCCGATAAACATGGTCAGTCCTCCTCGCTCTCAGCATTGAGTCTGCTGAGCTTGCGGCTTATCTCAGCGCTGCGCTCTATGGAGTTATCAGCAACAAAGGTAAGCTCAGGTGACTTTCTCATTTTAAGGCGGGCGAAAAGCTCCCTGCGGATAAATCCGGAAGCGCTTTTCAAGCCCTTAACGGACTCGGCAGTACGCTCCATGCCTTCAAAGCTTGAGACATAGACCTTGCATGAGGACATATCTCCCGAAAGATCAGCCCTCACGACTGTCAGCATTTTATCTATCCTCGGATCCTTGAGTTCACGGAGGATAGCAGTAAGTTCTCTTTTTATATCCTCAGCCATGCGGCTGTTCTTGAAATTAGGCATTTTTCTCCTTTCGACCTCAGAGGTTCACTGTAAATCCGCCGCCGGAGGTCTCCTCATGTTTTTCATTATCCTCAGAGGATTTTCCTTCGGTGCCTTCCGGCTTCTCTTCCTTAGCGGCATTTCCGGCAGGTTCTGTCTTCTCATCAGCCTTTTTATCCTCAGGCTTTTCTTCGTTTTCCGGCTTCTGCTCATCGAAGAAGCCCTCTGAGAAGATAGCTGCGCTGAAGGCCTCGTCCTCGGCAGAAACGCTGTAATCGGGGATATCATCATCTCCCTCTTCACCGTAGTAGATGTCTGCATAGAGTCCGTATTCCGGCTCCAGCTCAACATCACGTACAGGGCGTTCTATGCCCATAAGATCATCGACTACCTCTTCAGGTTCTTCCATAGCGCTGCACTGTCCGAGAAGTATCTTCTTTACTGACTGGAAGAAGAAGATATCTATCGGTCCGAAATCGTCCCATGCCAGTGCCTCGTTGCAGTACTGCAGCATATCGGCAGTACTCATTCTGCTGTTATCCATTTTGGTCTGACCCCCTATTCTTGATAATGATATAATGGTGAAAAAGTGAATAGTGAACAGCGGCCTGCCCCCTCAGGGGCAGATGCGGATCAGTTATCCGCAGCCGCAGCGCCGATCAACAGATCGCTCAGTCCTCACGGTACTCCTCGACCATATAGGTCTCGAAGATATCGCCTTCCTTGACGTCGCTGAACTTTTCAAGGCTGATACCGCACTCGTAGCCCTCAGCAACATCCTTGACATCGTCCTTGAATCTCTTAAGGCCTGAAATCTTATCATCAGCAATGATGATACCGTCACGGACTACTCTTACCTGGCAGCCTCTTGATACCTTACCGCTGAGAACGTAGCTTCCTGCTACCATACCAACGTTGGATATCTTGTAAACCTGACGAACCTCAACACGGCCAAGCTCAACATCTCTGAACTTAGGAGCGAGCATACCCTTCATAGCGGTGGATATCTCCTCAATAGCGTCATAGATGATGCGGTACAGACGGATATCAACTCCGTCACGGGCAGCATTCTCAGCAGCTACAGGGTCGGGTCTTACATTGAATCCGACGATGATAGCATTTGAAGCACTTGCCAGCATAACGTCGCTCTCCTTTACAGCACCAACGGCACCGTGGATGACTCTTACTCTCACCTCGTTGTTGGAGAGCTTTTCAAGAGACTGCTTTACAGCCTCAACAGAGCCCTGTACGTCAGCCTTGACAACGATAGGAAGCTCCTTGATCTCGCCCTCAGCTATCTGGCTGAACAGGTTATCGAGAGTTACCTTGCGGTAAGCATTGAACTGCTCCTGCTTCTGCTCGTGCTTTCTCTGCTCAACGAGCTCACGGGCAAGTCTCTCATCCTCAACAGCGTTGAAGATATCGCCTGCGCTTGGAACTTCAGCAAGACCTGTTATCTCAACAGGTACGGAAGGACCTGCGGACTTAACAGTTCTGCCCTTGTCATTGGTCATAACTCTTACACGGCCTACTGCTGTACCTGCGATGAGTACATCGCCCTGCTTAAGAGTACCGTTCTGTACCAGAAGTGTAGCGATAGGACCTCTTCCCTTATCGAGGCGAGCCTCGATAACAGTACCCTTTGCAAGTCTGTCAGGGTTAGCCTTGAGTTCCTTTACCTCAGCAACGAGGAGAACGTTTTCGAGAAGTTCATCAATACCGTCGCCTGTCTTTGCTGATACAGGAACACAGATAACATCTCCGCCCCAGTCCTCGCAAACGAGGTCATACTTTGTGAGTTCTTCCTTGATGCGGTCGGGGTTAGCGCCTTCCTTATCCATCTTGTTGATAGCAACGATGATAGAAACTCCGGCAGCCTTTGCGTGGTTGATAGACTCTACAGTCTGGGGCATGATACCGTCGTCAGCGGCAACAACGAGGATAGCTATATCAGTGATATTAGCACCTCTTGCACGCATTGAAGTGAAGGCCTCATGTCCGGGAGTATCCAGGAAAGTGATATCCTGTCCGTTTACATTTACCTGATAAGCACCGATGTGCTGAGTGATACCGCCGGCCTCACCTGCGGCAACGTGAGCATTTCTGATGCGGTCCAGGATAGAAGTCTTACCGTGGTCAACGTGTCCCATAACAACTACTACAGGGCAGCGTGGCTGGAGGTTTGTATCGTCATCATCAGTATCGTCGATAAGACGCTCTTCAATGGTAACGATGACTTCCTTCTCTACCTTTGCGCCCATCTCATCAGCAACAAGTGAAGCGGTATCGAAGTCTATCTCCTGGTTTATAGAAGCCATTACGCCCAGCTTCATGAGCTGCTTGATAACGTCTGTAGCAGTAGCCTTGAGACGTGTAGCCAGCTCACCGACAGTGATGCTGTCAGGGATGAGCACCTTGAGCTGCTGCTTTCTTGCACGCTCAAGCTCCAGTCTCTTGAGCTTCTCAGCCTCGCTCTCCTTCTTGGAGAACTGCTGTCTGCTTCTCTGAGCGGACTTCTGATTTATCTTCTGCTTCTTTGAAGAGTAATTGTCGTTCTTATGCTTGTTTGAGGTAGCCATCTGGTCGTATCTCTCGTTGTACTTATCAAGGTCAACGTAGCTTCCTCTTGTATCAACAGTTCTGCGCTGAGTTGAAGTCTGAGCGGTCTCAGAGCTGAATGTGGCATTGAACTTTGTGCGCTCGCCTCTGTCCTGAGCCTTAGCCTGCTCCTTCTTCTTCTCGTTCTTCTTGGACTTCTGCTGAACTGGCTCAGGCTTCTTCTCGGGAGCCTTGGGAGCCTCTTCCTTT
>DFHF01000022.1 GCA_002371825.1 Ruminococcus flavefaciens | reverse complement strand
TCATGGTGGTGAATATGAATATGCGCTCCGACAGCGCTGACGGCATCAACAGCTACCTGGCTGATACCATATCTGAGGTGTTCGGATATGTCTATACCATAGATGTGAACGGCGCCACAAATCGTGAGCTCTTCGCCTCTGACAGCAGCTCTATGACCAGCAATCTCGTAAACAATTCCGCTCAGCTCAAGGATAACGGCCTTATAGCTCTTATGTCAACTGTCAGCTCCGGTCTCAAGCCTTATAAAAGCTCCGGCCACATCCTTACCGACGACAAGGCTCCGGTAGAGCTCCTGGGAATGAGAGTTATCGATGATATCATTCAGGACGAGCTGGTATACTATAAGCAAAAATTCAAGGACGAAGGGTTCAAGGGATTACTGGATTGATATAGTCTCTGCATAATGCACAAAAAGACAAAGCGTTTATTCATCTTTCATACAAAAATATCTATATTTATTGCATATATATTATTTATATGATATAATAAATACACATTCATTCTAATTATACTTTAATACCAAGGAGGTTCTGCCTATGTATTGTCCAAACTGCGGAAAAAACATCCAGGACGGATTATCCATGTGTCCTGAGTGCAGCTTCTCTATCCCGTCTCAGCGCCCGATAGGAAGTGTTATCTCAATGACATCAGCAAACAGCCGCACCGGTCTGATCGAAAAACTGAAAATGATCCCTGCAAGGCTGGTTGCAAAGATCGCTCTTCTTGCAGCTATCCTGTGCTTCGCTTTCCCGTTTGTTACTATATCATGTGATGCCAGTGAATTCGCCAACTCGTTCAACGACACCGATGATGATTACAGCATGGAAATAACCTATAAGGGCTATAATTTCATTTTCCCATCCACTATTGATGAGGACAACGCTGATCTGGGAAACGGTTTCTCAAACTCGTCCAGCAGCTCCGATTACGATGATGACTACGATTACGATTATGATGATGACTACGAAAGCAGCTCATCGGATGACAAAAAAGATGATGACAGCAGAGATGCAAGAGACGAAAAGCCCAACGGCTGGCTCATAGCTGTAGTTATATGCTGTGCTGTCGGATGCGTACTGCTCTTCATAAAGCTCAGCGACTGGCTCCCGGCTGTTTCTGCCGCACTTAGCCTGGCTGGTATAATTTGTCTGTCACTATTCAAGTCCAACTTCGTTGAAAGATACCTTGAAGAGGATGGAAGCGGGTCTATGAGTATCGAGAACTTCATCGATATCGACTACCGGTTCGGATACCACTTGTGTATGCTGTTTATGATAATCGGCCTGATCGCCTGCGCTATTACCTTCCTGACTGATAAATTCCGGTACGATAAGAATTTCTGAGCCATAAAATCTATACAGAAATAATTGAGGGAGACTCCGTTTATGAAGAGTCTCCCTCATTATTATTATAGATCAATTCTGATCCAGGATCTCAGAAAAAATCAGAGATCGATGTAATTTATCAGCTCACTCTGCATGAGACTTGAATAGGACAGATACCACTTGCCGTTCTTGTTCAGAAAAGCACTGGAATTGCCTGTGAAGGACTGGTCATTGCTCTTGTCTCTATAAAAGACATAATTAATTATCTTGGCTGCGGCATATGAAGTACTGAGATCGCCGTTGAAATCATCGAGCTGAGCCTCCTCAACATCCTCCAGATCATCGGCAGTTATCTCAACCGTCCATTCATCCTGTCCGGAATCACTGTATGCGTCCATTATCTCACTTATTGATGTCATAGACTGATCTATAGCGCTTACTACAGCCTTCTTGCTGAATACTACTGCCGGATCCTTTCCCTCAAGTTCATCCTTTATGAGCTTACTGTAGCCGTCTATCTCCTCAGTATCAAAGAGAGCATATACTGCCTCCGGATCATGGCCAAGATAGGCATTATAGAAGGTCTGAGCAAGTGCGGTAACATCTGTATATCCGCCCTCATCCTTTTTCTCAGCAGCAGGCTCTGTAGTTTTTTCAGCTGTCGTCTCCGATGTCTTTTCCTCAGAAGCAGCAGTAGTCTGCTCCGCAGTTGTCTCCTCAGCAGAAGTTGAGGTCTCGGACACAGTCTCATTTTCCTCAGATGCAGCAGTTTCTCCGGCCGCTGTCGAAGTCTCTGACGAACTGCTCTCCGATGAACTTTTTCCGCCGCAGGAAGTCAGCGATATACACATCATTATCGCAGCTATAGCTGCTGCAATTCCGGTTCTTTTCATATATTCTCCTTTTCGCACAGAAAGAGCTGCCAGAGACGGCAGCTCTTTTTTATCAATAGTCTTTTTTCTTTCCGCAGACCTTGCAGGCCTTGCCTATCTTTTTGAAATCTCCTCCGCAGTACTGGCACTTGCCCTCTGCACGTCTCTGGGATACTACCTTCTCCTGATATGCCGGGAAACGGCTCAGATTATCCTTCAGATACATCCACGAGATATTCATAAGATTCGGACAGTCATTGAAAACGCTGTCCAGCTTTCCAACTGATGTTGGTATCTTGATCTGTTCAAGATTTGTACATCCGCTGAAATCTCCCACAAAAGTAGTCTTTGGCGGGAATTCTATCATTCTCAGACTTGAACATCCTCTGAATCCATCTACCGATGTTACACCATAAGGTATCTCGATATGTTTAAGAGAGATACAGTCCGCAAAAGCAAACTGTCCTATAGTCTTGAGAGAATTCGGCAGCAGCACCTCGGTAAGATTGGTACATCCGGCAAATGTTCTCTCTGTTATTGCAGAAACACCGTCCGGTACTTCGATCTTTGTGAGGCTCTCACAGCCGGAAAATGCATATTTTCCTATCTGCTTTATTGTATTTGGCAGCCATATAGATTCAAGGCTCTTACAGCCGTTGAATGCAAAAGCTCCAACATCTGCGATCTTATTTGACATATCTATTGTCCTGAGGCTTGAACACTCAGCAAAAACGCAGTCTGCAATAACGCTGATATTATTCGGAAGTGATATAGACTCCAGGGACTCACAGCCTCTGAATGCCCACGGACCTATCTTTGCAAGGCTGTCCGGCACACGGACACTTCTGAGATTTGAACAGTTCCTGAAAGCGTAGCCGCCTATCTCATAGAGGCCGTCCGGAAGTCTTATTGTGGTGAGAGTCTTGCAGTCCTCAAAGGCATTATCACCTATTTTTGTTACATTTGCAGGGATCTCCAGGACCTCAGCACTGCCGGAATATTTTATCAGTACGCCATTCTCGATCTCGATGCTGGGACGTCTTTCCTCAGACTTGGGAGCTTCCTTCACAGGTTCGGGCTTCTTTTCCTCTGCCTTGGGAGCTTCCTTCACCGGCTCAGGCTTTTTCTCTTCAGCCTTGGGAGCCTCCTTCACTGGCTCAGGCTTTTTCTCTTCAGCCTTGGGAGCTTCCTTCACTGGCTCGGGCTTTTTCTCCTCTGCCTTGGGAGCTTCCTTGACTGGTTCAGGCTTTTTCTCCTCTGCCTTGGGAGCTTCCTTCACTGGCTCGGGCTTCTTCTCCTCTGCCTTGGGAGTTTCCTTCACAGGCTCGGGCTTTTTCTCCTCTGCCTTGGGAGCTTCCTTGACAGGCTCGGGCTTCTTCTCCTCTGCTTTGGGAGCTTCCTTCACTGGCTCAGGCTTTTTCTCCTCTGCTTTGGGAGCTTCCTTCACAGGCTCAGGCTTCTTTTCCTCAGCCTTGGGAGCTTCCTTCACAGGTTCGGGCTTCTTTTCCTCAGCCTTGGGAGCTTCCTTCACAGGCTCGGGCTTTTTTTCCTCAGCCTTAGGAGCTTCCTTCACTGGCTCGGGCTTCTTTTCCTCTGCCTTGGGAGCTTCCTTAACTGGCTCAGGCTTCTTCTCCTCAGCCTTGGGAGCTTCCTTTATGTCATCAGGCTCTGAACTGTGATTTACCGCCCTTACAGGGGTAACGAGTACTCTTCTTCTGGGCTTGATCTTTTCATTTCTGGACAGACGGATAGACTTTTCAACTATAAAAGGCTCTCCGCATTCAGGACATATCCATGCATCCTTTTCACTATCGACCTGAACAGGTCTGTTACAATAGTAACACTTTGAATTAACTAAAGCCATACGAACCCCCTATAATAAAGATTTCATATAAAAATTATATCATTTCATATCGGGGATGTCAAGTAAATGAGATGAATTATCACAAATTATACAGATTATGTGTTAAATTTTTGTGATATCCACCAATTCAACATCATTTATTGTTCTGCCTGATTCAAGCACCTTTGCCAGCGCCTTTGCGGTGTCTATCGCTGTAAGGCTGCATATAGAGCGCTCTATTGACTTTCGGCGCATCTTTACGCTGTCACGCTCAGGCAGTCTTCCCTTTGCAGATGTGGATATAACATAGTGTATCTTTCCGCTTTCAAGCAGCGTTACTGCATTTGGCTCACCCTCCGATATCTTACGGACAAGATGTGCGGCTATCATATTTCTGTGCAGCACTGACTGTGTTCCCGATGTGGCATAGAGCTCAAATCCCATCTGCTCGAACTTATCAGCTATAGGCAGTATCTCCTGCTTGTCCGTATCTCTTACAGATATCAGAACTCCGCCCTCACGCTTAAGGTCAAAGCCTGCGGCGATAAGTCCCTTCAGCAGGGCGTCCTCAAGATTTCTTCCGATTCCGAGGCATTCACCTGTGGACTTCATCTCAGGTCCAAGCATGGTGTCAACGTCTGTCAGCTTCTCAAAGCTGAATACCGGAACCTTTACTGCAACATAGTCGCCGGCAGGATAGAGTCCGCTCTCATAGCCCATGTCCTTCAGCTTTGCACCGAACATTATCTTTGTGGCAATGTCAACCATAGGTATTCCGGTTACCTTGCTGATGTAGGGAACTGTTCTTGAAGAACGGGGATTTACCTCTATAACGTAAACCTCGTGGTTGTAAACAACATACTGTATGTTGACAAGTCCGATAACATTGAGCTCCTTGGCCAGCTTGCGTGTATACTCAACGATTATGCGCTTGATACGGTCTGAAAGGTGCTGTGCAGGGTATATGGATATGGAGTCTCCGGAGTGAACACCGGCTCTCTCGATATGCTCCATGATACCGGGGATAAGGAAGTCCTCTCCGTCACAGATAGCGTCTACCTCGACCTCAGTACCCATCATGTACTTGTCGATGAGGACAGGGTTCTCTATCATATGGCTGGTGATTATTCCCATGTACTCGATAACATCTGCCTTTGAGTGAGCGATTATCATATTCTGTCCGCCGAGAACATATGAAGGTCTCAGAAGCACAGGATAGCCTAAGTCCTCAGCAGCGGCAACAGCCTCCTCTGTAGTCATTACAGTGTGGCCTGCCGGACGGGGAATGCCGCACTTTTCAAGCACTTCGTCAAAACGCTCTCTGTCCTCTGCGGCATCTATCATGTCAGCAGATGTTCCCAGGATACGCACTCCCATGTCGGAGAGGTGTCTTGTGAGCTTGATAGCTGTCTGTCCGCCGAACTGTACAACAACTCCGTAAGGCTTTTCAGTCTCGATTATAGACTCAACATCCTCCTTTGTGAGGGGGTCGAAGTAAAGTCTGTCACCTGTATCGAAGTCAGTGGAGACGGTCTCAGGGTTGTTGTTGCAGATCACTGCCTCGTAGCCCAGCTCCTTCAGAGTCCATACACAGTGTACGGAGCAGTAGTCGAACTCGATTCCCTGTCCGATACGGATAGGTCCGGAGCCGAAAACTATTACCTTCTTCTTGCCCTTGTCTGTACGCTCGATAAACTGCTTTGCCTCGTTCTCGTCATCGAATGTGGAGTAGAAGTAAGGAGTCTCAGCCTTGAACTCGCCGGCGCAGGTATCTACCATTTTGTATACGGCACTCTTGTGCTTGGGACACTTCTGGCCGGAAATACGCTCGATAGTGGAGTCAAGGTAGCCGTACTGCTTGGCAATATCGTACTTCTCCTCTGTAAGCTCGCCCTCAGCAAGCCACTTCTCCAGCTCAACAAGATTCAGGAGCTTATAGAGGAACCAGTTGTCTATCATGGTTATCTCGTGTATCTCCTCGGGAGTTATGCCCCTCTTGAGAGCCTCGAATACAACGAATGAACGCTCATCGTCGATAACGTGGAGCTTCTCTCTTATCTCCTCTGTGGAAAGCTTTGCAAGCTTTTTCAGGTTCATGGTGTCAAGTCCCAGCTCTATGGAGCGGACAGCCTTCATCATTGCCTGCTCAAAGCTGGTGCCGATAGCCATTACCTCTCCGGTAGCCTTCATCTGTGTACCAAGAGTACGCTTTGCGTATACGAATTTATCAAACGCCCACTTGGGGAACTTTATAACTACATAGTCAAGGGCAGGCTCAAAGCAGGCATAGGTCTTGCCTGTTACCTGATTGATTATCTCGTCAAGAGTGTAGCCTATGGCTATCTTTGCGGCAGTCTTAGCAATAGGATAGCCTGTAGCCTTTGAAGCAAGCGCAGATGAACGGGAAACTCTGGGGTTAACCTCGATAACTGCGTACTCAAAGCTTGTGGGATGAAGTGCGAACTGACAGTTGCAGCCGCCCTCTACCTTCAGCTCCTTGATAATGTTTATGGCAGCTGTACGGAGCATCTGGTACTCCCTGTCAGAAAGTGTAACTGCCGGAGCTATAACGATACTGTCGCCGGTGTGGACACCTACGGGGTCGAAGTTCTCCATTGAGCAGACTGTGATAACGTTGCCCTTTGCGTCACGGATTACCTCGAACTCTATTTCCTTCCAGCCGCTTATGCACTTTTCAACAAGTATCTGTGTGATAGGTGAAAGGCGGAGTCCGTTGGTAGCTATCTCGTGGAGCTCCTCCTCGTTGTTGGCGATACCGCCGCCGGTGCCTCCGAGAGTAAATGCAGGACGAACTATTACAGGGTAGCTTATTACCTTGGCAAAGTCCATAGCGTCCTCGACAGTCTCCACTACCTTTGAGGGGATAACAGGCTCGCCTATCTTCTCCATAGTGTCCTTGAAAGCCTGTCTGTCCTCTGCCTTGTGGATAGTCAGGGGATCAGCTCCCAGGAGCTTTACATTGTGGGATTCAAGGAATCCCTCCTCTGCAAGCTGCATGGAAAGGGTAAGACCAGTCTGTCCGCCCAGTGTGGACAGCAGGCTGTCCGGCTTTTCTATTTCAATTATACGCTTTATAACGTCAAGTGTAAGGGGCTCGATATATACCTTGTCTGCCATGGCCTTGTCGGTCATGATAGTAGCAGGGTTGGAGTTCACCAGAACTACTTCAAGTCCCTCCTGACGAAGAGCACGGCAGGCCTGAGTGCCTGCGTAGTCAAATTCGGCTGCTTGTCCGATAACGATAGGACCTGAGCCGATAACCAGTACCTTTTTTATATCACTTCTTAATGGCATACTATTTACCTCCAAATATTCAGAATTGAGAATTTAAAATTGATAATTGAGAATTGCCGCAGCAGCTTCGCTGACTGATTTTATTCTCCATTCTTCATTCTCATTTTTCCATTGTTTTAACGAATTCGTCAAACAGATACGATGTATCCAGTGGGCCGCCGTGGGCCTCGGGGTGGAACTGTACCGTAAATGCATTGACTGAGGTATAACGTATGCCCTCGCAGGTCTTGTCATTTGCGTTGATGTGTGAAACGTGTCCCACAGAGGGAGCGATGCTGTCACCTATAACCGCATAGCCGTGGTTCTGGCTGGTAACATAGGTAAGACCGCTTTCCAGGTCTATAACAGGCTGATTTGCTCCTCTGTGACCGTATTTCAGCTTCTCAGTGCGTCCGCCGTTGGCAAGCGCCATGAGCTGATGTCCGAGGCAGATACCGAATATCGGTATGCCAAGCTTTTCAATATCCTTGATGTTCTCGATTATCTCAACATTCTCAGCCGGGTCTCCGGGGCCGTTGGAGAGCATTATGCCGTCCGGGGCGATCTCCTTTACCTGCTCTGCTGTTGTGTTTGCAGGCACGACAATAACTTCGCATCCACGCTTGATAAGCTCCTGACGGATGTTGCGCTTGTAGCCGAAATCGAAAAGTACTACACGGTACTTCTTTTCCTCCGGCTCATAGGTCAGTATCTCAGTGTTGGTGACTGACTTTACAGCGTCCCTGACAGAGAAAGCTCTTATCTTTTCAAGGAGTTCATCCTTCTTTGCGTATACATCATCAGTGGTGATAACACCGTTCATTACTCCCACCTCACGGATAGTGCGTGTAAGGCGGCGGGTATCGATATTATTGATGCCCACGATGTTGTGATCCTTCAGGAAATCGTTGATATTGCCCTCGCAGCGGAAGTTTGAGGGTGCATTGCACCACTCACGGACGATATATCCTGTAACGTAGGACTTTGCGGACTCGTTGTCCTGTGAGTTCACACCGTAGTTTCCGATAAGCGGAAAGGTCTGTGTGACTATCTGTCCGTAGTAGCTGGGGTCAGTGAGAGTCTCCTGATAGCCGGTAAGTCCGGTAGTGAATACTACCTCACCGATAACAGTGCCCTCTGCACCGAAGCTCCTGCCCTCGAACACCTGTCCGTCAGCAAGCATGAGATAGGCTTTTTTGCCCATGTTGAATAATGACATTTTTATTCCTCCTTGTTATTGTTAGAGGTCGGATAGTTGATGTTTTATTTCTTCCGCACGCCATTGTGCGGAGAATTTCTTATATGTATTTATTGCAGCTTAAAAATCATCAGGATCGAAGTCTTCCATTCCATAGTCCTCAAAGTCCTCAGGGAATTCTGACTCCACCTTTGCTGCTCCGTTCTTTACAGAGTATTTTACATTAACGGGTATATCCTCATATACCGTCTCCAGTTCATAGTCTGCCGGCTCTGCACTCTGGATATATTCTACGAGAGCCTTTGCAGCCTGCTCGTATTTTTCTTTTTCCTCATCATCTTTGAAATCAGTGGGAAGAGAATATGACGGACCGCCGGCACCGTGATATATCTCGATAAGCAGCTCCTCGCCCTTTTCATTTTCAGCGATTATAGGATAGGAATACATATTCTCCCAATCTGAACTGAGAGAATCATTCCTGCCAAATCGGGCTATGACTTTTCCAAGAAAGAGTGCAAACTCATTTTCACCGTTAGCCCCGCCAACACCGTATATCCATTCTCCGGCATATTGGCGTTCCCACATCTTCTTCTCTTCTTCAGCAGAAGCATTTCTGAATTTATATACGGCAGTTTCCTCGCTTTCCTTTTCTGCTGCTGTGATATGTTCAACTATCACCGCAGCATCAGTATCCTCCGAGCTGCTGCCGGACGCTTTCCCGCAGCCGCCCGGACATAACATTATCATTGAAAGACCGAGTGCTAAAATGCTCTTTTTATTCATGACATCACTGTTTAAATCAGAGATTGATATACTGACAGATATCATCCCTCATGCGGATGACTTCTCTTCTTGCAGCCTTTGCAAAGTCTCTCTCGTCGCACTCTTCCTTCTTGTAAGCGCACATTACTGCACGGGAGGAGTTTACGATAGCTCCAAGACCGTTTGCGTCAAAGCCGCCCTTGAGGCCTTCTGCTCCGCCGCCCTGAGCGCCGTAGCCGGGAACAAGGAACATTGTGTGGGGAAGTCTCTGTCTCAGCTCTGTGAGCATTTCCGGATATGTTGCTCCTACAACTGCTCCTACTGCGGAATAGCCGTATTCGCCTCTTGTATCCTCCCCCCACTTCTCACACATATCTCCCATGCACTCATATATAGTGCGTCCGTCAGCAAGCTTCATATCCTGTAACTCGCCGGAGGAGGGGTTTGATGTCTTTACCAGCACGAATATGCCCTTATCCTTCTCTCTGCATACATTGAGGAGAGGGGCTATACCGTCTGTACCGAGATAGCCGTTAACTGTGAGTGCATCAGCGCCGAAAGGCTCTATCTCGCTGTCACCGATAGTTACAGTGCCAAGGTGAGCGTTTGTGTAGGCCTCCATAGTAGCTCCGATATCATTTCTCTTTCCGTCTGTCATAACGAACATTCCGTTGAGCTTTGCATAACGGATAGTCTTTTCAAGAGTTCTGATACCGTAGTGGCCGTACATCTCATAATATGCAGCCTGAGGCTTTATTGCAGGCACAACATCGTGTATCTCGTCGATTATAGCCTGATTGAAGTCGAATATTGCCTTTGCAGCAGCCTTGAGGGTCCAGCCGTCGCTGTCGAGGTAGCGGCGCTTGATGAACTCAGGTACATAGTCAAGCTTAGGGTCAAGGCCCACCACTGTAGGATTTTTGAGTTCGATGATCTTCTTGATAAGTCTGTCAAATGACATAGTATTTCCTCCTTGAAAATGATTATTCGTTTCTTGCGTCATAACGGATGACTCCGCCGGATATTGTTACGAGAGGCTTTCCCGTAAGAGTCATTCCCTTGAATACTGTATTGTGGGACTTTGAATGAAGCTTTTCCGGTTCAACAGTCCATTTTTTATCTATATCCGCAAGCACCAGGTCTGCCTTGCTTCCCTTTTCAACGGAAGGCACTTCCAGTCCGAGTATCCTGCGGGGATTTACGCACATGAGCTCCACAACTTTGTTGAGGCTTATCTCGCCGGTATGATAGAGCGCTGTAAGTGTTGCTGCCAGTGAAGTCTCCAGACCAACTACACCGTTGGGAGCAGTCTCAAAGTTTGCTTTTTCCTCAGCAGCATGAGGAGCATGGTCTGTGATAATGCAGTCGATAGTGCCGTCCTTTATGGCATCGATTATCGCCCTTACGTCCTTAGGAGTACGGAGAGGCGGATTCATTCTGTAGTCTGCATCACGCTTCATCAGCAGCTCATCTGTGAGCATGAAATAATGCGGAGCGGTCTCGCAGGTAACTCTTACTCCCCTTGACTTTGCAAAGCGTATCATTGCAGAGCTGCCCTCAGTGCTGACATGGCAGATATGTATCCTTGCTCCTACAGAGGATGCAAGTATCATCTCACGGGCGGTGATATAGTCCTCAGAGGCTCTGTCCATACCTCTGACCCCGAGCTTTTCGGAGGTCTCGCCCTTATTCATTATTCCCTTGTTGATTATGCTCAGGTCCTCGCAGTGTGAAGCTACGAGCAGTCCGTTTTCGTTGGAGAGTTCAAGAGCCTTTCTCATCATTTCAGCATTCTCGACAGGTCTGCCGTCATCGGATATGCATATGCAGCCAGCCTCTTTAAGAGCCTCATAATCACACAGACCGTTGCCCTTCATGCCGCCGGTTATGCATCCTACGGGATATACCTCGACTCCGGTATCCTTGGCTTTGTCCTTTATATAGCGGATTATATCAGGATCATCGCAGGGCGGGACAGTATTCGGCATTGCCAGAACACCTGTAACTCCTCCGGCAAGGGCAGCTGAGCAGCCTGTCAGCACATCCTCCTTATGGGTCTGTCCGGGATCACGGAAGTGAACGTGCATATCAAAAAGAGACGGCATAAGTACCAGACCGGTCCCGTCAATGACCTGATCTGCGCTGACAGAGAGGGATACCCCGGTCTCAGCGATAATGCCGTCTTTTATATATACATCTGTTATACTGTCATTTACTGTGTCCACTGCACGAACATTTCTGATGAGTATTGAATCTGACATAACTTCCTCCTTTTATAAACTGAAGATCTCGACGCCGTCTCGTCCGTCGATCTCTGATACGGATACCTTTACCTTCTCGCTGTGAGAAGTTGGCAGGTTCTTTCCGACGTAATCCGGTCTTATAGGCAGCTCACGGTGACCTCTGTCGATAAGTGCCGCAAGCTGTATGCTCCTTGGCCTTCCACGCTTGATAAGTGCGTCAATAGCGGCTCTGGAGCTTCTTCCGGTAAATATGACATCATCTACCAGGATAACGTCCCTGTCCTTGATATCGAAAGGGATATCAGTTTTCTCGGTATGGCCGTCCGGCTTCACATCATCCCTGTAGGGAGTGATATCCAGCTCGCCGAAGGGCACCTCCACTTTTTCAAGCTCTGAGAGCTTTGCGGCTATCCGCCTGCCAAGAGGCACTCCACGGGAGAGCACTCCGACTATACATATATCTTCCGCACCCTTGTTGTGCTCGATTATTTCATAGGATATCCTTGCTATAGCTCTCTGCATAGCCTGTTCATCCATGATTATATGTCCTGTGCCCATACACCCTCTCCTTCCACAAAAAATGCTCCCTGCAAGGCAAGGAGCATACTTATAGTTATAGCTATATCCGGATACAGACCGGTGTATAAGTATCTTCAGACTCGCCTTGCCGATCTCACGGGATCGATTTAAAGGGGTAGTTCCATAGACTTTATATATTATATCACATCTGTTTTCGTTTGTCCAGTCTTACCGGATTTATTATATTATGTTTACAAATAAGGCAGCCGGACAGCCGTGATACTCACATAGTTCTTCCATACGAGGATCACAGTCAAAAGATGTCCGCTATCTCTTCTTTTTCTTCTTTCCTCCGCCAAGGTACTTGTGCTTCAGGAGCACTCCTGCTGTAAGAACAGCAGCCTTTGCGGCATTTTTGGCAATTATCTTCTTATCGTACTTTGTCCTCACATCAGGAGCCTCGACTGCTTTGTCAAGAGTACCTGAGCCGGCGGTCTTCATAGTGCCTCCGCCGATGGTGAAGCTGCCGAAATTCTTCTGATATTCCATATTTCAGTCCTCCCTGACAGGTTCAGCTATGAGGAACTTTATCTTCTTTCCCTCATCAGTGAACATCTTCTCGTGCTCGGTCACAAAATTCTCGTAGGGACTTTCGGCATGAAGGTCGAAGGTCTTGTACTTTATGCGGTATCCGGCCTCTGCGAAATACTCAAAGGACTCCTCAAAGAGCTCGTCATCATCAGTTTTGAACCAGAGCTCCCCTTTCAGGAATTTCTTATAGTTCACAAGCTGCCTTGTATGTGTCAGGCGGCGCTTCTTGTGCTTTTTCTTCGGCCACGGATTGCAGAAATTGATATATATCCTCTCTGCCCGGTCATTTTCGTCCCATGCCAGTTCAAGCCGCTCGATATTCTGTATGGCTATGCGAACATTGTCCGGAGAGGCATTTTTTTCCGCATAGGCCTGTTCCAGCTTTCTCTTAGCCAGCACCAGCATCTCGTTCTTTATATCCATAGCAATGAAATTCACTTCCGGATGAGCCGGAGCTGCCTGCGAGATAAAGCCTCCCTTGCCGCAGCCAAGCTCCACATAAAGGGGCTTGTCCGGCTCGGCGAAAAGCTCTCTCCAGCGGCCTATCTGCTGCTGAGGTTCTTTTATATAAAACGGGCAGGCCTCAAGTTCCGGCTTTGCCCATGGTTTATGACGTATTCTCATATAAACCTCCGGTAAACAAGTTTTGATGCAATTAATATCTGCGCAAATTCCATTTTTTATAAAGAATTTACGCTCCCTGAACAAAGTTCGGGACAATAACCGCCGTAATGCGGTTATTGAGAACACATTGATTATAGCACATCTTTGCAAATAAATCAAGACGCTGAAAGCATTGAAAATTGATATGCAGGCATATTTATGATATTTCGCAAGCAATACAATGGCACTGAATCAATTCCAAGTTAGCCTATTGAAATCATATGATAATTCTGTGAAATTTCTGTCAGCTATTGATTTTTTTTATAATATAGGGTATAATTTTCTTATCAGATGATATTGACCTTTGACCGAAAAGGATGTGTCTATGTTAAAAGCTATCGGCTCCAGAAAGGAGCTCTCATTTTCTGAATATTACAGCTGCGTTTCCGATATTATCGGCTGCCGTCAGCTTATCAGACTCAGGAGCATAACTCACCACATATCCACTACAAGGTTCCAGCATTGTCTCAATGTCTCCTATTACAGCTGGCTCGTCTGCCGGAAATTAGGGCTTAATGCCCGTTCCGCCGCAAGAGCAGGCCTGCTCCACGATCTTTTCTTCTATAACAGAAAGGAGTACAACAGCTCCAAGGAAAAGGGACAGCTCTCACACAGCGCCATGCACGCTTTTATCGCAGTACAGAATGCTGCTGAGCTTACTCCCCTCACTCCGCTTGAACGTGATATGATAGAAAAGCATATGTGGCCGGCCACAAGGCCTCTGCCTAAATACAAGGAGACTTATATCATCACACTCATTGATAAATACTGTGCTGTTCTTGAATTCTGTCTGCCTAAGCTGACAGGTCTTCACGAAAAGCACTGAATCAAATTTCCAGGAGGTTTATTATGAAAATCGAGACAAAATGCCTGCACGCAGGCTACACACCCAAAAATACAGAGCCCAGAGTTGTGCCTATAGTTCAGAGCACTACCTACGTTTATGACTCAACTGATGACGTTGCTGCTGTATTTGATGACCCCACAAAGAGCCTTATCTATTCCCGTTTCGAGAACCCCACAGTTATGGCTGTTGAGGAAAAGATAAATGCCCTTGAAGGCGGTATCGGCGCTATGTGTACCTCAAGCGGCCAGGCAGCTTCCCTGCTCTCACTGCTCAACATCCTCCAGGCAGGCGACAGCTTCATCTCTGCTGCTACTATCTACGGCGGCACTATCAACCTCTTCGCTTACACTCTCAAAAAACTGGGCATCGAGTGCATTTTCGTAAATGCTGATGCTTCAGAGGAAGAGATAAAGGCTGCGTTCAAGCCCAATACAAAGGCTGTTTTCGGTGAAACTCTCGCTAACCCCGCACTCTCTGTTTTCGATATCGAGAAGTTCGCTAAGATCGCTCATGAAAACGGCGTTCCGCTCATCATAGACAACACTTTCCCCACTCCTGTACTTTGCAGACCTTTTGAGTACGGTGCTGATATCATCGTTCACTCCACAACAAAGTACATGGACGGCCATGCTGTACAGGGCGGCGGTGTTATCATAGATTCCGGTAACTTCGACTGGACAAACGGCAAGTTCCCTGAGTTTACAGAGCCCGATGAGAGCTACCACGGCACTATCTATACAAAGGCTTACGGCAAGGCTGCTTACATAGTCAAGGCAAGAATGCAGCTTATGAGAGACTTCGGCTGCTATCCTTCAGCTCAGTCCGCATTCTACCTCAACCTCGGCCTTGAGACACTTCCTATCCGTATGAAGCAGTACTGCGAGAACGCAAAGATCGTTTCTGAGTTCCTTGAGGCAAACGACAAGGTCGAGTCCGTAAATTATCCCGGCCTCAAGAGCAATCCTTACTATGAGCTCGCTCAGAAGTATCTCCCAGGCGGCTGCTCAGGAGTTATCTCCTTCGTTATCAAGGGCGGAAGAAATACTGCTGTCAAGTTCATGGATTCGCTCAAACTTGCTTCAAATGAAGTTCACGTTGCTGATATCCGCACCTGTGTGCTCCACCCTGCAAGCGCAACTCACCGTCAGCTCACTGACGAACAGCTCGTTGCAGCAGGCATCAACGGCGGACTTATCAGACTTTCTGTCGGCCTCGAAAATGTTGAGGATATCCTTGATGACCTCAAGCAGGCTTTCGCTGCTATCTGACATATCTATAACATCAAAAAGGACTGCTCCGGCAGTCCTTTTATTTTATATCTCCCAGCAGAAGGAATACAGATACAGCAAAAAGTATTAGCAGGCTGCTGTCCACAGCTATAGTCAGTATAAAAAGTGCCGCTGATACTGCCATTTTTATGAATAGCAGAAGATCTCCTATCTCCCGCTCATAAGGGCTTCCGCATATAAGCAGTGATATAGCTGCTCCGCCGTCAAGCTGACAATAGGGCAGAAGATTATAAAGGCATAAGCCGAGATTTATCTCTGCCCATTTGTCTGATGCACCTGCTGCTGAGGAGATCAGCCACATCAGAAGATTTACAGCAGGTCCTGCCATAAGTACTGCGGCCCCATGGAAAAACGGAGCCCCGCAATTCTTTTCTGCTTCCATTATTATCCCTGTGCCGCGGAACTCCACTGACCTCAGATGCTGTCCGAAAAAATATGCCGCAAGTATATGTGCCGCCTCATGCACTGCTGCCGCTGCATAGAAAAGCAGGGCTGTCCTGCTGCCGCTGAGAAAAAGCAGTGCGTTGAACGTCAGGAACGAAAAGTACAGTCGCAGCTCTGTACCGCCCAGCCTAAGGCCTATCAAAAAATCCCATGAGCAGGTCTATAGGGTCAGGACATACCGGACTGCCCTCTGAGTATTTCCTGAATCGGGACAAAAGTTCCTCAGCAAGCCCCGGAGAAAGCATATTCAGAGCAAACAGCGATGCTCCAAGGATAATGCAGACTACCGCCTGCACCGCCCCGCTGCTCCCGGAGCTCCTCCCGCTGTATTCAGCCAGCAGCTCCTCATCAGAGAGATCTGCGTTTTCTTCCATAACTCATCACCTCTTTATAGGATATGCTCCTCCGTCCGGCATAATGATATCTGTCCCTTCACATTGACAAAAAAATACTCTTATTGTATAATTGAATATGTCGCTTCCCGTATCAGGACGGTGAAGCATCATTCTGACCGAAAGGCTTGGGATACCCATGAAAAAATTAATTATTGCTGCCACTGCCGCAGTCCTTGCTGCCACTGTCTCATGCGGCACCGGAAAAAAGTCCAGAAGCAGCCATAAACCTTATGAACCGGCCATAAACAGCTATTGCCGGGCTATGACCGACTGTGACCCGGATGCTCTTCTTGAATGTACCCTCCCTAAGGAGGCTGCTGCCGCTGCAAAAAACTCTCCTGACCACGATGATTTCTACAAGGCCGGAAAGGAAGGCATGGAAGCAGTGCGTCAGGGCTGGATAGTCAGCTGCGGAGCTGGTCCGGAAATGACTCTCGATGAGATAAAGAGCTCTGTACAGCTCTCCGATGCTCAGCTCAGAAGCGCTGAGAGCTATCTCAGCTCAGCCTCTGAACAGTACGGAGCAAACGGCTTGTCTCCGAAAGTAAGCGAGGGCTATGAGACAGTTCTCTCACTTAAAATATCAGGTGCAGACTATGTTACCACAATGGAAAACACCTGCTGCATGGTCAATATTGAGGAAGACGGCTGGAAAATGATAACCGTCCCTGCAGATGCCCTCGAAGGCAATGCAGAAGAATAACCATTTTTGGAGGTTAAAGCTGTGAATACAGATCTTTCCGGGGATATCCTCGGGTATATAAAGGACAGATTCGGCGGTCAGCCGGAATACCTCTGGGTGCGTACTCCGGATGCCTGCGCTGTCAGAAGACAGGATAATAAAAAATGGTATGCCCTGTTTATGACTGTCGGCGGAGATAAACTTGGACTGCCGGACAGTTCCACGATAAGTATAATGAATGTCAAATGCGATCCCCTTATGGCAGGCTCTCTGCGCTGCCGCAGCGGGATACTCCCGGCTTATCATATGAACAAGAACAGCTGGATAACCATTCTCCTTGACGGCTCTGTACCGGCTGAGGAGATATTTCCGCTGGTGGATATGAGCTACGGCCTTGCAGGCGGCAGCGGCAAAGCACGTTCAACCTCCTCAGGCAAAAAGAGCTGGCTGGTTCCTGCAAATCCTGCCTACTACGACCTTGAACAGGACTTTCAGCGTGACGGCATGATAAACTGGAAGCAGACCGGAAAAGTCTCTGCCGGAGATGATGTGTTCATATATATGGCCGCTCCAGTATCAGCGGTGATTTACCGATGCGAGGTGATTGAAAGCGATATCCCCTACATCTATAACGGCAAAAACGTCAGTATGAAGAAGGTCATGAAGCTCAGGCTCATAAGACGCTACAGCAAGGAGCTGCTGTCCCGTGAAAAACTGAAAGCTCACGGTGTTTCTGCTGTACGGAGTGCAAGATATATGCCTGAGAGCCTTCTCAGAGAGATCAACGCTATTCTGGAGGATAACAATGAATAAGACTATCCTTATTATCGAAGACGACCCGGATATAAATAATATGCTCAGCACTCTGCTGAAAAGAAACGGATACGATACTGTCAGCGCCTTCTCAGGCACTGAGGGACTTCTTGTCCACGGCAGCAATATCGATCTGATACTTCTTGACCTCATGCTCCCCGGAAAAAACGGCGATGAGATAATCAAGGAACTGAAAGCCGCTAAAAACGTTCCGGTAATAGTAATGAGCGCCATTCACGATATCAGCAAAAAAGTGGATCTCTTTGTGCTGGGCGCCGATGACTACATTACAAAGCCGTTCCATAATGACGAGCTTCTGGCAAGAATAGCAGTAAGGCTCAGAAGCAGCAATTCTGAGCCGGCAAGTGACAAGCTCTCATATAAAAATATAGAGCTGGACCGTTCCTCATTCACTGCACTCTGCTGCGGAAAGGACATGGAGCTCTCAAAACACGAATTTGAACTCCTTGCCCTGCTTATGAAAAACCCCTCCCGCACCTGTACAAAGAGCATGATTTACGATACCGTCTGGGACTACGAAAACTCCGCTGACGACAACACCCTTAATGTCCACATAAGCAAGCTTAGAAAAAAGCTTAAGGAATGTGACCCTGACTGCGATTATATCGAGACAGTCTGGGGAGTGGGCTACAGGATGAAAAAGTAGGTGCAGCCTATGTTGACAGCTGTTATAATTCTCAGCATCATCTGTGCAGTTCTTCTGGCTGTGCTTATCATCAGATACAGAGCCGCCATTAAAGCTGCTGAAAAGCTCCGTGAGATAAGAAAAGAGGATACTAACCAGCTGCTCCATACCAGCGGCAGAGCTTTGCCTCCGGAGCTTATAAATGAAGTGAACTCCATACTCAAGGATATCCGTCGGTACGATGCTGAATACCAGCGGAAAAATCACGATCTTGAACAGATGATGACGAATATCTCCCACGACCTGAGAACTCCTCTCACCTCTGCTATGGGGCATATCTCTATGGCTCAGGATGATAATATCAGCAGCGAAGAACGCTCCCACAGTATAGTGACGGCAGAAAAAAGACTGCTTAGACTGGAGGAGCTCATTGATTCCTTCTTTGAGTTCTCAAAAATGATATCCTCCGGAAAGTCACCGGAAACTGAGCCCGTTAACCTGACAGGCATACTGGAGGAGGCTGTGGCTCACTACTACGATGACTACTCCGCAAGAGGCCGTAAGATCGACCTTAAATGCAGCTCCGGCAGAATAAAGATGATCTCGAACAGGAATATGCTCATGAGGATATTCGATAACCTGATAGGCAATGCGCTGAAGCACGGTTCAGATGATCTCGTTATATCAGTCAGCGGCGGAGAGACGATTTCCCTGACCTTCGAGAACGGGCTCAATGACCCTGAGCTCGATACGGAAAGAGTCTTCGATGAGTTCTACACCACAGACATCTCCCGTACAAAGGGCAATACCGGTCTGGGACTGGCTATAGCAAAACAGTTCACAGAGCTTCTGGGCGGAAGTATTTCCGCAGAAAAAAACAACGGACTGTTCAGAATAAACATTGTTTTCAAAAAATAAAACGACGAAAGGAAATGTTACTCCCATGGAAACCAAGACAGAAACAACCTCATCAAGAGGAGGCTTCGGCTCAAAGATAGGCTTCGTCCTTGCAGCAGCCGGCTCCGCAGTAGGCCTCGGAAATATCTGGAGATTCCCCTATCTTGCCGCTAAATACGGCGGCGGATTTTTCCTGCTGGTCTATCTGATATTTGCAGTTACCTTCGGCTTCACCCTCATGCTTACTGAGATCGCCATCGGCCGCCGCACCGGAAAAAGTGTTATCGGCGCTTACCGTACCGTCAACAAGCGCTTTGCACCTCTCGGCTGGCTGGCAGCAGCAGTACCCGCACTGATACTCCCGTATTACTGCGTAATAGGCGGCTGGGTACTTAAATATATGACAGCCTTCCTCACAGGTCAGGGTGCAGATATGGCTAATAAGGTCTACAATGCCGACTCTGAGGGAAACGGTCTGTCATTCTTTGAACACTTCATCGGTCAGCTGGGAGAGCCTGCTTTCTTCTTCGTACTCTATGTTCTCATAGGCTCTGTAGTAGTTATTATGGGTGTTGAAAAGGGCATTGAAAAAGTCAGCAAGATACTGATGCCTGTACTCCTTGTGCTGATAATAGGAATAAGTATCTACACACTTACACTCAAAGGTGCGGGAAGCGGTCTTAAATACTATGTGCTTCCTGATGTTTCGGATATGTCCCCTTCAAAGCTGCTCAAAACAATTGCTGCCGCAGTCGGACAGCTTTTCTACTCAATGTCTCTGGCCATGGGAATAATGATAACCTACGGCTCATATATGCGCAAGGACGACTCCATTGAAAGCTCTGTAAGGCAGATAGAGGTCTTCGATACCTTAGTTGCATTCCTTGCAGGACTTATCATCGTACCGGCAGTATTCGTCTTCTCAGACGGTGACAAGGATGCCCTCAATGCAGGTCCCGGTCTTATGTTCATAACTCTCCCCAAGGTATTCGATTCAATGCCTGCCGGACAGTTCATCGGTGCAGCATTTTTCATACTTGTTGCTCTGGCTGCTCTTACATCCTCTATCTCCCTTATGGAAACTGTTACCGCTGTGGTTATGGAGAAATTCTCCATCAGCCGTAAGATAAGCTGTGTAATAGTAATAGTGTTCACCATTGCGATAGGTATGCTCTCAGTCCTCGGATACAGCTCATGGAGCAGCTTCACTATCTTCGATAAGCAGATACTCGATTTCTTCGACTTTATCACCAATAACCTTATGATGCCTGTCCTTGCCTTCCTTACCTGTGTACTTGTAGGATATGTGGCAAAGACAAAATATGTAGAGGAAGAGGTAATGTACGGCGAAAAACGCTTCCGCTCAAAGGCACTGTACAATGTCATGCTGAAATACATCTGCCCTGTATGCATGATAATCATTCTGCTTACCCCATTCGTGACAGAGATATGATATCCGCCTTCGCCGGATTTGACATTACTGTAATATCGTGATATAATTACCTGCGAAACAAAAATATTATTCCGGATGTCACCCACGGCAAATTTTCCGTGAGGACTCAGGATAACCATAATAACGGAGGAAAATATGAAAAAAAGATCTTTGACTGCTCTTGCAGCAGTATTGCTTGCCTGTACACTTACAGCCTGCGGAACTCCCAAAAGCTCAAAAAACTACAGCGAGGTAAGCGGTGATGCTCAGAAGGCTGATTCGCCCGAGGACGCTCTCAACGAGGCCTATGCCGCTGTATATACACCAGATTCCGGAGAAGTCTGCTATAAATATATGTACCCCGGTCTCACAATACAGGCTCTCAAGGAGCAGAATATGTACGAGAATTCGATCCAGAATTTCAATACCGGACAGAAAGGCTATATTGATCTTATAGAGCAGCAGCCCAAGATCGTCTCTATAGATAAAAAAGTCGCCTTCACAGAGGAACAGCTCGCATCTGCAAACGAGTTCTTCGCTGCCGTGTCCGCACAGGCCGGTATCTATACCCGCTCCAGCAATTTCAAAGCAATTGAGGGATATGAGTTCACCTGCTCTATTACAAATACCACGGGCGAAGCTGATACAGATGTTGAGTGTATGGTCTTCCTCGAAAATGACGGATGGAAGAATATCCCGTATTCTCTTGAAGATATGCTCAAGATCACCGATTCCTTCGACGAGGATGCTCTTATCGAGTCAGTTACTGACAGTCAGGAGTACAATACTACATCCCCGAGCAATGAATGATCCTTCCCTTCTGACCAAAAATGTATAAAAAGCCCCGCATCAGGTCTTTTACACTGGTGCGGGGTATTTACATTATATGCAGTAGTCTCCGCCTTCGGGACAGGAGTTGCGGTCTATTATATCCTGAAGGGTCACGCTGTCGAGATACTCACTTATCTTCTGATAGAGTCCTTCCCAAACGAATAATGTGGAGCATTCTCCTGCTCTCGGGCACTCATTCGGCTCATATTCGAGGCAGGCAACAGGTGCAATACTGCCCTCAGTAGCACGGAGTATATCTCCCACAGTATAATCCTCAGCTTTTTTGGCAAGCATATAGCCGCCCTTATTTCCTCTGTTTGTTTTTAACACGCCGCTCTTGTTAAGAAGAGGAACTATCTGCTCGAGATATTTTTTAGAAATATTCTGCCGCTCTGCAATGTCTTTAAGGGATATATAGCCATCCTCACGATGAAGTGCCAGGTCGTACATCATCCTTAGTGCATATCTTCCTTTAGTGGATATCTTCATTCACCCACTCCTTTCGTACTTTATAATATTATTATACCATAGGTTAAGTAGGTTTTCAAGTGCTATTTTCTTTCTTAAATTCTGACCATTTTTTGCGATTATGGTCTTTTAAGATGAAAATTATTGCGGACTTATTAATTATTTGTTAACACATCGGGAAATGTATGGTATAATAAGAATACAAAGAAATTACGGATATTGCGTGATTTTTCAGTTATCATGTTATATATTTCCCATTCAGATATCATATAAAGCACCGCCGAAGCAGTCAGACATCACAAAAATTCACCGCATTTTTTAAGATAATTTTAAGAATGGGAAATTATAATATAATCAAACGATACGAAAGGAGTGTGAAACTCCGGGCGGCACTGCCGTTTCGGAGAAATTATGGCTATCAATACTTTTGCCCGTAAGGAAATAAAATTCCTGCTTAATATGGATCAGTACCATGGCCTCATGGAAGTCATAAATGAGTATATGAACCCTGATAAGTACTGCATCGGCGGAAAAGAATACGGCATCTACAACATCTACTACGACACCCCGGACGATTACCTTATAAGAGAATCCCTCGCAAAGCCCTACTATAAGGAAAAGATCAGACTTCGCAGCTATTACTCCCCTGCAGCACCTGATGATACAGTATTTCTTGAGATCAAGAAAAAAATCGGCGGCATCGTTACAAAGCGCCGTGTATCAATGACTCTGGCTGAGTCGGAAGCATACCTTAAAGACCGCACCAAGCCTGAGATATCAAAATACATTACAGAACAGGTATTCCGTGAGCTGGATGCCTTCCTCGACCACTACCCTATCGCTCCGAAGCAGTATATCAGCTATCAGCGTGAGGCATTCTTCGGCAAGGAAAACAGTGATTTCCGTCTTACCTTCGACAGAAAGATAACTGAGCGCCGCTACGACCTGGGGCTCAATTACGAAAGCTACGGCAACTACATAATAGGTGCCGACCAGAGACTTATGGAGGTCAAGGTCTCAGACGCTATGCCGGACTGGCTGGTAAGAAAGCTCTCAGAGATGGAGATATTCAAGACCAGCTTCTCAAAATACGGAAAAGCCTATACCAATTTCGTAAAAGAGCAGGTTGAAGGCTCAAAAAAGAATATTTATATTTCCGGCATATCAATGGTCAATAACAGCATTTTCATGAACAGGAGTGTGTAAAAAATATGTTCCCAAATGGTTTCTTCGGCAATGTTCTCTCTCGTTATTCTGAGGAAGACGCAGATTCTATCCTCAACGGTTCAAATTCCATACTCGCAGAGATAAAGACAGGCGAATTTTTCCTCTGCATCATCGCCGCACTTATACTTGGTATCCTTATAGGACTTATCTACATCCTCACCCATAAAAAAGAAGGCTACTCACAGAGCTATGTCATGACTATGATAATGCTCCCTACTATAGTCACACTGATACTTCTCGTTATCAACTCCACCGCAGGCGCTATTAGCGTGGCCGGAGCATTCAGCCTCGTCCGATTCCGAAGCGTTGCAGGTGACCCGAAGGATATCTCATATATCTTCTTCGCAATGGCAGTAGGCGTTGCCTGCGGAATAGGATATGTCGGATTCGCAGTAGTATTCTTCATCCTTCTTGCTGCAGTTATGTTCGCACTTACAGCCATAAACTTCGGTGAAAACAGCCGCAGACATATGACCCTCAAGATCACTATCCCCGAAAACCTCGATTATCAGGGAGTTTTCGAGCCCACTCTCAATAAGTACACAGAATTCCATAAGCTCCGCAGAGTCAAGACCACAAACTTCGGTACCCTCTTTGAGCTTATCTACAGCGTTGATGTAAACGACAACATCGACCAGAAAAAATTCATCGATGAGCTTCGTGCTCTCAACGGCAATATGACTATTAATCTTGTATTCTTTAAATACGACGATAAGATCTACGAAAGCTGATCTTCTTATTGCAGATTTTTACCCTACCAGAATGTGTCAGACCCGATAGGAGATCAGGTCTGACATTTTCTTTTTATACTTGATAATGACAGTAAAATCGTGTATAATTTATATAAATCAAATGTAAAGGAGAGTTTTTTATGAACCACAAAAGATTTCTTGCGGCACTCATCTCTATTACAATGATAGGCGGAACTGCCTCCTGCGGAATAATAAGCAGCAGCTCTGAAAAAACTGGCAGCGATCCCGAGACAACAATGGTTTCAGATCTTCCGTCAGCAGGCAGCAGCAGCTCTGACGTATCCGGCAGCAGTACAGAGGAGGAGACCTCTGAAAGCAGTGAAAGCAGTACGAAGAGTTCGGAAAAGAACTCTCAGACAACTGCAAAAGCCAATAATGACAATAAAACCACTTCAACTACAGCAAAGAACTCCGGAAGCAGCAGTTCCACCAATACAGCTTCGGCCTCTTCCGGAAACTCTTCCTCCGGTAGCGGAAATTCCTCATCCGGCAGCTCATCATCAGGCCAGTCATCAGGGGGAAATACCTCAGGCAGCAGCTCCTCAGGCGGAAACAGCTCCTCCGGAAACAGCAGCTCAGGCAGCAGTTCATCCGGCAGTCAGGAGCAGCAATCTCCCACAGACGCTCCTTCTGATGAAAAAGTATACACTGCTGAGATCACACTGAGCTCCTCACCCAAGGTCACCGGAGAAAATGTTTCCGTATCAGGCAGCGTAGTCACCATTACCGCCGGCGGAGATTACCGCTTCTCAGGCAAGATGTCAGGACAGATATGTGTCAATACAGCTACAGAAGAAGATGTTACCGTAATCCTTGACGGAGTTGATATCTCCAATTCTTCCGGCCCGGCCATTTTGGTCAACGAAGCTAAAAAATGCACCATAAAAGTCCGTGAAGGCACTGTCAATACTCTCAGCGACGGCGGAAATGACAAGATAAACAACGGTGTTATCTTCTCCAATGATACCCTGCGTTTCAAGGGCAATGGCACTCTCAATATAAACTCAGGAAACGCTCATGGCATTTCAAGTGACGACGATATTATCATCGAAAACGGTATCTACAATATCAAAGCTGTTAAGACAGGTCTCACCGCTCACGACGATGTTACGATAAACGGCGGAACTCTCGACATAAAAGGCGGTACTAACGGTATAAAATCCAAGGGAACTATCAATATCAACGGCGGTTCAGCTATAGTATCAGGCGGCACTAAGGAGGAGAAAAGCTCTATCTATGCAGCCGGAAGCTTCAATTATACCGGCGGATACCTCTTTGCGGCCGGAAATCTGGTCTCTGCGCCTACATATTCAAATACCCCGTATATTATTGTCGACCTGGGGGAGTCTGTCTCAGCAGGAAGCAAGGTGGAAATGGTCCTTGACGGTACTCAGATGGTCAGCTTTGCCCCTCACAATAGCTTCAGAAGCCTGATGATGCTGGCTCCCGAGATAGCCATTGGAAGCAGTTTTTACACCGTTGTCAACGGCAGCAGTTCTGACTCAGTGACAGTCGAAGACGGAAAGAATATATTCTCCTTGAATTAAAGAAAAATCATTGCTATTATGTAAATTTATAAATTCAGAAAACTTATTTACAAAAAGTTGACATGAAAAAATACTAAAAACGCGTCCAAAATACAGTTTTGTGCAGTTTTGTGTAGTTTTGTATATTGCATTGATTCTCGTTTTGCGCTATAATACAATCAGCAAATGAAGAATATGGGTATTCAATATCAAGCGCCCTCCCCTCTCATGTGCTTGATAATGAGTATTGATTCATTTGCACGCCATAGAAAAAGTTTCATTAACACATAAAACTAACCCCTTTCATTTGTAATTTTTTCATGTTTTCTATTCTCAATAACTTGTTTTAACTTATTGTCTATGGCTCGGTTCACAGTGCTAAACGGTTTATCCGTTTGAACCGAAGTTTCCTTCCCTCACGGGAAGGATTTTTTTTGCCCTGCGGACTGTCTTTGCCATTGTGTGAGGATATGTCCGTATTTTTTTGCAATGTGAAATTTGCGTGAAAAATTATATAATTCGCTTGACAAATTCTATAATCCGTGATACTCTATATATAAAGGAGGCGATGAATATGAAAAAAAGTGTCTATAGCCTCGTCCTCATGGACGACGTTATCAAAGCAGTTGATGCAGAGGCCTATCGGAGAGGCACAAGCCGCTCCAATCTTATAAATCAGATACTCGCAGAAAATCTCTCCTGCGTCACTCCGGAAATGCGGATGCATGATATTTTCCAGACCATGTCTGATATGATAAGCAGCAGCTTCCGTATTCAGCAGCAGCGCTCAGCATCGCTTATGACACTCCGCACCGCTCTTGAATACAAATACCGCCCCACCATAAATTATAAAGTAGAGCTTGACCGGCTCCCTGACAAGTATATCGGCACTCTGAAAGTTCAGATACGCACACAGAGCGATGTACTGACTGAAATGTTCGGAAACTTCTTCCGGTACCGGGCAAAGGCCGAAGCTGCAATACTTGAAGCCAAAGGATACAGCGGATATTCCGCAGCCATAAGCGGCGGCTCCTTCACAAGAAGGCTCCTGAATTCAGGCCTCTCCGAGGAACAGTCCGGTGAAGCTATAAGCAGATACCTCAGCGACCTTAACAGCGCTGTACAGATATATTTCTCAGACCCGGCAGGATTTCACGAGAATGCCCCGGTGCTGGAGAAGAGATTCGCAGACGTTATCAGTCAGGGCATAGTTTAGTCCGACTGTCAGATATAAAGAAAGACAATAAAAGGAGGATATTATCATGAATGCAGAGAAACTTACCCAGAAGTCCATTGACGCTGTAAGAAAGGCTCAGAGCATCGCTGTGATGCAGGCGAATAACGTGATAGAGCCCGTCCACATACTTGCCGGACTATTAAAGCAGGAGTCCGGACTTATCCCTCAGCTCCTGAGGAAGATGAATATTGACCCTGAGATACTGGAATCCCAGACAGACCAGAAGATAAATGCACTTGTCAAGGTCACAGGCGGCGGACGCAGCAATGAAGTCGGCATATCCGCTGAGACAGACCGTGTACTCAGCTCAGCAGAGACTATCGCAAACGATATGAAAGATGAATTCGTTTCTGTTGAGCATATCATGCTCGCCCTTATTGCCTCAAAGGACAGGGATGTCTCACAGCTGTTCCGCACTTTCGGAATAGATAAGGAAAAATTCCTCAGCGCCCTCATGTCCGTCAGAGGCAATACCAGAGTGACCAGCGAGAATCCTGAGGATACCTACGATGTACTCACCAAGTACGGCCAGGAGCTTGTGGGACTTGCCAGGCGAAACAAGCTTGACCCGGTCATCGGCCGTGACAGCGAAATACGAAATGTCATCCGAATCCTCTCCCGTAAGACCAAGAACAACCCTGTCCTCATCGGTGAGCCGGGTGTCGGCAAGACCGCTATCGCAGAGGGACTGGCGCTCCGTATCGTTGCCGGAGATGTACCTGACAGCCTTAAGGATCGCAAGGTCTTCTCACTTGATATGGGAGCTCTCGTTGCCGGAGCAAAGTACAGGGGCGAATTTGAGGAACGTCTCAAGGCTGTGCTGAACGAGATAAAGAACAGCAACGGT
This sequence comes from Ruminococcus flavefaciens, assembly GCA_002371825.1. Classification (GTDB taxonomy): domain Bacteria; phylum Bacillota; class Clostridia; order Oscillospirales; family Ruminococcaceae; genus Ruminococcus; species Ruminococcus flavefaciens_L. The sequence continues at coordinate 45,317 of DFHF01000022.1, read as the reverse complement.
CAGATACTCCTGTTTATAGATGAGCTCCACACTATCGTTGGCGCAGGCAAGACCGACGGCGCTATGGATGCCGGAAATCTGCTGAAGCCTATGCTTGCAAGGGGCGAGCTCCACTGTATCGGCGCCACAACTCTCAATGAGTACCGCCAGTACATCGAGAAGGACCCTGCCCTCGAAAGACGTTTCCAGCCTGTAATGGTAGATGAACCCTCTGTTGAGGATACTATATCTATATTAAGAGGACTTAAGGAGCGCTACGAGGTATTCCACGGAGTAAAGATACACGACAATGCCCTTATCTCCGCAGCAGTCCTCTCCAACCGCTATATCACAGACCGTTTCCTGCCGGACAAGGCCATAGACCTTATTGATGAGGCCTGTGCTACTATCCGTACCGAAATGGACTCAATGCCCACTGAGCTGGACGTTATCTCCCGTAAGATAGTACAGCTCGAGATCGAGGAGGCCGCACTCAAAAAGGAGAGCGACAATATATCCAAAGAACACCTTGAAGAGATACAGAAGGAGCTTGCAGAGCTCCGTGAGAAATTCAATGCCATGAAGGCAAAGTGGGAGAACGAAAAGAATGATATCTCCGCCGTACAAAAGCTCCGTGAGGAGATAGAATCCATTGGCGGACAGATAGAAAAGGCTGAGCGTGAATACGACCTTAATAAAGCCGCAGAGCTGAAATACGGCAGGCTGCCTCAGCTCCAGAAACAGCTTGAAGAGCTTGAACAGCAGGCTGAAAAGGATCTCTCCGGCGAGAGACTTCTCCGTGACAAGGTAACAGAAGAAGAAATAGCAAAGATCGTCTGCCGCTGGACAGGTATCCCCGTATCAAAGCTCATGGAGGGCGAAAAGGAAAAGATCATGGGACTGGAAGGCCTGCTCCACAAGCGTGTCATCGGTCAGGACGAAGCTGTTACGAAGGTCAGCGAGGCTATACTCCGCTCCCGTGCAGGAATACAGGACCCTGACAGACCTATCGGCTCCTTCCTCTTCCTCGGACCTACCGGTGTGGGCAAGACCGAGCTTGCAAAGGCTCTCTCAGAGATACTCTTCGACGACGAGCGAAACATCATCCGTATCGATATGAGCGAATACATGGAGAAATTCAGCGTAAGCCGTCTCATCGGAGCGCCTCCCGGATACGTCGGCTACGACGAGGGCGGTCAGCTCACCGAGGCCGTAAGGAGAAAGCCCTATTCAGTCGTTCTCTTTGACGAGATAGAAAAGGCTCACCCCGATGTGTTCAACATCCTGCTCCAGGTACTCGATGACGGCCGTATCACAGACTCTCAGGGACGCACTGTTGACTTCAAGAACACTATCATCATACTCACTTCAAATCTGGGCTCACCCTTCATCCTTGACGGTATAGACTCAGACGGCGAGATAACCGATGATGCCCGTGCCAAGGTGGATGCTCTGCTGAAACAGCAGTTCCGTCCGGAATTTCTCAACCGTCTTGACGAGATAATCTTCTACAAGCCGCTGACTAAGGATAATATTATGAAGATCGTTGACCTCATGCTGGCTGACCTCCAGAAGAGACTTGATGACAAGCACATCCGCATAAATGTCAGCGAAGCAGCCAAGAACTACATCGTCGAGTGCGGCTACGATCCCAACTTCGGTGCCCGTCCGCTGAGAAGATTCATCCAGAGCAAGGTGGAGACTCTCGCCGCTAAAAAGATAATCGGCAGCAACCTCTCAGCCGGCGATATCATCGATATAGACATTGACGAAAACGGTCAGCTCTATGCTGACTGACCCCCAGCCAATAACGCATTACAGGCAGTCTTTCGGGACTGCCTGTTTCATTACTGCCTCAGATAACCAGTATGTACTACGGAAAATAGCCTTTTTCTATGGCTGTTTTGAATAAAAAACGGGTAACGGACAGCTAAATACAGGGCATTATGTCATTTTTTCGCTATTTCCTTGACAAATCCATACAAAGGGTATATAATTCAATTGTAAATTCTAATACATGGAGGATATGAAAAATGACAAAAACAGAATTAATCAGCGCTGTTGCCGATAAGACTGAGTCTACAAAGAAGAACGCAGAGGCTGCTGTAAATGCAATCATCTCTACAATCACTGATGCCCTCGCAAGCGGTGAGAAGGTTTCTATCGTAGGTTTCGGTACATTTGAGGTTCGTGACCGTAAGGAGAAGCAGGTCCTCAATCCTCAGACAAAGAAGATGATGACTGCTCCCGCTTCAAAGGCTCCTGCTTTCAAGGCTGGCCAGGCTCTGAAGAACGCAGTTAACAAGTAATCCAAGGAGGTAATTAACAATGCCAAGAGCAAAGAAGACTGCTGCTGAGACAGCAGAGGTAAAAGAAACAGTTGTAGCTGCTGCTCCCGCTGAGGAGAAGAAGGCTCCCGCTAAGAAGGCCGCTGCTAAGAAGGCTCCTGCTAAGAAGCCTGCTGCTAAGAAGGCAACTGCAGAAGAGAGAAAGGTAGTAATCCAGTACAATGGTGCTGAGGTTGCCGGTACAGACCTGGTTGACAAGGCTAAGGCTGTTGCTGGTGTAAAGTCTGCTAAGAGCGTTGTTGTTTACGTTAGACCTGAGATCAATAAGGTTTACTACGTTATTGACGATAACACATTCGGCAATTTCGACCTTTTCTGATCGTATATTATTTAAAGCTCCAGTGACAGGCTGCTCGCTTTAACGGAAATATGGTTGCCGGGTCTGAAATCACAGTCCCGCAAATGTGACCTGCGTTCCGTCAGAGGAGCTCCTATCCGGAGCTTTTTTGTTTTTCTCATAAATAAAGAACAGCCATAGAGAGCTTTCCTCTATGGCTGTTTTTTTAGTTATCGATATCACTCGGAAGCTTTTTCCGGAAATTCGCTGATCTGATTGAGAAGGAATTTCTGTATGGAGTTTGCGTCCATAGGAGTGATCTTGCTGCCCGGATCATAGCAGTCAGCATTTGCTGCGCCCTGAGGAGTAAGATGATGCTCATCTGTTCCTTCAAGACCAAATCTGTCACCGTTTGAGATGGACTGCATTACGAGAACTGCATCATTCATCTTGACAAAGCCGTCACAGTCTGCATCTCCCCACAATGTAACAGTATACTCATCCTCGTCGTTTCCGCTTTCCTTTGAATAAAGGTCTTTCGGGAGCTCATCCAGAGTGATGCAGTAATCGCTCTGATACATAGCTATAGTGTCTTCCTTTGTGTTGAAAACAGGATTTGTAAGGAAGTTGTTATCTGCGCTTCCGCCATCATACCATGTACAGAAATAGAGCCATCCTGCTTTTTCAGCTGTCAGATTGTCAACAGTGGAGAAGCAGTCATTCTCAGCCATGGATACCATCTTCTGATGGTCATATTTCTCCATTATTCCGTAGAATGTTGAGCTTATAGCGCTGTCGTTATGCTTGAGCACCGCACTTCCTGATGACCAGTCTGTACAGTTGTACTTATCGTAGCCTATGATATCAACATATTCATCACCGGGGTACCAGTTTGCTGATGTCTCATAGTTATAGCTGTTCCATTCCCAGATAAGATTGTGGCAGCCGTACTCATTTACCAGCTTATCGTAGGTATAGCGCCAGAGCTTCTTATAGACCTCTGAGCCTTCCTTGCCCCACCAGAACCATGAACCGTTCTCTCCGCCGCCGCCTTCGGCCTCATGGAGAGGTCTCCAGATAAGCGGAACTCCGGCCTCTTCCAGCTTCTTGAACTCAGCTGCAAGAGTCTTAAGAGCCTGCTCATAGTACTGATTCTCCTTGGTGCCTTCAACATATACCTTTGAAGGCATAAAGTCGTTATCCTTTGCAGTGTATGAGGTAGCAGACCAGTCTATCTTGCTTCCTATTGTGAAATCCTCCATCTTATTGGGGACATTAAGGTGCCATGAGGATGTGGCGATACCGTTCTTTTCCTTTACCCAGCTGATAACACGCTCTGTTGAACCGTCGTCACTGCCGAATGCCGGACAGGTGAAGTTGCCGTAGTCGAAGCCTCTTATAGCCGGATAGTGGCCCGTGGTATCATTGAGGTACTCAAATTCATATTCCATATCGTGGGGACCATACTTGTATATCTCCTGCTGACCGGAAATGATATTCTTTCCGTAGACACCTGCAAGATATGACATGAGGCTCTTGGTCTCCTTGGTAGCAAGCTTGTCCACCGGAGTAGTCTGCTTTGCCTCGATCTTTCCCAGCTGAGCCGGTTCTACTATGAGATAATCGAAGTTTGTCCAGCCCCAGCTGCTCTTTATCATTACCTCATTTTCGCCCTCATTGAGCTTTACTGCACCGCAGTTGAGCTCCGTCCATGTCTTTGAAGTGAAGGAGAGCTGTCCCTGATCCACTCCATTGACATAAAGGTTCTGTATCTTCTCACCGAAAGCTGCATTATAGCCTATTGTAAGCTTATACATTCCGGTCGAAGGAACAGTCACCTTCAGTGTTGCGGTATCAGAATTGCTTTCAAGGTAGAAATACTTTCCGCCCGAAGCGTCCTTATCCTCTTTAACACCGCCTGTACCAGTGAATTCAGCGTCTTCCCACTCATAGCGGGTCACTTCCTGATCGGCCGCAGATACCCCTGCTGCACCCACAACTGCTCCATTGAGGGTGATAGCTGCTGCCAGAACTGATGCTCCTGCTTTTTTGATCATCTTCAGATACATTTTTAATATCCTCCTATCTAAAATATGCTTTAATTAATGTCTGCTCAACAACTTAAAATTGGCTTTATACAGCTTTTAAAAGCCAATTTTCAGTTGTCAGAGTGCAAGGAAAAATTATCCGATAATTTTTCCTGCACTTTGTTTTGCCCTAAAGGGCAAAATGAGCATGACATAAAGAAATGCGATGCGCAAATTCCATATTTTATAAAGAATTTGCGCTCCCTGAACAAAGTTCAGGGCAATAACCGCCGTAGGGCGGTTATTGATTACACATTTATTATAGACTTTTAATATGAACAAATCAATCCAGTTAAGCTTAATTTTTATCCGGCAGTAAAATTTTGGCCGGTTATACGAACTAATCCCATACCGTTTTGTATATTGTCTACAATTTCTGCATAATTTAAGTTAAATCATCATTTGCCGTCTTTTTTATCTTAAATCATCTGTTATCGCCGGATGAGCCGGCACGGCAACAGCATTTACTTTTTATGTGCGGAGGTAACTCCGCAGGCATATAAATTGTGCGCTGTAACAAGGGAATGCCTTCACTTGCAAGGCATTCCCTCTCCCCAAACAGTCCACCGGACTGTTTGGGGATTCACCCTTTGCGAAGCGCCTTCGTATTATTTCGCCGTCTTTAAAGCTGAAAACGGCGACCAGAGGCGCTGCCTCTGGGCTCTGGCAAGGGATAACATCCCTTGCATCCCTTTTCACGCTGATGCTCTGTTCGAGGCACTTACTCTGCTTTCGCTCATCTTAGATAGAAAGTAAATGCTGCTTCCCTTATGTGCCGTGGCTGATACTTGACTTTGCAGGAATAATCGTTTATAATAATAATGTATATGCTCCCGCAGTTTACATATACTTTCTCTATAGAAAATCAACGGAGCGTGTACTATGAAAATGAACAATAATGACATTCCAAAAACGGCTGAAGAGGCAGTCCCGGAGGAGAAAACCGCCGAAAAAATCGGCCTCACACTCTCTCAGGACCCTAAGCACATCATCCACTGCCTGAATATCATTGGCCAGATAGAGGGACACTATGTCCTTCCGGAACAGAACAAGACCACCAGCTACGAGCATATCATCCCTGCACTGATCGCTGTAGAACAGGACAGAAGTGTGGAAGGACTGCTCATTATACTCAATACCGCCGGCGGCGATGTGGAGGCCGGTCTTGCTATCGCTGAGCTGATATCAGGCATGAAAACTCCTACGGTATCCCTGGTGGTAGGCGGCGGACACTCTATCGGCGTCCCGCTGGCAGTAAGCGCAAAGCGTTCATTTATCGTCCCCACTGCCTCAATGACGGTGCACCCGGTCAGAATGAACGGCACTGTCCTCGGAGTCCCCCAGACCCTGGACTACTTCAATCGTATGCAGGAGAGGATAATCAGCTTTATCGTCCGGAACAGCAGGATATCTCCGGAAAAGCTCCGGAGCCTGATGATGAATACCGACGAGCTTGTGCTGGATGTGGGAAGTATAATCGAGGGCGAAGAAGCCGTTGAGACAGGCCTCATCGACAGCCTCGGAAGTCTGAGCAGTGCCATGGAATGTCTTTACGATATGATAGAGAATACAGAAAAAAGATATAAGTAGAACTTACGGAGGGAAACTATGGCATCAGAAGCAAAGAAAAAACGTGCCGGACGGCCGCCTAAGAACGCTGCTCCGGAAAAAACGGAAAAGCCTGTAAAGACTGATAAATCCGGCGCTCCAAAAAATGACTCGAACCAGTTCTGGTCAATAATACTCTTCGCCTTCGGCATACTCATAGCCCTTATGACTCTTGTCAAGGGCAGTGCCGGCTGGCTGGGGATACATAACTTTCTGCTGGGAATGTTCGGCGCAGCAGTATTCTTCGTGCCGGTGATACTCATATACACATCGGTCCAGATAGGCATGGAAAAAAGCCAGAGAAATGTTGCAGGACGTGCAGTATGGGGTGTTGCGATGACATTCCTCGCCTCTGCCGCCTTGCAGATATTCATAGTCGGCAAGATTCCCGGCCACAATTTTCTCGCGCACTTCGGTGCGCTTTACGAGGACGGTGTTGAACTCCACGGCGGCGGTGTCGCAAGCATAATCATAGCAGGCCCTCTGCTTGCTGCTTTCGGCGGACTTGGTGCCCGTATCATAGCTGTGATACTCTTCTTCGTCTTTGGTATGCTACTCTCAGGCCTGGGACTTATAGACTTCCTCAAGCTCCTCACAAGGCCCTTCACTTTTGCTGCAGAATGCCTTGAAGGATTCGTGAACATCCTCACGGGCAAGGAATTTGACGAGGCCTTCGAGGATGAATACGAAGAAGATGAACATGAGGAAGAATACGAGCCGGCTGAGAGATTCCAGCCAGAGCCTCCCGAGCCTTCACCTATCCCGGATGAACTGGCAATTTATCAGTCATACGAGGATATAGAAGCTATAAATATGGTCAACAGCAAGAGACTCCCGGAGCCTCAGCCAAAGATACACAACTCTCAGGCTCCGACTGATGACGGTATGATAGACGGTTTCCTCATGGATGTCCCTCTCCCGGCCGGCGGAGAAGTAAACGACCTCCCTGCCGGAGAAGGTATTGTCGGAAGCTATACCGGCCAGACAGTCCTCACATCCTCGGATGAACAGCTTGAAAAGCTCATCTCAAAAGCTGCAAATAATAATTACGACGACGGTGAGATAATCGATATCGAGCCCTCTGATATAGAAACAGAGGAACAGCAGCAGGAATTCGCTCTTGAGCCCCTGTATATCCTCCCCCCTATCGACCTTCTCTCACTGCCCAAGAACTCCTCAAACAGCGCAGATGCTGCAAGGGAGATGCGTGAAAAGGCTGATACTATCGTGAATACTCTCCGAAGCTTCGGTGTTGAGGTCCGTATCAGGGATATTTTCCGTGGTCCTTCTATCACAAGATACGAAGTACAGCCCGGAACCGGAGTAAAGATCGCTAAAATAAAGAGCCTCGATGCTGATATCGCTCTCAGTCTTGCTGCATCAGGAGTCCGTATATCCCCTGTTCCCGGAAAACCGGTTGTGGGTATCGAGGTGCCTAACGGTCAGCGAGATACTGTATCGCTCCGTGAGATACTTGCCTCCTCAGACTTCCAGAATGCCTCCAGCAAGCTGACATTCGCTGTCGGAAAGGATATCGCTGGAAACTGTGTGCTGGGAGACATATCCAAAATGCCCCATGTCATTATCGCCGGTACTACCGGTTCAGGTAAGTCAGTCTGCACCCGTTCTATCATAATGAGTATCCTCTTCAATGCAAAGCCATCAGAGGTAAAGCTCATACTTATTGACCCGAAAATGGTTGAATTCAAGGTATTTGACGGTATACCGCACCTGCTGACCCCTATCATCATTGAGGCAAAGAAGGCTCCCGGAGCTCTTAACTGGGCAGTACAGGAGATGCTGAAAAGATATAAGATGTTCGCCGAGAGCGGCGCAAATGACCTTAAGTCCTATAATGAATACGCCGAGGCCAACGACCTCGACCATGTTCCGCAGATAGTAATTTTCATCGACGAGCTGGCTGATATGATGCTGGTGGCAAAAAATGAAGTTGAAGATTCCATACAGCGTCTTGCTCAGATGGGACGTGCCGCAGGTATGCACCTTGTTGTTGCTACACAGCGTCCTACCACAGACGTTATCACAGGTACCATCAAGGCAAATATCCCGAGCCGTATCGCACTTTCAGTAATGTCAGGCACTGACTCCCGCACTATCATCGACGACGGCGGTGCTGACAAGCTCCTCGGAAACGGAGATATGCTCTACAAGCCCATCGGAGTCAATGACCCCATGCGTGTACAGGGCTGCTTCGCTTCCAACAGCGAGATACAGGCAACTATCGAATATATCAAGGCTCAGGGAGAGGCTGAGTACGACCACTCAGTAACCGAAGCCGTTGAGAGCTATGTTCCCCAGACCAAGGGCGGAGATAAGTCCGACGGCGGCGACAGCAATATCTCCGGCGAGGACGAGGAGATACTCTTCCGTGCAATGGAAATAGCTGTTATGAACGGTCAGGTCTCTACTACTATGCTTCAGAAGAAGCTGAAACTGGGCTATGCCAAGGCTTCACGCTTTATCGACGAACTGGAGGAGCGTGGAGTGATCGGCCCAAGCGAAGGCTCAAAGCCAAGAAAGGTATATATGTCCCGTATGCAGTTTGATGAGATGAAGCTCCGCCGTATGCAGGATATCGACTGATGAGGTGATACTTATGTATGAGGGATTCCTCCCGACCACGAAAAAAGAAATGGACGAGCTGGGCATCAAACAGTTCGACTTCATCTATATCACAGGCGACGCCTATGTTGACCATCCAAGCTTCGGTGCCGCCATAATCACCCGCCTTGTTGAATCACTGGGCTTTACCGTGGCAGTCATCGCTCAGCCTGACTGGCACTCGGACAAAGACTTCCGCCGTTTCGGCGCACCTAAGTACGCTTTTCTTGTTACCTCCGGAAATATAGACTCAATGGTGGCTCACTACACAGCTGCCAAGAGAAAGCGCTCAGACGATGCATACTCCCCCGGCGGTATGGCCGGAAAACGTCCTGACAGAGCTGTTATCGTATACTGTCAGAAGATAAGAGAGTACTTCGGCGATATACCGCTGATAATCGGCGGACTTGAAGCATCTCTCAGAAGATTTGCACACTATGACTACTGGGATGACGCTGTAAGACCTTCCGTGCTTCCTGACAGCGGTGCTGACCTGCTCATATACGGCATGGGCGAGCATCAGATAGAAGAAATATGCACCCGCCTTGCCAATGGCGAGGATATCCGTGAGATACATGACGTCCGGGGCACCTGCTATATGACAGAGCCGGTGAATACTCCGATAGGCGCCGCACAATGTCCCTCACTTGAACAGGTAAGCAGCAATAAGACCGAATACGCAAAGGCCACAAAAATACAGTACGACTGGCAGGACGAGGTCTACGGAAAAATAATCATTCAGCGCCACGGAAAGCTCATGCTGGTACAGAATCCGCCGGCATACAGCCTCACTACCGAAGAGCTGGACCATATCTACAGCCTGCCCTACACCAGAATGGTACACCCCTCCTACGAAGCACAGGGCGGAGTCCCCGGAATCGAGGAGGTAAGATTCTCCATAACCCATAACAGAGGCTGCTTCGGATACTGCAATTTCTGCTCCATTGCCCTGCATCAGGGCAGACGTGTCACAGTCAGGAGCGAGGAATCAGTGCTTGCCGAGGCAGAGCGCATAACAAAAATGCCCGATTTCAAGGGTTACATACATGATGTGGGAGGTCCGACCGCAAACTTCAGACACACCTCCTGCGAAAAACAGCTCAGCAAGGGACTTTGCATGGGCAAGAAATGTCTCGCCCCGACACCATGTCCCGCACTCAAGGCCGACCACACTGAGTATCTGGCCCTGCTGAGAAAGATAAGAAAAATAAAAGGCATAAAAAGAGTGTTCATCCGCTCCGGCATACGCTATGACTACCTCATGGAGGACAAAAACGATGAGTTCATCCGTGAGCTTATAATGCATCATGTCAGCGGACAGCTCAAAGTCGCTCCGGAGCACTGCTCGGCAGTAGTCCTGGATAAGATGGGGAAGCCTCATATCGAGGCATATAAGGCCTTCCAGAAGCGATTCTACGAGATAACCAAGGGCATGGGCAAGGAGCAGTACCTTGTCCCCTACCTTATGTCCTCACATCCCGGAAGCACACTCAATGAGGCCATAGACCTGGCAATATTCCTCCGTGATAACAAGATACGTCCGGAACAGGTCCAGGACTTCTATCCCACTCCGGGAACTATATCCACCTGTATGTTCTATACCGAGCTTGACCCCTATACAATGGAGAAGGTCTATGTTCCCAAAACTCCGAAGGAAAAAGCTATGCAGAGAGCCCTGCTTCAGTATTTCCGCCCACAGAACAGGGAGATAGTACTGGAGGCTCTTAAGGCTGCCGGGAGACGTGACCTTATCGGCTCATCACCGAAATGTCTGGTAGAGGATATGCCTTCAAGAAAAAACAGCTCCGGCAAAGGCGGTGAAAAGTCATGGAACCACGCAGGGAAGGCTTCCCGTCATACAGAGCACCAAAAGGCTCCCCGCTCACAGTTCAGCAGCAGGAGCTCCTCGAAAAGCTCGAAGACTACTTTCAGCGGAAAAAAAGGAAGAAAAGGCGGCAAATAAAGCATATTATCGAAGCCGCTGCTGCCGCTGCGATAATACTGTTTTCGGTATGGCATTTCTTGATAAAGCCCCGTCTCAATACGGTTTCTCCGCTGCTCACTGATGATAAGCTGTCAGTACACTTCATTGACGTCGGACAGGGCGACTCAGCCTTCATCGAGGCCGACGGCGTGACCATGCTTATCGACAGCGGTGAGGAGTCAGAGACAGATAAGGTCATACACTACCTTAAAGAAATGGGCGTGAAAAAACTCAATTACGTCATTGGGACTCATCCCCACTCCGACCATATGGGCGGACTTTACAAAATAATAGACGAGTTCAGTATAGGCGAGGTGATAATACCGCCGCTGCCTGACGATGCTATACCCACATACCGTTTCTTTGACCGTTTCCTTGATTCCTGCGATGACAAGGGGCTGTCGATAACCGAATCAGAGGCAGGACGCTCGATTTTTCTGGGCGACGCAAAAGCTGAGATAGTCGCTCCCGCCGGAACAGGCTATGAAGACCTGAACGACTACTCTGTCTGCCTTTACATAACTCACGGTGAAAACACCTTCCTGCTTACAGGCGATGCCGAAGCTCTATCCGAAACAGAAATGACTGAAAGCGGAAGGCTGGGCCATGCAGATGTTTACAAAGCCGGACATCACGGAAGCGGTTCATCCTCGACCCAGGCTTTGCTTGACGCTGTTACTCCGGACTATGCTGTCATTTCCTGCGGAACGGAGAATCCCTACGGTCACCCGCATGACAGTACCATACAAAGGCTCTCAGCCTTCACTGATAAGATATTCCGCACCGACCTGTGCGGAACCATAGTTTTCGAGTCCGACGGAAAAGCTCTCACCGTAAGGACGGAAAGGGACTGATATGACTATACTCGAACGCTTTGAAGGCGATATTGCTGTACTTGAAACAGAAAACGGCATACTGAACATACCGGGGCATCAGCTCCCGGAGGATGCCCGGGAAGGAGATATCCTCGTCAGAAGCGAAAATGGCTGGATGACTGATAAAGCGGCTACCGCTGCCCGACGTGCAGCCATGAAGAATAAACTGCGGAGGCGCATCAGAAAAAATGACTGATATTATCATAATCGGCGGAGGTGCTGCCGGCTGTATGGCTGCTTTACAGGCGGCAAGGCTGGGCAAATCCGTGCTTGTATTTGAAAAAAATGAAAAGCTGGGCAGAAAGCTCCGCATAACCGGAAAGGGACGCTGCAACGTCACCAATAACTCTCCCTCAGAGGAGCATATGCGGAATATCCCTGTAAATCCCAGATTTATGTACAGCTCCTTCTCACTTTTCTCCCCTGAGGACACAATGGCTCTGTTTGAGGAGCTTGGGGTAGCTCTGAAAACCGAAAGAGGGAACCGTGTGTTCCCCGTCAGCGACAAGGCTGATGACATTGCAGATGCAATGGCTGGGGAAATGAAAAAACTTAGAGTAAAAGTGATACACAAAAGAGTTACAAAGCTTATCATAAATGAGGGACGCTGCTGCGGAGTACGCTCCGGAAACGAAGAATATATGGCAAATTCCGTACTTATCGCCTGCGGAGGGAAATCCTATCCTAACACCGGCTCTACCGGCGACGGATATACTCTTGCAGAATCAGCCGGCCACACAATTACTGAGCTGAAGCCAAGTCTTGTGCCGCTGACATCTCCGGACAAATTCTGCGCAGAGATGATGGGGCTTTCACTCAGGAATGTCACCCTCACTCTCTATGACAGAGAAAAACCAATATACAGCGAACTCGGGGAGATGCTCTTCACTCACTTCGGCCTCTCGGGACCTCTTGTGCTAAGTGCAAGCTCTCACATTAGAGAAATGGAGCCCAACAGATACAGCCTGAAGATAGACCTTAAACCCGGTCTTTCTCCGGAACAGCTCGACGCAAGGATACAGCGTGATTTTGCGGAAAACCTCAACCGTGACTTCATAAACGGGATAAGAAAGCTTCTGCCGGCAAAGCTTATACCGGTGGCAGTAAGGCTCAGCGGCATTTCTCCTGAACAGAAGGTCAACGGGATAACCCGTGAACAGAGGCATAAATTCGGAGAACTCATCAAGTCCTTCCCGGTAAGGATATCCGGATTCCGTCCCATAGACGAGGCCATCATAACCAGCGGAGGGGTATCCGTCAAGGAGATAGACCCTCGTACTATGGAATCAAAACTTTTGCCGGGACTATTCTTTGCAGGTGAAGTCATCGACATTGATGCCTACACCGGCGGCTTCAATCTTCAGATAGCTTTTTCTACCGCATATTCTGCGGCTTTGTATATGTAAAAGGGGTAAAATGATATGGGAACATTGGGAAATATTCTTTGGTTTCTGATATGCGGACTTATTGCCGGTTTTTTCTGGATAATCGCCGGTCTGCTCTGCTGCATCACGATAATAGCTATCCCATTCGGGGTACAGTGCTTCAAATTCGCCGGACTTTCATTCTTCCCATTCGGAAAGGATATCCAGTACGGCAGCGGGACAGTAAGTCTGCTGGGAAATATTATCTGGCTGCTGGCAGTGGGAGTATCAATGTCACTTTTCTTCCTGTTCGTGGGACTGATAATGTGCATCACAATAATCGGGATACCATTCGGGCTTCAGATGTTCAAGTTTGCAAGGCTTGCACTCATGCCCTTTGGTGCAAGGATAGTTCCGATAAACCGATAAGAGGATGATATGAAGGAAAAATATATAAGGGGCATTTTCCGCTATGTATTTGAGTTCTATACTGCCGGTCTGGCAGGCTGGCTGTATGAGGTCTCAGTCATGTGGATAATGTTCAGGAAATATGAGAACAGGGGCATACTCCATATGCCTGTAGTTCCGATATATGCCGTGGGAGCGTTCATCCTGCTGGCAGTACTCAGGAAAAAGCGGAATCCGCTGTTCCTGTTCGTATTCGCATCACTTCTGACTACTGTATTTGAACTGGGAGCCTCCTACCTGCTGGAGTTCATCTTCCATCAGCAGTTCTGGACTTACAGGACATGGCCGCTGTCAATACTTGACCGCTCCTGTGTAATATCAAGTGCAGTATTCGGAGGCATGGCAGTAATATATTTCTGGGTGCTGAGACCCATATCCGGCTGGCTGAGCAAAAAACTGCCGGTATGGATATGCGGAGCCCTCAGCCTTATCGGAATAACCGCACTTGCTGCTGATCTTACCATATCTGTCAGCCAGCTTATGAAGGAACGGTAATACTGCCCTACATAAAAGTATAATATTTCATCATAATAAAGGAGTAAAAACAATGAAAAATATCAACATCGCAATCGACGGTCCTGCCGGTGCAGGAAAAAGCACAATCGCAAAAATGGTATCCAAGAAGCTGGGCTTCATATATGTTGATACCGGAGCACTCTACCGCACTATCGCACTCTTCATCACCGAGAACAACATACCGGATGAGGATATCGAGAAGTCACTTCCAAAGGCTGACGTTTCTCTCAGATTCATCGACGGTGCCCAGAGAGTTTTCCTCGGTGACAGGGATGTTTCCGATGTCATCAGAACTCCCGAGATATCTATGGCCGCTTCAAGGACTTCCGCTATCCCGGCAGTAAGAGCATATCTCTTTGACACTCAGCAGAGCATCGCCCGCTCCAACAACGTTATCATGGACGGCCGTGATATCGGAACTGTAGTCCTCCCCGACGCTGATGTTAAGATATTCCTCACCGCCTCTGCTGAGGAAAGAGCTAACCGCCGCTATAAGGAGCTTGCCGAGAAGCCTGACTGCCCATCATATCAGGAAATACTCGACGATATCATCAAGCGTGACTATCAGGATATGCACCGTGAGACTGCTCCCCTTAAACAAGCTGAGGATGCTGTGCTCGTTGATACCACCAACCTCGATCTTGAAGGCTCTGCAAACGAGATAATCCGCATAATCACCGAAAAAACAGGATGTGATAAATAATGTATGCTTTTCTGAAATTTCTTGTGCGGCTCTATTTCCGCATTCTTTACAACCTTCACTTTGAAGGCAAAGAAAATATCCCGAAGGATACAACTGTCATATACGCTCCGAACCACCGCAGCTATACCGACCCGCCTCTCGTAGCCTGCGGCGCAAGAGGAAAAATATCATTTATGGCAAAGGAAGAGCTCTTTAAAAACAAACTCTTCGCATGGCTAATAAGCTCCCTGGGCGCATTTCCGGTTGCAAGAGGCAAGGGTGATACCGGTGCTATCGACAAATCCATCGAAGCACTCAATAATAACCGCAACTTCATGATATTCCCTGAAGGCACCTGCTCTAAGGACGGAAAAGTCGGCCGTGGCCATACCGGAGCTGCACTTATAGCTGCACGTTCCGGAAAGCCTGTGATACCCGTAGGTGTATGCTACGGAGAGAAGCTGAAATTCCGTACAAAGCTCATCGTAAAATACGGAGAGCCCATCTATCCCCAGGACTATGTTGACTCCCAGGAGGACCCGAATCCCCGTCAGCTCGTAAAGCTGAAAAAGCGCTATATGGACGACATCAAAGCCCTCGTGGAAGGAACTCCGGAGCCTTCACAGGATACCGTTACACAACAGGATGAAAACAAGGAGGCTGCCGATGAGTAAGGTCACTGTTGCTGAGTCCGCCGGATTCTGCTTCGGCGTTGACCGTGCAGTAAAAATGGTCTACGGCGAACTCGAAAAGAACACAAAAGTGGCTACGCTTGGCCCGATAATCCATAACCAGGACGTTGTCAGCGATATGCAGTCAAAAGGCGCAAGAACGATCAGCAGCGTGGATGAGCTTGCCCCGGATGAGACCGTTGTAATACGCTCCCACGGTGTGGGAAGAGACATTTATGAGCAGATCGAAGCCAAAGGCTGCCGTATGCTGGATGCCACCTGCCCCTTCGTTTCAAGGATACATAAAATAGTATCCGAAAAGTCAAAAGAAGGCTATTTTATCCTAATTGCCGGAGACAGCTCACATCCCGAGGTACAGGGCATAGTTGGGCATTGTGACGAAAATCACCTTGTTTTCAAGGACAATTTTGAGCTAAAAGACTTTTTTGAAAAAAAATACATAAATTTGAAAAAAAAGCTTGCAATTGTGGCTCAAACAACGTATAATATAGTAGTATGGGATGAGTGTTTAAACGTGATCCCGAAGAACGATCCAGACATAGTTATATTTGATACCATCTGCAACGCAACCGACGCAAGACAGTCTGATGCAGCCAAGCTCGCTCAGAATTCTGATATTATGCTCGTCGTAGGAGGCAGACACAGCTCCAACACCGTAAAATTATATGAGGTGTGCAGCCGTTACTGCAAAACGTATCACATTGAAAATGCGGACGAGCTTCGGTCCTTAAAACTTCCCGCCGCTGAAAGAATCGGCATTACTGCAGGGGCTTCCACCCCCGCTTATATAATCAAGGAGGTACAAACAACCATGGCAGAGAATGAAAATCTCACAGCAATTCAGGATGAGGAGATCGACTTCGCTCAGGCGCTCGACGAGTCATTCAAAAAAATACATACAGGAGAAAAAGTCAAGGGCATAGTTGTAGGCGTTGATAATGCTGAGATCACCGTTGATCTCGGTACAAAGCATACCGGCTACGTTAAGCTTGAGGATCTTACTGATGATCCTTCACAGAAGCCCGAGGATATCGTTAAGGTCGGCGACGAGATCGAGCTTATCGTTATCAAGGTAAATGACGCAGAGGGTACTGCTCAGCTTTCCAAGAAGAAGGTTGACGAGCAGGCTGGTTACGACACTGTTGTCAAGGCTTACGAGGAAGGCACTGTTCTCGAGGGCGTTGTTCAGCACGTTGTTAACAAGGGCGTTACTCTCACATACCTCGGTGTAAGAGTGTTCATCCCCGCTTCTCAGACAGGTCTCCCCAGAGGCGCTGAGCTGGATGAGCTCCTTAAGAAAAAGGTTGAATTCACAATTATCGAAGTTACAGAAGGCAAGAAGAGAGCTGTTGGTTCTATCAAGGCTGTTCAGAATGCCCGCAAGGCTGAGGCTCAGGCTAAGTTCTGGGAGACAGCTGAAGTTGGCCAGACATTCGTCGGCAAGGTTAAGTCACTCACAAGCTTCGGCGCTTTCGTTGACCTCGGTGGTATCGACGGTATGGTTCATATCTCTGAGCTCTCATGGAAGAGGATCAAGCACCCCAGCGAGGTCGTTTCTGTTGGTGATACTCTTGAAGTTTACATCAAGGATCTCAATCGTGAGGAGAACAGGATCTCTCTCGGCTTCAAGAAGGCTGAGGACAATCCTTGGGAGATCTTCAAGGCTAACTACAAAGTAGGCGACGTTGTTAAGGCAACTATCGTTTCTATCACAAGCTTCGGTGCTTTCGCTAAGATCATCGACGGTGTTGACGGTCTCATCCACATCTCTCAGATCGCTGACAAGAAGGTTGAGAACGTTAAGGACATCCTCTCTGTAGGTGATGAGGTTGATGTTAAGATTATCGACATCGACACAGAGTCCAAGAGGATCAGCATCTCAATGCGTGCTCTTATCGAGAACGATGAGGCTGAAGAGGCTGAGGAAGAGGCTGCTTCTGATGTAGTTTACTCTGACGAGGCTGGCATTGCTCCTTCTGAGGATGCTGAATAATTAAGATATTGCGTAAAAGACTGCACTCAGGTGCAGTCTTTTTTTGTTGAATCGTATATAATTAATTTTCAACCGCTTACCAGATTATATTTATTTCACCGAATTTTCACAAAACTAAAAAAATCCCTTGAAATCGGCAATTATTAGTAGTATAATGATAAAGTTCTGTGAATTTGATTATAAGAAGGTATTAAAATGGCTGAAAATGTAAAAAAACCGACTGAGGAGAAGCTTAAACCAAAGCTTTTCTCCGTAATGAAAAACTACTCTAAAGAGCAGTTCATCAAGGACCTTATAGCCGGAGTCATCGTTGCGATAATCGCTCTCCCCCTCTCTATCGCTCTGGCACTGGCATCCGGTGTCGGACCTGAACAGGGTCTTTATACCGCTATCGTAGCCGGATTCATAGTGGCCTTCCTGGGAGGAAGCCGTGTGCAGATAGCTGGTCCTACTGCCGCATTTGCAACTATAGTTGCAGGCATCGTGGCTTCCGAAGGAATGGACGGACTTATCATTTCCACTGTTATGGCCGGTGTCATCATGATTATCATGGGACTTTTCCGTTTCGGAGCCCTCATCAAGTACATCCCCGGCACCATAACTACAGGCTTTACATTCGGTATCGCAGTTACAATACTTATCGGCCAGATAAAGGACTTCCTGGGCCTTAAATTCGAGAAGGCTCCAGTTGAGACCGTTGACAAGGTATCCGAGATATGCCTCCGTATGCACACTATCAACTGGCAGGCTCTCCTGATAGGACTGCTGTCCCTGGCTATCCTGATAATATGGCCGAAAAAACTGGAGAAGATACCTGCATCCCTGATAGCAGTCATCGTATGCTCAGCTATAGTTGAGCTCTCAGGCATAAATGTCAATACTATCGGAGACCTGTATTCTATCTCCTCCGCACCTCCGATATTCACTGTTCCTGAAGTAACATTCGCAAGAGTAAAGGCTCTCGTTCCAAATGCTTTCACAATTGCTGTGCTTGCAGCAGTTGAATCCCTCCTCTCCTGCGTTGTAGCTGACGGTATGATAGGCTCAAAGCACCGCTCAAATATGGAGCTCGTTGCACAGGGTGCCGCAAATATCGGCTCCGCACTCTTCGGAGGTATCCCTGCGACCGGCGCTATTGCCCGTACTGCAGCTAACGTAAAGAACGGCGGACGTACTCCTATCGCAGGTATGGTCCACTCTGTAGTGGTACTGATTATACTTCTGGTGCTCATGCCCTATGCCTCACTTATCCCAATGCCCACTATCGCCGCAATACTCTTCATAGTTGCCTACAATATGTGCGGCTGGAGAAATATCCGCAACACAATAAAGACTGCTCCTAAGAGCGATATAATGGTGCTTTTCGTAACACTTATATTCACAGTTGTATTTGACCTTGTAGTTGCTATTGGTGTGGGAATCGTTCTTGCAGCACTTCTCTTCATGAAGCGTATGGCAGATGTTACCGAGGCTCATGCCTGGGTAGACATCGATGACGAGGATACTGACCCCGATAACATCCTCCTGAAGAAAATTCCTCAGAATACCCGTGTATTCGAGATAAACGGACCTATGTTCTTTGCCGCAAGCGATAAGTTCAAGTATATGCTTGATGATAAGAATATCGATGTTCTGGTAATTCGTATGAGAAATGTTCCCGCTGTAGACGCTACAGGTGTGGAGTCTCTTACCCGCATTGTCAAGCGCTGTGAGCGTCACAACGTTAAGGTGGTATTCTCCCACGTCAATGAGCAGCCTATGCACGCTATGGAAAAAGCAGGTCTGGTTGAACGTGTCGGCAAAAACAACTTCTGCAGCCACATCGATACAGCCCTTGTAAGAGCTGACGAACTTGAAAGAACAGCTTTTTCAAACTGATAAAGACAAGCAGCAAAGCGTTTTCACGATAGCTGATATAATTCCGCCAATAAAATATCGATAGTTATTGCATCGGTCAGGCCGATGTGAGCAATAAGGAATATCCGGACACCATTGTGTTTTCTGCACAGGTGTCCGGATTTATTTTTAATTGTCACCCAATTATTAAAAACAGGTTGACAAAGCTTCTGGACAATGCTATAATATACATATCATCTATAAAAGGAGTCTAATATGAAAATAAAAGATATTACCATGATACCGCTGTTCACTGCACTTATTATTGCAGGAGC
Organism: Ruminococcus flavefaciens; assembly: GCA_002371825.1. Lineage (GTDB taxonomy): Bacteria > Bacillota > Clostridia > Oscillospirales > Ruminococcaceae > Ruminococcus > Ruminococcus flavefaciens_L. The sequence goes on along the minus strand of DFHF01000022.1, from coordinate 25,651 downwards.
TTACATAAAGATACCTGTTCCGGTCTGCCCGATAACACTTCAGGTAATGTTCACTACCCTCGCAGGAGTTCTCCTGGGCGGCAAAAAAGGCGCCGCAGCAGTCGGACTTTACATTGTACTGGGACTGATAGGTTTGCCTGTATTCACCGGCGGCGGCGGCATCTGGTATGTGATGCAGCCCACATTCGGATATATTATCGGCTTTATGCTGGGAGCATACCTGACGGGAGTCATATCACACGGCGGTCAGCCAACTATGAAGCGTCTTGTTACAGCCTGCCTCGCCGGACTGCTGGTGGTTTATGTGCTGGGAATAGTCTATTACTGGATGATAAGCAGATTCTGGCTTGGTTCATCAATAGGCATATGGACTATCCTCACTTACTGCTTCCTGATACCTGTACCGGGAGACATCTGCCTCTGTGTGCTTACAGCAGTCCTCGGAAAGAGACTTCTGCCTGTGATAAAGCATATGAATGCACATTCTGTTTAAAGGAGCTGTTAATATGGATATGATAAAACTTGCAGAAGAGATCATCTCTGGAAAAAGGCTGTCCCACAGCGAGGACAAGTCCTTTTTCATCACTGCCGGCCTTGAAGAGCTCTGCAAAGGGGCTGATTCTATAAAAAAAGCCTTCTGCGGAGATCACGTTGACCTTTGCAGCATTATCAACGGCCGAAGCGGAAGATGCTCGGAAAACTGTAAATTCTGCGCTCAGTCTGCCCATAACTGCACTGGGATAAACGAATACGGATTTCTCGATGAGGAGTCTATACTGGCCGAGTGCAGACATAATGCCGAGCGTGGAGTACACCGTTTCTCTATAGTTACCGCCGGCCGTACTCTCAGCGATTCAGACTTTGAAAAAGCCGTATCCGCCTACAAGCGTATGGACAGGGAATGTGATATTGAGCTCTGCGGCTCTCACGGACTGCTTACCGATGAACAGTTCAGACGTCTGCGTGAGGCCGGTGTTAAGCGCTATCACTGCAACCTTGAGACCTCCCGCCGCAACTTCCCGAATATCTGTACCACCCACACCTTCGATGACAAAATCGCCTGTATAAAACGTGCTCAGGCTGCGGGACTTGAAGTCTGTTCCGGCGGCATCATAGGTATGGGAGAGACCTGGGAGGACAGGATAGATATGGCAGATACTCTTGCAGAGCTGAATGTACGCTCTGTTCCAATAAATGCCCTCATGCCTATAAAGGGCACTCCCTTCGAGGGTGAAAAACGTCTCACAGAGGAGGATATCCTCCGGACAGTTGCTATTTTCCGCTATATACTTCCTGAGGCTAATATCCGTCTTGCCGCCGGCCGTGACCTTATGAGCGAATGCGGAAAGCAGGCCTTCCTCTCCGGCGCAGACGCTACTATTACCGGAGATATGCTTACAACATCAGGAAACGACATAAGATCAGACACAGAAATGCTTCGCAGCATGGGTCTTGACATCGAAAGGAGATAATAATAATGAGCAAGGGATTATTCATCACAGGTACGGGAACCGACATCGGCAAGACCTATGTCACCGGACTTATTCTGAAAAAGCTGAGAGGATCCGGACGGAACGCCGCTTACTTCAAAGCTGCTATGAGCGGCAATGAACGTGATCTTTCCGGCAGCCTCATCCCCGGAGATGCTATTCATGTTAAAACAGTATCAGGAATAGATCAGCCGCTTTCAGAGATGTGTCCCTATGTATATAGAACAGCAGTCTCACCTCACCTTGCCTCTAAAATTGAAGGCGGTCCGGTGGACATGAAGACCGTAATGGAATGCTACAGCAAGGTCTGCAATAAATATGATCTCGTCACCGTCGAAGGCAGCGGCGGTATTATATGCCCCATACGCTTCGACAATGAAAAGCTCTTCCTTGAGGATATTATCCGACAGCTTGACCTCCCCTGCCTTATAATTGCAGATGCAGGCCTGGGCACTATAAACAACGTTGTTCTGACCTGCAAGTATATGCAGTCCCACGGGCTGAAAGTAAAAGGAATTATCTTCAATAATTTCTCCGAGGGAGATATCATGCATGAGGATAACAAAAGAATGTGCGAATACCTGACAAATCTCCAGGTCATAGCCTGCGTACCCAAAAACAGCAGCTGTATCGATATTGACCCGGACTTTCTGGCATCGCTCTATGAATAGGAGGACATTATGATCTGGTATCCATATGCACAAATGAAAACTCTCGCCCCGCCTATAAAGATAAGCTCTGCAAAAGGAGTTCACCTTTATACTGAGGACGGCCACGACCTTATCGATTCAGTGTCCTCATGGTGGAGCGTTATACACGGCTATTCTCACCCTGAGATAAATGAAGCTATCAAGGAACAGGTGGATAATTTCTCCCACGTTATGCTCGGAGGACTTACTCATGAGCCTGTGGAAAAGCTCTCAAAAAAGCTGGAGGAATGGCTCCCCGGTGACCTTGACTACTGCTTCTTCTCAGATTCCGGAAGTGTTGCGGTAGAAGTGGCTCTGAAAATGGCATTGCAGTTCAATACCAACCGCAATTCTCCCCGAAGAACGATTCTCGCACTTGAACACGCCTATCACGGTGACACCTTCAAGGCAATGGAGGTAGGCGATGATGAGGACTACCACTTCGCCTTCGGAAAATCAAATGAGAAAAAACAGGGCGTTATTCATATCCCGACAGAGATACCCGCTCTTGAAAAGGCCTTCTCCGAATACGGCGATACTCTCACCTGCTTTATCGTTGAGCCGCTTTTGCAGGGCGCAGGCGGAATGAGAATGTATGATATCTCTTTTCTCCGCAGGGCAAGAGAACTCTGCGATAAGTATGACGTTCTGCTGATTTTTGACGAGGTGGCTACAGGCTTTGGCCGTACCGGAAACCGTTTTGTGGCAGACCTTGTCCTCCCTGATATACTGGTGCTTGGAAAGGCTCTTACCGGCGGATATATCGGCCATGCAGCAACTATTGCAAACCGCCGTGTATGGGAGGGATTCTACAGCGATGACCCGACCCATGCACTTATGCACGGCCCCACATTTATGGGAAATGCTCTCGCCTGCACAGTGGCTCTGAAATCAATAGAGCTGTTCGAGAAGGGGGATTACCTCACAATAATACGCAAAATAGAGGCGCTGGCTCATCGTGAACTTGACGGCTTTACCTCACCTGAGATCAGCGATATCCGCATAATGGGCGGATGCATATGCATTGAAGTCAGGGACGGAAAATACCTCGAAGGCTTCAGGCAGTTCGCCTTTGAGCATGGAGTATTCAGCCGGCCGTTCCTGAAGTATATGTACACAATGCCGCCATATGTCATCAGCGAAGAGGAGCTTTTAAAGATAATAAGCACTATGAAGTCATGGTTCATGAGATAAAAAATACCTGCTGTCAGAAAAACTGGCAGCAGGTATTTGCTTTATAATAACTATATCACGGCCTGCCAAATATGGCAGAAAAGGCCTTATTTCAGGAATCCGTTTATTATCTGCTCCTCGGCCTCAGCCTCGGTAAGTCCAAGAGTCATGAGCTTTATGAGCTGTTCTCCGGCTATTTTTCCGATAGCAGCCTCGTGGACAAGAGCTGCATCAACACTGTTTGCCTCCAGTGATGGTACAGCAAGGATACGTCCGCTGTCCATAATGATAGAGTCGCACTCAGTATGTCCTGAGCAGGCAGCATTTCCCAGTATGCAGGCATCGAATTTCTGATAGCTGGTATCCCTTGCTACAGAACGTGATACCACATCGGCACTTGAACCGTCTCCGTTGAGATCGACCTTGTATATGCTCAGAGCATTCTGCTCACCGTGGGTCATAAGTCTTTCACGAACAACAAGCTTTGCATCCTTGGCAAGCTCTGCACGGGTTATCCTCTCTGTGGAGTCAACTCCCTTTATCTGGACCATTTCCATTTCACAGGTGCTTCCCTCCTCCATGTAGACCTCTGTTACAGGATTCAGGATACGCTTGCCCTTGCCGTCTCCGGAGCCGTAATGCTTTTCAACATATCTGATCTTCGCATTTTTTCCGACATAGAAGCGGTGGATACCGTCATGCTCTGAATCCTGATTGCCGCAGTTATCGATACCGCAGCCTGCCACGATAAGAACATCGCTGTCATCGCCGATATAAAAATCGTTGTAAACAGTCTCCTTTATACCGCTTTCGCTGAGCACCACCGGAATGTGGACGCTCTCATTCTTTGTACCGGGCTTTATGCGGATATCTATACCGCTGCCCTCCGTTTTTGAGGTTATCTCTATATTGGCCGTAGAATTTCTTCCCACTGATTCACCGTTGGCACGGAAATTATATGCGCCCTCAGGGATATCGTGAAGATCTGCGACCTCCTGTATGAGCCGCTTCTGAACAGCATCCATTTCTTTCATGCTTCAGCCTCCTTAGGATAATCTGCTGCAATTATTAACAGCACTGTCAGTACCGGATATTTCCGGCATTATCTCATCTCTTGTGCCCTTCTTAGCGACTTTTCCGTCCGAAAGAAGAACTATCTCATCAGCGATATTGAGTATCCTCTCCTGATGAGAGATAACGATTATAGTACGGGACTTGTCCGAATTACGCATATTCTCGAAAATACGGATAAGGTTGTTGAAGCTCCACAGGTCTATGCCTGCCTCCGGCTCATCGAAAAGTGCCAGCTTCACATCACGGGCCAGTACTGTAGCTATCTCAATACGCTTGAGCTCTCCGCCTGAAAGCGAAGCGTTTACCTCACGATTGATATAGTCCTTGGCACAGAGGCCGACTTCAGAGAGATAATCGCAGGCCTCACCCACTGAGAGAGTCTTTCCGGAAGCGATACGAAGCAGGTCAAGGACTGTTATTCCCTTGAAGCGCACCGGCTGCTGAAAAGCAAATCCGATACCCATTCTTGCTCGCTCAGTTATAGACTTTTCTGTGATATCCTCACCGTTGAAGATTATCGTACCGGCAGTATTTTTTTCGATTCCGGCAATAAGCTTTGCGAGGGTAGATTTTCCTCCGCCGTTTGGTCCGGTAATGACCACGAATTTATTATCCTCAACCGTGAGATCGAGGTCACGGATTATATCGATATTTTTACGTTCAGATTCTGCACTGAATGATACATTTTTCAGTTCGAGCATACTTATCAGGCTCCTTCCTATTGATAATATTTTATCATACATAAGAGAAAAAATCAAGTAATATTATACAATGTTTACAGCCATTTATGTTTGACATATAAAACAGATCTATAACCGAAACCTTATAACATATTTTTACCAAAAATTCTTCGTAAAAAGAAAAACTTGTAGTATTATTATCCGTAAAAGTACGGTATGTATATTTGATAATATCTATTGACAAATTAGCGTGATACTGCTATAATTATTATACAAGTATTGGAACAGAATGGGATAAAAAGACAGCATGCCAGCATGATATATAAGGAGGGAGGACTATATATCATGTAAAAACAATACTTAAAAAATTATATGTAGGTGATAATGATGGACAAAAAAAGCAACATTGTAACAAACATTATCGTTATCCTTTTCATCGTACTCGGATTCATAGGTTTTACCTTTGTTATTTCTGAGTATTCCGACGTTGTGGATAACGATGTCGCCTCAAGGAATTATCTTCAGCAGAACTCGATAAAAATGCACGAAATGGAAACAGACCTGTGCATTGCTATCAATATGGGCCGCAGCGGTGAAGACCCTGCCCAGATCGAGGAATATGTTGAGAAGATCAATTATTCCATGGACGAATGTAAAGACCTCATGAAAAAATATGAGGCAATCAAAAAGACAAGCGATGAGGATAAGCAGTACCACATTGTGAAAACTGCTATGAATCAGTATAACGAGATCGTCTCTAACGAGCTCCTCGCCCAGATCAACGACGGACACTATGAGACTGCAAATTCTATCTACTACGACCGTTTCATAAATAAGCGCAACGGTCTTGATTCCAGTCTCAATGAGCTCCTGAACGTTACCGACGACTCTATCGACAAGCGCTATGACAAGGTCGTATTCAACACAAAGCTCCTTCGTATTTTCTTCGTTGTTTTCGGAGTAATCATTCTTATCCTCCTCAATATTCTGGAATCACGCAGAAAGAAGATCGCTAAAAACCTTGAAACAGCGGTTGACAAAAATGAAAAGACACAGGAATCACTCAACAACGCTATCTTCAAAGACACAGTTACAGACAGCGGCAACAGATTCTCATTTGTTGTTGAATACGGCGAGAATCCCGTGGATATTCCTGAAGGCACTTCACTCTGCTTTATGATGTTCGATATCAACGACTTCAGCGGTATCAATATCAGATACGGAAGCGATATAGGAGATAAGCTCCTTTCATCTACAGCAGAGCGCATAAAGGATGTATTCGAGGACGGTTCTGTTTACAGAACAGGTTCAGACGAATTCGTTGCAGTTGTAAAGACAGACAATACCCCTGACAGCCTTTCAAATATTGCCGGCCTCCTCGAAAGAGCCTGCAAGTCTCTTACATCGGATCATAATCTCGGTAACCGCAATGTTTCTGCCGGCTACTCAGCAGCTCTTGTAAAGATAAATGGTCCTTCGACAGCAGATATGTCAGTACACAATCAGCTCAAGCAGACTATGACCAGCGGAAAGCTCTCTGCTTCCGGAAACTGGCGCTATACAGAAGTCTGATCATTAAACTATCAGGAGGATAATAAGAATGAATATAAAGAAGATATTAGCATTTTCATGCGCAGCCGCCTGTCTTTTCTCAATGACTGCCTGCGGAAAGAATTCAAAGAAGAACCGTGAAAAGGTCACCCTCAACATATGGAAAATGGAGGACGAAGCCTTCCTTCAGCAGATGGCCGATGACTTCGTTGAGCACTATAAGGACGACGCCGATATTGAGATAATCCTCGGCAATAAGCCTGAGCACTCAATGACCGAATATATTAAGGAAAATCCCGACGACTCAGCTGATATACTCTATTTTGCCGACGATCAGCTGGATCAGCTCTACAATGCCGGCTACCTTCTCCCTATCACCGAGGATAGGGACAAGATCATTGCTGATAACGGCGGAAGATATACCGATATAATCTCCTGCGTCGTAAGAGAGAGAAAGCTCTTTGCCTGCCCGATAACTGCCGGCAACGGATACTTCCTCTACTACAATGCAAAGTACCTCAGCGATAAGGATGTAGAGAGCCTCGATAAGATCCTTGAAGTTGCTGAGAAAAACAACAAGTACTTCGCTATGGACTGGTCCTCCGGCTGGTATACATACTCCTTCTTCGGAGGTGCAGGCCTTAAGGCTGAGGCTAACCCCGGCGGAACATATAACGACTGCAACTGGAACGCAACTGATACCCAGTACAAGGGTGTGGATGTAGCTCAGGCTATGCTGGATATCAGCAGCAGCAAGGGCTTCAAGAGCATCGACAGCTTCATAGACGGAGCTACTGATGACAGCATCATTGCTTTCGTCAGCGGACAGTGGGACTATGAGAGCCTCAGTGCTGTATGGGGCGATGACCTTCGTGCAACAAAACTCCCAACATTTACTGTAAACGGCGATCAGGTACAGATGTCCGGATTTATGGGATATAAGTATGTTGGCGTTTACTCAGAGACAAGCTCCCCTGAATGGGCTGTCAAGTTTGCAGAATGGGTATCCAATTACGACAATCAGGTTGCAAGATTCGGAGTTACAGGCGAGTGTCCCTCAAATATTGAAGCTATGAAGGACGATACAGTTCAGTCCTCACCTGCTGTTGTTGCTCTTGCAGAGCAGTCTGCATACTCTATACGACAGAATGTAACCGACGCTTACTGGACTCCTACATCACTCCTCGGAAGCACTCTTGCTGCGGGAAATCCCGACAAGCGTGATCTCCAGGTACTGCTTGATGAAGCTGTAAAGGACATTACAGTCAAGCCTTAAAAGAGCAGATACGGATAACCTGCCGTATAAATAAAGAGAAGCCTCCTGTGATCCAACAGGAGGCTTTTTCGATATATTTATCCCCGCCGGCAGCTGAATGTCAGCGGGGAGATTTTCTGTATGTCAGTTCTTCGGAATGACGTCATCCCAGGCAGGTTCCTTGCCTGCACTGATAAGACCGTAATATTTGAGTATCAGTGTTGCATCTGAACCATCAACTGTTCCGTTGCCGTCAATATCTGCTGCGGCAAACTGACGGGGATCAAGAGTTGTCTCATCACCTGCCAGCTGAGCGCCGAATTCTTTGAGAACAAGTGTTGCATCAGAGCCGTCAACGACTCCCTCGCCGGTAACATCGCCCTTTATATAGCCGTCAAGATGTACAAGATAGTTATTGAGCTCACCGGTGATCTTTTTGTTCTTGTAGGTGCCGCTCTCCTTTGTTGTGCTCAGATACTCGATATCATCAGTTGAGAGCTTATCATCTACAACAAAATTATAACCTACTGCTACAAAGCTGTCCGGTTCATCATTTCCGTCAGGAACTGTGAAATCCTGAACAAATTCTGAAGCTGATGAATTATAGATACCGCCCTTAAGCTTGATGCTTATATGGTAGCTGCGATAATCATCCTCGGTATTGCTGTAGCCTTCTATCTGGAAGAGCATCCTTCCGCCGGACTTTATGTCAGTTACATAGTAGGGAAAAGCAGTACCCTCAGGTGAATCGAAGGTTATCTCAACGTGAGCAGAAAGGTCATCTGAGAGCTGAACTCCCACAACTCCATTGACATCGGAAGCCTTGAAGTATTCAAAAACAGGCTCGGCTATGAAATCGCTGAGGTCCGGAGCCGCTGCATTTGCCTGCATTACAGGCATAGCTGATAAAACAGCCATTGAAGCCGCAGAAACAAATGCGGCAAATTTATTGAATCTCATTTGTATCACTTCTCTTTTCTTTTAAAAATTTATCTGTATAGCCCTGCCGTTCTCACAGCTTACTGTTACTGTGATGTCATCTCCGGAAGAGGCCTTTTCTGACGGGATATACAGTGAGAATCCATTATCACAGGACTCACCTTCACGTCCGAGCAGTTTATCCTCGAAGCAGCTGAAAGCTTTATATGACGTTCCGTTAACACTGACGAATATCTCAGCATTATCTCCGGTAAAGCATTCGTCCGGAAGGACTCCGTATAAATGGGTAAACATACCATTGTCCTTAGAGTATATCTCAGCATCTGAGCCGTTATAGAGACCGTCAGCCTGAGGAGCTTCTGCTTCAGGAGCTGCTGCAACAGGAGCATATCTCTGAATATCGCCCAGATTTCTCTCAACTATCTCTATTATGACAGTCTCATCAGCTGCTTTGTCAAGACGGTACGGAACTGCTCGTGAGAACTCTGCGGAGGAATAGGATTCAGCCATATAGGGCAGTATAGCCTCGCCGTAGGAATCACGGTACATCAGAAGCTTTCCTGAGCCGTCAGCGCAGTCGGTATTTATTGTAATATCGTCCAGAGCCTTGAATCGGCCACGGTAAGTATAGGTGAACTCATAGTCGTTATAGACCTGAGTATCCTTTGCATCCTCAGCAGGATATATCATAGCAGCCAGGTCTCCCAGACGGTCATCACGGGTGAACCAGTGAGTTCCGGCCGGACAGGAGCTGCGGCCCTGCATTTCCATAAGCTTTGCGTGTCCCACATAAGCCCCCATATTGTTCCAGTGGGTATCGGTCTTATGATAGAGCGGGATGCTTGCGTCTGCACTGAGGATAGTCTCCTTCATATCGCACCAGAAGCTTTCGCCGCTGAGCTTTTCTGCAAGTCTTGAATAGTTGTTCTTATTGTCAGAGGGCTTGTAGTTGAAGGGCATATGCTCCGGATAGACGGTATTCTTGTTGGGAGCCACCGTGAAGATGAACTGGCAGCCGGAAGACTGGCAGATATCATCCATCATACGCACATTATTGACTATATTGTTTATTCCCCTGTCGCTGAGACAGTTGATGTTGAGAAAATCGTTCTTAGTCGGTCCGTAGTAGAGCCAGCCGTCCTTTCCGACTATTACATCTGAATTCGGTGAAGTTCCAAGCACAGCAGATTTTAGACGGCCGTCAGCTGTGACCAGCTCCTGACGGAAGGCGAAGTGCTCTGAGAAATATTTGCTGAAATCATCGAAGAAATCGAAATTCAGCTTCCCCTCCTCAGTTTTGAGCTTAGGTGCAGGAGCAAGTGCACGTTTTTCCTTTGATTCGGAATTTCTGACCACAGGCATAAATGCTGCCGGAGCAAGACATATTCCGATAAAAGCGGCTGCATAGAGCCTGTAAAGTATATTTTTCTTCATAGCTTATGCCTCCTAAAATCTGAAATAGATGAACGGATTGTAGGAAGCGGATGAAAGTGTGATGATACATACTGCCAGGAGCAGAAGTGATATCACATAGGCACAGGACTCTCCGGCAGCAGCAGCCTTCGGAGCTGTAAGTTTTGTCCTGATACCGCCGATAACCGGCATTGAGAAAACAACTGCCAGTACCAGCATGGTAAGATACATAGGTGTGAGCTGAGCCATGAACATGGAGTAGCCGGAGCTTGTAAGACTGGAAGGATCGAACATTCTTCCTATAAAGCGGCAGGCTGTTCCCAGGTCATCAGCACGGAAGAATACGAACGCAAGTATCGTCACGAACACTGCATAGAAATGGCGGAAGAAACGGGGCCATTTTTTTGTATTCAGAATGTTATAGGACTCCAGCATAAGGAATCCGCCGTTCAGGAGTCCCCAGACAATGAAATTCAGACTTGCGCCGTGCCAGAGGCCTGTGCAGAAGAACACTATCATCTTGTTGAGAGCTGTTCTCACCTTTCCCCTGCGGTTTCCGCCAAGAGGGATATAGAGATATTCCTTGAACCAGGTGGAAACTGAAATATGCCACCTGCGCCAGAATTCCTGCATACTCTGTGAGATATACGGGTAATTGAAGTTCTCCTTGAAGGTGAATCCGAACATTGCTCCAAGGCCGATAGCCATATCGCTGTAGCCGCTGAAATCGAAATATATCTGGAAAAGATAGGATACAGCTCCCAGCCATGTCAGCGGAAGAGTCAGTTCAGAAATACCGAGACCGTATACATAATCTGCGGCAAGAGCCATGGTATTTGCGATAAGGAGCTTTTTTGAAAGTCCTATAATGAATCTTCTGATACCCTGAGCTGTCTTTTCCGGATCATTTTTGCGGTTATCGATCTGGTCTGCAAAATCGTAGTATTTTACGATAGGACCTGCCACCAGCTGCGGGAAGAAGGTTATGTACAGAGCCAGCTTGTAAAGATTTTTCTGTATGTATTTCGGGTCCTTGTAAGCATCTATGACATAGGACATAGCCTGGAAGGTATAGAAGGATATACCTATTGGCAGGGCTATTTTTGGCACCGGTACACTGACGAAGGGCAGACTGTTAAGCAGGTCAGCGCCGAAGCCTGCGTACTTGAATATGCCCAGCATTACGAGATTGGCGGTGACTGCAGCGGCAAGCACCGGTTTTCTCGCTTTGTTTTCCTGCTTCATGGCCAGACCAAAACCGTAGTTCATCAGGATAGAGATTATCATCAGGACTACAGCCCTGGGTTCGCCATAGGTGTAGAACGCTATGCTGAATATCAGCAGAAGAACGTTCTTGGCTGTCATTCGTGGTATCATCCTGTACAGGATGTATACCGAGGTCATGAATATGAAAAGGAATACGGGACTGCTGAAAACCAAAACAGTTCCTCCTTTATAAGCTGTTTATCTGTATCTCAGAAACGGTATCTCCGCTCATGACGAAGTATATCTCACTGTTGCTGCCGGAAGCGATAAGAGCGCCGTTGAATTCATCAAGACTGCCGTAAGCAGACATTACCTCAGCTCTTGATGAGCCGACTTTAATGCCCTTGTCAGTGGAGTGATCTCCGCCTGTGATAACGATGTCATAGACATACTGTATACCGCCGTTGGAATAACACTCGAACTTTATATCAGGATATTCATAGACGAATAATATATCTCCTGCGTCACCCTTCGGGATACAAGCCTCAGCCTCACTCTGCATGAATGAGCCGCCCAGTTCTGAGATGAACACGCTGATAGGCTGATCGATATCAGCTGTGCTGAAGGTCTCTCCGGTGCTGCTGCTGATATTGTTTATTGGCGGAGCCGGATCATCCTGAGGCTCAGCAGGTGTACCAGCAGGCACATCAGGTTCATCATCAGGATCTATCTTTGGTACTTCAGTAACTACCTCAGTTTCATCAGCAGCCTTTGTGGTAACTGTCTCATCCTTCTTTGCAGTAGTTGTGGTAGTCTTCTTATCGTCCTTCTTGCCTGTAGTTGAAGAAAGGGCAGTTGTAGTGGTAGTCTCCTCCGACTCAGAAGTTGCCTCAGTTGAAGAAGTGGTAGTATTGATGTCAAGGATAACATCTGAGCTGCTGCTGTCCTTATCCTTTCCGCAGGATACAGCAGATGCCGCACAGAGTACGGCTGCTGTACAAATAGCTGTAAGCTTAAAGTTCATGAAAAATGCCTCCAAAAGAATTAGTTAAAGCTTGGGTAGATATACTGTCTGAATGTATAGCCGTTACCGGTGTTTCTTCCTGCGCTGTCATAGTTATTGGGAGTCTTGAGGAAGGAGTCGGTAACTCCGTAGAAACCGTTGCATATATCGTAATTGAGCCATGAGCCGTTGACATATACCTGATTCCAGTAGTGGTCACCTGTACCACGGCCTGTACCATAAACGATACGGGTCTTATAGCCTGCCTCCTGATAGAAGAGCTCTGTAACAGCGGCCATATAGTAGCATACCATATATCTGTTCTTCATAGCATAGTCAGCAAAGTATGACCAGCCCATAGACTGTATAGTTGCCAGTGACTTTGTATCCTCAGTATGCTTGTACTTGCAGGAAGCACAGAGGTAGTTATATATAGTTGAAATGCCTTTTCCGATAGTATTTATAACAGAGGCAGCCTGCTTCTGTACTGAAGACATGGGCTTTGCGACTCCGTTAGCATCGATATTATATCCGTCTATACGGGTATTCACAGCCATTTTTCCGGTGGATGTGTCGAAGTAGCGGCGCACTCCTGCAATAGTCTGCCAGCCTGTCTGCATTACACCGTCAGTCTCACGGAAGTAGTAGGTGCCGTCATCAAGCTTTATAAGTCCCTTCTGTACCTTTCCGTCTGCTGCAATGTAGTACTTATTTCCACGGATAGTCTGGCGGCCTGTGAGCATATATCCATCATAGGTGAAGAAATATTTGTCATCGCCGATATAAGTCCAGTTATCGTGCATAACTCCGTCAGAAGGGTCGAAGTAGAAGGTGTGGCCGTCATATTTGAGCCAGCCTGTATGCATTTTACCGTCATTATTGAAGTAATACTTCTTTCCCTCACTTGTATACCAGCCTGTAACAGCCTTTCCGTCCTCACCGAAGATGTACTTGCTGCCGTTTATTACCAGGCGGCCCTTTACCATTTTGCCGTTTTCAGCAAAGCAATAGATATTGCCGTCGATATTGACCAGACCTGTCATCATAAGGTGATCGCTGCCGAAGTAGTAAGTATCATCACCGGACTTGACCATACCTGTAACAGCAGCACCATCGTTGCCGAAGAAGTAGGTATCCTCCCCTATCTTCTGCATACCGGTCAGCATAGCACGGTCTGCTCCGAAGTAATACATCTGGTCTTTTATATTCATAAGTCCTATCTGAAGGATACCGCCGTCGTTGGCATAATATGTCTTTCCGTTGTAATTCTGGAAGCCGGTGAGTACCGCACCGTGCTCGTCCAGCAGGAATTCCATGTCATTGTGTTCAAGGAGGCCCTGTGCCGGTGTACCGTTAGCGTTAATGTAGTATAATACATCTCCACTTGTATAGAATTCGGTCTTTACAGTATTATCCTCATTCACATGATACGGAGTGCCGTTGTACTCGAAATCCTCTGTCTGCACCTTACCCTCTGAATTGACGAAAAGAAGACCGTCATCGGAGCTGACGAAGCCCTCTTCCTCCATGACAGCGCCGTAATCGTCTGTCAGGAATACACCCTTGCTTTCGTCCTCAATAAGACCCTTAGCTTTTCCGGCGGAGGGATCAACGTAGTATTTTTTACCGCAGTAGTCTATCCAGCCGGTAACAGGATTTCCGGAAGCGGGATCAAAATAGCAGCGCTGACCGTTTACTGTGCGCCAGCCTGTTTTCTGAACTCCGTTTGCAGCGAAAAGATAGTACTGACCATCAATGAGCTGTTCTCCTGTGAGGAGAGTTCCGTCGGGATCATGACAGAAGATGCGTCCTTCCTCATCTAATTCCCATACATATCCCGAAGCAGCCGGAGCTGTCTCCGCAGCCTGTGCAGCAGCAGGTACAGCCGCTGCAGCTCCTACAGCTGTCAAAGCTGTACAGAGCAATATTTTGTTGTAAGCTTTCATAGTTTTCTCCTGTTTCTTTGTATTTATTCCGATCATGTATGAAGCGTGGTCTGAAAATATATTACGCTTGATTTGAAAAGATCAGATCGGACATATGCGGATAAAATAAAAATCGTGCATACACATCCATATGTATGCACAATTATTATAGCAAAGATTTTTTTCAACTTCAACTGTTTTTTGCGGATTTTGCAAATTCTTTGCCGGAAATTTGAGGAAATAGCCAAATTAGCCGGCTAAATATCATTAAATATTGTCAGGGAAAAATGTCACACTTTCGGATTTCTGCAACAGACGGCAGTTTTCAGCGCCCTTCAACAAAATACGGTTCATAAGCCTTTTTATCAAGTTCATCCTTATGATCGTATTTGAAGCAGTCTGTTTCGCCTGTCTCCCATGTTATATCAAACGGGTCTGTAGGACGTCCGTTGACCATGCCGGAGATGGTTCCTTTCATTTCAGTGGAGGCTGATTCACCTGACGTCCATGTAATTGTTATCTCTCCGTCAAAGATGGTGTAGCTGAATTCTCCGTAGAGTTCACCGTCCAGGTAACATTCGCCTTTTCCGCCGTGAGCTGGATTTATGCTATCCTTTCCGGCATAGAAAGACCATGATCTGTTTCCATGACCTCCGATACTGTTCCAGTTCCCTGAAAGGACAGCGCCGTAGTTTGGCAGATGAACTGCTTGTGGACTGCCGTCAGGAAATGTGACGACCGGTATATCCGGCTCTGTAAGATCAGGAGCATCTGAGGACTGAAGCTCCTTCTCACTTTCAGTGGAAGCTTCAGTCTCCTGGCTGCCGCTGTTGACCGGCTCAGTAGCTTTTCCGGACTGGTCATCCTCTTCGCCCGTCACCTCATCCTGTCCTTTGACAGTAACAGTAGATGTCTCATTCGCACCGGCAACATATGCAGTAACGGTCAGCTTTGTTCCGGCAGTGTCAGCTTCTGTGCCGCTGCTCTTAAGGTCATGGGTAGTTGCAGGCTCCTCAATAGCAGCCGCTGCAGGAGCAGTAATGGTATCGGAGCTGCTCTCAACAGTCATAGGAGCAGTATTTTTCATATTTCTGCCGAGCATCACCACACCGGCACCTCCTGCGATAACTATAGCAAATGCGGCTGCCGCAGCTGCCAGACCTGTCCAGCGGAGACGGCGGATGACATCTGTTCCTCCGGCATAATCCTCCTCATCAGCAGCCCCCGAAGCTGTCTTTCTCAGACAATTTTCAACTATCCTCTTTTTCATCCTGCCGTCCGGCAGCGGAGAGCTCTCCGCAAGCTCTTCCATAACAGCCTCATCAGGCTCATTAAGCATATCCATAAAATCTTTTTTCATAATATCACCTCATAGCTCATCTCTCAGTATTTCTTTAAGCTTCTTCCTTGCTCTCTGACTTCTCTTTCTCACCGCAGCAGCAGTCATTTTCAGCTTGGCTGCTATATCTGTACATTCCATGCGATAGAAGTACTGATAAACGATTATCGACCTATCCGGCTCATTGAGCGCTCTGACCTCATCCCATAGTCTCTGCCTCAGAATAGCATCCTCCGCCTCCGCAGCGGTATCGGAATCTGAGGGCGGCAGTCCGGTCTCTTCTTCATCTGCTGAAACAGTGGTGAGCCCACGGCGTGCGAGTTTCCGGAAGGCATCAATGGAGCGGCGCTTTGCTATGCTCCCGATAAACGCCTTTAAACTTCCCTGAGCCGCAGAGAATTTTCCCAGCGAGGAGTAGACCTCCACAAAGATATCGCTGACACAGTCCTCGATATCCTCCTGTCCGGCACAGCCGCCTATCTTGCTTACGACTATGGTATAAACATATCCGCCGAATTCATCCACGAGCTGCCCGAAGGCCTGCCGTGGAGAAAGCTCTATAAGACGGCTCCATTCAGTGTCGGTCATCGTTTCACCTCCCATAGTGTGATATAGTACTATATTTGTCCACTGCCTATACATTCGTACAGTCTGCTGAAAAGGGACAAAAAAACGGTACCGCAGCGGGTACCGTTTTTTGTCATATGAGTTCCCAGATAAACACGGCAGTATCGCTTACTGAGATATTCTCCGGCCTGAAGCTTATCGACTTTGAAAAGCCTGTGCCGCAGGCTCTGAGACAGTCGTTCATCTCGTAGGATGTAGGTGAAATAAAATCAGGTTCATTGACGTTATACCGTATCTCGATTAGCTTTCCCAGGGAAGCACCTGATGCCGCAGCAAGTATTCCGGCTTTCTTTCCGGCATTTTCCGCAGCACTGCGAAGGAGCTCTTCCTTTGCAGCTTCCGGGTCACTGAGTGTGAATGACACATTGAGCTCCGGCTGTGTATCCGAAGACGATACAGCCGACAGTACTTCTCCCAACTTTCCGGTATCCATAGGGAATGAGAGCTTCAGCTGATGGATACAGACATATCCGCTGAATACATTTCTGTAGGTGCCGTTTTCGTCCTGGACCCCCTCATATTCAGTCCTCACATTAAATGCTGAGGTCCTGAGGTCGTCGGAGTCGAGACCTGTCCGGCTAAGAGCTTCTCTGAGGCTGCCGATCTGCTTTTCAGCAAGTTCTGCGGCACGGGAATAATCCTTGTCTTTTGACTGCAGGGTAAGATCGATGATGATCTGATCCGGGCTGAGAGAGACTTTCCCCTCACCCTTTACTGAAATTCTTCCGGACATAAAACTCCTCCTCACTCATCAAGCTTTTTTCTCAGTGCTTCTGCGGCGGAGCGGACATCATCAGCGGCAAATACAGCCGAAACAACAGCAATGCCTGCCTGACCGCAGTCGCCGATCTCTTTAACATTTTCAAGGCTTATGCCGCCAATGGCAACAGCCGGTATATCTACTGAAGAGCATATCTCCCTGAGCTGCTCCTGAGTTATTCGTATAGCATTTTTCTTAGTAGGCGAAGGAAATACCGCTCCCACACCTATATAGTCAGCGCCCTCTGCCTGAGCTCTTTTTGCCTGCTCTACAGTCTTGGCAGTAGCACCTATAATGAAGTCCTTTCCGGCGATACGTCTTATCTCACTGACGGGAGCATCCTCTATACCGACGTGTACTCCGTCAGCACCGCTCCTGAGAGCCACCTCGTAATTATCGTTGATAATAAGCGGCACTCCGCAGGCATTGCAGACTTTTTTCAGCTTTACAGCCTTTTCAGCGAGCTCATCATCGGAGACATTTTTCTCTCTCAGCTGGATACAGGTCGCACCTCCGAGGATAGCCTCCTCTACCAGCTGAGCCAGATCACGGTCTCCTGTACATTTTTCGTCTGTTATAGCGTAGAGTTTAAGTTGTTCTCTGGTAATTTTCATATTATTGCTCCTTTTCAAATGCGGCTAAAAGCTCTGATGGACTGCTGCAGGTCATAAGCCCGCTCATAACACAGCCTCCGGCAGCACCAGCCTCACGGACCGAGGCTATATTACCCGGGGAAATGCCTCCTATGGCAAAGACCGGTATTTTCACCCTTCGGCAGACCTCTTCAAGGAAATCCAGACCTCTCGGCGGAAGACCTTTTTTGCAGTCCGTTGCAAAAACATGGCCGGCAGTTATATATGAAGCACCAAGCGATTCAGCCTCTTCTGCCTCCTCAGGAGAGTGACAGGAGCAGCCTTTTACAGCAAACCTGCTTCTTGCCGCCTCAGGCATATCCCGCAGGATATGCAGCGGAAGGTGTATCCGACCGGCACCAAGAGACAATGCGGTCTCATAGAAATAATGGAGTATAAGCGGTGTACCGGAGCTTTCAAATACAGGGATAAGCTTTTCAGCAAGCCGGGCATATTCTTTTTCGGTCAGGTCCTTCTCCCGGAGCACAGCTGCTTTCGGATGAGCCTCCGCTATTTTTTTCATGCGGCTGATAAAGTCCTCACTGCACAGGCTTCGGTTTGAGATACAGATGATATCAGACATAGAGGTAATCATTGAGCACGGGCTGAAGTCCTTCATCGGACATATCCTCGTACATCTTCCTGAAGCTGCGTCCGTCATTTATCTCGAACTGCTCATCGCCCTCAGCCTCACCGCTCTCCTTTCCGGTGTATTTGCTCTCGTGGTCTCCGATACCGGTTGAAACTCCGGCAGATACCTTGGTTGCGGCGATCTTTACGATGCCGTTGCGGAAGGACTCGCTCTCACGGGAGGAAACTGTTATACCGCAGAAGGGCAGGAATATCCTGTAGGCGCAAAGCACCTGACAGAGCTGTTTTTCGTGAACGTCCAGAGGATTTATCTTCTCATTGTTGACAATGGGGCGAAGTCTGGGACATGAGAGAGATATCTCAGCATGGGGATATTTTCTCTGAAGATAGTACATATGCAGAGCACTGGCGAGAGCATCCTTCCGGAAGTCGGAAAGTCCCAGCAGAGCTGAGCCTGCAACTCCACGCATACCGCCCATAAGAGCTCTTTCCTGAGCCTCAAAGCGATAGGGCCATACACGCTTGTGTCCCATAAGGTGAAGCTGCTCGTAGCGGTCAGGATCATAGGTCTCCTGGAACACGGTAACATAGTCAACACCGCACTCATGGAGATATTTGTACTCGTCAGTATTTACGGGGTATATCTCTACACCCACCATGCGGAAGTACTTTCTTGCCAGCTTGCAGGCCTCACCGATGTACTGAACACTGCTCTGGGCACGGCTCTCACCTGTAAGGATTAGTATCTCCTCCATACCGCTGTCAGCGATGACCTTCATCTCATGCTCTATCTGCTCCATATTCAGCTTCATGCGCTTGATGTCGTTATAGCAGTTGAAGCCGCAGTAAACGCAGTAATTCTCGCAGTAATTAGCTATATACAGCGGAGTGAACAGGTACACCGTGTTGCCGAAATGCTTCTGAGTTTCCAGGCGGGCCTTCTCGGCCATTTTTTCCAGGAATGGTTCAGCAGCAGGTGAAAGCAGAGCCTTGAAATCCTCAACAGTACAGTGATCGTGGCTGAGAGCAGCTCTTACATCGGCATAGGTATAGGAGTTATAGTCGTAGCTGTTCATTTCGGACATTACCTTGTCCATGATGTCGGAGCTGATACGCTCCATACCCTCCATATACTCCATGTGGTCGGTACGGAAGGAGGGATCGTTCTCAAGGCGGTGTTTTTTTTCGAGAGCAGCCGCAGAGAGCTTATCCGAATCGACGAAGTAATTGTTTTCCATTAAAATACCTTCTTAAAAAAATATAAATAACGCCGGAGTTATTTTGTCGGGCAAGCCGGGGGAGAGTGAGGCAGGGCATCCGTCCGGATACGCTTTGCTGTCCGGACTGCTGCTCAGGGGGACGCTGTCCCCCTCGTTCACCCTCTGCCAGAGGAATAACATCCCTCTGGACTCCCATTTTTTTGCCGCCTCCGGCGTTTTCTCTTTTATTTTTCTGTGCAGAACTCAACCTTTTCACCGTTGAGTATCATATTTGTAGTACGAACAGCGCACATCTTTCCGCACATAGAGCAGGTATGGCGCTCAGCGATAGGAGTGCTCTCATAGTAGCGGCGAGCCTTCTCAGGGTCAACAGCTATCTTGAACATCTCTTCCCAGTCAAGCTCATGACGAGCCTTTGCCATAGCATTGTCAGCGTCCATAGCATGAGGGATGCCCTTTGCGATATCAGCAGCATGAGCAGCGATACGGCTTGCAATGATACCTTCCTTAACGTCATCAGCATCAGGCAGTCTCAGGTGCTCAGCAGGAGTTACATAGCAAAGGAAGTCTGCACCGCTTGCAGCAGCGATAGCTCCGCCGATAGCAGATGTGATGTGGTCGTAGCCCGGGAAAATATCAGAAACCAGAGGTCCGAGAACATAGAACGGAGCATTATGGCAGATACGCTTCTGAAGCTTCATATTTGCAGCTATCTGGTCCATAGCCATGTGGCCGGGGCCCTCTACCATTACCTGAACATCCTTAGCCCATGCTCTTTCAGTGAGAGCGCCCAGCTCGATGAGCTCAGCTATCTGACCGCCGTCAGTAGCATCGTCAAGACATCCGGGGCGGAGTGCATCTCCGAGAGAGATAGTAACATCATACTCACGGAGGATATCAAGTACCTCGTCATAGTACT
The DNA here is from genome assembly GCA_002371825.1 of Ruminococcus flavefaciens. Classification (GTDB taxonomy): domain Bacteria; phylum Bacillota; class Clostridia; order Oscillospirales; family Ruminococcaceae; genus Ruminococcus; species Ruminococcus flavefaciens_L. Next base: position 5,165 of record DFHF01000022.1, on the reverse strand, counting down.
CATAGAAGGGGTTCTCATTGCCGGTCATCATCATCCATGCAAAGAGGAGAGAGCCTCCGCGGGAAACGATGTTCATTTTTCTCTTGTCACGGACAAAAGCCTCAACAGCACGGCGGTTGATGCCTGCATGGATAGTCATGAAGTCAACGCCTTCCTCAGCATGAGCACGAACTACCTTTAAGAAGTCCTGAGCGCTTATCTCAAGAAGATCCTTGTCCAGATAGCCGATAGCGTCGTACATAGGAACAGTACCTATCATAGCGGGAGACTTTTCAACAAGAGCCTGACGGAAGGTGTTGGTCTTTCCGTAGTTGCTCAGGTCCATGATAGCCTCAGCGCCGAACTTGATAGCCATATCCACTTTTTCCATTTCCATGTCATAGTTCTTGACATCGCCGGATATACCAAGGTTTACGTTTATCTTTGTCCTCATACGGGAGCCGATTCCCTCAGGTGATATGGACTTATGGTTGATATTGCAGGGAATAGCCACCTCACCCTTAGCGACCAGTTCACGGAGCTGTTCAGGCTCGATATACTCCTTCTTAGCGACTATCTCCATTTCAGGTGTGATGATGCCCTTTTTGGCAGCTTCCATCTGTGTAGCGTAATTTCTCATAATTCAACTTCCTTTACATTTATTTTTAGTCGTGTAAAAATCCTGTGAGTGAGTCTGAGGGTGAAGCTCCTCTTGTGAGGACTCTTCCCAGACCTGCCAGATATGCCTTTCTTCCGGCCTCTATAGCCTGCTTGAAGGCCTCTGCCATAACGGGCAGGTCTCCGGCAGTAGCCAGAGCGGTATTTGACATAACAGCAGCAGCACCCATTTCCATAGCTTCACAGGCCTGTGAGGGACGTCCGATACCTGCATCAACAATGATAGGCAGGTCTATCTCATCAATGAGTATCTGTATGAAATCCTTTGTAGCCAGTCCCTTGTTCGAGCCTATAGGTGAAGCCAGCGGCATAACTGACGCAGCTCCGGCATTTACAAGGTCACGGGCAGCATTTAGGTCAGGGTACATATAGGGCATAACGATGAATCCCTCTTTGGCCAGTATCTCAGTAGCACGGATAGTCTCCTGATTATCAGGGAGAAGGTACTTTGAGTCACGCATTATCTCTATCTTCACGAAATCGCCGCAGCCCAGTTCTCTTGCGAGCCTTGCGATACGGACAGCCTCCTCTGCATTTCTTGCGCCGGAGGTATTGGGGAGAAGTGTGACTCCCTGAGGGATATGGTCAAGGATATTCTCGTTTTCCTTAGAATTAGTGCGGCGGACCGCAAGGGTTATCATCTCAGCGCCGGCATAATTCACAGCAGCCTCGATAAGGCTCATGGAGTATTTTCCGGAGCCAAGAATAAAACGTGAGGAGAACTCATGTCCTCCAAGGACAAGTTTATCGTCGTTTTTCATTTGGGTTAACTCCTTTATAATAAAATAAAAATTACTTAAAAAGCGAAGGTACAGCCTGCCTGTTTCCGGCAGCCGGAACAGCTTTCAGGATCAGACATCGTACTCTCCCGCAATGATCCGTATCACCGCATTGGCCTGGTGGGCGGCACATATCAGCACCCGTGAGGCCACAAGTCCCATGCCGTCATCAACATCGCTGCTGCCGTCTCCGCACAGGTAGAATCTCTTCATCATCCGCCTTGTGATAATAGTGTTGGAAGGACCTATGCCTGCCATTCCGGAACCGGCTACAAGATACTTCTCAGGCATGGTCTCCAGGACACAGTTCACCAGCATTGCCTTCTGGTCAGCCCGGTCAAAGGCCTCGCAGATTATAGCCTCCCCGCTCAGAAGTTCAGGAATGTTCTCTTCTGTGAGCTTTACGCAGTCCTTCTGTATCTCACAGTAAGGCGAGATCCGGCTCAGAGTATCACAGAGCGCATCAGACTTCAGCATCCCCAACTGCTCCGGGAAGTATTGCTGGCGGTTGAGATTTGAGATATCCACCCTGTCAAAATCGAGGATATGCAGCCTGCCTACACCTGCCCTGGCAAGAGCAATAGCTATATTTGATCCCAGTCCTCCAAGTCCGCAGACAGCGACTGATGCCTCCGAAAGCTTCTTCTGGAGCTCTGCTCCGTGTCTTTCTTCAAGGGCGGCATACATCTCTTCTCTTGTAGGTAAAGCCATATCAGCCTCCTCCTACAAATCTTACTACTTCAACTGTATCGCCTTCCTTAAGAACTGTCTCCCCGTATGAAGCCTTGGGAACAATATCCTCATTCAGCTCTACTGCCACACGCTGACCATTCACTTCCATGGCGGCCAGCATCTCAGTTACAGTCTTTCCTGCCATATCAAGCATTTCACCGTTGATCTTTACCATTGAAACGCCTCCTTATAAAATAAGATCAGGGAACCGCCTTACGCAGTTCCCTGAAAGTGAAAAGACATTATCAGTTTCCCTACGTTGGCATTATCCAAATCAGGTAAAGGGTCGAAGGTCTCACCTTCCTCTCAGCCCGTCTCACGAGCTCCCCGTCAGCAACTATTATATCACATCATTTCTGAAATTGCAAGCTTTTTATATTGCTGAATAAGGGAAACAGCATTTACTTTCTATTAAAATGAGCGAAAGCAGAGTAAGTGCCTCGTACAGAGCAGCAGCGTGAAAAGGGATGCAAGGGATGTTATCCCTTGCCAGAGTCCAGAGGCAGCGCCTCTGGTCGCCGTTTTCAGCTTTAAAGACGGCGAAATAATACGAAGGCGCTTCGCAAAGGGTGAATCCCCAAACAGTCCGGTGGACTGTTTGGGGAGAGGGAATGCCTTGCAAGTGAAGGCGTTCCCTTGTTACAGTGCACAATTTTTATGCCTGCGGAGTTACCTCCGCACACAAAAAGTAAATGCTGTTGCCATGATTGCTGAATAAGCTAATTAAGCCGTCTGCCTCTGTCCGGCAGCTCACCGCAGGCAATGACTAACAGTCATATTTTTTAAATTTATATCTCTCCCCTTGAAAAAGCCGGTAAAAAATTATATAATAGTATCATAGGCGAATATTACCGGACAAAGGTGTAACAAAATGAAAAGACTTTATTTTATTGTAAATCTTGTTGCCGGAAAGGCACTAATATCAGAAAAACTCGGAAAAATTGTTGATGAATTCGTCAAGGGAGACTTTGAGGTTACCGTCCACCCCACCCAGAGCGGAGACGATGCCGCTGTACAGGCTCAGTATGCCTGCGCCAACGGATATGATATACTCGTATGTGCCGGCGGCGACGGTACTCTCAGCCAGTGCCTCCAGGGTATCATGCGAAGCGAAAAACGTATCCCTATAGGATATATCCCTGCAGGCTCAACAAATGATTTCGCCAAAAGCCTCGGTATCCCTAAGGACGCCGTTGCTGCGGCAAGAAATATCGTTACAGGTCATCCCGTCCCCTGCGATGTAGGCGGATTCAATGACGACTATTTCTCATATATAGTCGCTTTTGGCGCTTTCACCAATATAACTTACGAGACCTCTCAGCCAATTAAAAATATCTTCGGACATACTGCCTATATCCTTACAGGACTTATGCAGCTCGCTAATATCCGTGCCAGAAGGATGCGTGTGGAATACGACGACAACGTTATTGATGATGAGTTTATCTACGGAATGGTAACTAATACCGCATCCGTCGCAGGTATGCTGTCTATGGCAGACTTCCTCCTCGATGACGGCGAATTTGAAGTCGTCCTTATCAAAAAGCCTTCAAATCCCCTTCAGCTCCAGCAGATAATCTCCTCCCTCCTCAATATCAACGAGGAGATAAACCGTGATTATATCCGCTTTTTCCGCACTAATAAAATCACATTTACATCCCTTAACGAGGAGCCCGTGACCTGGACAAGAGATGGTGAGTACGGCGGAAATCAGCTCGTAAATACTATCTTCGCCTACAATAAAGCCGTTGAATTTATTGTCGATGATAACCCGGAGATCCATCTCGCCGGTGACCCTTTCCCAGGCTATAAAGAGCTGGATGCCCTTGAACATTAAGTTAAAATAAAAAAATATATCTCTTCCTATTGACTTTTGTTTCTTATGGTGCTATAATAATAAAGCTGAATCAAACAGCACCATATTCTGGGGTGTCGCCAAGCGGTAAGGCAGCGGACTCTGACTCCGTTATTTCGAGGGTTCAAATCCTTCCACCCCAACCATATCGTCATGACTAAATTGATGACACAGTCAAAAAAGCCCGAAATATCGGGCTTTTTTGCTGCCCAAATCTCGAAAAATTTACTTCGATTTTCATAGATGACATTGAGCTGTTTTAGCCATGTGTAAGGATTTGAACTCTCAAAAGTGAGAATTCAGCCCTCTCCAAAGGTCGAAATACAGGCAAATCTCGATTTTGTTGCCCCAAAATAGTATACAAAGTTTCGGACTCGGTTTTAGTGGTTTTCACGAAATGTGAAAACACTGGAATCGAGTCCTTTTTTGTTTCCTCGAAAACCAAGTGATAGAAAACCTATCAGCGATTTGTGAGCCGTTTTTGACGGCATCGGTGACAGTTCGGGAAGCTGCACCACCGAGAGCGATTGAAGCCGCTGTGAACGATTTGTGAGCCTGTGAATGAAGCATTTCACTCGGATGTACGATTTTGTTTTTTTCTGAGGCACTCCAATATTATCATGAAGGCTTTTTGATGCTCTTCCGATAAGCCAAGAACAATGGAGATTAGTTCTGAGTATGTCATATCATCATAGAAAATCTCGTTTAACTTTGACAATGGCAAAGAACAATCAGATACTCCGTAAAGATAATCCGTGGAAACATCAAAGATATCTGCTATATCGCAAATCCTATCTACAGGTGGTATCTGGCGTCCAGTCTCATACTTTAGGACGGTGCTTCTGCTCATATGTAATAATTCTGCAAGTTGACATTGAGTCAGGTTATTCTTTTTCCTGAGTGCTTTGATTCGCTTCCCACATATATTTCCTTGATTGATATTCATAAGAATCCTCCTGTAGTTTGCGTTTGGTATATTATATCACACAAATATCTATAAATCATAAAATCATCCAGAAAAGTATCATTTTAGATGAATGTTCATAAAAAAACAGCATATTACAGATACTTAGGCATACTGACAGTATGTCTTTAATTATACAAGAAGTTTCCTTCAGAACGATACATAGAAAGCAGATCACGCC